>JAIBEY010000068.1 GCA_019459525.1 Prolixibacteraceae bacterium
ATCCTTGGCAATTCCCTGCTGGTCAAGGATCCCATTCAAGAACTCTTGGCGCCTATGACAAATAATGACAGTGATGATAACGATTGCCAACTGCATTTGGACTTTAAATTGAATTAACATTTTTTAATAGACACCAGTGAAAAAAGTTATTATTTAGCAGAACGAGTGATTGTTCAGAGCCAAAAGGGAAAGAGAAAATATCCTGATAAAATATGGCAGTAATATTATAAAACAAGACTGTAGTTACCGCAATGTAAACGGTAGTAGTGAAATTTATCCGGAAAACAAAACAGGCCCACAACATCACCAGAATTAAACCGGCGTAATAGGAATAATAAGCAAGATCACCAGATACACTTATTCCGATCATAAACAGGATGCCCAATTGTCCTATAGTAAGAAGTAAAAACAGAATAATTTTGCTGTACCGGAATACCGGTTTATAATATGATAATGCGAAGGCAATGAGAAGTAAAGGCCCAATAATAGCAAATCTGATTACCCATGAGTCACTATAATTCGAAGGCATTGCATAAAAATCCAAATATCCAAAGGTACCATACATAATCAAAGCAAGTACCAATCCGAGCCGAAACATTCGCGGAGAAAAGTTTTTCCCGATCTGAAAAAACTCAAATAATCGTTCGTTCCTCCTTATCCTATAATTCATAATTCTTTATGTTCTGTTTTTTCAGGGACTTCCTTTGGTATGGTAAAATAAAAAACAGAGCCTTTGCCATGAGCCGACTCCACCCAAATTTTACCTCCGAGTAGTTCTACCAGGCTTTTGGAAATGGCCAATCCCAGGCCGTTACCTCCGTATCGCCGGGTATCGGCTGACTCAACTTGCCTGAAACGATCGAATACATAGTTGTGATATTGGTCGGGAATCCCAATTCCGGTGTCGCGAACATGAAATTGTACAAATTCATTGGTTACCCTGACTCCGAGTTCAATAACCCCTTCTTTGGTAAATTTTATAGCATTCCCAATCAGATTAACCAAAACCTGCCTGACTTTATTTTCGTCGCTTTCGCATAAAATATCCTCAGTGGTGTTTAACTGATCTAACTTCAGTTGCAATCCCTTTTTGAGCGCGTTAAACGAATATTCTCTCTGTAGGCCCGAGAGCAACCGGCCAACCGAAAAAACAGCATTCTCCACACGAATCTGTCCGGCTTCAATTTTCGAAATATCCATAATGTCGGTGATAATGGAAAGCAGATTGTTACCGCTGACATTAATCATTTTGGCAAACTCAAACTGCTGGGTTGCATTAAAATTGGGATCGGTCATCAATTCCGAGAAGCCGATGATGCTGTTCAGAGGCGTTCTGATTTCATGGCTCATGTTGGCCAAAAATGCTGATTTTAAACGATCCGATTCCTCAGCTCGTTCTTTCGACCGAATCAAATCGAGCATCATTTGCTTCCGTTCGGTAATATCCTGAAAGATTTCGAGCATGGCCTTTTTCCCGTGAAACATCATTCCTGTATGACTAATTTCAAAAAACCTTCCGCCCAGAACTCCGGCTGACTCATAAATCCCAATCCGCCCAATTTCAATTCCGTTAAACAAAGGACAACCGGGGCATTGTGTTTTATCGTCGCGATACAAATCCCAGCATTTACATCCAATGGCGCCCCGGCCAAATGTATGCTCAAAATTTTCGCTCTGAAACAGAATATTACCCTGTTCATCCACAATATCCATTTCGAATGGAATCGTTTTTAACAAAGAACTATTGAACTCGTTGGTATCACGTAACGATTCTTCCGCCTTTTTTCGCTCGGTGATGTCCTGTATGGTGCCAATCATCTCAACAACCTTATCTTCAGCATCAAAATTCAGTTTGCCCAAACCAAGTACCCATCTGCTCTCGCCATCAGATTTACGAATAATCCGGTATTCTTTGTTGAATGGGTTCCTTTTCGACAGCACTTCTTCGCTAAAGTACTGCGCCATCATTTCCCGATCCTCCGGATGCACAAGACCAAGCCATCCGGTTAAACTATGGTCATCGTCGCCATCGATACCGAAAATGGCTTCCAGAACTTCAGATGAACTCCAATAATTTTTAGCAAGATCGAATTTATAGGAACCCACAAATGCTGCCTGTTGCGATTCCTTGAAAAAATATTCGCTTTCTTTCAGCGCCCGCTCCGTACGTTTACGTTCTTCCAATTCGGTTCGTAGCGCAATCGTCCGTTCTGCCACCAACCTTTTTAACCGTTCCTTTTCATCCAGTTTGCGATCTTCCGATTCTTTAATCCGGAACATCGCTTTTAGTTGAGCCCGCAATTCAGATTCGTCCAGCGGTTTGGTCAAAAAAGCATCGGCACCGCATTCCAGCGCTTTTATCCGGCTTTCCTTATCGGTACGGGCAGCCGTAACCATGATAATGGGTATTATTCTGGTTATTTCATTCGATTTCAGGATACTGCAAACTTCATAACCATCCATTTCCGGCATCAGGATATCGAGCAATACCACATCGGGTTTTTCGGCAATGCACTTTTTAATTCCTTCGGCTCCCGATCTGGAACTTATAAAATCGGCATCAGGAAAAGAATCAGCTAATAAAGCACTTAGCACAATCAAATTGTCCCTGTTGTCGTCAATTGCAAGTATCTTTGCCATATTGCATTTCGTTTATTATTCGGTATTGTACATCGTATGTTGGTATTTTTCGGATCAAAGCCATCATACAAATTGGCTTTCAAACTTCTTTTTTTCTCTTCCTGATTGATTAGCCTAAAAATTCACTTATTGTTTTTTCGAAAAGAACACTGTCTATCGGTTTGGAGATATACGCGTTAAATCCAAGGGTGACCAGGTTTTCCATATCGCCTTTCATTGCACTGGCTGTAACGGCTATAACCGGAACGTGCCCAAGTCCATCCGTTTTCCGTATCACGTTTAGCGCTTCTATGCCGTTTATCCCGGGCAATGCAATATCCATCAGGATTAAATGAGGTTGGTGCAAACGCGCCAGTTCTATCCCGGCCAGGCCGTTTTCTGCTTCCAACACAGTGAACTTACTACCGAGAAGCGCTTTAATGGTGAGCATATTATCCGGATTGTCTTCAACAACCAATACCACTGGAGTTCCGGCTACCTCAACCGGAATTTGCTGCTTTACGGGCTGCTGAATTTCCTCAACTTTTGGCACAACCATCCGAAATACAGCTTCCAGAAGTTGATCTTTATTAATATCTCCTTTTTGAATCAATTGAAGGATGCCATTGTTTTTCAGGAAAGCAAGTTCGTCTTTAGTCACATATTTTGCGGTGAGAATAATGACCGGCAGGTGATCTGTTTTTTCTTCCTCTCTGATCCGCCTCAAAACCTCAAAACCGTCAACTTCGGGCATCATCAAATCCAGGATCATGGCATCCGGAATTTGATGTTCAATCAGTTCAAGTGCTTCGGTGCCATTGTGTGCCACCATTATTCCGTAACCTTGACTTGCCAATATATCCTTCATCTGAATAATGATGGCTTCGGTATCCTCAACCAGTAAAATGGTTTTCTTACTCAGGTCTTCTGCACCATAGTGGTTTCCGCCTTTTATATGGTAACTGTGCGAATTGGCTTCGTACCTTACCGAATCATTTTCGGGCAAGACCGGCTGAGCTGGTAAACTGAGTGTAAAACGCGATCCTTTGCCGCGAATACTTTCAACTTCAATTTTTCCGCCCAACAGTTCGGCATATTTTCGGGCAATTGCCAGGCCCAATCCGGTCCCTCCATATTTCCGCGAGTTACTGCCATCTGCCTGACGGAATTCATCAAAAATATGATTCAGATGTTCTTTGGCAATGCCAATACCAGTATCGCTCACTGCAATGTAAGCACGATTATTCTTGACCTCGAGGGTTACTTCCACCCCACCAGTTTCAGTAAATTTTACGGCATTGGCTACTATGTTTTGAAGAATGTGTCGACATTTTTCGTAATCGCTGGTAATGTCAGTCCCATCGCCATCAGCGGAGTAGCTCAGGTTTATATTTTTCTGTACGGCCTGTGGTTCAATCATCTCAACCACTTCGCGAATAAGCTCGGTTATACTGAATTTTTTGAGTTCCACTTCCTCTCGACCGGCTTCAATGCGCGAAAGATCCAGAATGTCGTTAATCAAAGCGAGCAACTGCTTGCCATTTCGCTCAATTACATCGAGGTAACTGTATTCTTCATCAGCAACTTTCCCGGCAAGGCGCCGGTTAAGTACGCCCGAAAGGGCAATAACCGAATTGAGCGGAGTTCGCAATTCGTGGCTCATATTCGAAAGGAAAATGGATTTTAGCCGGTTAGCCTCATCGAGCTGTTTCTTCTGCATTTCGAGTTCAATGTTTTGCTCCGAGAGCTCACTCGATTGAGCCGATAGTTCTCTTTTTTGCGCTTCAAGTTCGATATTGGCGGTTGTAAGTATTTCGGACCGGCGAGCCAGTTCTTTTTGCTGGCTATCCAGTTCGAGGTTCTGCGCTTCGAGCTGCCTGGAAAAATCAACAACTTTTCGGTAAGCCAGAATGCCATCCATGCGGGCACTAAGTGTACTCAGTACCACACGAAGCAGCCGCAGACTATTCTCACTGAAATTTTTGATGGTAGCCAGCGAAATAACAGCGATCGTTTCGTCTCCTGAAACAATCGGAATAGTTATCATTTCGCGGGGGATAAACTGCCCGCTAACTGTTGAAAAGGAGAATCGGGTATCTTCCGGAATCCGGGTAATATGCTGGATTTGCTGCGTTGAAAGAGCCAGACCAAACTCACCTTCAAAATGAGTAGCCGAAAAAGGTTTGCAGCCATCAGAACTCATTCCCAGGCATTCAAACCGTTCAAATTTGCTTTTTTCATCGTTGAGCAGGAAAACAGCTCCCATCTGGGCCCCGGTATGCTCAAGCAAACTACTCAAAAGGACATGGCAGAATTGGTGTGCCTCGTCTTCGGAGAGCATCACCCCAGCCAGCCTGGCGGCCTGGCTGTTCAACGTCATTTCAGTCTCTATCGTATCGGCCAGATCGTTAAACGAAACGGAAAGTTGGCCAAACTCGTTGGTTGATAAATTGGTACTGCGCGCATCCATTTTCCCTTCCCTGAAAAGCCGGGTAACCCGGGCAAGTTCAATAACCGGGCGACGAATATTGCGGTTCAGAAAATAAACGATAATAACGGTAAGTGCCAGAATACCTGCCAGTAAAAATGCGAGCTGAAGATTCAGTAAGTCTTTAAGTTCGGCAGTACTGGTATAAAACTGTTTGGCCTTATCAACAGCAAAATCGTCGATTACCTGAATATGTTTCAGGATAATATTTACATGATTTCCGCCAACTCCATTAGCCCGGGTTCGTGCAAGAGCTTCCAGTTTTTTGCCTTCACGTATTAAAAGGATGGTTTCTTCGCGTATGATATTCCAGTGCACAAAATCGTTGTAAGCAAGATCAACATCGGCACGGGGGCCCAGGTAGAGGTCGAAAATAATCGTGAACTGTTTATCCGCATCGGTTTTATAAGTTTCAATATCCTGCAACAAGAGGGTTATTTCCTGGTTATTTTCAGCCAGTCCCAGGTCTTTCATTCCCCGGTGCATGGAAAGGATATCTGCTTTTAGTTCACCAATAGCTCTGCGAACCTGGAAAGGATGGTCATACAAATCTGCAGTTTGCTGCGCTATTTGGTTGGTCTGGTGCCACGAAATACCACCAAGTAAGACGATGAGCAGAATAATAATTCCGAAGCCAATCCTGAGTTGGATACCAATTTTAAGGTTAGTTAATTTCATCTGTTTATAATTTGTTTTTTAATTGTCAGATAGCCTGTCACGATGTATATCAGGAGAACTCGCCAATACTCAATGTCATGTGCAACACGTAATTTTCATGGCACGTTTCGTATGCTCTATTTTCTTTGAAATATGGCTGCATTCGCAAAAACTTCACGAAACCCGTTTTCCTTCGCGATTTCCCTTTCCGATTCGCCCGTAATCAAATAACCTCCCGACGAAAGGCAATGATCGGCTTTTTCGAGAATACGTTTTTGAGATTCAGGCTCGTAATAAAACAGAAGGTTACTGCAAATTACCAGGTCGAAATTGCCGTATATACTTGCTGCAGGACATCCAACTTTTTCGGTGAGCAGGTCGAAAACCGAAAAGTCGATGTAATTTCTAAGCCTGGGAATAATCGTATAGGTTTCGTTCTGCCAGGTAAAATAGGTTATTAATCTTTTCAACGGCACCTTACCCAAAGAAGCAACCTGGTATTCACCGCATTTTGCCCGGGTCAGTTCGTCTGTATTACTATCTGTGGCAAAAATACGGCAATTCACCCCGGTAGCCGTATTTTCCATCATTTCGTCACAAAGTATTGCCAAACTGTAGGCTTCCTGCCCCGATGCACAGGCTGCAGACCAAATCCTGATTTCCTTTTCTTTCCTGATTTTCTTTTTTTCAAGAATTACGGGCAGAATAACCTGTTCGAGGTAAGCAAATGTAAGCGGGTTCCGAAAAAATTCACTGTACGAGTTTCCAAGCTGGTAGAGTAATCCGGCAGGTTCGCCCGGAATAGTGCTCAAATAAGAAAGGTACTCCTCGTCGGTTTTGCAGGAGGTGGCATTCATCCTGTTTTTAATCGATTTTTCAAGAAAAGAACGGTCATATATCGAAATATCCAGATCATACCCCACCTTCATAAAGTGAATATATTTTTCAGTCCCTTGGTCCATTTTTTCCCTTTTAGTTTTCCTGATTTAACCCGCCTTTATAACAAACAGGAGGTAATGAAACTAATTCACTAGCAAGCTCTAAAGTAAGAATAAATCTGATTTCCGCAAGGGTGACTGGCTTCAAATTTTCATAATTACTTTATCGGAATCGTAAAATAAAACTGACTCCCCTTTCCCGCTATGCTTTCAACCCATATTCTGCCTGAATGTTTCTCAACAAATTCCTTGCACAAGATCAGGCCCAACCCTGTTCCTTTCTCGTTTTGGGTACCCAAAGTAGAGTGATTTTCGTCAATCCGGAATAACCGTTTAACCGCTTCAGGTTTTATTCCCACCCCATTGTCACTTACTACAATCATCAACTCATCTGCTTTCTGCTCAATAAAAACCAGGACTTTTCCCCCGGGATTCGTGAATTTGACAGCATTCGAGATCAGGTTTCTTAGTATGGTGCCGGTCATTGCTTCATCAGCAAAGGCGAATACGTGTCCGGGCAATTGCATTTGAAGAGTTATTGATTTCTGCGCAGCCTGAGATTTTAAGAGTTCGGAAACCCGATTAATTACCGGCACCAGATCTAAATTCCGGGGTTGAAATTCCATTCTGCCAGTTTGCGCACGCGACCACTCCAACAGGTTCATCAGCAAGTCCATAGCCTGAACCGATGAGCTTTGGATGATCCGGGCATATTCGTCAATCCTTCGGTAATCCTTTTCTTCAATCTGCCTCTCCAGAAGGTTGCTAAAACCCATTATACTGTTGAACGGACTCTTCAGATCGTGTGCAATAATCGAAAAAAATTTGTCTTTGGTAGCGTTGAGTTCGTTGAGCTGCCTGTTTAATTCCACTAAGTTTTCTTCTGTTTTTTTGCGCTCGTTAATATTCTGAAAAGCACCTCGAATCTCAACAATCTGATCATCTTCGGCCCGAACCGCTTCGCCCGTCGCCCTTACCCAAACACGTTTACCTTTTGCGGTAATCAGTTCCAGCTCTTCGTCAAAAGGAATTCCATGCACAGTACAATCGGCTATCGCACTGGTAATCCGCTCTCTACATTCAGGCGCATAGAAATTGATCCCTTCTTCGAGCGAAGGAGAATACCCCGAGGGCATTTCGTGAATGGCTGCCACCTCATCTGACCAAATCACCACATGGTCGCTCAGGTTAAGAACCCAACCACCAAACCTGGCCATTTTTCCGGCAATGCGCAACAGGGAATAATTAGCCTGAAGGGCATCTTCGGCTTGCCTGTGCTCAGTAATATCGCGAATAATATGCACAGCGCCAACCAGCTTTTTATCCGTGCCGAATAACGGATCAACCGTAACATCAAACCACTGATCTCCAAGCTTTAGTTCCGTACTCTCTCTACAGAACGAAATGTTCATTTTTTTGATCGGGCATTCGTCAATCTGGTGATCGGTTCCGTGAACCACTGCCCAGCATGGTTTCCCAATCAAATTCATGGTATTCCCCGGAAATAAATCACTCATCGCCTTGTTATAGCGCAGGATATACTGGTTGTTATCGATGATGCAAATACCATCTTTAACTGCATCAAAAGTAGTTTGCCATTGTGCAGACTCTAACAAATTATGATCGGAGGATTCGGTATTTCTTCCTGAGTCCCGCTTTGAAAAGTTAAATATAGTGACACCAAAAAATTCTTTAATCCTGGTTAAAGCCGATTTCATTGGTTCGTATTTTCCTCTAAGATAGGAAATTAAAATATAAATGAAATGCTTCAATACAGAAACGTAACAAACGACTTAGTCGATAACCTGAAAGCAATCTTCCACGATTGAATAGTAGCTTAATGCACAACTAAATATTCCATCTGAAATATTTCTTTCGCATCCATTAATCACTATTTTTGTTTTACCAAAATCAACGATTTCATTTCGTGCGTTATGGAAGAACTTGTTTACACTACAACCCTCGTTAAAACCTACCGGCGATTATTCAATTGCCTGATGTTCTACAATTGATTTATTTCCTGAACTTCCGTATTTGTATAGAAGTCGAGCTTCCTTTTTTTCATCAGCTTCTGAAGTTTTGGGCTTCATTCATCATTTAGATTTTATAATTCATCATTTCTTTTCTCATGTTCGAAAAAATCAATCAACATACCGAAACTCCTTTGCGCCCTGCAACCAGCGAAGGCAATTTCTACGAATCAAAAACCAATCCCATCGGTCCGGGAATGAACGAACGCATCCAGAAACTCCGGAAACAGAGCGTTGAAGCCGAACCATCGTTATCGATTGAACGCGCGCTGCATGAAACCGCATTTTACAAGGAAAACTTCGGAAAAATGTCGATCCCGGTGTTGCGTGCTGCCAATTATTTAGATCATTGCCAAAAGAAAGCCATTTACATTGGCGACGGCGAGCTCATCGTGGGCGAACGTGGCCCAAAACCCAAATGCGTGCCTACTTTTCCTGAACTGACCTGCCACAGTGTGGAAGACTTAAACGTGCTCAATACCCGCGAATTGCAGCGCTACACCATCAGTCAGGAAGATATTGATACCTATGCCCGCGAGGTGATTCCATACTGGGCCGGAAAAACCCAGCGTGAGCGTATCTTCAGCCATGTTCCACAGGAATGGCGATTGGCTTACGAAGCCGGAATGTTTACTGAGTTTATGGAGCAGCGCGCACCTGGGCACACTACTTTGGACGGAAAAATTTATCGCAAAGGGATGCTGGATTACAAACGTGAGATTGCTGCCAACCTGGCTTCGCTCGATTACCTCAACGATCCGGAAGCCACCGATAAATCGGAAGAATGGAAAGCCATGGACATTTCGTGCGATGCAGTCATCCTTTTTGCTGAACGCCATGCGGCTTTAGCTGAAGAAATGGCCGCTACTGAAACCGACGTAACCCGGAATGCCGAACTCCTGAAAATCGCAGAAGTTTGTCGCTGGGTTCCGGCCAATGCACCGCGCAACCTGTGGGAAGCCATCCAGATGTACTGGTTCGTTCACCTCGGGACCATTACCGAACTGAACGGCTGGGACGCCATGAATCCGGGACATTTCGACCAGCATTTAGCTCCTTTCTACAACCAGGGAATTGCCGATGGAACACTCACCCGCGAGCAAGCCAAAGAACTGATTTCGTGTTTCTGGATCAAGGTTAACAACCATCCGGCGCCACCCAAAGTGGGAATCACCGCCCGCGAAAGCGGAACCTACAACGACTTCACCAACATCAACATTGGCGGCATTAAAAGCGATGGCAGCGACGGAACCAGCGAAGTTTCGTACATCATGCTCGAAGTGGTTGAGGAACTGCATATTTTGCAGCCCGGAAGTTCGGTACACATAAGCGCCAAAACTCCGGATAAATTCCTGCACGCCGCAACCCGTGTTATTCGCCAGGGACACGGTTATCCGTCAGTTTTCAATCCTGATGTGTATGTTCAGGAATTGATGCGCCAAGGCAAATCGCTCACCGATGCCCGCGAAGGCGGATGCAGCGGTTGTATTGAGGTTGGCGCATTTGGTAAGGAAGCCTACCTGCTAACCGGCTACCTCAACGTTCCTAAAATACTGGAAGTCACACTGAACAACGGCATCAATCCAGTGACAGGCATAAAGGTTGGCCCTGAAACCGGCGATCCACGAACTTTCAAAAGCTATGACGAACTTTATGCGTCTTTCCTGAAACAGCTCGATTTTGTAGTCGATCTGAAAATGCGCGTGAGCAATTACATAGACCGCATGTTTGCCAAATATGCACCTGCGCCATTCCTTTCGGTAGTTACCGATGATTGTGTGAGCCGCGGAAAAGATTATTACGACGGTGGTCCTCGCTACAACACCAGCTACATTCAGTGTTGCGGACTGGGAACTGTTACCGACAGTTTGGCTGCACTCAAAAAACATGTGTTCGAAGACCAGACTTTCAGCATGGATCGGGTTTTAAAGGCCGTTTTAAGCGATTTTAAAGGCGAAGAAGTATTGCGCCAAACCATCATGAACCGTACGCCTTTCTTCGGAAACGACGACGATTATGCCGATTCGATTGCCGTGAAAGTTTACGACGATCTGGTTGCAGCCATCGACGGAAAACCAAACATCAAACCCGGTGGAAAATATCACCTGAACATGCTTTCGACTACCTGTCATGTTTATTTCGGAAAAGTAATGGGTGCCACACCAAACGGACGCATGGCAGGCAAGTCCATTTCCGACGGAACTTCGCCATCGCATGGCGCCGACACTCATGGACCTTCGGCTGTCATCAAATCGATGACCAAATTCGATCACATCAAATCGGGCGGAACTTTGCTGAACCAGCGCTTTCTCCCCAGTTTGTTGCGGAAAGAAGATGATGTAAAAAAACTTGGACACCTCATCCGGAGTTACTTTACCTTGGGAGGCCACCACATTCAGTTCAATATTGTTGATACGGCGACTTTGCTTGCCGCACAGGCTTGCCCGTCGGATTACAAAGACCTGATGGTTCGCATGGCGGGTTACAGCGACTATTTTAACGACATGAATGCTGACCTTCAGCAGGAAGTGATTGAACGCACCGAAAACGATGGTTTCTGATATTATTAATCCTGACAGGTTTTGAAAACCTGTCAGGATTAGGCTAACAAAAAACAATGAATCAACCTTTTATCTTCGATATAAAACGTTACGCCATCAACGACGGACCAGGCATCCGGATGGTTGTTTTTACCAAGGGCTGCAACCTGAACTGTGCCTGGTGTCACAATCCTGAAAGTATTTCGGCCTGTCAGGAAAAAATGTATGCGCCCAATAAGTGTATCGGCTGTAGTACCTGCGTAGAAGCTTGTCCTGAAAAAGCGCTCGCTTTAACTGCCGGAGGAATTATTACCGATACTGAACGCTGTAACCTTTGCGGAATATGCGCCGAAGTTTGTCCGACCAAGGCCATCGAAATGTCGGGTTACACGATGTCGGTTGACCAGATCGTGAACGAGATTGAGAAAGAGCGCATTTTCTTTGATCAGTCGGGAGGTGGAGTTACCTTTTCGGGTGGGGAGCCCATGCTGCATCACGAATTCCTGATTCAGCTTCTGGACGAATGTGGCCGTCGAAAAATTCACCGGGCTATTGACACGGCCGGACTGGTGAATACCGAAATTTTGCTTGAAGTGGCTAAACGAACTGACCTTTTTCTCTATGACGTGAAAATGATGGACTCTGAAAAACACCGCAGATGGATAGGCGTTCCGAACGAAAAAATACTGGAAAACCTGAAAATGCTGGCAGCAACCGGAGCCAATATTACTATTCGTATTCCGTTGATTGGCGGAATAAACGATGATACTGAAAACATGGAAGCTACGGCAAAATTTGTAGCTGCGCTCTCAGGAGAGAAAAAAGCCGTCAACCTATTACCATACCACAAAATTGCCCAAACCAAATACCAGAAACTCGGACGTTCCGAAGAATTTCAGCTTTTGCAGGAACCTACCAAAGAAGCACAATTACGAGCTATAGATATTTTTCAGGAACATGGGATTGAGGCAAGTATTGGCGGATAAAATTAATCCTTTGCTTTAGTGGACAGGCTTATTTGATTTTGGTTTTCAACTCAATCAATTTCACCACATTCTCCAAATCTTCATCCGTACGCATTTCGATAGAAATAGCGCGGAGCTTCCCGTACCGTTTGGCATTCTTAAACTCTTCTTTGATGTTATCCGGAAGGGCACTCGCCAAAAGAACAGATTCCGCTTTATCGCCAAGCCAAAAACTTACCCGGAAGGTATCCTTGATCACACCGACCCAGTAAAGTGTATTTTTCTTCCGAAGTGCACGGTACAACCAGCTTTTGCCATCGTTGTAAAACCGCCATTCTTCAGTAATATCGAAATGCTTATCGTACAAATAATCGACAAGCTGTTCCCAGTAAACATGATTCTCGCCAATGATTGAAAAAATCAATTCCTCGGTGGGCTGAACATTGGGGTCGGTTAATACAATGGGTTCCATAAGTTTCGGATTAAAGGGTGACTGATCTAATGTTTTACGAAGGTACAAAGTTAAGTTGTTCGACAAAACAAAAAATCCCCGTCAACATCGGGTTAACGGGGACCTAAAATTTGGTGTATCGTTTTTTACAGAATCAGCATGGCATCGCCATAGGTTCCGAAACGGTATTTTTCTTTGATCGCTTCTTTGTAAGCTTTCATCAGGTGGTCGTATCCGGCAAATCCGGCAACCATCATCAGCAAAGTTGAAAGTGGTAAATGAAAATTGGTAATCATGCGGTTAGCCACACTAAATTCGTATGGAGGGAAAATAAATTTATTGGTCCAGCCTTCGTATGGTTTCAGATGACCCTGCGTGGATACCGAACTCTCGATGGTACGCATTACGGTTGTTCCAACAGCACAAATGTTGTGTTTGGCATCCCGGGCTTCATTAACAATCTGACAGGCTTCCTCTGAAATCCAGATTTGCTCCGAATCCATTTTATGTTTGGTCAAATCTTCCACATCTACACTCCGGAAGTTGCCCAAGCCAACGTGTAAGGTCACATAACTGAAGTTACATCCGGCTATTTCAAGACGTTTCATCAGCTCGCGGCTAAAGTGAAGTCCGGCAGTTGGGGCAGCAACAGCACCTTCGTGTTTGGCAAAAATGGTCTGATAACGATCTTTGTCTTCAGGGGTAACCGCACGTTTAATGAATTTGGGTAGCGGAGTTTCGCCCAAGCCATAAAGAGTTTTTTTGAACTCGTCGTAAGGACCGTCAAATAAGAATCTCAGTGTACGGCCACGAGAGGTGGTGTTGTCGATAACTTCGGCAACCAACAAATCATCTTCACCAAAATAGAGTTTATTGCCAATACGGATTTTACGGGCGGGATCAACCAAAACATCCCAAAGACGTTGTTCGCGGTTTAATTCGCGAAGCAGAAAAACTTCGATCTCAGCGCCGGTTTTTTCTTTATTTCCGTACAAACGAGCCGGAAATACCTTGGTATCGTTAAAAATAAATACATCCTTATCCCCAAAGTAATCAACAATATCTTTAAAAACCTTATGCTCAATTTTCCCGGTAGCACGGTGTAAAACCAATAACTTCGACTCATCTCTGTTTGGAGCCGGATTCAGAGCAATCAACTCTTCGGGCAAATCGTATTTAAACTTTGATAATTTCATCTGTGCGTATATTTATTTTTAGTTTTTATTGTATTGTTTGACGAATTTCTACCATTTACTTCGAATGCAGAACCCCGTTGTACGGAGCAATATTCAATTGGTTTCAATCTCGTCCAAATTTTCCAGAAAATTTTGCACCTGCCAGGCATCTTCGAGTTTCAGTTCTCCTATCCGCGTACGGCACAACCCTGTAAGGTAAGCCCCGCAGGCGAGAGCTAGTCCTAAATCACGGGCTAATGCACGGATATAGGTTCCTTTGCTGCAAACAACCCTCAATACGAGCTGGTTTTGAGCAAAACGTTGAACTTCCAACTCCGAAATGGTAATTTGCTTAGGTTGCAGCACAATGTCATTGCCTTTACGGGCATGCTCGTAGGCTCTCTTGCCTTCAATCTTTACAGCGCTGTACACGGGAGGAACCTGATCTATTTCACCAATAAAGTCCTGGAGCTTTTCGTTTACCAGGTCCAAAGTGATATGATCGGTTGGAAAAATTTCATTTTCGGCAGTTTCCAGATCATACGATGGCGTTGTTGCACCAAGTTTGATCGTGGCGATGTATTCTTTTTCTTTGGCCTGTAACTGATCGATATTTTTGGTTTCCTTGCCTGTACAAACAATCATCAGGCCTGTGGCTTTAGGGTCGAGCGTTCCGGCATGGCCAACCTTTAATTTCTTCACTCCGGTTTTCCGAGTAAGGAAATTCCTTAGTTTCCGCACCAAATCAAAAGAGGTCCAATCCAGTTCTTTGTCAAAAAGAAGAATTTCACCTTTTTGAAAATCATACTCCCGCATGGATTTTCCCATCCTGAAACGCTTTAAAATAAGTGATTTGTAACATTGAAACCCGTCAAAATTTCAGGCCGCAAATATAGCAATTCGATCGGCAAAAAACCAGACACGGATGGATTAGTTGAAATTGAAGGAAAGTGGAGGACGAAACCAAGGCAACAATTGCGAACCCTTTGACTTGCTAAAAGTTTACCAGAAACAGAAAGATCAATCTCACAAAGATATCAATGCACTGAATTTCAGGCAACCATAAACCAGCTGATGAGCAGAACAAATGAAAGTAAAAACCTTGTTAACAGATTATTATTTTTCAGCTTTCGGTTTCTTGATAATGGCATAAATCTCGAAAAGGAAACCAAAAAGAACGACCATTGGGGCCAGTGTAATTCTTCTGAAGCTAAAGATATCGGCATTAAAAACCGAAGGGCCACTGCTCTTTCCGCCCGTCATGAGCAGAAATCCTACCACAATAATCACAAACCCAATAACCATTAATTTCAGGTTTTCTTTACCCAAAGCAAAACCTTCCATATTTTCAAGATATTTTTTAGCCATGACGATCAAAAATTTTGTGCGAAGTTAGAGTAAAAGTTACAAACTAGTAAAACAATTCATCAAATTTTAACCGGATGAATTTATTGACAGCCAAATAAGTAGAACCCCACGAGATTAAAACACCTATAAGCAGGTCGGCCACAAAAACGACCCCGAATATTTTAAAATCATCCATATTCATTATTCCTGTCAGTTCCGAAGCATACGATAACATCAGGATCAGCAACAAGGCATTCGCCGCCATTGCTCCAATAATTCCGTACCAGATGCTTCTTTTTACAAAAGGCGCCCGAATAAAGCTATCAGTAGCCCCAACCATTAACATGGTATTAATAATAAACCGTTGCGAATAAATGGAAATTCGGATGGTATTATTGATTAATGCAGAGAAAATAAACAACAACAATCCGGAAAAGAAAATCAGGATTAAACCAATTTTCTTTACGTTCTCGTTAATGATGCTAACCATATCGCGCTGAAAAGTAACCTCTTTTACCTGCTGAAACTCCATAAATTTCTTTTCAAGCAAACTCAAATTCTCCGGATTGGTAAACGCGGCATTCAGTTTCACGTCTATTGACGCAAAAAGCGGATTATATCCCAGAAAACCGGTAAAATCTTCACCCAGATCTTTTTTAAGCCTTTCGGCAGCCGTTTCCTTATCCACATATTCAACCGATTTTACAAATTCAGTGGCTTTCAAAGCGGTTTGTAAAGCAGTTACATCACTTTCCTGAATGTCATCTTTTAAAATCAAGGTCACCCCAATATTTTCGCGAACATACTTGGCTAGTCGCTCAGCATTTAGCAAAACCACACCAAGCAACCCAATCAGGAACAAAACCATTGATATACTGATTGTTGACGTCAGATATGATCTAAAAATACGTTTTTTAAGCTTTTGAGGCTGTGCTTTGCCTGTCATTATTTTTTAATTTTAAAACTGTAAAACAAATATCCTGCAATTGCCAATAACAAAAGGACTGAACTGGCCAATGAAACTTTGTTTCCAACAAAATAAGAAGCTGGTTCAAATTTAAACTCAATCTCGTGTTTTCCTTCCGGAATCACCATGGCGCGCAACACATAATTCGCCTGAATGTGATTGACTTCCTTTCCGTCGATAAAACTTTTCCAACCTTTCGGGTAATAAATTTCTGAGAAAACCGCCAACTGAGCACCACTGTTCACTGTGGCTTCGTACTTCAGGTAATTGGGCTGGTATTCGGTCAACTTAATTTCACCATCGCCCGAACCGGCTTTAAAACCCTCCATCTTCTGCTCAAAACTTTTGTTTACAACCGCCGTTAATTTCGGATCAAAATTCCGGAGCGACGAAACTTCATCATCGGCTTTATCAACCAGTTTTACCTCTTTTACAAACCAGGCATTTCCCAATGCATGTGTGTTTGAAAGCGGGGCTTGTTTCAGGTCGTAAATGTAATATTTGGTATTCAGCATGTTGATCACCGGCAATAAGCTCATCACCGAATCAATCGACTCCGGTTTCTGGAAACCACCAATTAACAGCTTCATTTCCGGATCAATGGCATAGCTGAACAATTCGTTGTAGCGCTTCATTTTCGCACCATGATAGCCGCCCAATGATTTGTGAAAATAGGAAGTGCGGGCATCGGCCATTGGGTTCTGCAGATTCAGTACACGGTAATACAGATCTTTATCCTTTTTGATTTCTTTATCAACAGGCATTTCCTGGAAAGGAACAGCAACTTCTTTCTTTGATGTGAAATTATCGTTATTGAAGTACCTTTTGTTTACCGGCCACATGTCGCCTAAAACCAGGGCCACCCACAAAATGATGGCATACTGCGCTTTAATTTTATTATTCCAGTAAGCCCAAAGCCCCGCAGCGGCAAGGGCTACAAATACAAATGTCCGGAAAGCATCAATGCGAAGTGCACTTTTACGGTCGGCGATCAACGCGTCGATCAATTGTTGCGGCCAACCCATTTGCAGGTATTGAGCATCGGTGTTTCCGGAAAAACTACCGGCTATTCCGGGCAAAACAGCAAAAATAAGGGCCAACCCTCCGGTAATTCCGAAGGCATATTTCAACCCATTCAGAAACTCGGCAGAGCTGATTTTTCGCTGATAAACTTCTTTAATGGCCAACACCCCGAGCAAAGCCATGGCAAATTGTTGAATGACAATGATGTTTTTAACATCCCTGAATTTGTTGTATCCGGGGAAAAAATCGAGCATCAGGTTGGTAAGTATCGAGAAATTTTTGCCCAGCGACAGCAATAACGAAACAACAAACACAGCCACCAGCCACCATTTGTCTTTCCCTTTCACCAGAAAAAGCCCGAGCACAAAAAGGAAACACAGCACCGCGCCAAAATAGAACGGCGCTCCCGAAATAGGCTGGCTTCCCCAATACATGGGCATTCCGCTTTCCACATATTTTTTGGCAGTATCGGCTCCCTGTGCTTCTTTCAGAAATTTATACGTTTCGGAACTGGTCCCCAGAGGTTCGCTCATGCCACCACCTTTGAAACGTGGTATAAACGCGGTCATGGCTTCTCCCAGATCATAACTGTAATCCAGTATATAATTTTTATCGAGACCACTCGATTTGTTTTCATCATTCAGGCTTAGTTCCGACTGGCCGCGAATAGAGAATTTTCCATATTCGTAGGTCGTATATAACCGCGAAAAATTGGTTCCAACAGCAAAAAGTACCGCGACCAAAAGGAAAATGGTCGTTTTGGCAAAATCCGGAAGTGTTTTTTCGCGGATGGCATAAACCAGGTAAGTTATTCCGAGTATCAACACCAGAATAGCCGCGTAATAGGTCATTTGCAAGTGATTGGCACTTAGCATCCAGGTCAGGCCCAATGCGGCAATCAGACTTCCGCCGATTTTATTCTTTTTGAAAGCCAGCAAAACTCCGGCAACTACCAGCGAGGTATAAGTCAGAGCATGTGCCTTGGTTAAATGGCCGGTAACCATCACCACAAAACTGAAAGTCATCATTCCGTAGGCCAAACTGGCAGCAAATGCGGTCCACACACCAATGTCGAGCAAAATACAGAGGATAAAAAAGAACACAAAACTAAAAGTCAAAATCATCACCGGTTGCGAAATAGCCGTGACCGACTTTTGAATTTTTGAGAAGATCTCGCCCGAATAAACCGTGGAAGTCAGGTAAGCAGGCATTCCGGCAAACATGTTATTCGCCCAAAGCGCTTCCTTTCCGGTAGCTTCGCGGTAATCCACAATCTCTTTGGCCATTCCTTTAAACTGCGTTCCATCCGAGCTTTGCAGTTTTTTCCCTTCCAAAACAGGCGAGAAATATACCAGGCTAATAATCAGAAAGAGAACAACAGCAAGGATATAGGGCCGCGATTGGCGCAAGAGATTTTTTGTATCCATAGTATTGATTGGTGTAATTTTTTAATTCGTATTTTCGTGCGAAGCAAAAATAAACCTTTTAATTCTACTTTGACCGTTTTCAGAACGAAAAGATTTTTAAGCTTTTCACCCCGTCCCTAAAGGGAGCAAGCTTAAAAATCAACCTTTCCCTTTAGGGATTTAGGGTTAAAAAAGGTTGATTTTTTAATTGAGGCAAAGTAGAATTAAGTCAATAACTAAAATAAATGGGCGTAATTAAAAGGCAAACAATCAAGGGTTCGATCTACTCATATATGGGTGTGGCTCTTGGATTCCTTTACACCATCCTGTCTATTAAATTACTCTCGTCGGAACAAATCGGACTTACGGCTATTTTGGTAGCAGTTTCCGCGATTTATTTGCAATTCTCGACACTTGGATTCACGAAAGTGATTGAACGCCTTTTCCCCTATTTCAGGAATAAGGATCATAATCACAATGGTTTTTTGTTTCTTACTTTAGCCGTTGGGATGGCTGGTTTCGCCCTTTCACTAATTACCTTTTTTTTACTGAAACCCTACATCATTGAAAGTAATCAGGTAAAGTCACCACTTTTAGTGCAATACATCTGGTATCTGATCCCTCTTATCTTTTTCAGGATGTTTTCGGTAATGCTCGACACCTATAATAAGATGCTTTTCGATGCCACAACCGGATCAATTTTAAGCGACTTTGTTTACCGTGTCGGTACTCTCCTTTTACTTGGAGCTTTTTTCCTGAATTGGATCAATTTTTCGCAATTTGTTTTTGGGTTTGTATTTTTCCTGAGCTTACCTGCAATTTATCTGGCAGGCTTACTTATTTACCGGAAGCAATTCAATCTTCAGCCCAAGTTGGAGTTTCTCAAACCACCGCTGTGGAAAGAAATGATCAGTCTCTCGATTTTCGGCATTATTGGGGGATTGAGCAGTGCTGCGCTCAAACAAGTTGATACCGTCATGCTGAACGCTTACACGGACCTTTCCACAACCGGTGTCTATTCAATTCTGTTCTTTTTTGGAACAGTAATCCTGATTCCTGGAGTTGCACTGGGCAAAATATCTTCGACCATCATTGCCGATGCCTGGAAAAATAAAGATATAGACACGATCAAAGACATTTATTACAAAAGCAGTATTAACCAGTTGTTTGCAAGTTTATTAATCTTTATCCTAATTGTTACAAACCTGCATAATGTCTTTAAGTTATTGGGGCCGAAATATGACGGCACCGACTGGGTTATTATACTGATTTCCCTTTCAAGCCTGATTGTTTCCTCTACAGGATCGAGCGTACAGATTATAGGCACTTCGCACAAATACAAAATACAAACCTATTCCCTGGGTGTTCTGGTTGTTTTGGTCGTCATCTTTTATTCGATTTTCATCCCGCTTTGGGGAATGGTAGGTGCTGCTTTCGGGTCATTATTGTCAGTTGCTGGCGCTTCTCTGCTGAGGGTTTTCTACCTCCAGCGGAATATGAAATTATTTCCATATCGATTAACCCACATCAAATGTTTGGCAATCGGGGTTCTGGCGTTTGCTGTCGGAAAACTCATCCCGGTTCTGCCGATTCATTTTCTGCTCGACCTGATCATCCGCTGTTCGGCAATCAGCGTGGTATTTGTAAGTTTATCCTACGCCTTCCACATTTCTGACGATCTGAATTTGATTGCAGATAAGTTTCTAAAACAATTAAGAATTCTTAAATAAATCATGTCTCAATTAGGAATTATCCTTCAAGCCCGAACCGGCTCCACCCGAATGCCCGAAAAGGTCATCCTGCCTTTTTATCAGGGGCAATCTATTTTGGATTTACTGCTCGAAAAAGTAAAAAAACTTGGAATTCCTTCGGTGCTGGCAACTACCGTTAATCCATCTGATGACCGAATTTGTGCTTTGGCCGAAAAACATGCTGTTCCGGTTTTCAGGGGGTCGGAAAACGATGTGCTCGACCGTTTTATTCAGGCTGCCCAACAAATGGGATTCAGCAAAATAATCCGGGTTTGTGCCGATAACCCGTTTTTGGATTTGGCCGGAATGCAACGATTAATTACCGAATTTAACCAATCGGATGCCGATTACCTGAGTTTTCAACTCGCCGAAGGCAAACCGTCTATCCTCACTCATTTTGGTTTCTGGACCGAAGCTGTCCGGCTCGAAGCACTTGAAAAAGCTCAGAAACTGACCAACGAAAAGTTGTACCACGAGCATGTTACCAATTTTGTTTATGGCAATCCGGAACTGTTTAAGGTTCAATTCATTCAGGCCGATACGCTGGTATTCTCGCGCACTGATATCCGGATGACACTGGATACCTCGGAGGATTTTGAAATACAGCAAAAAATATTTGAAGCAATCAGCAAGGAAAACCCTAATTTTGCAGTTCCCGAAATCGTTGGCTGGCTCGACCAACATCCGGAAATTCTGGAAGCCATGAAAAAGGAGATTGAAAAAAATCAAAAATAAGACGAGCCAATACCACGGGAGTCGTTGTATTTGCAAAACATCAAATCGTAAATTGGAAACAAAACAATCCTAAATACCTGAAATGTCAAAATCAACCTATATTATCGGTGAAATCGGGCAGAACCACAATGGCGAAGTTGAGATTGCCAAGAAACTGATCGATGTGATTACCGAGCCAGTTATCGATCATCTTTTCGGGCAGAAACTGATGCCGATGAACGCAGTGAAAATGACCCGCCGCGACCTGAACGAGGAACTTTCGGCTTCTGAAATGCACCGCCCGTATGAAAACCCCCACTCATTCGGAAAAACATACGGCGAACACCGAGCATTTCTGGAACTGAATGACGAAGAGCATTTGGAGGTTTACCGCTATGCCAAATCAAAAGGGCTCGAATTTGTTGAAACCCTTTGCGCCAAAGGCTGCCTTTCGATGTTGCGCCTGTTCACACCCGACCGTCTGAAAGTAGCCTCGCGCGACCTGACGAACCTTCCGTTACTGGAAGCAATGGCCGAAACCCGGATTCCGATCATTCTCTCAACCGGGATGACCGGCAAAAAAGAGCTGGACGATTCGCTCGAAATTATCAGCAAATACCATTCGAA
Organism: Prolixibacteraceae bacterium; assembly: GCA_019459525.1. GTDB lineage: Bacteria > Bacteroidota > Bacteroidia > Bacteroidales > Prolixibacteraceae > Aquipluma. The sequence continues at coordinate 21,699 of JAIBEY010000068.1, forward strand.
CATCAGTATTTTGCATTGTTTGTCGCAGTACCCGTCAGAATATCAAAACATCAATTTGCTGAGCATCACTTATCTGAAAGAACAATATCCGCAATACACCATTGGCTATTCCGATCATTCCATAGGGATTCTGATGCCAGCCGTTGCCGTTGGAATGGGTGCCGAAATCATTGAAAAACACATTACACTCGACCGGAACATGAAAGGCACCGACCATCGCGGATCGCTTGAGCCTGAAGGAATCTGGCGGATGATGCGCGACATCAGGAATACCGAATATGCTATCGGGCAATATGGTATCTTTGTCAACGAAAAAGTTGAAGCAACACGTGTCAAGTTGGAACGTTCCATTGCCAGCCTGCGTAGTATTGCCGTTGGCGAGGTAATTACCGAAAAAGACCTGCATATGCTCAGCCCCGGAAATGGTTTTAAATGGGCCGAAAGAGCTAAAATCGTCGGACAAAAAGCATTGGTTGCTATTCCGGCAAACGAAATTATATATCCTGAAATGATCGGATAATTGAATCACAAAACACAAATTAAAAGTAGCCTGAAATGAAAATTAAATTGGTTTTATCGGATATTGACGGGGTTTGGACTGATGGGGGGATGTATTACGATCAGACAGGGAATGAGCTAAAAAAATTTAATACTGCTGACAGTGCCGGAGTTATTTTCCTGCAACTGCTCGATATTCCGTTCGGTATTATTTCCGGCGAGAATACCAAAATTGTTTGGCGGCGTGCCGAAAAACTGAAAATCAACCACCTGTTTATCGGGGTCAAAAATAAGCTCGAAGTAGCCGAAAAGTTGTGTGCCGAATTGCACATTTCGCTTCAGGAAGTAGCTTATATTGGCGACGACCTGAATGATGCCATGCTGCTTCAGGCAGTAGGGTTTAGCGCTATACCCGCCAATGCCTGCAACTACATGGAAAAATACGCTAAAATCAGGCTAAAACGTAAAGGTGGTGAAGGCGCTTTCCGCGAGTTTGTTGAATTGCTGCTCGAACAAGAAAATCTGCTCGACACTGCCATCCAAAAATACCTGAAATCTACGCTACAGAAATAAGAATCTCCATACCAAACATTTCATTCAGGGCTCCTCTCCAAAAGTGGGGCCCTGAATTTCTTTTAAACCCGTCATTCACCGGCTAAAAATGCCTTTTCACAGGTTTTATTTACGTCGTCTTCCTTAAAGAGACTTCCTTTGTGGCGCCATTAAAAAACAATTAATTCAAGCGAACGTTAGTAATTGCCTTTCCACCGACTGCAACTTATCCAAAAGATTTTGGTCAGTATGGATCAGTGTTCGTATTAAAAAAGTTCAGAAAACAGAAAACAAAACAATGAAACAACTAATTATTCTTATTCTTTTACTCGGGCTGTCCTTTCCCGGACTGGCGGGTATGGTAACCCTGAGCGGTTACCTGAAAGACAAGTCGAACGGCGAAGCCCTGATTGGCGCCACGATTTACATTCCGGACTTAAAAACCGGTGTAATTACCAATCCCTACGGATTTTATTCCATATCGGTACCCGAAGGGACGTATTCCGTCACGTATTCGTATATCGGTTACCAAAGCCAGTCGCCTCTGGTCAACCTAAAAGAAAACAAGCAACTCAACATGATGCTTGAAGAAGATTCGAAACAGATTGATGAAGTAGTGGTTACCGGCGAGAAGAAAAACCGGAACGTGGAAAGTCTCCAGATGAGTATGGAAAAAGTTCAGGTGAAAATGATCAGGAAACTGCCCTCGTTTATGGGCGAGGTCGATATCATCAAAAGCATCACACTGCTGCCCGGCATCCAGAATGGCGGCGAAGGCAGCTCGGGGTTGTATGTGCGGGGCGGTGGCCCCGACGAAAACCTGATGATCCTGGACGAGGCACCGGTTTATAACGCCTCGCATTTGCTGGGTTTCTTCTCAGTATTTAATTCCGACGCGATTAAAGACGTGCAGGTATATAAAGGTGGTATTCCGGCGGAATATGGTGGAAAAGCCTCATCGGTAATTGATATCCGCATGAAAGACGGAAACTCGCAACAGTTGGGTATGAGTGGCGGTATCGGCAATATTTCGAGCCGGTTGACGGTTGAAGGCCCCATTATTAAGGATAAATGGAGTTTCATCGTTTCAGGCCGCCGCACTTATGCCGATTACCTGGGTAAACTAATGGGACTGGAAGAGTTGAAAGACAACCAACTGTATTTTTACGACCTGAACCTGAAAACCAATGTTGAGATTAATGATAAAAACCGGATCTACCTTTCGGCTTATACCGGGGATGATTATTTCAAAGCTGGCGAATCGATTTACATGCGTTGGGGAAACCTCACTTCCACTGTGCGGTGGAATCACCTCTTCAGTAATAAATTATTCTCCAATACCTCGTTTATTTTCTCCAGATACAATTACAACCTGGGCGTTCCCGGAAATGCGGCTGATCAGTTCGACTGGACTTCACAGATTTCGGATTACAATTTCAAGGAAGATTTTTCGTGGTACCTGAACTCTAAAAACAAATTAACTCTCGGCGTTAACCTGATTTATCATCATTTTGAACCGGGAGAGGTTGATGCCAACGAAGGTTCTTATTTTACCGACCTGAAACTGACGAATTACAACGCCATTGACAACTCGTTGTATGTCTCGAATGAGCAAAGCATCGGCCCAAAATTAACCCTGAGATATGGATTGCGCTACTCCTATTTTCAGCAAATCGGGAAAGGAAAAGTACGCGAATACCAAAATCCGGAGCAACCCAATGATGATGAAGTTACTGATGTGAAAGAATATGGCCCGGGAGAACTGATTCCACCACCTTACCACAATCTGGAGCCACGGTTGGCTGTGAAATACATGCTGACACCCGAAAGCTCCATTAAAGCATCGTACAACCGAATGGCGCAAAACCTTCACCTGATTTCGAATACCAACTCTCCCACACCGCTCGACATCTGGCTTCCAAGCAACAGCTACATCAAACCGCTGATAGCCAATCAGGTTGGATTGGGTTATTTCCGGAATTTCAAGGATAACATGTTTGAAACTTCGGCGGAAGTCTATTATAAAAAGATGGACAACGTGATTGATTACATTGATGGTGCAGAATTGTTCCTGAATGAAGACCTCGAAACCGAGTTGCTACGCGGGAAAGGTTATGCCTACGGATTGGAATTGTACGCCAAAAAGCAAGCAGGCAGGCTGACGGGCTGGCTAAGTTACACCTTGTCGAAATCGATGCGCGAAATTCCGGGCATTAACGAGGGAGAAGCTTACCCATCGAGTTACGACCGCACCCACAATGTTTCGTTTGTGGCCAATTACGAACTGAGCAAACGCTGGAGCCTATCATCCACCTGGGTGTTTTCTACCGGAAACCCGACTTCTTACCCCATTGCCAAATACGACGTTCAGGGTAATACCTTTTATTACTATTCGGCGCGTAACAGCGACCGTATTCCTGACTATCACCGTCTCGACTTTTCGGCTACTTACGACTTTAAGAAAAACGACCGGAAAAAGGTAAAACAGTCGCTCAACTTCTCGGTTTACAATGTTTATGCCCGAAGGAATGCCTATTCGGTCACCTTCCGTCAGAACGAGGACAACCCCAATGTTTCGGAAGCCACCCGTTTATCTATCATCGGCAGTATGATTCCGTCTATCACTTACAATTTTAACTTTTAAAATCCGACAATCATGAAAAAATATTTGCACACTATAGAAAACTCCCTTCGCTACGCTACGCTACTCAGGGAGCGGCACTTCGGACTTCGGACTTTTGCTGTCTTCCTGATTTCGTTTGTTCTTTTAACCTCCTGCGAAGATGTTATTGACGTGAAGCTGAACGACGAAAGCCTGAATCTGCTTGGTGTGGAGGCCAGCATAACGACTCAGGACGAGCCAACTGTATTTTTGTATAAAACGCTGAAGGTGAATCAGGATGAAACTTATCCCGGAATCAGTGGCGCAGTAGTAACTGTTTCAGACAACGCAAGTCCGGCCAATTCGGTTACCCTGGTTGAAGATCAGCAAAAAAAAGGATTTTATCGGGTTCCTGAAAACGCCGATTATTTTGGAGTTGCCGGCCGCGAATATACGTTGACCATCCTGTCGGAAGGCAAAACCTTAACAGCCAAAGACAAGCTGACAAAGGTTGAACCGATTGACTCGATTCAGATTTTTCCGTCGCTGCGCGGAGATAAGCTCTTTCTGGGCGTATTTTCGTATGGGCAAGAACCTCAGGGGTTGGGTAATTTCTACAAATGGGATGTCTATGTGAACGATACACTCATCCATGAGGCTGACCGTTTAGCTATTGCCAGCGACGAATTTGTAGATGGCAATTATATTTCGAAACTTGAGATCTACACTGATTTTCATGATACGAACAAACCGGAAGAACGGATGCTCAACCTGAATGATACCATCACGGTAAAGCAGACTTCAATCTCAGAATTTGCCTATAAGTTTTATTTGCAGATGATTAATCAGAGCAGTACCGGTTCGCTGTTCAGTGTTCCAACAGCCAACATAAAAAGCAATTTTACCTCAACCGATGGGAAGCCAGTTTTAGGACTCTTTGTAGCCAAAGACGTTTCTGTTTCGAATGATGTAGTGATTGATCAAACAATTGAAGATCAATTGAAAAAGTAAAACTATTCCTTTGATCCTGTTAAACTAAAAAGCGGAAATTTTCATTTCCGCTTTTTAGTTTTGTGGGCTGTACTGGATTCGAACCAAATGGCCTAAACCGCTAAATATCACCTATCTAAAATTCTCCAACTCAAGCAACTCACGGAATTACTCATCAGCAAAAAAATGACACTTAAATCACTGATTATTAATTTAATACAAAAATTCTAAATTACTTCCATTTTTTAGCTTTTTTTATCACCTTTTGCAGATAATCTGCCCATCCAAATACAAAAACTCAAACGACTTTTTGTATGAAAGTACAATTATACAAACGACTTTTCAGTTGATGTCACTATTTCGTTTTGAGCGAATAGAATACCATCTGTTTAAGTCTTCTTGGAATTTTAAAGCTAAAGAAATACGTTTCTAATTCATTCATTAACAATATTATCGCAGAATAAAATAGTAATCGCACAACACAATAAAATAGTAAATGCACGACATTTATAATATATTACAATGTCTCTAATAATAGTAAAGTATAATCGAACAAACTACCTGGGGATAGGCCTGATTGACAATTGATCAAAAAACATGTTGGCTGGTTCCTGCAATTTTCCGTTCAACATGAGTTAATAGTTGATCTTCTAATGATTACATGACACTAGTGGGCACTTAAAACCCACTGATTGTTAGTTGTTTATAATTTAGTTCTTTGACATTCTTGTAATCGCATTTTGTAAGTATTTCTCTTACAGGCGTTTTGTCGAGTAGAGAGATGCTGAGAATCTGTAGTATTTCGTAGATTGAGCGATCAACTTTCAATTTGTTACCGACAATGGCAACCAGACAGTAAGCAATGATCGCACAATAAATTTGGACCTTGACAGCATTCATGGTTGTTCCCCAAAAGGATTTTATCCGCAAGTGCTGTTTCATCCATTTGAATAACAGCTCAACCTCCCAACGTTTCTTGTACAACATGGCAATTTCTTCAGCTTTCAGATCCATATTATTGGTTATGAAGATGAAGGTTCGATCCCGATTTTGATCGTAATATTTGATCCTGCGCAGCTTTCCCGGATAATCTTTTCTGGAATAGCATGTTTCCAGCCGACCAATTTGATCATAAAGGACTCCTGTTGTTTTGTCAACTGCACTGGAATACATTCGTTTAAATCGCATGTTGTCTTTAGCTCTTGTGACAAAAAACGATCCTTTTAAGTGCAATCTGTACAGTCGTTTGAAATCGATGTATCCTTTGTCAACAATGTAAAAACTCCCTGTTTCATAAGGGATAAGATCCAAAATATTGACATCGTGAACACTGGCAGTTGTGATGTGCAAAAAGCTTGGAATGGAGGTCTTCACATCGTAAAGGGTATGAAGTTTAATTCCTCCTTTATGCTTTCTGAATTCAGCCCACCAGAAGACACTTAAACACAGGTCTATCGTTGTGGAATCCAAAGCATAAATATTGCCATCAACACCGATCTCGAAATCGTCTTTATAACAGCTTCTTCTGGCTTCTTCGATCAAGACGTAGGCAAACTCTTCAAAGATCTTATAACTACGTTTTTCGTTTGCCTTGCCCAGGTTTCTGCGGGTGACGGTCGAACCCAGACCCAGATGATAATACTTGGATCCGTGAGCTTCAAGGCTCAACATTAAATCACGCATACTGTCTCTGGAAGTGAGTTGTCCGAAAACCATGCAGAGCATTTGGTTCCAGCATGTGAAATGTCTGACATACTTGTTACCCTGATGGTTTTCAACTATTCGATCAAAAATCCTGCGAGGTAAAAAATCTGTAAGTTGTGCGAAGATGTATTTGCCTTGATTCATGAGATTGGTGCTTTTGTTAAAGCTAAAAACCAATCATCAATTCAAATCGTCACGCTACAAAAAAACGCTACAATTGCGATGAATAAAGAATTTCAAAGAACATTATTTAATTTTTAGTACCCATTAATGATTACATGATTTGATTTTAGGTTGAGCGGCATTCGCTGTTATTCAATGATTTGCCAGGCCAACTGGTTTATTTTTGAGATATAGTTTTTTATGGCCTCAAGCATCTCCTCAAAACTTGGAGAATCAGCATAAATCATTTGTTCCTGCATGATTGAATAATCTCTTTTCCAGACATCCTGCAAATTGGTCGGGGGAATTGGATTAATTGTTCCTGGATTATGCAGCCTATAGTCAACACCTCCAAGTTTTGTGAAAGATAGACGATGTTTGACAATCTCAACATAAAGTTCCTGGTTGGACAGAACCTTGTCTGCAAATGGAGATGTCGCTAATTTGTAGATATCAAAAAGATGACGGCTCATTCGGTCAACCCTGACCTTTTTTTCCGGACGCTGAAACTCTTCGTGTAAGAGGAATATTTTTTCCAAAAGGGTTCGCTCGGGATCAACAGTCGGAACATGAATTGGTTGCCCGGCAAATGAGGTATCGGGATAACTTTCATCCAAAAATGAATTGAAAGTACGAATTGAAAACGGCTCAATCAGTGACCGGCATCCCAATTCTATCTGAACTCTTGGTCTTAAGTAGCCAGGCGATTCGATTACATTGGGGTAATTAACAAGTATGATTATCGGATCCTGATCACTCGTCGTTATTTCTTCCAATTCAAGTTTAACCTCCACTCCTTTTTCCTTAAACCGGAAACTTAGTTCCGGATAAAGCTGTTCTGTAATGTAAGTATTTGCTTTCTTCCGAAGATTTGTCCGCTGCTTTTTTCCCAGGTCACCTTCAAAACCATAGAATCTGCGATCAACGGCCAAATCAATATCTTCTGAGAACCGTTCAATCAGGCCCCAGGCTTTGCTCAGTGATGTACCGCCTTTAAACACCATGTGTTTTCCGATTTCCATTTCAAAAAGAATAGCAAGGGTTTGTATTACCCACCAGTCCTTTTCGACAGCATAAGCAGGCAGGTTTGTTCTTTCACCGGCATCCCGGAGAATTTCGGCTTTAGCCTCATCGGGTATATTGTAGAATTTATGCATTGATTGCTTCTTTCATAATTTGTTTGATCCATTCCGGTGCCAGCTTAATGTCATGTTTTAAGAGCTGCTGGTCCTCCTCTTTTAATAGTTTAATGATTTGCTTTAATTCCGTTTGGCTTGCCTTATCCTTACCAATTTCTCGCAATGCCTGAATCACCAAAGAACTAATTTTACCTTTAGCCATCAGGTTTTTAGGTGTAGTCCTTTTCAGTTTTATGGTTCTTTTGCCGACTTTTATAGTACGTGCTGCCCCGTCTGTTAAAAAGACCAGCTTTAATGGAATCTGTGTGCTTAAACCCAATGCATGTAATGCATATACACCTGTTGGAACAATTCTTATTTTATCTCTTTTAGCAATACCTTCAGCAACTTCCTCTGCGGTGGGCATAACTTCTCCTATATATGAACTTTCTTTTGGTCGTACATATATTCCATGAGCGACTCTTCTTATGCTTCCTTTGTTTTCTAATCGCTGTAAAGCTTTGCGTATAGCTTCTGATGAACCAGTATATTCAAAATCTTCAGGAAAAAATAAAGTTCCTCTTGGTTTAGCTAATACTAATCTTTCTATTTGTTCTTCAATGCTTTGCATCTTTGTACTACAAATTGTTTTGTCACAAATTTAGTAAATATTTGTGACAGTTGAATTGCTTCTTTTCGTCCTTTTTCTCCTTCTGCTACTGTTATAAATCAGACTCAATCAAGGTGTAATTGATTACCTCCTGAATAATTAGCAGGTTTAACTCATCGACTTTGTAAGATTTTCAGTTTTAAAAGATATTGGTCGCTTAATTTTTATTGTTTCTTGAACGAACTATTGTATATAATAATAAAGATGAATGCTATTGAAATATAGACGATGAAAATGTTAGATAATGTTAATACAGATTTGCCTTATCTTATTGCTTTTGTTTATACACGACATTTATCAATTTTGATTCTCTAGGTGGAACTTTTTAACTACGCATATTTTATGAAATGTGCGCTTCGTGAAGCAAAAAAGCTTTTACGAGAGGCGAGATGTCCGTCAAGTGTTATTCTGAATTCGAAAACAGAATAACTTTATGAGTTCACAACCTGAAAGAAAATAATGGACTACCCCGCGGCTCTGTGGGGGTAGTGTTATTGAATTAGTTTAGTTGTTCCCTTAAGACAATGTTTTTAATCAAAAATCTTTATAGTGGGAACCCTTTTGATATTCCTGCAATAGTGCGTTCATGATTTCATCTGCTACCAGCACCTCCTTTTCGGTCAACCTTGAAAAGTCATGATGGAAAAGGTACCTTTGTTCACTTCCTTAAAAAAGTCCTTCCCGCTTAGTTTTTCAAACAGGTATTCCTGCTTTTTCAATCCATTAAGTTGCTATTTCAATAAAAGCATTATTTGAAACGATATGAAACGAGCCATGAGAAATAACCACACACAGGAGTATGACTATGATGGCGAGTTCCATCTGGCAATTAAGAAACAAATTATAAACAGATGAAATAAGCACATTATAAAAAGAGTATGGCTCGTTTCTGAATCATCAGCATTCTGGGTTTAATCTTTTGCAACTGGCTGTTATATAGGGGTTGGCATTTTTATACCTCTACGCGCGCAGAGTTGGCCGAGATTCTACAAGTTTTTTAGAACGACAGCGAAAACTACATTTTGAATTTTTTCTTTTGTTCCCCAGCACTCATAAAATTTAATACAACCTTGTAATCCTCCAATAAATGGTGCGATGCTTGCCCAGTTGGGCCCACGCATTGAAATAGAAGAGGCTGTCAAAAAATAAAATTTGACAGCCTCTGTTTTAGTTGTCTCATAAAGATTTAGTATCTAGATATCACTATGACAACAAGATAAGATATGCGATTTAATAGTATTGACGACTGAGAATCAATACCCTGAACCCTGATGTTAAATTATTAAGCTATTGATCCTCGGGATTAAGGGCCAACAACATCAGGTAGCCGTCGCAGAGATAGCCTTCGTAGCCCCAGCATTCACCGTTCCATGTTTTCCAGTCTTTGGTCATGTCGCCTGTTGGTGCTGGTCCCTGAAAATCACCGGCAGTAATACCTGCAAGCAGTCCATCCGTTGCTATCCGGAGTTGCTCGGTAAGCCCCGCTTTGCGAAGAGCTTTCAGCGTAAAATATGTCCAGTTTAGTGATGCTCCACCGTTCTCGTATTGCTGAAAAGCATCGCTACCATCTTCTTTGATTCCGCCTCCCCATCGTGGATTCGGGTTTGTATAATCTGCTTTCGGTATTGGTATCAGGTTTCCCGGGATTCCCAGTTTAAAATTGGTGAAGCCCACTTCCTGCATCTTGTTCCACATCGTGGTCATAATACTTTTTACCTGATCGTCGGGAACCAATCCAAAATAGATGGCGACACTATTGGTGGCTACAAAATAGTAATCGTGCAGGTTTCCGTCTTTACTTCGCCATCCGGCCAGAACGCCGGTTTCCGGGTTAAAGAATGTTTTAAAATATTGGTTCTTCAGTTTTTCTGCAAGCTGTTTGTAATGTGTTGCATCCTCTTTCAAATCGAGCGATTCAGCAGTTGCGCTGATCAGGTTTAAAGCCTCGTAGGTGAGCGCGTTGCTGAAGGCATCTTCGTGTCCGTAGCCAACCGTATCCCACCAGTTGGCCGGGCGATCTTTGGCGCTCCACGATCCCGAGTTTCCGCTCAATTCATATTCTACCAGTCCGTTTTTGTCATTGTCATGTTTCATTTCTACTTCCATCCATTCTTTGATTTTTGGGAAGTTCTGGCGGGCCCATTCCAGGTCTTTTGATCCTCTGATGTAATTGCAGGCAGCAATAACCAGCGAAGGATAAGTGTCGAGCGAGTTGTAGGGTGAATTCCAGGCAATGGCGTCACTGCCTTCGTACCCGGTAGTGTAGCCAACCATTCCGTAGGCTTTCATACCATCGATATACCGTTCAACCGACATCCGGAGCAAATCGAGAGCCGTAAGAGAACCTGCCAGAGGGGGTGTGTGCAACGCCAGTATTGATGGCATAAACAGGGTAAGCGCACATGGATCGCTGGCCGAATTGTTGGCAATAACAGCCAGTCTCGGATTGACTTGGAACAGGTTGAGGTAGTTAAGGCGGTATCCGTCATATTTTTCCTGCTCTACGCCCGGGAAATCCGGATAAATGGAAGCCACCGTAAAAGTATAGGTTACTTCGGATTGCTGACTGGTTGCCGCCGGAAGTTTCACCGAAACGAATTTGTTGCCCTTCTTCCGGCTGGCATCGAAATGTACACATGCCTTGGATTGGTTGGCCGTAACCTGAAATGTTCCCATATCAGGCAGATGCAGAACGGCCGGTAGTTCTGTCTTTTTCCGGTCAGGCATTAATCCAAGCAGGGTGGTGTGATTTTTACGTTGGTCGAAACGGAAATCAATTTCGCTTGTGTTGTTTTCAGGATTGAACACCGAGCTTACCGTGAATTGCTTCTCCCCGAATTTAAATGTCCATTCGGCAGCTCCCGAAGTTCCTTTTTTGAAAATCCGGACTTCAGTATCTGAAACTTTTCTCAGTTCATATTTATTTACTCCGGACGGTTTTTCCCATTTCACCGGATTGTACTCCAGTTGAGCTTTTCCAAGTCCGTCAACCGAAAAATAACGTACAAAAGGAACCGTATCAGTGAGTTTTATTTTATAATAGGAAGAAGCATATCCGAATGTTTTTACTTTTTGCGTACACGACTGTACAGTAAGTAAAACAACCGCGAAAATGACTATGATGACAGCCATCCGGGCTATTATTTGTTTTGATTTTAAGTGATACCTCATAATTTTTGTTTTTTATTGTGTCATTCCGGGTCACGTATCGGCGCGAAAATCAGACTAGATGATCTAAAATGTTTCATGATTTATTCTTCGGCTATTTATTCATTCTTCGGATTCCTTTTGCCTCATCAACGGGCATCCTTAGTCCTTCTAATTTTTCTCCGGATACCTTATTCAGCAGTACCACCGGCATATCTTTGGCTGTTGGAATTTCTACAGATTCCAGTTTGATTCCTTTCACATCGTCGAAAACCATGGCCGGGCGGAAGTCGTCGGTTTTATAACTGATTTTTACATTCTTCATCCGGATTCCTTCTGCATGTCGTACATAAAATCCCCAGGCGGGCAATTCACCAAACATCGAAAATTCGGGATAATCGGGCTCACATTCAGGAACGGAAGTTACTTGGTCAGGCGGAATGCAGGCAATCTCTTTGCTGGCACCTCCGGCATAAGTGATTTCAACATTTTCGAGGGTGACATCCTGAATGATATGTCCGGGAATTCCGACAATCGACGATGGCAACAGGTTAAACGGTAACCAGGGGTGTCCGAAGAACGGATAGCCGGAACGACGGGCAGGCATTTTTTCTTTGTCGGGACTATTTACATCCGGAGGACCTTCGAGTGGGTAACCCTGATCAGGTTTGTGAAGCGGAATTTCGGCTTTCACATCGGCAATGTAAATACCTTTTACCGAACCGGCCTCTGCTTTTTTGTTGCGGTGTCCGAGACGAATAAAAATAGCATTTCCGGTGTTGGTAGCTTTAATGTGCTGAATATCGATGTTCTCAATATGTCCGCCATCAACCGATTCGATGGCAATCGCCGAGCGGAACGTGTCAAAAATGGTGAGGTTTTCGACTTTGATATTTTTGAATCCGCCATACGATGCGGTTCCCATTTTGAATGCACTGGCACTCGAGCGGATGGTACAATTGGCCACATAAACATTGTCGCAGAAGTTGCCTGCTTTTTCCGATTTCAGGCAAATGCCATCGTCGGCAGCATTCACGAAACAGTTGATCACTTTTACATTTTTACAATCAGAAATATCGATCCCGTCGTTGTTCCAGTACGAAGTACTTTGAACTTTGATTCCGTCGATAGTCAGGTTGGTGCAATTGATATAATCCTGCACCCAGCTGGCCGCGTTTTTCATGGTAACTCCTGAAATGTTTACCTGATCGCAACCTTTGAATACGACCAGCATCGGGCGTACTCCTTCAGATGGACGTACACTCCAGCCTCCATTGTCGATGAGGGTTCCGGCGCGCAGCATACGGAAAACATCAAGCATCAACTCTCCGGCCTGTCCATCGATTACCCCTTCGCCGCTGATTGAAATGTTCTTTTGGTCTTTAGCAACCAGGAAGGCCATGGCAATAGGGTTGTCGTAATCGGTACGGGTGACACTTCCCAACAAACATGCACCTAAATCGAGGTGAAGGTTTACGCCGGATTTTAAGGTTAAAACTCCGGAAGCAAAGTTCCCGGGCGGAATAATCACTTTTCCGCCACCATTGGCCGAAGCTTCGTCAATAGCTTTTTGGATGAACGGGCCGTTGTTGGTTCTCCCGTCAGCTTTGGCTCCATAGCTGGTAATTGGGTAATCTTTGGCTTGTGTATAACTGCAAAAGGTGAAAGCAGCAAACGCGACTAATAAAAATTTTTTCATGTTTAACTGAATTGTTTAACCACATAGGTCACATAGTTTTTTATTAAATTTCTGTGTGTCTATGTGGTTCATTTATATTTATTTAATTGATTTGATTTCATATTCTCCCGGAAGTGCCTGAAAAATAACTTTCCCATTTTCATTCCGGAATTTGTTGTTTGGTTTTCCGTTCACGCTTACCTTCAGAGGATCGGCTGCCGGAACTGCTATTTCAGCAGTAGTTTTTTCAGGTACCAAAACATACAGACTGAAAGTTCCATTGTCGTCTATTTTCCAATCGATCGAAATAGCTCCATAAGCTGTTGGCACAATTCCTTTGGCCCATTTCAGATCGCAGGGATTGGGTTTTACCGAGAAGGTTTTCCAGCCGGCAGAGACAGGTTCAGCGCCCAATACTTTTTGCGGAAGCAAAGCTGTTGGTCCGGAGCACCAGGCGTGTGAGCTTGTTGCTATTTCCCTGGGCCAGTTGGCGATGTCCCAGGCTTCGTGCCACCCTCCGTTGAATAGCGGTAATTTCATTTGCTCACCCCAGTATTTTCGGATGTAGTCGAGCGACCATTGCGGTTTTGCATCGAACATGGAATACAGCACATAATAGGCAAATGATTGTTCGCTGCTACGGTTATCGGCGGCCACTTTTTCAACCAGATTGGCTTTTTCTGCCGGATCGACCAAGCCGTAGAGCATGGCATAGACCTGCGTTTGCTGACTGCATTTTTTACTTCCGTAGCTGTCGAGGTAGAGTTCTTTTTCGGGCGACCAAAGCCATTTTTTGATGTTTACTTTCAGTTCTTCGGCTTTTTTTGTCCACACATCAGCTTGTTGCTGGTCGCCGTTTATCGTTCCGGCGACCAAAGCAGCCTGGTTTAATGCGCCATAATAAAGGCAGTTCAGTCCGGTTATTTCGCCTTTCTGATCCATCGGATACGTGTCGGGGTGGTCGAGCACGATCCATCCCGGAACTTTCGAAAGCAATCCATGTTCTTTTCCAACAAGCGATTCCAGGTAGCCCATCAACTTTTTAAGGTTCGGGTAGATCTGGCGCAACAGATTGGCATTACCGAAATACTGGTAATATTCATCCAACATGATCACGTATTCCAGCTCATAATCGACCAGGTAAGCCGAAGTGTTTTCGCCCAGCAACCAGTCGGTAGGGTAGCGCGAGCGGATGGAGCCGTCATCTTTCCAGCGTTGCGACCAGATACCCGACAAAATGTTGTAGTGCATCAGGTATTCGGAACTAAGTCCGAACGGATAATAGGCGTACTTCTGCAAATAACGGCTGTCGCCGGCAATGTATTGGGTTTGTTCGCGCCAGGGAGTATCCATGTAAGTGTCTTGCGCGCAAAGCTTCAGGGTAAAAATGCCGGTTTCGTAAATTTTATTTAGTAATGGATCCGAACATTCAAAGCTACCTTCATCAGTATAATTGTAATGCTGGCTAACCGACGACACACTTTTGAAAATCAGGCTGTCGCTGGCCGAAAGGCAGAGGTATCGAAACCCGCGCCAGGTCAGCGGGCTCCACGTTTGCAGTCCTTTTTTGCTGAGGTAACAATCGGTATAATCGACTCGTTTTTTGTACAGGATGGTGCTGTCGGGCAAAACGCGTTCCGAGGTTCCCATTTCGAAACGCGCTCCGTCGTACTTCGAAAATAGTTCGATGACTGGTGTTCCGGTGATTTCCTTTCCAAAGTCGTAAACGATTTTATCACCGGCAAACCAGTGTTTCACCGGATAAACTCTTTCGCGGAAAAGTGGAGGCCGGTTGATTTCGACGATGCTGTTCCAGGGAGCAAACGGTGGAATTCCCAATTTTTTGGCAGCTTGCCATTTTGAGTCATCGAACTCAGGTGCTTTCCAGTTTTCGGGCATTTTTCGGGCATCATATTTTTCGATAAAGCCAATCAGGTTTGGCCTGCGTTCTGCATTTCCGGTGCGCAGTTCAGTAGCGTTGTCCCAGGCTTCGGCTTTGGCAACTTTCCACGATTGATCGCTGGTGATTAGCTGAATGTTGTTTTTGTCGAAGGTCAGTTTTCCCTGAAAAAAGAAGCCGCCGCGTGCATTAATCCGGTGCGACATTCCGAGTCCAAAGTTGTACACCAGTGCCGAAATCGTGTTTTCCCCTTTCTGAAAATAGCCTGATAAATCGTATTGTTCATACACCTGATATTCCGGGTCGCAATTCGTGGGGCAACGCTCAACCAGCTTGCCGTTGATATATACATCGGCATACGAATAGGCCGAAATGAACGCTTTGGCTTCGGAGGGAACTTGCTTCAGCTCAATGGTTTTTCGAACCATCAGGTAATAGTTTTTCGGATTATCTTCGCCCGAATCCCAGATCCAGTTGGCTACTGGTGTTTTACCATCCAACAGTTTCGAAGGTGCTGAAATAGTAGCTCCCGAGTTCACTTGTCCGAATGAAAGAAGAACTCCATTCCACAAAATAATACCGAGGAGAATACATCGTATTCGGTTGGTTTCAGGTTTAATCTTCATTTTTGTTTGTTCTGTTTTTAGCATCGTAAGGTTTTAGTTTTACTTAATCTTCCATTCATTTTCAATGTCTTCCAGCGATAAGCCTTTGGTTTCAGGAATTAATCTCAGAATGAAAGTAACCGGGATGCAACAAAGGGCAAAAACAAAGAATGTAATTGCAGGTGACAAGGTTTCGAGCATCCATGGCACAACCTGACCAATAATTGCAGTACCGACCCATAACATCAGAGTGGCGATAGACATGGCTCTACCTCTCACGTTTGTTGGATATATTTCGGATAGAAGTACCCAGATGACAGGCCCAAAGCCAATTTCGAAAAAGGTGATGAAGGCGATGATACATCCAATTAGCAGAAACCCTTCGGTTTGTTTCAGCAGGAATAAAAGGCCAACGGCCAGCAATGAAAAAAACATTCCGGCAACGCCAATATTGAGCAGCTTTTTACGGCCATATTGATCGATTTTCCAGATGGCGAAACCGGTGGTCACTGCATTTACAATGCCAATGACTACTTGTCCGCCCAAGGCATCGCCCAGCTTCAGTCCAGCTTCTTCCATGATGCGTGGTCCGTAGTAGATAATGGCATTGATTCCGGTGAACTGTGATAGCAGTGCCAGTGCAATTCCGGCAAACATGGCGATGCGTATTCCCGGACGAAACAATACGGCCCATGAGCCTTTTTCTTCTTTGGCCAATGTTTCTTTAATAGAGCTTAGTTCTTGTCGTGCGACCAGCGAACCGTTGATTTTGGCAAGAATAGCTTCTGCTTTGTCGTTGTTTCCTTTGGCTGCAAACCAACGTGGACTTTCGGGAACAAAGAACATGGCCAGAAAAAAGAAAATCGCAGGAATGGCTGAAGCTCCAAACATCGATCGCCATACTTCTGTTACAAAAACTTTATGCCATACTCCGCCATCCGAGAATAACCCGGGGCTGACACTTAGTTTCATTAACCCGGCATTAGCTAGATAAGCGGCCACAATTCCCAGGCAAATGGCCAGTTGGTACAAAGCCACCATCCGGCCTCGAATTTTTGCCGGCGAAACTTCGGAAATGTAAAGTGGCGAAAGCATGGAGGCAATTCCAATTCCCAGTCCGCCAACCAACCGGAAGATGATTAGTTCGGTATGTGAGCCGCACAGCGCGCAACCAAAGGCCGATGCGCAGAACAATAATCCGGAAACGATGAGCGATGCTTTTCGTCCGAAACGATCCGACATTTCTCCGGCCATCATTACCCCGAGGATACAGCCTACCAGGGCAGAACTTACAAACCAGCCTTCCATCAGGGTCGATAAGGCGAATTGTTGTTTAACCAGGCTAATGGTTCCTGAAATTACGGCTGTATCGTAGCCGAACAGAAATCCTCCGAAAGCCGCGGTCAGTGCGATAAATATTAAATAGGAATTATTTTTTTGTTGGGTTGATTGAGTCATAAAGTGATCGGGTTTTTATTAATTGTTACGGGTTACGGGTTGCGAGTTACGGGTTCTCGAAACACGCAACTTGCAACTCGTAACATTTTTTTCAGCTCTCGAGAATGCGTTCGACAACCAGTTGCCTGAATTCAGGGGTTAACATCGAGAAATAGGCCGTGAAACCGGTTACACGAACTACCAGTTCAGGATATTTTGCCGGGTCTTTATGGGCATCCAGAATTTGGTCTTTGTCCATGATATTCACATTGATCAGTGTTCCTCCCAGTTCGAAATGGGTTTTGATGATGGAGCCAATCAATTGTGCCTGATCCTGTGTGGCCAGTGTGGGGTCGAGTTCCCATTGCATCGGGGCCGTGTTCCCAAATCCGGGCTGAATCTGGGCAACAGCACAGGCCAATGCCAATGACGCCCCGTCTTTCGAAAACCCGGGACACGGATTGGCACCGTGCGAAATCGGGGTTTTGCTTTTCCGTCCATTGGGTGTTGCGCCCACATGTTGACCAAAGCCAATGGTGTTTGCCCATGAAAAGAATCCGGGAATAAACGTGTGACGAAGTTCCGGATTGGATTCTTGGCGAACCAGTTGGGTAAATTCTTCACCTATCTTTTTTGCCCATTGGTCGCCCAGTGAGTTTCCCTGTCCGTAGCGCGGACTGTTTTTCAACAATAGCCTGATTTTTTCGCCTTCAATGCCTTCAAAATCACTCTCCAAATGATAGGTCACTTCTTCCCAGCTTGTTTTCTTTTCTTCTTCAATCCGGAGTTGAAGGGCAGCAAACGAATCGGCAACAATAGCCAGGCCTGCACCGTCGATAGCCAGATTGTAATATTCTGCGCCTCCGTCACTCACATCAAGTCCCCGTTCAAGCGGGCCATGACTAAGCAGGTTTAAGATCAATTCCGGTTCGTTGTATTTCTGGTATTTCAGTTGGTGACGGATTCCGTCAGCGGCTGTCCGAACTGCTTTAGCCAGATGTGGAGTGTAAATAGTCCACAAACGTTCGGTGGATGGTTTGTCTGATTTATCCTGCATCATTTCCTGATAGGCCACTTCAAAAACTTTGGCCATGTTCACTTTTACCAGGTCGTTCATGGTGTATTCAAGCCCCGGAAGCGACATCCAGTTGCACCCTACGGCAATACGTTGACGCGCCAGTTGAGCATCAAATCCGTTTTTCATGAAGCCTTCAACCAGTGCTTTGTCGCCCGAATAACGAGGCCAGGCATTTTTATTTTTGATGAGGTAATACAACGATTTGTCGTACAATTCCTGATTCATTCCGTCGTGTACCCGAATGGTTAAGTTGATGGAACAGTTGGCTTTGTCGGCAGCATCCAGAATCAGAAATGAAATTTCAGATGTTTGGTCAATGCCATCTTTATTTGGGCCACCCAACTGCCAATAGATGGTATCATTCAGCATGAAACAAGCCAGCATATAAACTGCTTTTTCGCGGTCGATGCGTCCTTCGGCAAGGTCTTTTTCGTAAAATGGGCGCAACATTTCGTCGATTTGTCCACCGGCACCATCACGGTTGTAGGTACGGGATGCCAGGTGATACCAGATGATCCACTGGATCGCTTCGCGCAGGGTTTGGGGCGCTTGGGAGACAATGTTCCGGTTGGTCTCGGCCATCTCTTCCAGATTGGCTTTTAACTTCGGATCGGTTTCTTCCTGAATTCGTTGTTCAGTCAGGTCGATATGTCGTTCAATCCATCCCTGGATGCTTTTCACAACCTGCTCATGCGCATCGTAAAACTTAATCTGTTCGGGCGAGGTGTTTATTTTGCGGTAATGCTCAATTTTGTCGAGAATTCCTTGCCAGCCGAGTGAAAGTCCGAGTTTATAATCAGGTGCAAAGTGAGCATCGTCGCCAATTCCGGCGATGATATCGTATTTTTCAATATTCTCTTTCAGGTGATCGAATGGATAATTGGGATTCCATTTGTTGGCCCGCATACGCGACATGAAATACACCCAGCGACCGGCAAATGCGTCGTTCGGATCAACATAAACCGGATGTGAATCCATTAAGCTGCAAAAATTCTGAGTCCAGCCTTCCAGACCGTAAAACGATCCGTCGGGATGATTGGGAATACTTTTCCAGGCGTTGGCAGGTGGGAGAACCCGTCCGTAGTCGTCTTCATCCAGAAGTCCTTCTACTTCTATTTTTTCGCGGGTTTGGGCAAATTTGCGCGACCGAAGGTGGTCGATCCGTGATTGATAACTAAATGAATTTTCCATATTTCGTTAATATTAAAATGTATCACTTTTTTAACCACAGAGATTACAGAGGGAAAAACAGAGTGGATAGAGTCTTGTCTTACTCAGTGTCCTCAGTTTGTCCTCCTTTTTCTCTGTGGTTTATGGTGTATTTTACAATCTCCTGAAACCGTTCCAGTCTTTCTTTCGAAAGGTCTTGCGTTTGCCCCATCGGATTTTTCAGTTTCAGATTGGTGTACTTACAGCTTGCCAATGTGTGGAATGGAAGCAATTCATAGTTCTTCACATTTTTAAGCGAAGCCACAAACGCTGCCATTGCCGAAATTTCCGCTTCATTATCGTTTATATCAGGAACAACAGGAGTTCGTATAAAATACGGAACCCCCGATGCGTCGAGCTTGTAAATGTTTTCAAGAATAGTGGTATTGTGTCTTCCTGTCCATTTTTGGTGAAGCGCGTTATCCATCATTTTTAAGTCAGCCAGAACCAGGTCGGTGAATGGAAGTACTTTCTCGTACTGCTTCCACGAAATGCTCAGGTTGGTATCGAGAGCGGTATGGATTCCTGCCTTTTTAAACAACGCCAATGTTTGCTTGGTAAACTCTGGCTGAAGCATGGGTTCTCCGCCTGAAATGGTGACCCCACCTCCGGAATTGCTAAAGAAAGGGAAATCCTGTTCAACCTCAGTAAAAACATCTTCGGGAGTAACTTCCCGACCGATTTTGTTGATGGCTTCGGCATAGCAAACCTGTAAACAGTCGAAGCAGGATGTACACAAGTTTTTCTGAAAGTCGGGTTTCCCATCTTTTAGAGAAAACGCTCCGGTTGGACACACTTCCGTACAGGAATTACATCCGATACATTTTTGCTGAATCCATTCCAGTTCCGGATTCATACTCAGCGTTTCCGGATTGTGACACCAGCCGCAGTGCATGTTGCAGCCTTTCAGAAACACGGTTGACCGTATTCCCGGGCCATCGTGCAGCGACATGCGTTGTATGGTTGTAATTCGTCCGATCATTTAATTTATTTCTAATAAACACAAAGACATGAAGTCACAAAGAATTGATATTTAAATAATTTCGTGTCTTTGTGTCTTCGTGTTTAGGTTATTTACATCTCCAAATAGAGTGTTACCACTTCATAAGGCAAAACGGTTAAATTGCTTCCGGCGGTTTTCCCGGGAACTTCGCGGAAGTCGCTGATGCGTATTGCTTTTGGCGCTCCGGCAGGCCATCCGAGATTAACTTTTTCGGGTGAAGCCGACAGTGAACGCAAGCGGAGAATGATCCCTTTTCCGTCGTCGCTAAGCTTAAGTGCTGAAACAAAAACATTCGGGTTATCAATCGAAAGCAGCGATTTTGTCACCGGGTTTTTGTCAGTTTCAACCACTACCAGCGGACGGTTTTGCTCCATTCCGAAGCGGTTGGCAACAACAGGATCGTAGCCTTTGTGCGGCAAAATCTGATAATTCAACCGGATAATTCCTCCTTGTTCGAGCGGGAAATTGGTGTGCCAGTGATTATTCAACGCCCAAGAGAAAATGGTTTGCGATTTTGGAAGTGTTTTCAGCCAATTCTCCGGTTCACGGGCTCCTCCCAAAATGTTGGCAGTTATGTTGCCCAACTCAATCAGTGGTGTTTCGATAGCCGACCAGGTGACTCCGTAATCGTTGTTCGAAACGTCGATCCAGCGTTGAGCAGCCAGCCAGTTGCGGTTTCCTCCCGGTAGCTGATCGTATTCCGGAATCATTACGCCCATTGGGATGTCCATGCGGGTTGTTCCATCGGGAATATTGAAAGCAAATCCGAAATGAACCCCTTCTTTTTCCTGAGTGCTGATTTTATCGAGGGTATTGGTCATTTCAGCCCAGGCTTGCCCCTGAGTCAGGCGGATTTCGCTTTGCAACGAATTACAACCTTCGGCTTTTGAAGTCACCAATAATGAATTTACCAGCGGTCCTTTTTCTTTTACGGTGATCTGCGCATTTACCGGAGCTGCTGCTTTGGAGGCACTATCGGCTCCGTGTAAATAGCGGTAACCGTTTACCAGATAAGGCGATTTTTGGTCGACAAATTCGTGCCCGCTCAAATCTTTCAGGCTTTTAATTGCACCGGAAACCGGATCAATGGATATTGAAATCAAATCGTTGGATAGTGTGTTGCCGGATACTTTTCCTTTTCCGGCACCGGATGCATTTCCTTTACTGATATGGTAAAGCGATGAACCAAAGGCAGGTACGTCACTGGCCATAAATGCCAATTCTCCGGTACTAAGCCGTTGTGAAGTAACTGTTTTGCCTTTTTCGTCAGTTACGCGATCACCGGCTTTACTTTGTTCGGCACTGAGGGTTACCAGAGATGATCGTTTCCACGATAGCGTGTTCAGCACTGCAAACGTATTTGTTCCTTGTTTTTCCAATGGTTGAAGCGTCTTTTTCAGCAAATCGGTACTGGTTTTGGCTGCATTCTCGAAATACGACGCTTTGGTTGCTTCTACTTCCTTGGCCATCGGAACTTTGGGGTCTTTGTATCCCCAGGTATGTTCAGCTCCAAGCAGCACATAACGCCACGAATCGTAGAACTCGTTCACCGGCGCTTTTTGATTTTGATAAAGCATCGGCCATAAGGTTTCGGTTTGTACCAGTCGTTCTTTGGCGTAACGGTTAAGCCCGACCCGTTTAGCATCGGTTCCCAGCCCGTCGGTCCAGTATTCGGTATAATCGCCTTTTGCCTCGGGAATGATGGATGCGTATTTATCTTCGTAAGCTTTTAAAACTTCGTCGGAACCGGAGATAATCAGTTTTGGATACGCATATTTTTCATTCCACAGTCGGACTGCTTCGGGAAGATCAGCATCAATCAGGCAGTTGTCGGCCATGGCCCAGGTCATTGAAAAGATGTCGTAAGGCGAATTGGCTGCTTCCAGTTTGGCTGTTTCTTCAAAAATCATTGGATCAATAAATGTTGCGGTCGGGTCAGCGGTGCTTAGGCGGTCGAGCGCCGGATCGTACGTCTGAATTTTCTTGATTCCGTAGATTTTTTTGCCTTTTAGTTGGTAGGCATATCCGTATGGACAACCCTGAAGGAACAGAATTTTCGATTTTCCATCCGGTCCAACCCAGTAAAACGGTTTGTGTTCCCAGGCTTGCCTGATAGTTCCAATGCGGTCGTAATGGTTCGGGTAACAAAAGAATCCTTTGATCCCGTTTTGAGCCGCCGCCGGAACGACGCCCCATCCTGCGCCGGGAATATCGAACTGAACCATCGTTTTTACCGGAACGCCAATTTCTTTGGATATTTGGTTTGAATACTTAAACAGTTGCAGCAATTCTTCGTCGGAACAAGCACTGGTGTTGGTATTGGCGTAGTTACCATCCAGGCGTATCCATCCTTTGCGGACAGCATCGAAAAAAGCGGCTTTCTTTTCCGGAGTAGCTTGTTTTAAGTAGCTTTCGACTACCCATCCGGCTTCGGTGTTCCAAACATAGCGCGATCCTTCAGGATAATACTGTGTTTTTTTTGCCATGTCGATAGCCACATCGATGTTGCGGACATGTATTTTTTCAACGATTTCCTGCTTGTCGGTGTATCCAATATCGACATGCGAGTGCGGATAAATGTAAACCGTCCAGTGTCGTTTTACTGGAACCATCACCGAGGTATTAAGTTCCCGTCCGTTGGATGTGACTTTTATGCGTGCCTGACATTCTTTTTTCTCACCGCATCCTGCTGGTAATAAAACCGGAATTTGTTCGATTCCGTTTGGATCTTCCAGCAAAGTGGATTCTTTTATTCCGTCACATTCCAATTCAACGGTTGCTTTCCCGTAGAGTTTAGAGCCTTTCAGTTGAACGGTTATTTCGCGTCCGGCTGAATGATCAGCGCGATACTTGTACCATGGACGAACGGTACATTCTATTCCGGACGGAAATGGATGGTTTTCCGTTGCTTGTGCCGGTTTGTTTTTAGTATTTGCCTGAGTTCCGAAGAAAAGGCAAAATGCAAACAGAAGGCAAACTAAATTTTTAATTGATGTCGTTTTCATTCTTATAAATCTTTCTTTTTGTAGGCCAATTATTTTTTCAGAACATACACCGCAATGCCAGCTACATAAGCGATGCAAAATACCGGGATCAACATGCCTGTCTGGGCTGTAAAAGCCACATTGGTAAATCCCATTAAAGGAGGGACAATAGCTCCGCCAACAACTGACATAATCATCAATCCGGAAAGCTCGTTGCTGCGATTCGGATTTTTATTGATGTTTAAGGCAAACAGAATGGGAAATAAATTGGCAGAACCCAATCCGGCAAAGAACAAAGCAATGCTTGCCACCGTTAGTGATTGGGAACCGACGAACATCAATAAACTTCCCAATGCAACGGTAGCGCTGATCAAGAGAAATTTCTTTGGATTAATCCAGTTCAGGATAAAAGTACCGCCAAAACGGCCAATCATCAGGGCTGTGTAGTAAATGCTGATTTTGTATGAAGCATCTTCGAGGCTGATGGAAAACTTGTCTTTCAAGAAGTTGGCAATGTTGGAGTTCAACCCAACTTCGGCTCCTACGGAAAGAAAAATTCCCAGAACGAGCAGAAATACAAAACGATTGTTCAGTAATTTCAGGCACGACTTAAAACTAGCCACTTCGCGGTCGGGTTTCGATTCTTCGATAAACGTGAATTTCAGCCAAAGTACAGCCAATAATGAAGTGACCCCGTAGATGGCAAAGACCAGTTTCCAGTTTCCAAACCAAAGCGCCATTCCGGAGGCAATAATTGGTCCCAACATGGAACAAATGGCCTTTACAAACTGGCTAAGGCTCATGAAGCTGGAGAACCGTTCGTGCGGAACTACGTCGTGCAGCAAAGGGTTTGCGGCAACCTGAACAATGGTGTTGCCAATGCCAAGCAGCAGAAAAGTCGTTAGCATCATTGGAAACGAGTAGCTGATAAATGGAAGCCCCATGGCGATTCCGGTGATAAGCATTCCAAGGTTCATCATGTTGCGCTTCCCAAATTTATCCTGAAGGATTCCGACCGGAAGCGATAAAAGGAAAAACCAGAGGAATGCACTCAGCGGAATAAGCTGCGCCAGGTTGTCGGGCAGCGAAAAATCTTTCTGCACAAAACCAGTTGAAACGCCCACAATATCGATGAAGCCCATAACTACAAAACCGAGTAGTAAAGGCAGTAGCTTGTTTAATTTGATCGATTGACCTGACATTTTTAAGTTATTTTGAATAATTACGTGCTGTTTCGACAAATGCGCGGATGTTGGCTTCTGGTGTCGTTGATGGAAGCGCGCAACCCGAATTCAGGATGAATCGGTTTGTTTTCGAAAATACATCGAGCAATTCGGTGGTTTTCAGCCTGACCAATTCGGGTGTTCCTAATGCCAGAACTCCGCTGGGGTCAATGTTTCCGGTGAAGGTTACTTTATCGTGCAGGATTTCGAAAGCCTTGTACATGTTGGTTTTGTAATCAATTTCAAAAGCGTCGGCTCCGGTTTTGAGCATGTGTTCCAGAATCAGTTCGGTGTTTCCACAGATATGCAGGGTGTAAAACATCCCCGCCTGATGGGCTGTTTCAACCACTTTTTTCTCGTAAGGCATGGCAAATTCTTCGTACATTTCAGGTGAAATCATTTCGGGGCCAGCCGGACTGTCGCCATTCGAAACCATGTGAGCGCCGGTTTGCGCCATCAGCTTGATGAACTGGCAACTGGCTTCGGTACAATAGTCGAGCATTTCGGTAATTTGTGCTGGTTCGGCAATAAACAAATCGAGCATCCAGGGTTCGGTACCGCGAATCATGCTGGCCAGCGAAAACGGAGCCTGGTCGCAATTGCCACGTACCAGAATTTCATTGCCAAAATGTTCTTTTAACAGACGAACCGATTCGAGCCAAATCTGGATGTATTTGTAATTTTCGACATTGACTGGTTTAAGCGATTTCAGGTTTTCAAGCGAATCGAGACAACCCTTGTGCGAGCGGGCTGGCGAATCATCCGGAAAATCGACCGGAACGCCCACTGCTCCAGCCAGGGTGACGGTATCCATATCGACAAGAATTCCGTCGAGATCGTATTTCTCTACGGCATGAATAAATGTATCGGCAATCAATCGGGGACTTTCGCGAAATTGTCCCATCGAAATTTTCATCTCTGCGGCGGCTGCCATAAAATTATGGAGCATCACCGGTATTTTATCGGTTGGCTCACCTTTCAGTGCAGCAACCATTCGTTCGTATCCGTTCATTTTGTTTGTTATTTTTTTTGTATTAGAAGTTAAATAAACACGAAGCCGCTAAGACACAAAGTGTTAATATTTATATTGATCGTGTCTTTGTGTCTTCGTGTTTAATATTTAGTTGAATGGTTATTTGGTCATTGCATCAATTCTCCGTATCAGTTCCATCATGGCCCTTCCATTGTGGTAAGGGCATTTCCATGGATCGATTTTCCAGTTGTTGCGGTAGTATGGTGAAGGATCGTTGGCCAGTTCTTCCAGATAAGGAACTCCCAACCGGTTCAACTTGGTGAACCATTCGCCACGTTCATGATCAATCAGGCAGGTGTCTATGAAGTTCCAGCTAAGTTTTACTGTTTCCCAGTATTTGACATCGCCGGTCAGTTCAAAGGCATTCATAAAACCCACCAGTGTTTCGGCCTGCAACCACCAGTGTTTATTGGTGCGGACGTGACTTCCGTAGCGATAGGATTCGAGGAAGAGACCTCCATCTTTATCGACTGCAACCCGCTCAATTTTATCGACCATTTCGATGGCTATTTTTCTCATCCGGGCCAGAATTTCCGGATTGTCCAGTATTTCGGCAGCTTCGTACAGCAACCATGATCCTTCGATGTCGTGGCCAAACGAGCAGATTCCGGCGGAAGATTCAGCTTCATGAAAAGCATTGTCGAAGAAGATTCCGAAGTGGCGATTTTTACGGATAATTTTGTCGAGAAACAGGTTCATCAGTTCGGTCAGGCGAAGTTTTACCTTTTCATCTTTCCATACCCGGTAAAGAGCGGCATAAGCTTCGAGAACGTGCAGGTGAGTATTCATCGATTTAGGCTCGTTGTTATCGGCCATCCGGTTTTCTTCGTAGATTTTCCAGTCGCGGGTGAACGATTCCATGTATCCGGGATACTGCGGGTCTTTGGTTTTTTCTTCCAGCAGGGCAAAGAAGTCTTTGATTTTCTGAAGAACTTCTGCTTTAGGGTTAAACTCGTAGTATTTGCACAGCGAATACAGTACAAAAGCCTGGGCATAGGTATGTTTTATGTCGTTGGCAACGGCATTGGAAGAGCTTAGTTCCATGTAATATCCGCCATAAACCTGGTCGGCAAAATCTTCAGTGACTACACGATATGCTTTTTTAGCTATTTCAGCATATTCCGGTTTGTTAAACTGAATGGCTGCCGATGCAAAAGTCCACAGAATACGGGCATTCAAAACACTGGTTTTGTTGGCTGAAAGAACAGGTTCGTTGTTCATGTCCACAGCACCGTAAAAGCCATGTCCGTCTTTTTCAACTCCGTATTTCATCCAGTAATTCAGGATGTTGTTGTGCAGTTCGTTTTCGAACTTTCCGCGATAGCTCAAAAGCTGGGTTTGTATTGGATTCATATTATTCTACTTTATAGGTTTCGATTGAGAATTTGCCAATGTGCAGTTTGCCTGCATCATTGGCGGTTTTTAGTTTCTGCGGATTTTCTTCGATGATGTTGGTTGTCGAAATTGTTGAAATGCCTTTAAACCAGTCTAGTTTAACTTCGGTGTCTTTTCCTTCAATGTCGAAAGCACGGAGGATGACCGAATTGTTGTCGTCGCATTTTTTGATCGTTGAGATGACAATGTTTCGTTGGTCAACGCTGGCAAAAGAGAACAGTTCCGGTAATTTCCCCTTGGTTTGCTGACGGGCAATCACCTGGGCGACCATCGGATTATTCTGTTGTTCGCCTTGCTGACGGCCATCTTTCCAGTTGCCGGTGTAGGAAGCGAAATTGTAGCTGAAATGATGGTCGCCTCGTTGCAGGTACCAGTTGGAATCCGGTTTGCGGTTGCAACTGCGTCGCGTTGACATCAGCAGCGGTTGTAATATCGGGTATGAAACCGGATTGCTGGTTGGATCGATGTAGTCGAATACGGCCACATCTGTAGCAATGGTAACCGACGCATTTCCTTCGGTGGCACTAAACCAGTCCTGTACTTCGCGTGGGTGGATTTCGGCACATGGAGTACTGTAAATTTGTTCCGGTTTTGAGAATCCCGGAATTCGTTTCATTTCGGTTTTTCCAACTTCCACAACGCCCATCGGAACCTGGTAGGCGACTTGTGCATTTTCCATCCGAAGCGGGAAGGCTACCCGGAATTCGCGGGCGCGGACTCCGTCAAAACCCAATAAATCAACTTCAAAATCGATGCGTTTGCTGAGGTTATACACGATAAGCCGTTGACGAACGGTGCAATGTGTCCAGGGGTGAACGGCTTCAAGTACCGTACGAACAGCACCTTGTTCAATCAACTGCCAGTTGGGGGAATATTGGCTCATTTTTTCGAATCCGCCCATGGTAGGCAACTGAACGTCGGTAAATTCACCGGCACCGGTTCCAATCGATTCCATCGAAAATACTTCTCCGCAAAGGAATTTGTCACTTTGGATCAGCTCTTTTTGCAACGATTTGTCGATGATCGATTCAACACCACCTTTGCCCAGCCTGATTTTGTAAAAGCCATTGTTGAGGGTTTTCCCGTCGAAATCCAGTCGGTTTCGATCTGATTCGCCCCATTCTCCCGGAATAAAATAGAAGGTTTTGTATCCAATGGACGGAACTTTATCGGCTACGAAAACGATTTTCACTTCGGATGCTGAACTGTTATCGTTGGTTGGAATGTATTGAAAGTCTATTTTTTTGCCTGTTTCATCCACCAGTTTGAATTGATTGGAATAGATGCCTTCGGTGTTGATTAATACCTGTACCGGATCGGTACGTTCCCATGAAACCGGGTTGAATACGACGATGGGAAAACCTTTTTCGTTTTTGAAATCAATCATTTTGGCAATCTCCCGGGTTTTTACCCGAAGAATGGAATCGGAAACGGCATAGGCTGTTTCGAATTTCGATTTAAAGAGCGTATCGGTAATAAATCCCCAGTTTCCGCCCCAGCCGTGGTCGGGATAAATTCCGTCGGCCCAGGCTTTGTCGAGCTGTTTTTGCGGGTAAAGGCTCATGTTGTTGTTGAGCAGTGCATGAATGGTCGAGAATTTTTCGGCGGCAGTTAATGTTCTTCCGGCTTTACGACCGGCTTTTAATGCCTTTTCGTGATTTGGCCCATGAATGTAGAGCCACACGTTGGGGCGTTCGCCAATCAGGGTGTCGATGTGTCCGCCTCCGTTGGTCAACAATTCAAGAGCTTTCGATCCGGTTGAATATTGTATCTGAGGAAGTCCGGTTTGAGCTTTGTTTTTATTCCATTCGCTGAAATAAGCGTCGTAAGCGGGTGGTTCCGAAAAATCGCAGGAATGAATGTAAATGAAATTTGGCGACAGCTTTTTGGTTTCGAAATAAGGATTATATCTACCCAGCATTTGTTTCAGAGCTTCAGTCCGGTCGGTTTCGGTTTCAGCATCGCGAACGGGTCGTCCGGAATCGTCGTATTGCCCCGGAGTCCAGCAGGTGATGGAACTTCCGTCGGGACTAAACCAGCGGTAAATGCCCGGGGTAAAGCGACTAAACTGAAGGTATTTAACTCCGGCTTTTGCCATCATTTGCGGACGCTGGAAGGTACGTGCCGGAACATCTTCGTCCCAGGCACAGGTAAACTGAGCTCCCGGAATCAGTTTTTGTAGCCGTTTTTTACCCACATACATTTGGCGTATCAAGGCTTCGCCATCGTACATGCCTTCGTAGGGCTGGTTGTAGTTGGCTCCCCATTCCAGCCTTCCTTCACGGGTATATTTGGCGATTTCTTCCAGTCGTTCCGGATGGCGTTCCAGGTATTCGTACAGGTTCATGGCATTTTCAACCGAGAAGCAGAAATCGGGGCTCTTTTTGAGCAGGTCGAGTGCCGGTGTAATCATTTTCTCGTCACGGAATTCGATGCACTTGGCAGGCCGGTCCATGTAGGCGATGTCCTGATGCGACGATGGAACAACCAGTAATTTTCCGTTTTTGAAATACGAAAAGTTCGGGTTGGTGTCCTGTGCCGATAAGACCAGTGCTCCGAGAATGAAAATGGCTGTTATTGATAGTTTTTTATTCATAAGTTTCTGTTAATTAGTTTAGTATGTGTTTTGGTCAGTGCTTCACTTAAAGCGAAACCCTGACTTTGACTAATTCGTTTAGTATTCACATTCCAATTGATATTTCCCTTGTTTTACGGTTAGCAGTATCCATTTTCCGGTTTCATCCTGAATTTGTTTTCCTGAAACCGATTTTTCATTCAAGCGGATGGTTTCTGCTTTTTCTGATGGCAACCATACTTGTGCTGACGTATTTGCCGGTACTTCAAGTATTAGTGAAAAATGATTTCCTGCCGATTTTTCCCAGGCTACGGAAATGTTTCCGTTTACGGTTGAAACGATTCCTTTAGCCCATAGCAAATCACCGGTTTGTGGTTTTACCCGGAAAGTTTTCCAGCCAAACTCCAACGGTTCGATGCCCAGGACTTTTTGAGAAAGCAAGGCCGTTGGTCCCGAACACCAGGCGTGCGAGGTTGATCCCCATTTGGTGTTCCAGGCTTCGTGCCAGGCTCCGGTGAAAAAGTCTAGCTTGGTTTGTTCGCCCCAGTATTTACGCATATAGTCGAGGGCCCATTGCGTGTTTCCCTCTGTCATCATGGAATAAAGAACCCAATAGGCGAATGATTGCTCGCTGCCTTTGCCGCGTTTCAGTATTTGCTGAATGACATCAGCTTTCTGGTTGCTTTCAGGGACTCCGTACAACAAGGCGTAAACCTGTGATTGTTGCCCGATGTGGGTACTTTCGTAACTGTCGAGGTAAGCCCGGTCTTTTTCAGACCAAAGCCATTTGTTGATATTTTCTTTGAGTTGTCCGGCCTGTTCTCTCCATATCCTGGCCTGATTGGGGTCCTTGGCAAAGTCGGTGGCAATGCTTGCTGCTGCATTCAATGCTCCATAATACAGGCAGTTGAGGCCTGTAATAACTTTTTTCTGATCCATGGGGTAGGTGTCCGGATGATCCAGAACAATCCAGCCCGGCATGTTGGCCAATAATCCAAGCTGAGTATCAACAAACGGGCGGAAATACTCCAGCAGTTTTTTCAAATTCGGATACAGGCTCTGAATCAGTTCATCGTTGCCGTAGTACATGAAATAGTCGTGCATCATCAGTATCCATTCCAACTGGTAATCGGGGATGTAGCCCGATCTTCCTGGTTCCATGTAATGGTCGGTGGGGTAGCGGGCACGGATAGCTCCGTCGTTACGCCAACGCTGCGATTCGGCGCCACACAGCAAGTTATAGGCTGTTAAAAAACGTGAACTTTTGCCGAAACAGTAATTCCCGAAGACCATCATAAATCGTGAGTCTCCGGCAATGTACTGGGTATGTTCGCGCCACGGATCAACGTAGGTGTCCATCGAGTTGAGCAGCATGGTGTGCTTCCCAATCTGCCAAAATTCATTCAGTTGTTTATCGGAACATTCGAAGGTACTTTCTTCTTCATAAGTGAAATGGGCAAATTCAGCACAAACATCCTGAATCTGAACTTCTGCATGGACTTCAATGGAGAAATACCGGAAGCCCGACCAGGTGTATGGCCGCCAGGTTTGAATGCCTTTCCGGGTGGTATATTTCTCTGAATGATCGGTATCGGCGCGAATTAAAGCTACTTTGTTGGTATCCAGTCGTTCCGAAGTGCCAATTTCGAATTGAATTCCTTCTGCTTTTGAATTGATAGTAAACTGAGGATAACCAGCTATTTCAGTACCAAAATCGTAAACGATCCGGTTGTTGACTTTCCATTTCCGGTAAGGCTTCTCCATTTTTCGCGTAAGCAGCGGGCGTTCGGTTACTACCAAACGATTGAACGGAGCAACTGGCGGAATTCCGATTGCTTTGGCATTTTCCCAGGCCGAATCATTAAAGTTGGCACTTTGCCAGCCTTCGGGCATCAGCCGTGCATCAAATTCTTCGATAAAGCCAATCAGGTGGGCTTTGGGGTTGCGTAATTTCGATTGGGTATTCCATGCTTTTGCCTGAGTCACTTTCCAGGTATTGTCGCTCAGAATATGGATTGAGGTTTTATCGGTAAAATCCAATTTGCCCTGAAAGAAGAACCCTCCGCGGGCATTGATCTGGTGGTGCATTCCAAGTCCGAAGTTACACACGACAGCCGAAATGCAGTTTTCGCCTTTTTGAAGGTACGCGGAAATGTCGAAATAATCGTAGCATTGAAATTCCGGGTCGCAGTTCATGGGGCAGCGTTCGAGCAATTTCCCGTTGATATACACGTCGGCAGAAGCAAATGCTGAAATATAGGCTTTGGCCTCAAGTGGTTTGCTTTTCAGCGTAAACGATTTTCGAACCAACAGGTAATAGTTTTGTGGGTTTTCTGCTCCTGAATCCCATATCCAGTTTGCCAATGGCTTTGTTCCGTTGAGCGTAGAAGAAGCTTCGGAAATGAAGGCGTTCTTTCCCCATCGGTTGGTGGGTTCAATTTTTTGTGATAGCACATTTAATGCTGTTGCCAACAGAAAAAGCAGATATGTTAGTTTATGTCTCATATTTATTTACTCACTTTTAATTTGACCATTACGCCCCTTTTTCCTGCCGGAACATTCAGTTCGTAATATCCTTTTCCGGAAGTAATTTTTATTGGCGTTTCCTTTTCCGAATCGGGACTTAACACTGATGCACTTACCAGATTTCCAATTTCAGCAGAACGAAGGATTTTCACTTTTACCGGATTTGCGGTAGCCGCAAAAACAACCGGCATTACTAAACCTTCGGGAACCTTAAACAGGTTGGCTTTGGCTGCATTGTTTTCAACCTGAAGAACATGAGGTTCGAGTACCCATTTTTTCCCACGCAGTAAATTCAACAGAGGTCCGTATTGCAGGTAATAGGAATCGGTTGTAGGGTCGGGAACAATGGTGTGGTCGTTTCCGGTAACCGGTGCTGTTGGGAAAACGCCCATGTACAGCAAGGTTTGGAAATAGTTATCCGGATTGGTTCCCAGTGTTTTGGACGAAGCGGTCCAGGCCACGATTGGTTTTCGGATGGCCAGGAAGGCGGTGTTATTCAGCGAAGTTCCCAAATGTCCGGCTTCGTCGTAAAAACCGTCGGCGTCTTTCATCATATCGATGCGGTGATTGTGGTCGTTGACATACACCACTCTTCCGGCCTGGTGAAATTTTTCTGACACTTTTTCGAGCGTTTCTTTCCAACTGTTGATGAGCGAACGCGCCGGTTGGTCATGCCAAAAGGTATAACCGTCGTCGCTTCGTGTGTTGAATGCGCGTGTATGATCAGTTCGGTCGATACAAATTCCGGAAGAAAACTTCATGTGCCGGATCAACTGGTCGGCCTGACCGATGAGGAATTTCTGATAACCGGGTGTTCCCGGATCAACAATCACGGCATCGCCCCAGGTGAAGAGCGGATTTCCCCCTAGAAAAGGATAGCCTTTCCAGTTGGTCATCAGCAGGGCATCGCTTAAATTTTCCTGAATGAAAGCTTTGGGGTTTCTCCAGAGTTCGTCTTTGGGTAAGTTTTTTGCATCGGGTGCATCAATTCCGCGTAATTCGTATCCTATTTCGGTCATGTTAAAATAGTCGAGTACATAGAAGCCCATCGAACGCATTTGTTCACCGTATTTATTGAGCTGATCAACCGATGTCTGTTCGCTTTTGCCGTTCCAGCTACCATCGGAACCCGCATTAAATTTGGTCCATTTTTCGGCATCGCTTTTCACCGGAGGAATGAACAAACCCATGTAGGGGAAGTCGAAACTGGCTTTCCAGTTGAGGCGATAGCCCATTTTATGAAAGCGGGCAGCTTCCAGCGGACCTTCGTAAGCCGAGTAGGAACCACAACCGGCAATCTTGTCGGCCAAAGGCAGTGCAGGGTTAAAATATTCGGGATAGGCATTGGTTATCCATTGAAGGCCACCGCGCCAATCGGCCGGGTGTGCGACCAGGTCGGCTGAAAATTTGACAATCCGATCGCTGTTGATGCGGTTATACTGGCGCGAAAATTTGAAGTCACCAAAGTTGGTCATATCCAGATTTTCGAACAGGATTCGGTCTTTGGGCGAGCAAATAACCGACAGGGCAATGTCTTTTCCCGGATCGGAAACCGTAATCATGGGAATTGACATGGTATTGCCATCGTAGGGCACATAACCGCGGTTTCCTTCCGGATAGTCGGGCATTCCGAAGTTAAATGTCTGGTTGAAAAATGGGACAGAAACCAATGGATCCTGCCATTCAAATTCACGATCCCATTCGGCTTTAATTGCCTTGCCATCCGGGTTTCCCCAGGGAAGCCATATTTTGGTTGTTTCGGTTTTTGGCCAATAAAACGAACTGTTGATCGGACTAGTCCACGGCTCACCGGTTCCTTCAATTTCAATTTCCCAGCGGATACTGCTGGCGCTAGGGTAGTAGCGTTCGGTAACGTTGCACTTTTCGTTCGCCAGTTCCTTTTCGAGCGAATAGCTGAATTCAATTCCTCCGTTGTCCAATTTTTTAGCAGATACTTCAGTTGTTTTTTTGCAAAGAGCCAGTTCTGTGTGGCCTTTCAGGGCATAGAACAATTTGTTTTTCCCGAGTTTTACTCCGGTAATTTGGCCATCGTCTGACAAGCTAAGTTCAATGGATTTGGACTTCACCTCGTATTTTGCCGATAGTGCAGGAGGCACTTGCTTTTCGGTTGCCCGGGTTAGCATTGGATTAACCCAGTCGGCATGTCCGTGGCGCATTTTTTCTCCTGAATGTTGAACCACCAGTTTCAGAATGTCAATGCCTTGAATATTGAGGTCGATGTTTACAGCCTGACTTTCGTTGGTAAGTTTTTCACTTTCGAAGAGTTTTTTACCATCGCCAAAAACCTGAAAACAGAGCCCGGTTTTTTCGTTGTAGATTTTTAATTCGTTATCGAGTCCAATTGTAGCCGTGAACTTTTGGAAGTTTTGATCCAACTCGTAAGTTACTTCGCTGTTTGCCTGAACACCCAGACCGTTTGAATAGCCAGTCCCGTTAATGTTAAGCTGATTTCCGCCAAAACTTTTGTTGGTTTTCAGTTCGCCTGAATTGGGTTTCACTGCCGCCGGATTTATGGTTTCCAGCCGAACCTGTTCGGGATTTTGAGCTTGGACAAGTTGTGAAATAAGAAGGAATATAAGTAGTAGTCGGTTCATCGTTTTGATTAGTTATATTTAAATCCGTGATCTTTTGTTTTTTATCTGAACTCATGCAAGGTTTCGATCATGGCAACCAGGTTTTCGGCTGGAACATCAGGCATGATGTTGTGAATGGTGTTGAACACATAACCACCGTCTTTGCCAAAAATTTCGAGGTTCTGTTTCACATGATCTTTCACTTGTTGTGGAGTTGCCCGGTTTAGGACACTTTGGGTGTTAACGCCGCCGCCCCAGAAAGTCAGGTCTTTGCCAAATTCCCGTTTCAGGTCAGCAGGCTTCATATTGATAGCGTTAATTTGCACCGGATTTAGGATTTCAAAACCTGCTTCAATCAGGTGCGGAATTAGTTCGTAAATGCCACCGCACGAATGAAGCATGGTATGTGCCGAAGAATGTTTTTTTACAAAGTCGCACATCATCTGGTGGCGCGGTTTGAAAAACTCACAATAGGTTTCGGTGTCGAAAAGCGGACCGGTATTGGTTCCCAGATCGTCGCCAAATTTGATGATGTCAACAATGTCACCTACGGCCTCGCAGACCTTGGCTAAAAATTCCAGGTGTTTTTCCAGAAGTGCATCAAGCAACCGATGTACATTTTCTGGTTCCATGTAGAGATCCATCAGAAAATTGTCGATCCGGCGAAGGAAAGTTCCCCATTCAAAGAGGTTACATCCTACACCGATTAAAAGTGCACGATCGGTATTGGCGAGGGCTTCCAGTGCTTTTTCACGAAGCGAAGTCCAGAAGTTGGGTTCGTCAATCCGGTCAAACGGAGTGAAGCCAAAACCACCCCAAACGGTGCGAGACATGTCGAATCCCAGATTTTGATAGTTTTCAGGATAAGCATCAGCATAAGGGAAAATTAGCTGATCGAAGAAGGTCGCACCGACAGGCATTTTGCCAATAAATTCCCCACATTTCCCGGGAGCCAGCCAAACGCCATTGGCCTGTTTCTCCGGAGAAAACCATTTGGGATAAAGAGCAGGGTAGCCTTCGATTAATTCAAGAGAATGCCAGTAATTTTCGTCGGCATTAAAAAAACGACCAATATCGAATACATCTACACCCCAAAGGTCGAGCAATTCCATTTCAGGTTGAGTAACCTGCTGAATCACATCGTAAGCGTGATTTTTTTTGTTTGATAGGCCCAGGTGGTTGACCAGATTTTGGTAGGCGACCACCGATATTCCGGAACTGGGTGTTGCCCCCAAGTCCAGCGGAATACGGTCGGGCTGCCGGTGATTAATTGCTGATAAGATTCTTTCTCTATGGTTCATAGTTTAGTTTGTTATTGTACACGTATAGTGATGATTTCCCAAGGTTTTACTGAGATTTCTATGCTTCCGTCGGCATTCACAGGTAGGCTTTGCGTATTGTATTCGATCATATCGGTTAGAGAAACTTTGCTGAAAGGTTTAGATCCGCTGATTTTTGTTTTGGTGAGTTTCCCTTCGGCTTCATAAAAGCGGACAATTGTCCCTTTCCCTTCTTCAGCCTGTTTTATTGCCGAAACGATGATGTTGGACGGTTCAATCTTCAGGAAACTTTGTGATGCCGGAAATGATGTCGTTCCGCTTCCTTTTCCTGAAAAAGTAATTAACGGTTTGTTGAAAGCCTGCCCGTTTTTATAGGCAACCCGCCAGCCACCCGGGTGTGGATACAAAGCCATGCGGTAGCTGTGCGACCCAGCCTGAGTGAATGAATATTCCGGATTCCAAGCCAAACTTTCCCGGGTTGAAAGCAATACATGTTGAACTACCGGATAATCAACCGGGTTTGTTGTTTCGTCGCGGAACAGATGGACGGTCATGTCGGAAGCAAACAGACAACCCTTTCCCTGGTAATCGCCCGAAGAAACATCGACCCAATTGACAGCTTCGCGGTAGGGAAGATCTTTTCGCCCGTATTTTTCGGGTGCAAATAGACTTTCGAAATTTTCGGGAAGAAGAGAGTAGTCAATTTCATCGCGCCCCATTTCAACCGTTCCAAAAGGAATTTCGTAGCTGGCCTTGAACGACCGGTCGAGTTTTACCGGAAAAACGATCCGTAGTTCGCGTGCTTTTTCGCCGGTCCAGTTCAGAACATTGGCTTCAACGACCAATTCTCCTGAAAATTTATGCAGGATAAACCGTTCGCGCAGGGTGAAATAGCTGAATTTTGCTTCTTTTTCGACGATGTAACGAAGCGGACTTTCCTGAGTTCGAATGGTTTTAAAGTTGTGCAGGCTGGTTTTGTCAAAATCGTTCATGTTCACCGGTTGTACTTTTTCCCAGGCCGTGCCGGAAGCTGTGAGCTGAATAACTTCGCCACCGAAAAACTTGTCGGTCTGTAGTATTTCCTGATTTTTTGTTTTGTCGAAATACGAAGCAATACCTCCGGCTCCGAACCTGATTTTAACGAATTCAGTTTCGATAGAATCGGCTGGAATGTTGGTTTTATTTTCCGGGAAATTATTCGACTGAGAAGCGTAAAAAGTTTGATATCCAAGTGATGGAACTTTGCCTGCCAGCAACACGATTTCAGCTTGAGATTGATTTTCCGTTTTGGAAACCAGCTCAAACGGCACCTGATTTCCGTTGATATCTTTCAGTTGAAATGCTTTCCAGTTTTCAGGATAAGCAACTGTACACGAAGCTAATTCGGTACGTTCCCAACTGCAAGGGTTATAAACGACAACCGGAATTTGGTCGTTGCTAGGTTGCGGAACCGATTTTAAAAATTGTTCCTGAGCCGTTTTTACCAGCGCACTGGCAATTTCTTCCGATTTTCGGTACGATGCCACATAAAAGCTGTCGGTTACTGGTCCGCGGTTGCCGCCCCAGCCATGATCGGGCCAGCAGTTGGCCAGCCAGCCTTCGTCGAACTTGTTTTGCGGATAGTTTGCCGAAGGATTTATCTGTTTTATTGAAGCAAACAATCCTTCAGCACTGGTAAGCATGTTGCAGGCTTTACGTCCGGAGAGCAATCCTTCGCGGTTTGCAGGTTCGTCGTAATAAGCCCACGACAGCGGCCAGTCGCCTTTAATGGTTTCGATGTTTAGTTCACCATTTCCGAAGAATTCTTTCAACGCACTTTCTGGCTCTACAAATTTCAGTTTGGGTGGATTAATCTGTTTCTTCGGTTCGTTTTTATAATGTGTATTCCATTTTTCGGCAAACAGCTTCATGGTTGCATTCTGGGTTTCGACGAACGGAAGCATTTCTTTGCAGGGTGGCAGATAATCGGCATTAAAATCATACAGCATGGTTTTGGGGAGCTGCCGTGGTTTGTAAAAATATTCGCGCTGGTTGATGAATTTCATCCATCCGGTGTTGTTTTTCGGATTCAGCAGACCGTGCGGGTCGTTGTAACTAAATGCGAACATGGGGATTGTGGTGCCATCGAGCCCTTGCCAGTAATAAAATCCCCAGGGTAAACGTCCTTGGATGGTATAGTCAATCCCTGATTTTTTCAGGATTTGTGGCATTTGATACGATAAGCCAGGAACGTCGGTATTGATGTAATAATGCGTGTCGTAACCTGGTATATTTTCTTTGAGCCATCGGCGTCCGTAGTAAAACTGACGGATCAGTTTTTCCTGACCAACATGCACCTGCAAATTCTGCACATAGCTGGCACCAAAAGTGAAACGCCCTTCGTGCATTCGCTGAACCAATTCTTCTTTTCGCTCCGGATGTCTTACCAGAAACTCTTTCAGGTATTCCACCGATTCCATCATGTATTTAAAATCCGGATTGGTTTTCATCATGTCAAGCGCCGGGGCAATTAACACGTCGGAGCGGTAATCGGCAGTTATGGCCTGCGTATTGAGCCATCCCAAATCGTTGTGGTTGGCCATCATGATATTCATCGTTCCGCCGTCGAAGTAATTTTTGTTGTATGCTTTTACATCGATAAGCTGACTTTTCGGGAAACGGTTACTTTTTGTCTTTATACTGAATGTCAGTTTTTTGTCGGAGTAAACGATGGGCAACCAGATTTGCTGCATGGTGACCGAATTCTCCGGAATCTCGTTTAGCTTGATCGAACAAAATTCTTTACCGTTGTTGGAAACCTGCAATCGGGCATCGCCGACTGAACTTCCCAGGTTAGTGATTTCCAGTTTGACCGATTGCACCGGCTGATCGTTTTTGACATCGTACAATTCAAAAAAGTGAGGCTGGAACCCAACTTCATGCGGCTGAGCAAATGCTTTTACCTTACAAAGTCCGGTGTTTTTTTTGCCTGAACCTTCCCAAACGCTTTCTACCTGAATGCGGATGGTTTGTGTTGTTTTTGCTTCAGGAAGGGTAATAATCTGGTAATCGTCGCTTAAGCGAAGTTCTGCTGCCAGTTTGCTTCCGTCCGAAAATGTCAGGCTTATTTTGCGCGGAACCAGATAGCTTGAAGTTCGCATGTAGGGATCAAGTACTATATCGTAAGGTTTTGCTTTGCCGATGATCCACAATTCTTTAATTGTTTGCGGTTTGGGCCAGTTGATGCTTACCCATGCACCTTCAATTTCGTTGTTGGCTTCCCAACGCAGTTGAAGAATATCTTTCGCCAAATTGGACGGTCTGCCCAAAAATTGCGGGTTCAAATCGGCTGAAGATGCGTCGAAGGTTACTCCATACTTTGTTGAAACCAAGTTGGGTTGTTCATTCTGTGCATTAGTGGCGAAACAAAATCCACAGACAAAGATTAGGATTCCGATTATTCTGTGTTGGATCATGAATAGTTAGCTTAGTTTACTTTAGATTTTAAGAGAAAGTGGAGGCCCTCCGGAAAACCGGCTGTCTCCACTTTTCTTTTTTGCTGCTTGTTTAATTTAAAACGGGGTAAAGTTTTTATTCGTAGTTATAGAAACTGTTTAAATTTTGTTCATTTTGATTTTTCGGATTACCCCAAACCCTGAAGGGAGTCCGAAAAATCAAAAAATCACCCTTCAGGGCAGGGGTAAATTTTTTGATTTTGGGCATAATTTCTAATTTTAAACAGTTTCATTGCTTATTGAACTCGTATGGTTACGATTTCGTAAGGTTTAACCGAAATATCCACGCTTCCATCAGCATTTACCGGCAAGGTTTTTTCGTCGTATTCGAGCATGTCGGTTAAGCTTACTTTGCTGAATGGCTTGAATCCGGTAATTTTTGCTTTGGCAAATTTCCCTTCAGTTTCGTAGAAGCGAACAATAGAGCCTTTTCCGTCTTCGGCTTTTTTCAAGGTTGAAACCACGATATTTTCAGGTGAAACTTTCAGGAAACTTTGTGAAGCGGGTAGGGAAACCGTTGCTGTGTTTGCCGTTTTTCCGGAGAATGCAGTAAGTGGATTGTTGAATGCCAACCCTTCTTTTTGAGCATACCGCCAGTTGCCGTCGTGCAGGTAAAGTGCCATACGATACGAGTGCGATCCGGCCTGGGTAAACGAATATTTAGGGTTCCAGCCAAAACTTTCGCGAGTGGAAAGTAATACGTGCTGTACTACCGGATAATCAACCGGATTAGTGGTTTCGTCGCGGAAAAGATGTACCGTCATGTCGGACGCAAACAGGCAACCATTGCCTTTGTAAGTTCCGGTTGAAACGTCAACCCAGTTTACTGCTTCGCGGAATGGCAGATATTTCCTTCCGTAATTGGTTGGGTAGAACTGACATTCGTAATTATCGGGCAACCAGGAATAGTCAATGTTATCCCGGTCCATTTCCACTCTTCCGAACGGAACATCGTAGGTTGCGCTAAATGTTTTGTCCATGTTCAACGGAAAAACAATACGCAGTTCTTTGGCTTTTTCGCCGGTCCAGTTCAGTACATCGGCTTCAATGTTTAATTCACCGGTTTCCCTGGTGATTATGAATCGTTCGCGAAGTGTGAAGTACTTCATTTTAGCTTCTTTTTCAACGATGTAGCGGATTGGACTTTCAATGGCACGGATGGTTTTAAATTCGTGCATGCTGGTTTTATCAAAATCGTCCATAGTTGTAAGTTCCTGATTTTCCCAGGCTACGCCTGGTGCACCCATTTGAATGACTTCGCCACCGAAAAATTTATCGGTTTTCAGCACTTCCTGTTTTTTCACTTTATCGTAGAACGACGAAATACCGCCTGCGCCAAACGTTACACTGATTTTTTCATTTTCCAGTTTTTCATTTTTAAGTTCAGTGTATCCTTGAGGAAAAGCTTTTGCTTCGCTGGCATAGTAGGTTTTGTAGCCGATTGAAGGAATATCGGTAGCCATTAAACCCAGTTCCAGTTCATGTTTTTCGGGTGATTGGCTGATGAGCTCGCAGGTTATTTTATTGCCTGAAGCATCTTTCAGTTCAAGACCTTTCCAGCTTGCCGGGTAGCTGATTTTGCAGGATACAAATCCGTTTCGGCTCCAGCTACTTGGGTTGTAAACCACTACCGGAATTTGCGTTGCCGTTCCTTGTGGAATCCGGCTGAGCAATTGTGCCTGTGCATCATTAGCCAGTGATTCGCCAACTTTCAATGATTTGGCATACGAATCGACACACACCTGATCGCCCAGGATTCCGCGGTTACCGCCCCAGCCATGATCTGGCCAGCAGTTGGCCAACCATCCTTCGTCGAACTTATCCTGCGGATAGTTGATTGCCGGATCGATTGCGTTCAATGTCGAAAATAAACCTTCTGCTTTAATCAGGGTATTGTGTCCTTTGCGACCCATCAGCAAACCTTCGCGGTGTCCGGGTTCATCGTAATAAGCCCACGACAAGGGGTAGTCACCTTTTACCGTTTCGATGTTCAGTTCGCCTTTGCCGAAAAAGTCTTTCAGGGCTTCGTTCGGTTCAGTAAACTTTATTTTGGGCGGATTGATCTGTTTGGCAGGTTCGCTTTTGAAGTTGGTATTCCACTTTTCTGCAAATTTTGTCATCACTTCGTTTTGCTTTTTCACAAAAGGAATCAATTCGGGGCAGGGTGGAAGGTAGTCGGAGTTAAAATCGTACAATACCGATTTCGGCAACTGACGAGGTTCGTAGAGGTATTTTCGTTCATTCAGAAATTTCAGGTAACCCACTTTGTTGTTGGGGTTGATCATGCGCGATTCAGCTCCGTAGCGGAAAGCAAACATGTTGATGTATGTTCCGTCGAGACCTTGCCAGTAATAGAATCCCCAGGGGAAACGACCCTGAATAATGTAGTCGATACCGCACTTTTTCAGAACCTGAGGCAACTGGTAAGTAAAACCGGGCACATCGGTATTGATGTAAAAATGAGTGTCGCAACCCGGGAAGGTTTCTTTCAGCCAGCGGCGGCCGTAATAGAATTGGCGTACCAGTTTTTCCTGTCCCACATGCGCCTGAAGGTTTTGAACATAGCTGCCCCCAAACGAGAAACGTTTTTCACGGATGCGTTGAATGAGTTCATCTTTGCGTTCGGGATGAATTTTCAGGAATTCTTTCATGTATTCGATTGATTCCATCATGTATTTGAATTCCGGATTGGTTTTCATCAGGTCCAAAGCCGGAGCAATTAGCGTATCGGCGCGGTAAAGAGCAGTCAAAGCCTGGGTGTTGAGCCAGCCTAAGTCGTTGTGGTTGGTCGCGATGATGCTTAGTTCTCCACCATCGAAATAGTTTTTGTCGTAGGGTTTCAGCACAAAGGTTTTAGCTTCGCGAAAATGGTTGGTGGCATCTTTAATCTGGTAGGTTAGCTTACTTTCGGTAAACGGTGCCGGAATCCAAATTTCCTGACTGGTAACTGAGTTTGCCGGGATTTCGTCGAGTTTAACTTCCCCGAATTTTTTCCCCTGATGGGTCAGAACCAGTTTGGCATTTTTTACGGTACTTCCGTTGTTGACAACCTCCAGTTTGGCCGCCTGTACGGGCTGGTCGTTTTGGATGTCGTACATATCCGAGGTTTTGATTTCGAAGTCGGTTTTATGCGCTTCAGCGAAAGCTTTTAACTTGCAAAGTCCGGTGCGGTCAACTCCCGAACCTTCCCAAACTTTCTCAACTGTAAATTTGATGGAGTTGGTTTGGATGGCTTTGGGAAAAGTAATCAGTTGAAAATACTCTGAATTTTGAAGTTCTGCCTCGGTTGAGGAACCGTCGGCAAACGTAATTTTTACTTTTTGTGGAATAAGGTAATTACCCCTTTCAGCATCAGGCTCAAGGGTCATGTCGTATCCCCACGACTTAGTGATTAACCACAACTCTTTGATCGATTGAGGTTTCTCCCATTTGATGCTCACCCAGGCACCTTCAATTTCTTTGTCGGTTTCCCAGCGCGACTGGAATGCTTCGCGCCCCAAATTGAGCGCCCTTCCACGCGATGGCGGATTGGGATTGGCCGACGAAGCATCGTAAGTTACCCCAAAATCGGCAGTAACCAAATTGGGGTTTTGAGCCTGAAGCAGGCCCGCTATTCCAAGGATGAAAACCAGTGAGGTGAATATTTTTTTTCTGATCATGATAGGTATGTTGTTGGTTTATAAATGCTTATTTGATTGTAGGTTGAAGTTTCAGTTCAATTTGGTCGTAATATTTTTTCAGTTGTTTTATGGTTGGAAGATCTTCCAGCGCATCGAACCCCAGTTTTTCGGT
This sequence comes from Prolixibacteraceae bacterium, assembly GCA_019459525.1. Lineage (GTDB taxonomy): Bacteria > Bacteroidota > Bacteroidia > Bacteroidales > Prolixibacteraceae > Aquipluma. The sequence goes on from JAIBEY010000068.1 coordinate 64,948, forward strand.
TAAGGTCGATTTGAAATCAGTGGCAATGGATTCGACCAGTTCAGCGTCCGCAATAGGTTGCTTACTCAACTCGTCTTTGGCTCCGAAATAAAAACCATAAGCCATTGCATGAATAATACGGTCGTGAGCCATGCCTACTTTTCGGGCTAAATGAATAGCTCCCATAAAACGGTCGTCGGAGCCAAGTTTGCGAACAAGGTCTTGTCCAACCCGAAAAATGGTGTCTTTCAGTGCTCTATTCCGAAATCGGTACAGCAAATCATCAACATGATCAGATAAATCTGCCAGGCTAAAATCGTTGGGATATGCAAACTGAAGCATCTCGGCCGATTGCAGCATTGTTTTTCGGGTGAATCCGAGAACTTCCGGATCGTCGAGTATTTCATACATGTACCTTGCTTCGGGATGTTTGTAATATCCGTAATAAGCAGCGGTTGCGTGTCCCAGGTTGTGAATGAATGCTTTGCGATCGACCCAGGCTTTGATGTTTTCTTTTGGCGCCAGTCCTTTTACTTCAGGAATCGGTGCTTTAAATCCTTTCCGATCGACAATAAGTGTATTGTATGGCTCAGCAAAAACAACCAGTGGATCTTTCTCCAATTCGGAAACAGGAATAATCGGAACCATTTTACCAATGCTGGTTTCAACCAGTCCGACCAGCTCATTAATTGGATAGTCGCAAGGCAGATTTCCTATCAGTTTTTCTTTCAAAAAACCGGCAGCATCGCGCATATTTTCGGCTAGTATTATATCGAGTGGCGAATCCGGATGCTGGCTATACCTGATTTGTAACCCGGCAGCAATTACCGGAGCCACTTTAGCCAGAGCGTTTTTTCCCACTGAAACTGCAAGAATTCCGGCATCGGCTATGTTTTGGGCAACTTTTGCGGTATCGAACGACGAAATGGCCTCGACGTTTGGAACGAGTATTTCCGATTCTTTGTCTCCTTTAATGATCACCCGGTATGCTTTTTTCTCGTTCAGCAAATCGACCATTTTCTGATCAATGTCCACAAAAATCACGCTGTAGCCGGCGCATCCGAAAAGTTGGCCGATGAACGAACGGCCAATCTTCCCAGCTCCGAAAATGATCATCTTTTGGCGATCAATCGGCCAGTTGTTGTTGGTAGTGTTCATAGTATGGTTTAAGTTTTTTCAGTTTTTCGCCGGGAGATTCTTCGAAGTAGGTTCCGCCAATGTAAAAGCAGGTGTATCCACCCGAAATAATTCCCCAATGGCAGGCTTCTTTCAGATTTGGCAATTGTATTTCAGCCTGTAACTGCATGGCCAGTGAGGCAATCACCCCACCAACAAAATTGTCGCCACAGCCGGTTGTATCTCCGTGGGTATTACTTTTTAATTCTTCGGTTACTTTTTTCGAAATCGGAAACTCTGTTAATTGGAGAGCTTCGCAGAATCGTCCATCGGAATAGGCATAACTATTTTTTGAGCCGTTAGTGATGATCAGCGACGAAACCTTATTGTTCTGAAAGAAGTGAATGGCTTGCTGAATGTCTTTTTCACCACTCAACCGCAAAGCTTCCTCATAATCAGTTATTAATACATCAATCAGATCGTAACTTTCATCACTTTCCCCCAGCGGCCAACGTTGATCGGGACGTGCTTTTTCATTTCGGAAATCGTAAACTGTATTGACTATAGTGATGCAACCTTTGTCCTTTGACTTTTTCAGTAATTCTGTTAAATGATCGTGAATAGCCGGAACAAGTGCGGTTCCGCCGAAAACAACGATGTCGGCATCAAAGAAGGATTCGTCCAGATCTTCAGGCAATAGTTCCCAGGCTGCTCCGATGTTGTTTACAAATATTCGTTCACCGTTTCCCTGATCAAAATCCGGATCGGAGAATACGTCGGTGAAAGGAGTATAAAGTTTCCCGGTTTTGTACTTGCCAATCTTTAAAGGTGTTTTTTGGAGTTTTTCGTCGATAAATCTGGCTCCTTCGTCATTTCCTTTGCAGCCCCAAAAGCTGACTTCGGCAGGTAAGTTGCTTATTAACTGGGCCGCATGAATAAGCGAAACAATGGATGGGCCTCCGATATTGAGAGCAACAGGTTTCTGGTGGTCAACAATTTTATCGCGAACAGGGAGATATTTTTCATTGGCAAATATTTCCAGTTCTTCAGTAAAAACTAGTTTTCCGGGAGCTAATCCACCATCACCTGCTTTTGCCGATAAGTATGGTGAAATTGCCTGACTATTGAAGTTGACAGGTTTGTACAGATAATCGACCAGCGCACATCCGGTTCCGGATATTTTAATGAGTCTGCTCATCGGCTAAATAAATTTTGAATAGTCGGATACCAACAAATGCAGTGGTTCTTCATCTTCTTCGATCACCGGGAAACGACCGATGGTTTCGTAAAAACAGTTGTCGTTGGCATCGTCGTTTACCATACTTACTTCACCAACCAAAACGGTTCCTTTTCCTGCTTCGCCATAAAACCGGTGATAAACACCTTGTTCCAGACAAATGCTTTCGCCTGGGGTAAGTACCACTTTTCCTCCGGCAGCAACCGCGCGTGTAATTCCATCCGTTTTAAACTGTACCGGGGTACTCGAAAATTCAGTGCCGTTTTTTGAATTGAAAAGTTCAATGACCAGATTTCCCCCGCCGCGGTTAATAATGTCTTCCATTTTGCTCCAGTGGTAGTGCATCGGAGTTTCCTGACTTTCTTCGACAATCATGATTTTTTCGGCATAAGGTTTTTTATCCACATTCAGTTTGCCGTTACGAATGGTGAACAGGAATAATCCTCGTTTGTAAAAATCGCCCGAACCGAAGTCGGTGATGTCCCAACCCAGCATATTGGTGGTAATTTCCTGCGCATCATTTTTGTTCTTTTTCCAATCGGATACAGTCCAGTAAGCCCATGGAGGAAGGGCAAATTGTTTATCGGCCATAAATGTTTTGGCTTCTTTCAGAATCTGATTGATTTCACTTCGTTTCATGTTTGTTAGGATTAGTTGTTTTTAAATATTTTCTGAAGTTCGATGGCAGCCGGTTTTAGGTTTCCTTCAAAGTCGATCAACGAGGTGTTTGCCGGGCAAGGGTAGCTGTCGTGACCCATCCAGATAATAAAACCACCACATCCGGGAAACCGGTCTTTGCAGCTTTTTAAGGCTATGCAAAGTCCTTCAGTTTGTCGTTTTTGGCTCCATTCCACGTATTCTTCAATCGAACTGAGCGATTTACCCTTGTGTTCTTTGGTGTATTCTTTCCATTCAATCCACCAGTTTACAGTTCTCCAAAGCGGGTTGTCGGTATTGGCGGGCATGGCATTGTATGTGCCACGGTATTTATTAATCATTTTGGCTGACATTGCTCCGGGAACACCAACTTCGGAGTGAAACAAGGCATCATCAGCTTTCCAGAAACGGCTGACGGCAGTCATCGTTGAGTCGTCGCTGGCAAAAGGCAGGTTCCACGGGCCATGTACATCCCAGTTAACCCCTTTCCCAAAGTTTTTCCATCCGGCAGTTTTGTTTGGTCCTGAAGGTGATCCGGGAAGAAACCGCCTGTGGGGATCAAGCTGGTTCACACAATCTTTCATGGTTTTAATCATGATGTGTTGATCGGTAACCGGTACGTTGTTGTCAGTCAGTTCATACAATTCGTTTCCGGCGCACCACAATAAAATAGAAATGTGATGCTGAAGTCGGTTAAGGTATTGTTTAACGATGTGGTTCATCTCTGCAATTACCTGCGGGTCTTTGGAAGGATAATTGTCGAGCCCTGATGATGAGATCGGAAAGTCTTGCATGATCAGGATTCCAAGTTCATCACAAAGCTCATACAACCAGTCTTTTTCGGGGAATCCACCGCCCCAGATGCGGATGGTATTGATCCCCAATTTCTGGTACGTGGTCAATAATTTTTGATAATCGACTTCAGTTAAATCGGCAAAATTTGGGAGGATTGGAGTCCAGTTGATTCCCTGAAGGAAAACCGGCTGATTATTCACACTGCAAATCCACGGATCGGACTGGACTGGAGCGCCTTTGCACGGAAGCCATTCGATGTGTTTAAATCCAACCTTCTTATTGATTTTCTGAACCGGATTCCCTGTTTGATCCAACAACTCAATGCTTAATTGATACAAGGGTTGTTCGCCTGAGCCGTTGGGCCACCAGCGCTTAATTTTTAGATTGTTCCATGATTTGGATTGAGCTAAATCTGTTGTTGAAACTGTTTCATTCAGGACCGACTTTCCGTTTTGATCGGCAAGCATAATCCGGATGTCATTTTGTGCTGAGCTACCGGATAGTTCGGCTTTTATTTTCAGTTCGCCGAGGTCTTTTAATTTGTCTGCTTCAGTTGTTACCTGAATATCTTTAATCCGGATTTGTTCTTTTTTCGAAACTTGTAAACTTACTTGATCCCAGATTCCTATTTGAACAATGCGAGGCATCCAGTCCCAACCATAATAAAAGCGGGGCTTCCAGTCTTTTATTTTTGAAGTCCAGCAACTGTGCCCGAGATAGGAGGGCGAGCATTCAAAAATGATTGCCAGTGTATTGTTTTTTTCTTTGAGGAAAGGAGTCAGGTCAAAATCATAGGGTATAAATGCGTTGTTAAAGCTTCCGGCTTCTTTGCCATTGACGTAAATCAATCCTTTTTGGTCGAGCCCTTTGCAATGCAGAATAAATTCGTTTCCGTTGGTGAAACAGGAGTCGGGCAGGGTAGCAACAAAAAACCAGTGGCGGTTTTCTATCCATTCGCTGGAAGTGCTGTTAAGTCCAATATTCCAATCGTTTATGATTCCTGCATCTTTGAGTGCTTTTTGAACAGAACCCGGAACTTTTACCGGAATATTCATGTATTCGGCACGGTCACCACTTAATCGGGAATAGTCAAAATTCTTTCGCCAGCTATCTGCGCGATATCCCCAAAGTTTCCAGTCGAGTAACGAAAGATTTATTTCTTTAGGTGTGAATGTTTTGTTATTTAATGCAATGAACTGGATTTCTGTTTGGTTTGGACAGGTAATTTTTGATGAAATATTTACTGACCCAAATTCATCCGGAATCCTGTTGGCCGACCAGAGTGTTGATGCCGCAAAAATTAGAATAAGGATAATGCCGGAAGTAACCAACTTGAGATAGTTGCTTCCGCCAGTAAAATTATTTGCTTGTTGGGATGACTTTATCTTCATGGCAATTTTGCGATTTTGAGGATGTATTTATTCCGGATCGGTTCGTATTTCGATTTGGATGTATTGATATATAGCTTGTTGTATTTATCTAATGTCAAGTGTATTGGGCATGTTTATGGCAATAAATGGTCCGTGTGTTTCTGAACCATCATCAGGAAGTATTATTCTTAGTAAGAAGTGATGATGCAATGATTAATCAACTTCCTCTCATTTTAAAATGGAGGAAGTTGATTAATAGCCAATACAATCAGGAATATAGCATGATATTGGGACACGCTATATTCCTGAAAAACAGATTGATTTTAGTATCCGGGATTTTGCCACATGATCTTGGAATCCTTGTTGATATCCAATTCATACTGCGGGATGGCAAAAATCGTTTGTGTCGGTTTCATTGAATAGCGACCACTTCCGTTTTCTGGCCTTAGCAAAAATGTACTCATTGTTGAAAGCGCATTTCCCGAACGTACCAGATCGAACCAACGTAAAGATTCTCCGGCAAATTCAACTCTACGTTCCTGAAGCATTGCTGTGCGGAACGCAGCCTGATTAGCCACCTGTGTTGCCGTTAATGCTGCTAATCCACCACGACTCCTTACTGAGTTCAAGATGGTGAAAGCTTCGCCATTAGCAACGTAACCTTCTTCGTTTAATACTTCAGCATACATCAGTTTTACATCGGTATAGCGTAAAATTGGGAGGTTTACTTCGTAATCATCTTTGGTAGCAGGAATAGATCCGTGAGCAAATTTGATGTAGAATTTGGTAACAATATCAATTACTCCACCTTTCATTGTATATCCTTTCTGAATTGAAAAATCTCTGCGGGTATCACCTGATTCATACGAGTCGTATAAGTCAGACGAAACATACATGAATGGAGATCCACCACCCTGAGGAAATAATGGAGATACAATTTGTTCAGGAACACTTACTACCGGAAGAATATTTCCTTCTCCAACATTTCCTGATTTAAACTGAACCTGAAAAACATGCTCCGAGCTGTTGTCGTATTTATCGATGAAGCAGTCGCCATAAGCAGTTGCCATAGTATATTTTCCTGACGAAATGATGTCAGCCAATAATGGTTTGGCTGCTGAATATTTTTTCTGGAATAAATATAAACGGGCAAGAATTCCTTCAGCTGCATATTTGGTTGCTTTTCCCAGTTCTGCTGTTGTAGGCCATGCTGCTGGTAAAAGAGTTGTAGCCTGAGTTAAATCATTGGCAGCAAAGGCGAATGTTTCGTCCTGAGTGCTACGGGCGATCAATTTGATTTCGTCAACCGATTTCTGTTTATCGATTAATGGCACTCCGCCATACAAAAATCCTAGTTGGAAGTATGCCATACCTCTGAAGAAATAAGCTTCTCCTTTGTAATAGGCTTTGTATTTCTCATCGGTGAAGGTTCCCGCATCAATTTTATCGAGGATCGCATTACAACGGTCGATCATTTGAAATGAATTTGACCATAAAGCTGATGTTGCACCTGTTGTTGCATCGTCGATGAATTTACTGTATGTTCCGGCATCGTAACCAGTATCAGTTGTCACATTATCGCTTCGGCCTTCCATACAAAATGGCAGGTAGCTGTAGTAATTTAGGTCCTGGAATTTGTCATAGACTCCAATTACTGCCAATTTAAAATCGCCTTGGGTTTTGTAGAAGCTTCCGGCATTGTAACTCGAAATTGGACTTAAATCCAAATTGTCGCTACATGATGTTCCTATTGTCAGAAATGCAGACAGTAGAACTCCTATGAGTATATTTTTGTTTTTCATGATTTACCTTAATTAAAAAGTTAAGTTGATTCCCACAGAATACCTTCTTGAGATTGGGTATGTTGCATAATCAGTTCCAGGAGAAGTTGTACCGTTTCCGGTAGTTGTTCCGTAACTGTTTGTTTCCGGAGTTGATCCCGGGTAATTATTCCAGGTAAATAAATTATCGCCCATGATATAGATTCTTCCTGATCCGAGATGTAAGATTTTACATAGGTTTTTAGGAATATTGTATCCCAGAGTTACACTTTTAATACGAAGGAAAGTTGCGTCGTACAACCAGGTATCGTTGTAGGCAGGGTTATTGCCAAAAGGATAAGGTGTTTTTCCATCCCAACTTAAGTCGGTAGTTGTATTGGTAGGAATTGTGCTGGTAGTGCGGGCTGGTTTGTAGCAGTTTACCCAACGTGCAAACTGATTGGTACCAATGGCTCCGTTATCCATGTGACGTGTTCCGAGGAAGAAGAGTTTTCCTCCTTGCGAGCCTTGCAACAATACATTCAAATCGAAACTTTTGTAAGAAAAATGATTATTGAGACCCCAAATAAAGTCAGGAAGATTGTTTCCCAAAATCGTACGGTCGTTTGCATCAATTTTTCCATCTTTCGAAACATCAACAATTTTAACATTTCCTTTTTCCTGTCCGGCAACAATTGGAACAATCGCCTTCCCGGCTGCATCAAAATCGGCATCTCCAAGGAGACCGTCGGTTTTATACATGTAGTAACTTGCGATAGCTTCACCTACTTTGGTGATATAGGCCGTATTTCCCCAACTTGCTCCAATGATGGCTGCATTACCGTTTCCAAGTTTTTTAACTTCGTTTGTATTTTTTGAGATATTGAATGAAGTGGTCCATTTGAATTTGCCTTCCAGGTTGTGTGTGGTTAATTCAAATTCCCATCCACGGTTCTGCACTTCACCAATGTTCTGTAAGCTGGTGCTGTATCCGGTCATGTACGAAACGGGAACATATTGTAGCATGTCTTTGGTGTCGTCGATATAATAATCGAGGTTTGCCTGAATTCTGCCTTTAAATACACCCAGATCTAATCCAATGTTTTTTGATGTTTTTGACTCCCAACCCAAGTTGCTGTTGGCAATTGTTGATGGAGCTAGGCCATTTGCAACAGCACCATTTAAGCTGTAGTTGGTAACACCTAAGCTGGAGATACTGCTGTAATATCCAATGCTGTTGTTTCCAGCCTTACCAATAGATAAACGAAGTTTTAACAGATCGAGCCAATCACTTGAGCCTTTCAAAAATTCTTCACGGTCAATTTTCCAACCGATTGAAGCCGATGGGAACCAACCCCATTTGGTGTCTTTTCCAAAGTTTGACGAACCGTCACGGCGTAAGTTCATGGTCAATAAATACTTGTCTTTTACATTGAAATTCAAACGACCAAAATAAGATAACATCGCTGATTCGAATTCGGAAGTAGAAGCAGTAACAGCTGTTGAGGCAACATTTAGGGTATAAACCAAACTGTTTGGATAACCATTCGATTTACCATTACTGAAGTATAATTTAGAGCCTTCAGCACTTTGTCCAACCAAAACACTCATATCAAAAAGTTCGCTTACTTTGGGAGCATAGTTCAGTGTGTTTTGTACCGACCAGTCGTATTGGTCGTTAGCCGCAAATGTACCATAAGATGCAATTCCCTGATTTACGTTTGAAGGACGGAAATATGAATTTCTTGCCTCACGGAAATTGTAACCGTATTGTGATTTAAATTTTAATGCTTTAATGATTTCCAATTCGCCCCAAACGTTGGCTAGCACTCTATTGGTACGGGTTTCGTCGTGAACTTCTTTTAAACGCTGTAATGAGTTTGCGTAAGCAGTTCCTCCGGGAGTATAACCCCATTCTTCGGTGTTCATGTTTGTTGGAACGTTAGGCGAATAGTTCATGGCATGGTGCAATGCACTTTCTTTTCCTTCTGAATCCGGATTGTTTTCGATTGAAAAAGAGGGAGCAATGTTCATTCCAAGTTTTAAACGGCTCCCTACATTAAGAGTAGTATTCACGCGAAGATTGAATCGACTATAACCCGATTCCCGAACAACACCTTCCTGATTCATATATGATCCTGAAACAAGGTATGATCCGGCATCATTACCTCCTGATGCAGTTAACTGGTAACTTTGCATCGGAGCAATATGGTAAATTTCTTTCAGCCAGTTGGTGTTTGGCAATGATGATGGATCGTTGAAGTTTTCAGGATATTGGTAAGCTGCCGGACGCGATGCGTTAGGTACACTCATACTACCGCCACTACGTACGTAACTTTCGTTTCTGGCCCAGATATTAAACGCTGTATATTCATAAATATCCATCATGTCAACAATTTTGTCAACTTGTTGAACTCCATGACTCATTACAAAATCGAAAGTCGGTTTTGTTTTTCCTCCTTGTTTGGTGGTAATCAAAACAACACCACTCGAACCCCTGGCTCCGTAAATTGCTGCCGATGAGGCATCTTTCAGAACTTCAATAGAGGCAATGTCGTTGGGGTTAATGTCTTTCATGTTATCACCACAAGGAACTCCATCAATAACATATAATGGATTGTTTGAGGCGTTAATAGTACCCAAACCCCTGATTTTAATGGTAAGTTCGGCCCCTGGTTTCCCGGTTGTTTGTTGTGCCTGTACCCCAGCCATTTGTCCGGCGAGTGCTTCTCCAACGTTGGCAATACCTCTTTGCGTTAAAGCCTCAGGTTTCATAATGGCCACAGATCCGGTTAAGTCTTGTTTTTTTACTGTACCATAACCAATGGCAACCACTTCATCCAAACCAATGGTTTCTTCTTCCATGGTAACATTAACCACCGACTTGCCAGATACCTTGATCTCCTGAGTTTTCATTCCAATAAATGAAAATACGAGGGTAGCATTGGCTGGTACATCCAGTATGGAGTAATCGCCGTTAATATCGGTTACTGTTCCATTGGTTGTTCCTTTTACGGCAACAGCCAGTCCGGGAATAACTTCCCCGTCGGAATTAGTCACCTTTCCGGTTATCTTTTTCTGTTGAACTGATGACGAATTTGACTCGCGGTTCGAAAGAATGATTTGCCGGTTGTTAATGGTGTATTCCACGTTCGTATTCTTAAACAAAACATCCAACAACTCTGTTATTGTTTTGTCCTTAACGTTTAGGGATACTTTTTGATCTAATGATACAGCCTTGTTGTTGTAAAAGAAGAAGAATTCACTTTGATTTTCAATTCTTTCCAGTACTTGTGAAATACTTGCTTCGGTGATTTTTAGATCAATCTTTTTCGATTGTGCATAATTATCCAATGCAAATGATTGGAAACTGAGTAACGCAATTAGAAAAATACATAGTCTCATGACTTTTAAAATTTTTCCGACACAGGCAAATAAATACCTGTAGTCCGTGAAGAACCACTTTTTTTTCATAAATTTGAATTTACTTTGAGTTAATTATTAATATATGATTAATTCGCAAAGGGTAGTGGTAGGACACTACCCTTATTTGTTTTTATGCCATATGCTTACCTCTCTTTTTTCGATTTTTGTTTTTACAGATGTTGATATTTCAATCATTTTTAATACTTCACCAAGCGTTTCATCCTGAATGGTAGCTGTATATAAAATATTCAAATCAATTAATTCAGGATCTACATTTATTTTACAGTTAAACCAACGCTCCATTTGTTTTGTCACTTCAATCAGGGAGGTATTTCGGAATATCAGTTTCCCATCTTTCCACGATGTAGTGAGCTTTGTGTCCACTGTTTCAACAAAAAGTTCTTTTGTCTCTTTATTAAGAACGGCCCTTTGTCCCGGATCAAGTTGCCTTATTTCCTTGCCGCAACTGTTTAGTAAAACAATAGAGCCATGTTCAAGTGTTGAACTGAATTTACAATCATTGGCATAATTAGAAACATCAAACGAAGTTCCTAAAACCCGAATGTTAAGACTTTCTGTTTCGACTAAAAAAGGATGTTGGGGATCGCGCGACACATTAAAATAACCTTGGCCATACAACTTTACTTTTCGCTGACTTTGTTTATTTAAGTCTGTTGGAAATTCGAGCATGCTCCCCGAATTTAACCAAACCTCTGTTTGGTCTGGTAGGAACAGGTGGACCCTTGAGCCTGGGCTGGCGATGACCTGTTGCATGGTAGATGAAGCCATTTTGTCAAACCTGGTTTCCATTCGGTAAATTACGAAAAGAGAACCCAGCAATAGGGGAATAAATAGCATGGCTGCAACACGCATCATCATGTTTTTCCAATTGGGAAGGAAGGGTTTTGACGTTTTATCTGAACTGATTTTTGATTTTTGTATTCTGGAAAGTATCTGGTTTTTAAGAGTGTCAAACTGTATTTTGTCGGAAATAATTTCTTTTTTCTCCAAACTCTGCCAGTATTCCCTCATTAGCAATTCCAATTCTTCGTCCTTATAGGTAGATTGTATCTTAACCCAGAGGTCATCCTTTTCTTCCTTAGTTAGGTTGTCAGAAAGCAACTGTTGATGGAAATACCTGAATTCTATTTCTTGATTTAAACCCATTCTGATTTTTGCTAATTCAAACAGGTATACACGCGTGGGGATTGAAACCCCTATTCAATTCAACTATTTTTAATTAAAAAAAAGCTCAAAAAAGAAAATTCCGGAGAAACCCAGATTACGCATGTTATTCCGGATTTCAGCTATAGCCGAAGTCATTTGATTTTCAACAGTTTTGACAGAAATATTCATTTTTTCAGCAATATCTGCATTCGAAAGATGCTGCTCTCTGCTCAATAAATAAATCTCTTTTCTTCTTGGGCTCAGATTCATGACTATTTTTTGATAGGCAGCATCAAGTTCGGTGAAATCTAACTCGTCATCAAGCAAAATATTTTTTTCCGGATGAATTTTTGCATACGACAGGTACGCTTGTTCTGATTTCGATTTTCGGATAGTATTTAGGATGCCGTTTTTAGCAATGGTAAACAAATAAGCTTCAAATGATCTTTCGGCAGTTAGCTCTTCTCTATTGTTCCAGATCTTCATAAAAACTTCCTGAACAATTTCTTCGGCATCTTCCTCAGACTTAAGGTATCCTTTGGCAAAAAAGTACAATCGTTTCCCGTACCGATCGAAAAGTTCGCTAAAAGCTTTAACATCACCGGCCCTTAAGGTCTGGATGAACTTTACCTCCGAAAGATGATCAATTTTGTTCAAGTGTAGGAATCGCTTAGTAAGTGCGGCACAAAATAAGATGAATTAAATAATTTTCCTAGAGCTTGAAAGTTCTTTTCTATCTATTTTAGAATGAAATAATATTTGATTTACAAATGAATACTGTTGAACATTCCCGAATAATGAAGTCAAAGGCAAACCATTTCCCTAGTTTGCATAATTGAACATAGTCACTATATTTAAGCACTTGTGAAAATTTTTAGATTTACCGAAGGATGTTGATATGAAAAATTCGTGTATCATATTGGAGGGTGGTGGTCTTCGCGGTTCGTTCACCGGCGGTGTACTGGAATATCTTCTTGAACAGGAATTAAATTTTGACCGGGTTATCGGGGTTTCGGCTGGAGCCTGCGTGGGCGCGTCATTCGTATCAAGGCAGAAAGGAAGAAACAGGCAGGTTAATGTAGTGTATCCATCGGATAAACGCTATATGGGCTCACGTCATCTTTTTTCAACCGGTTCCTATTTCAATATGGATTTTATTTTCAGGGAGATTCCGGATACGCTGGTACCTTTTGATGAACAAACATTCTTTAAAAATGAAACTGAATTCGAAGTTATAACTACATCTTTGGCTACAGGTCGGGCTGTTGTTTTCGCCAAAAAAGACCTTGCAAATGTTGGCGTGAGTAAGGCGCTTGTCGCTTCCTCAAGTATCCCGCTTTTGTCGCAACCCGTAGATATTGGAGGACATCTATTTTTTGATGGTGGTGTCTCAGATTCAATACCGGTGAGGTACGCATTGAGTAAACACGAAAAGGCAGTTGTCGTTTTGACACGTCCGCGAGGTTACCGGAAAGAAAAGATTAAAAATACCCTCCCGTTTCGGCTTGCTTTCAGGAAACATCCTGAATTTCTGAAGGTTTTACTTAAAAGGAATGAGGAATATAACCAGACTCTCGATTTTTGTGAGCAAATGGAGCAGGAGGGTAAGTTATTTATTATAGCACCTTCCCCCGAATTTTCCATAAGCCGTATCGAAAAAAGCTATGAAAAGCGGGAAGCTTTATACAATCACGGATACCGTTTAATGTGTGAAGAATTTGAGAATCTCCGGATATTTTTGAATATGGACTGAATAAAGTGATAATGGACAGATCTCAAAAAAAGTAAGCTCAACACCGAAAAGGGATGTTGAGCTTACTTTTTTTAGGTGAAAAACGCGTGTTATAGGTTATCTGGAAATCTTCATTTCGTTGAGCAGATAACCGGCTCCACCGAATTTATCCATGATAAACAGGGTGTAACGGATGTCAACATTTATACAGCGTTGAAGTGATGGTTCGAAGATAATATCGCCACTCATCGATTCCCAGTTGCCATCAAAGGCGGTTCCAATCAGTTCTCCCTTGGCATTCAAAACCGGACTGCCCGAATTACCGCCGGTAATGTCGTTGTTGGTAAGGAAAGCAACCGGCATCCGGCCATCTTTCAAAGCATATGGCCCAAAATCTTTAGCGTTATACAATTCTTTTAACTTAGCCGGAACTACAAATTCCCAATTTTTAGGGTCTTCTTTCTGCATCACGCCATCCAACGTGGTGATATAGTCGTAAATCACACCATCTTTTGGCGAATAATTCAAAACTTTCCCGTAAGTCATGCGCATCGTGAAGTTGGCATCAGGATACATGGCTTGTCCGTTTTTCATCTCCAGCGTACCTGCAATGTACTGTTTTTGGCCTTTTGCATACAACGTACGATACTGTTCAATCTCTTTGCTGTATTTCATCATTGCTTCGGAGATATTCTTTCCAGCAACAAAAGCCGGATCGTTTTCTATCTCTTTTTTATCGCCAGCAAGAGCAGCTTTTAGTTTTTCTTCGGAAACAAATACCGAATGGCTGAACATGGCATCAACATATGCGTCAATATTGCCTTGATAGTCCGTATCAATAGTCTTATAGAATTCCGGAAGGTCTGTTGCAGGTACCTTTTCTTTAAAAAGCTTAATCATAGCTTTCGCCACCTTGATGTCGGTGGCCACATGGTAATCCTTGTAAAAATCAGCTGGGTTAGACTGGAAATTTGGTCGGCCACCTCTGCCTTCTTTTGATTCTCCTTCAGGTTTTGGCGCAAAACGCATGGCTGCCGAGGTTAATTCAATTGAACCAAGGGATTCCATATAATATTTCAGTGTAAACTGGAGTTTGGCACGCCCTTCGATTGCCGATTTTACATCCGATAAAGCCTGCCCGTATTTTTCAACTCTTGCCGGATTAGCTGCTACCCATTCGGTGAAAGTTTTTTCTTCGGCAGCTCTTCTTTCAAAAACGTTAAGCTTTTCGAAAGTTTCGTTCATACCAATCGATTTTTTCCAGCCGTTCGACGATCCTGCATATTTACTGGCGTACATCAGCCTGACTTTGGGATCGGCAACCATATCAGTCATAAGCACATTCTGACGGACTCCCCGTACAAGAATGGCGATGGCATTGGTAATTTCGCTCGTTTCTTTTACTTCAAAAGAGGTCATAAAACGGTTTGTCCTTCCCGGATAACCGAGGATCATTGCAGGTTCGTTCTGTTTCACTCCTTTCAAAGAAATAGTCAGGAATTTTTTTGGTTGATAGGGAACGTTATCTTCCGAGTACTCGGCCGGGTTATTGTCTTTATCGGCATAAATACGAAACATGCTGAAATCGCCGGTGTGACGAGGCCACATCCAGTTATCGGTATCGGCTCCAAACTTGCCAATTGACGACGGAGGTGCGCCTACAAAACGGATATCGTTGTACGTTTTTGAAATGATCAGATAATATCGGTTGTCGCCAAAAAAAGAAACTACCCGGCCTCTCAGGTATTTATTTTCACCAACAGCTTTGGTCGTGAGTTTATCGGATACGGCTCTTAACGCCTCTTCTTTGGCTTTAGGATCGGTTGCGGTGGCCAAAGCTTCAGTAACTTCGTTGGTAACATCTTCAAAACGGTCGAGGAAAGTAACCGTCAGCCCCTTCGCCGGAAGTTCTTCTTCGCGGCTCTTTGCCCAAAAACCGGTTTGCAGGTAATCGTGATCAAACGAGCTCAATTTCTGGATAGCTCCGTAGCCGCAATGGTGGTTCGTAAGTACCAGCCCGTCTTTGGATATGATCTCGGCAGTACAGCCACCTCCAAATACGAGTACCGCATCTTTTAAACTGGATTTGTTGATGTCATAAATGTCTTTGGCAGAGAGTTTAAATCCAATATCAGCCATTTGTTTACTGTTCAGCTTTTGAATCAGTGGCAACATCCACATTCCTTCATCTGCACGCAAGGTGCCAACTGACAAAAGGAGTGATGAAAGAAAGATTAACCCAACTTTTTTAATGTTTATCATGTTCAATATTGATTTTGGTATGTTAACAGATTATATCTCTGACAATAATAACAAAAAAGTTCAGAGATAAAAATGAGATAGACTCTTCATTGCAGGAACTTGCACAATTTGTGAAAAACACAATTATCATTTCCGAAATTTTCAGTAACTTTTACTACGTTTTTTAAGCGAAGAAATCTGTTATGAACACCCCAATTCTCTTTTACCTTACTGAACTTCTTTTTCCGCGTTTATGTGTAGTTTGCGGCGACAAGCTGATTGAGCAGGAACAATGGATTTGCCTGCATTGCCTGCACCATATTCCCAGAACCAACTACCATCTTGAACCGAATAATCGGGTAGCTCAGTTGTTTTATGGCAGGGTGCAAATCGAATATGCCACTTCCTTTTTTTACTTCAGCAAAGGCAGCAAATACCAATCGTTATTACACAGCCTGAAATACAAAGGAATGAAAGAACTGGGCGAGGAAATCGGGAAACATTTTGGCATTGATTTGCTTCAGTCTCCCGAATTTTCATCGGTCGATGTGATTTGCCCGGTACCTTTGCACCCTTCGAAAGAAAAGAAACGCGGCTACAACCAAAGCTGGTGGATTGCTTCGGGACTAGCGCGGCAGATGCAGAAAGAATTGTCGGACAACAACCTGAAAAGGGTGACTGCTACCGAAACGCAAACACGAAAATCGAGGTTTGCACGATGGCAAAACGTAGAAGGTATTTTTGAACTTAGGGAGCCGGAAGCCTTTTCCGGAAAGCATATTTTGTTGGTTGACGATGTGGTCACCACCGGATCAACACTCGAAGCCTGCGCTCAAACGATTCTTTCTCAAACCAACGCAAAGGTTAGTATTGTTACATTGGCAACCGCCTGATTATTCAAAAAAGTGGGGAACAAACCGGCTGGTATTGCCGGTAATCAATCCATCCGATTCGCGGATACCCATTCCGGCCGATTCGCTGCCAATAATCCAGCTACCAATTACCGGATGGTTTCCTTTAAAGTCGGGGAGGGGTGCATATTGTTGGTAAACGTATCCTTCGCTGCCATATTCGCCGCCTGTTTTTTCGATCGAACGGCCATTAATCCAAATATCGACATTGGCCCCTTCTCGCGAATAAATGGGTTTCTGCACAAAATCCCCGGACATTGGGCGGGTAGTTTTACAGGGCAAAATGTAAGACGAGTTGGGGAACATTTCATGCAAAACCGCCAGGATCATTTTGTTTGAAAGTACCATTTTCCAGGCAGGTTCAATCCACCAGCATTGCTCGCGGGTGGAAATCAATTCCGGGCCAAACTCTTCGGCCAGCATCCATTCGTAAGGATAAAGTTTGAAGATGGTTTCAATGGGGTCGAACTGGTCATCGGTAAAGCACTGCCTTTGCGTGTCGAAACCCAACTGATCCATATACAAAAAACGGGTGTCCAATCCGGATTGCTGCGCCACATCTTCGAGGTATTTTACTGTCATCAGGTCTTCCAGATTGTCTTCCACACAACAAAAGTGCATCCGGTTCGATTTCATCCAGCCACGAATCACTTTGTAATGAGCCATCAACTTATCGTGGATGGAATTAAACTGGTCGGCCATTGGTTTTACATCTTTCATCCAATACCATTGAATGACTGATGATTCCAAGAGCGAAGTCGGCGTATCGGCATTGAATTCGAGTAGTTTGACAGAACCGTTGTGATACGCCAGATCCATTCGTCCGTAAAGCGAAGGCTGATCTTCGTACCACGACCAGCGAATTAAATCGGCATATTTCCGGTCGATACAGAACCGATCGTACCATTCGCGCTTAATTACATATTCAACGGCTTCGCAGCACATCGAAAAAATGTCGTTGGTCGCTTTTTCAATACTTAGAATTTCGGCTTCGGTAAACGAGTAGGCAGCATCTTCTTTCCAGTAACTGCCCCCTTCGTTAAATAAGAAACCTTGCTGTTCAATGGTGTTTTGCCAATTGGCACGGGGCGAAAATTCGATTCTTTGCATGATGGTTTAGCTATGTACGGATGAACTTCTTCCACTGGAACCAAAACCTCCGGAGCGAATGTGTGCCGGAACATGTCCTGGTGTGCGGATCTGGTTGATTGTGGATGGCTGATACCGTCCGGGATTGATCATTCCGTTGGCAAGCAAAAACCAACCCATCCCGTAATGCCGGTAATGCTGGTTGTTGATAATGGTATCGCGGGTTTTTCCGGTTTGGTCGGCGCCGGTAATCCATTCATCTTTTACTTTGGGTTTATCAGAACACGAGCTGATGGCAGCCAGCAGAACAGCTCCGAGTATAACAGAAGTCGAACGTTTCATTGATTCTGAAAGTTTAGAAAGCGAAAGATAGGTCTATTGTTCAATAAAATCAAATGAATAATTCGTGCCGGTTAGTGATTTGTTGTTGCCGAATAGAATCTTGTTGACCCGATCAGAAATCGAGCCGGTAAAGTACCGTGGTGCTCAGTAAATTATTGAATTGGTTGCTTTTCCAGTACCAAAGGGGATCTCCCTCCTGCTTCCTGATCGGCAAAAGCGAATAGGCTCCGCGCAGATCGACGAATAGACGTTGTGTAATTTGAAAACGAAAACCCAGCATTCCCTGAAGATCAAATTCTTCGAACGCGTTTTGATCTTCCACTTCAAATTTCCCATAATCGTTGTACTCATTGCCGCTAATCAGGTAGCTTGGCGAAATTCCGGCCAATAGCGAAATTTTTTCGCTGGTTCGAATCCCCAGATAAACAGGAAGATCGATGTAATTCAAACGCATAATGTATTTGATCTGCCCGTCAGTTGCCAGTGAATCGATATTCCGGCTGCCTTTTTGCATAAATTTGAGTTCCATGGCGGCATAAACTGACCGGGAAAGGTTGGTTTGAACAAATCCGCCAAAAGCGATTCCGGGTTTGTGGTACCCGCTGTAGTTGTCGCCATCAACCTGCGAGGCATTGAACCCGGCAATTATACCACCTTCAAAGCGTTGCGAAAATCCGCTAATACAAGCAAATGCCAGTAATAAACCAATCAGATAAATTTGCTTCATACCAGAGCTTTTAGTTTTTCTTTCAGTAGTTCAACTCCTTTTCCGGCTTTCTCCTGAATGTACGTTACGTTGCGTATGTACATGGGCGGACGTTCGGGATCAATAACAAAAATAGGCGTTCCTCCTTTTGCATAATTAACCAACCCAGCCGCCGGATAGACATTGAGCGAAGTGCCAACAACGACCAGAATATCGGCGCTTTCAACCATTGGGATGGCTTCGTCCATCGCCGGAACAGCCTCGCCAAACCAAACAATATGCGGGCGAAGCTGGCTACCTTTGGCGCATTTCTGCCCAAACTTCAGTTCCCAGCCATTGATATCGTAAACCAACGATTCGTCAACCGAACTGCGGGCTTTTTTCAGTTCTCCGTGCAGGTGCAGGATATGTTTGCTGCCAGCCCGTTCGTGCAAATCGTCCACATTCTGGGTGATGATTTGCACGTCAAAATCCTTTTCCAGATCTACCAAACCCAGATGACCGGCATTGGGTTCGCATTCGTACAGTTGTTTACGGCGGTCGTTGTAAAACCGCATCACCAACTCCGGATTTCGTTGCCAGGCTTCAGGAGTAGCCACTTCCATCACATCGTATTCTTCCCAAAGTCCGCCCATATCGCGAAATGTTCGGATGCCACTTTCCTGGCTTATTCCGGCTCCTGAAAGGATGACTAATTTTTTCTTCATGTGTAAGAATTAATCCAATCAAATATAAGAATTCACTGGTGTCTATTAAAAAATGTTAATTCAATTTAAAGTCCAAATGCAGTTGGCAATCGTTATCATCACTGTCATTATTTGTCATAGGCGCCAAGAGTTCTTGAATGGGATCCTTGACCAGCAGGGAATTGCCAAGGAT
>JAIBEY010000100.1 GCA_019459525.1 Prolixibacteraceae bacterium
ATGCTTCAGCAGAATCTTTCAATGCTAAAATCAAAGCATTCCGTGCTTCATTCAGAGGTGTAAGAAATGTAAGCTTTTTCCTTTACAGACTTGCCAAAATATATGCTTAGATTTTAATCCACAGGTTTCCCGATTGATCCCATTTTCTTTGAATTTGTTTGTTTAATTTTAGAATGTTGCCGCATCAATCACATATCGATAGCGGGCTTCTTTGTTCAATACCTTCGTCCAGGCATCATTGATTTGTTCCGCTTTTATAATTTGTATTTGCGGAAAAACCTTGTTGTCGGCACAATAATCCACTACCTCTTGTGTTTCGGGCATGCCACCTATAAGTGAAGCATTGAAATTGACATGTGTATTTGCCAAGCCGATATTGCTCAGCGTTAGATTGAAACCAACCGGCATACCTACTTGTGTAAAAAAGCCACCACGTTTCAGCACGGAAGCATAAGCAGCCACATCAAACTGCGCCGGAATGGTAGAAATCATGTAATCCAGCTTTCCTTTATAAGGCTTCAACTTCGCTACATCATCAACAACAATTGCTTCTTTCGCTCCAAAACGAAGTATGTCTTTTACTTTATCAGGCGATGTGGTAAATGCATACACATCCGCACCTTTCGCCACTGCCAGTTTCACCGCTAAATGTCCCAGCCCACCGATACCAGCCACACCAATCTTGTCGCCACGTTTGAATCCCGCATTCATTAATGGAGAATACGTTGTAATACCGGCACACAGCAAAGGTGCTGCCTGTTCAAGGGGAATGTGATCTGGAATATGAACGGCAAAATGATCCCGCACTACAATGTTATTGGAATAGCCCCCTTGTGAAATACCTGAAGGCGATGTTTTATCAGGAAAGCCATAGGTAAAAACGGTAGCACCATTGTCACAAAACTGCTCCTCGCCATGCTTGCAGCTTTCGCATGTCATGCAGCTATCTACCATGCATCCAACGCCAGCCCGGTCACCTACTTTAAACTTAGTCACTTTCTTACCAACAGCTGTAACAATTCCTGCAATTTCATGACCAGGAACCTGAGGATAAGGCTGTGCTCCCCAATCACCCTTCATCTGATGAATATCGGAATGGCAGATACTGGTGAATTTGATAGCAATAAGAATGTCATTGTCACCCACCGCCCTGCGTTCAAATTCCCAGGGCACTAATTTTCCTGAAGCATCTTTAGCGGCGTAACCTCTGGATTTGATGTTTGTTACGTCCGCTGTTCGGGAGAATATTTGCAAGGGACTTGCCAGCATTAATCCTGCACCAGCCAATGACGTTTGTTGAATAAACTTTCTTCTTAACGATTGATTATTGTTTTCCATGATTACTTCTTTTATATTCAAATACTTATTTCTTCTGCAGACACTTTCTGCAACTAACCATTATAAGAGACTAATATTCTACTCTCGACTGTTGCAGTGCATCATAGCGATCACCAACAACGCCTATTTTCTCTATTTTACTTTCAATCTCGTTGATTTCGGCCTGCGTTAATGTAAAATCAGCGGCTCTTAAATCTTCCTCTAAATGTGAAAGCTTGGTTGTGCCAGGCAAGGGAACGATAAAAGGGTATTTTGAAAGCATCCAACTCAGGCATATTTGAGATGAGGTCATGCCCCTTGTTTTGCCAAACTCATTCAGCGCTTCGACAATTCGGATATTTGATTTTATCGCCTGGGGCTGAAACCGTGGCCATGCACCCCGAATGTCGTTCGTATTTAAATCAGAATATTCGGTTAAATTTCCACCCAGCAAGCCACGGCAAAGCGGACTATATGCCACGAAGCCTATCTCCAATTCCTGCAACGTGGAAAAGATAAAATCTTCGGGCAGCCTGGTCATAAAGGAATACTCACTTTGCACTGCCGTAACAGGGCAAACAGCGTGTGCCCTTCTGATGGTTTCTGCTTTTACTTCACTGAGCCCAAAGTGCAGCACCTTTCCGGCTTTAATAAGATCTTTTACGGTACCTGCAACATCTTCAACGGGCATGTTGGGATCAACCCGGTGCTGATAGAAAAGATCAATACGGTCGGTCCTGAGGCGTTTGAGTGATTGATCCACAACTTTCCGAATGTTTTCCGGGCTGCTATCTAAGCCACCCGTGCCGCCGATTTTAAACCCAAACTTGGTGGAAATGGCAACTTGGTTTCGGATGGGTGCAAGGGCTTCTCCAACCAATTCCTCATTGACATACGGACCATAAACTTCGGCAGTATCGAAAAAGTCGCAGCCACGTTCCGCAGCCTCCCGGATCAGTTTAACCATACTCTTGTGATCGGGATGGATACCGCGACCAGTGTGCATACCCATGCAGCCCAACTGAATGGCTGAAACTACAAGTGGATTCATTTTGGAACCCAATCTCCGCTTTTGGTTCAGTATGGTGCCTTTGCCGTCTCCCTTTTCGGGGCTCTGAGAAGTAACTGCATGGCCCATAACAGTTCCGGCAGCTATTGTTCCTAAACCCAACAAAGTGGTTGCTTTTAAAAAGTCTCTTCGCATTGTAGGATTTGTCTTTTGATTTTCTGTATGCTTCTCCATATGCTGTTTATTTATTATTATTTTGAAATATACGCACTAAAAAAACAAAAGGTTTTTAGCACCAAATTATTTGAAAATGTGACGATTATACTAATGCTACCTGGCACTTTTATAAACTTCATCCGTTACAGCTTCGTTCCATTCAACAATACCTTTATCGGTGTTTGGAATCACATAAAGTTGCTGTAAACCCACATCGGCACTTGCTCCGTGCCAGTGCCGTACATTTGGCGGGCATTTTACTACATCTCCTTTTTTGATGATTTCAATGGGTTTACCTTCGATTTGGTGGTAGCCAATTCCGGCTGTAATGATTAAAATTTGACCAGACGGATGACTGTGCCAATTACTTCTGGCACCTGGTTCGAAATAAACATTGCCAACCAATGTATTGTACATACTATCAGCATCTACCAAAGCCGTAGGATAAGCATTTCCTGTGAAAAAGTCTTTGGAGCCAGCCTCTCCTTTTGGGAAAATAGCTTCCAATTCCATGTTGGTATTTTTCATTGTCTCTTTGTTTTGATTGCAAGACATCACCATCAATGAGGTGAGGATTGCAAATGTGATTTGTACTATTCTCATGATGATTGTTTTAATAGATCTCTTTACTAATTTTTGCAGGAATACCACCTACAATGCTATTGTCGGGAACGTCTTTAGAAACGACCGAACCTGCAGCAACAACCGAGTTTTCGCCAATGGTTACGCCTTGTAAAATGGTGACATTGGCCCCAATCCAGGCATTTTTTTTGATGTGAATATGTCCTACAGTTAATGAATGCCTGTGTTCCGGAGAAATTGGGTGTCCTTCGGACAGCAAGCTGACTTTGGGTGCTATCAGTACGCCATCTTCGATAGTAATTCCGCCCAAGTCCAAAAAAGTACAATCGAAGTTGATGAATACGTTTTTACCAATTTTTGTATGCTTGCCGTAATTGATATACATGGGTGTAAATACGGCAACACTTTCGTCAATTTCGCTCCCTGTAATTTGGCTCAACAAACTCCTGATTTCTTCAGGGTCTGTTGCGTTGTTCATCTGCACCAGCAATTTTTTCGTGTTGTACGAAGCCTCACGCATTCTATAGGCTTGTGGGTCGCTGGGCAGAATGGTTTCTCCTTTCTTTAACCGCTCGAAAATATCTGTAGTATCCATCTTTGTATGCTTTGATACAAAGGTCGGGATAGCTTAATGACTCTGGTTAAAGGAATTCAAACCGATGATTAAACAATTCAAACCTTTTCTAAGCGAACAGAAGAAGGACTTGTACCAGTTTGTTTTTTGAAGAAGTTATTGAAATAAGTCGGGTACTCAAATCCCAAAGCGTAAGCAATTTCAGAAATATTCCAACTGGTGTGTTGCAGAATGGCTTTTGCTTCGTTGACGATGCGCTCTGAAATGTGTGTGGTGGTGGTTTTCCCGGTGACTTCTTTTACCGATCTATTCAGGTAATTTACGTGTACCGAAAGATTTTCAGCATAATCTTTGGCTGTTTTTAGTGGAAGCGGTCGGTCCGGGCTTTCAATAGGAAATTGCCTCTCCAACAACTCCATAAAAACGGTGGTCAGTCGTTCCGCACCGCTTTTGGTCTGGTTGTAATTTTCAGACGGCTTCAACTTTAACGACTCGTGTAGAATCAAATCAATATAATTGCGAATCAAATCGTCTTTAAATTCATAATCAGACTGTTGTTCCTCAATCATCTTTTGAAAAAGGGTGTTCAGAAATTGTCGCTGATTTTCGGAAATTTCCAGAATCGGTGTACCTCCCATTCTAAACAAGGGAGATTTTTGCAGGGTTTCTGAACGCTTTCCCGAAACGAGAAAATCTTCCGAGAATAAAATGGTATAACCAACATATTGGGTAGAAAGTGTTTCCCACGAATACGGAATGTTTGGATTTCCAAAAAACAAAATAGTGCCTTCGGCATCAAAACTTCTGTCGGCATAGTGGATACGGCTTTTGCCTGTGGTCAAACAGATTTTATAAAAATCTTTGCGGCTATACACTTTCGTTGCATTGCCGTCATCCTCAATCTGAAAGACGTTGAACCCTTTTAGCTTAAGCTCATTATTGTATGTTGATAAACTTCTTGGCATAATTCAAAGTTAAGAAATTCAAACAAATTATACCATTGCGTGGGCTGAAATTGGCTCTTTTGTTTTTTTTGAAGCGTTGGCTTTGTGTGCAGGCAAAAACCAAATATGCCAATAGCGTTGGCAAAGTTGTTTTAAAATGTGCGTTGGCAAAAATATTACTCTGTCAAATTCCTTTTTACCCGATAGTTTTAATTTAGTCCCTATGTTTGTAATTGAGCTATGCTAAAGAAGCATAAGTCAAAAGAGTATTATTTTTGATTACGTGACTAACCAATAAAACTCAAAGACTTATGCAAACACAAAAGACGGGAT
>JAIBEY010000059.1 GCA_019459525.1 Prolixibacteraceae bacterium
ACATGGAAACCTATTTGAAACATTTTGGGTATTAAACCCCAAAAACCACAGAGAAAAGGAGTTTAAACAGAGCTAACAGAGAAAATCTCGGGTTTCTCGTTTTTTTTCTCTATTAACTCTGTGGCAAAATAAACTATAAAACGAAATGTTATGAATAATCGCATAAACAAACTATTTCAGAAGAAAAAAGAGCGAATACTTTCGGTGTATTTCACTGCCGGATACCCGAATCTGGAAGATACCGTTCCGATGATTCAGGAGTTGGTAAAAAATGGCGTTGACCTGATCGAAATCGGTATGCCATTTTCTGATCCGGTGGCTGATGGGCCAGTCATTCAGCGTAGCAGTTTGATTGCTTTGCAGAATGGAATGAGCATCCGCAAGCTGTTCGAACAGCTGAAAGATATTCGCCAAACGGTTGATATTCCGCTCATTTTGATGGGTTACATTAATCCGGTGCTGCAATACGGCGTAGTAGCTTTTTGCCAGAAGTGCAAAGAAATTGGTATCGACGGGCTGATTATTCCCGACCTTCCGATGGATGTTTTTGAGGAAGAATTTAAAGCTGTTTTCGAAGCCAATGACCTGCACAATATTTTCCTGATTACGCCACAAACCTCGGAAGAACGGCTTCGGAAAATAGATGCTGTTTCAACCGGTTTTATTTACATGGTTTCGAGCAATTCGACTACCGGAGCCAAAACGAGTGTTTCCGAACTTCAGAACGAGTACTTTGAACGGGTTAATTCATTTGGATTGAAGAATCCGCGACTGATTGGTTTTGGAATTTCGAACGCTGAAACTTTTGCCAATGCCTGTGAATATGCCAGCGGTGCAATCATCGGCAGCGCCTTTGTAAAAGCATTGGAAGGAAGCGATCCGACTGACCGGAAAGTTTCCCGTTTTATTAATTCTATTGCAACGGTATCGTAATCCGAAAGCTGTTTTTTTGTTGCTGAATAAGTTGTCGCAGTTGATGTTTTGAAACAGGATTTAGAAAAAAGACATATCTGTCTGTATTTCAGATGCTTTATTTAGTCATCATTTTGGGTGACATGTTAAACTCTGTTAATCCTGTTTTTGGGCATATTATTCCGCCTAAATATTCGTTAGTTTTAGACAACAGTCATAGAAACAAAAAAAAAACAGTAACAATGTTAGAGTACGCAAAAGTTATTTTACCGAAAGTTAGTTTTAGCCGCGAGTTATTCCGGAAAGAATTGGCCAAGTGTATTAACTGGGTAGGAGAATCAGAAATAAACCATTTGAAAGAATGGTGTTTCGAAAATTTTAAGGAAATGTATCCGGATATCCTGACCAGCGCTTTCTCCATAAAAGCGGCTTAATCACTTTGGTGAGATGGAATCATTCAGGCAACATGCCAGTTAATTTTTCCCGGTTCAGGGAATCAGTTTAAAACTCACAAGGCCTCCGGAAACGGGGGCCTTTTTTTCTTACCCTTTATGATCCCGTTTCAGTAAATTTCCTAAATCTTTTCCAAGATTCCTGACACGCTCAAATCCCTGGTTGAGTGTTTCTGGATTGATGTCGCCATATTCGCTGAACTTGCTATCGATGTGGTGGGTGCGTGGGTAAATAATGATTTTACTGTTTCCCGGAAATTGTTTTTCGAGTCGTTCCTGGATGTTTTCCATACAATTATCGTACGAAACAGATGTTCTCCTGGCTGCAATATAAAAAAGCAAATCATCCGGAGTCACCTGCTTTTGTAAAAGTAGAAGGTCGGGCAAGTCGTATTTTTCAGAGAAATCGAAACTGCATTTATGCTTCCGGTGCCTGAAAAATTCGTGAATAGCTTCCTGTGTTACGGGGTTACAGTAGCAGAAGATGTTTAAACTCAGTTCTTTCGAAAGCGTATTGATTTTGGGGAGCCAGATTTCAAAGCCAGGTTCCAACTCGGCCAAAGGCGGACAAACCAACACTATTTTATGGTGTCCGACCAATGGACGTCCAAAATGGCAGATGTACACCGCTTTACTGGTACGTGAAATAATCGATGCTGTTTTGGTTTCTATAAAACGTTCGATAAGTCCCGTCCTGCGGGGCCAGCCAATCATAATCGTATCGGTCATTTCTTCGCGCGAAGCCCTGATAATTCCCCCGGCAATATTGTGGTCGATGGTAGCTATTATTTTCACTTTGGTTTCGTTTGCTGAAGCCATTTTTACAAGCGTTTGCAGGTTCTTTTTAGCCCTGAATAAATTCTTTTCAGCTTCTTCGTCGTTGGGTACGACTGATAGAATGGTGATCGGATTTACTGATTTTTTATTTTTGATATAAACAGCAAATTCCAGTAAAGTTTCCATGCTATTCAGATTGGCAATCGGAATCATGATGTGTTCACTGTCGCGCACCGGATATTCAATGGCTGGTTCCTCTTTTTCCGAGGTCAGCATTCTTCGCGAAGCATTTTCGGTAACCAGGGTGGCCGTAAGGCAAGTGACCAAAATAAGCAGGATAGTACCGTTCAGCGCATTCTCGTCAATAATTCCGGTTTGGAAACCAACCAGGATAACCGCCAGAGTTGCTGCTGCATGAGAACTGCTCAGCCCGAAAATCAGTTTCCGCTGGTCGGCCGAATACCTGAAGATGGTGCTGGTGGTAGCAGCAGCAAGCCATTTGCCGATGAGCGCCACAACCGATAACGTTACCGCAATAATAACAGCGGTAGGGCCATTCAGAAGAACTTTAATGTCAACCAACATCCCTACACTAATCAGGAAAAACGGGATGAATATCGATTGTCCGATAAACTCAATGCGGTTCATCAGGGTAGAAGAATAAGGGATCAATTTGTTGAGGGCCAATCCGGCGACGAAAGCTCCAATAATGGGTTCAACTCCGGCCAGTTCGGCTAGGAAGGCGGCGAAAAATACCACTGAGAGTACAAATATGTAGTGCGAAGTTTTTTCGCTTTCCAATTTTTGGAAGAACCAGGCTGTTACTTTTGGAATAACCCAGAACATAATTCCGGAGAAAATAGCCAGCGAAATGGCCAACTGGGCCCAAAATGAAATGTCGAGCCCCCCGTTATTCGAACTTAAGATGATGGCCAGTAAAATAAGTACAGCCGTATCGGTTAAGATGGTTCCGCCAACGGTTATCGCCACCGCTTCGTTTTTCGAAATCCCGAACTTACTTACAATAGGGTACGAAACCATGGTATGGGTTGAAAACATGCTCGAAATAAGTAAACTGGCTGTAAAACCATAGTCAAGCAGGTAATAGCAAACCGGAAACCCGATGGTTAACGGTATGGTAAACGTCAGGAAACCAAAGACTAAACTCTTGTTTTTATTGCTTTGAAATTCTTTCAGGTCGAGCTCTAAACCTGCAATGAACATGATGTATAAAAGGCCGATGGTAGAGAAAAGATTAACCGCCGAGTTTTGTTCCAGCACATTGATGCCGTGAGGGCCAATAATTACTCCGGAAATGATCAGCCCGATAATGCCCGGGATTCGAAGTTTGCGGAGTAAAATGGGCGAAAGTAAAATGATAAACAGAATGACCGCAAAAACGAGTACCGGATTTTGAAAAGGCCGGTCGAACTCGTGGATGATATGATCAAAAAAAGTAGTAGCCATTCCAGGTCCAATTATTGAATTATCGCCAGTTAAATCATCCGCAAGATAGAAGAATAAACCTTAAAAAGATAGAATTCAATCGTGTTTTTGGTTTACTGGTTCGGTATAAACACGTTGTTTTTGTTTTTTTTCATGGATCATTTTTATCGTTTGATAGAGTAGAAATAGCGTTTAAAACTAAAAATGATCATGTCGTTGACATTCAACGTAGCTTTTCTACCGGCTATCTACTGTTATTTACAGACGAACGGCATGTTTTGCCAGTTTAATCGGTTTGTTTCGTTTTAGTGATCGTTTACCCGCTGCAATATTCCAAATATTGATAAAAAACAACCTGTCTGTTCTTTTTAAATAGGTTTGGCAAAGTCGGAATACTGTCAGCAGAGGCATATGGACTGTCTGTATCCACAAACAAAGGGGGAATCAATTTAGCATCGAAATTCATGTGTTTGTTCGCAGTTTTGAGTCATTGGCACTTTAAAGCTTTCCTCTTTATTCGAAAAGAAAAATTAATCGTGCCGGTAATCGTCAGATGACCCGGTGCGCTATTGTACTTAACCTTAAATTTTAGTCTATGAAAACAGGATTTTTACTTGTATTTATTCTTGCCTTGAGTATCTTCAGCGGGATGGCTCAAACAAGAATACTTACTGGAACAGTGAGTTCTTCGGAAGACGGATTACCAATTCCGGGAGTTTCGGTTTCTGTTAAGGGAACCACAGCTGGTACGATAACGAATATGGATGGGGTTTACTCCATTACAGTTCCGGAATCGTCCAAAACATTGGTATTCTCGTTTGTGGGTATGATTACCCAGGAAGTTGCACTTACTTCTGCAAGCAAAATTGATGTTGTATTAAAATCTGACGTCATTGGTGTTGAAGAAGTAGTGGTTACGGCCATGGGTATTAGCCGATCAGCGAAGACGGTAGGATATGCAACAACTTCGGTATCGGGTGCTGATATTTCGGCTTCCCAAACCGTTAATCCATTAAACGCTATTCAGGGTAAAATTGCCGGGGTGCAAATATCTTCTGCACCAGGTCCGGGTTCTACACAGAATGTGTTTATTCGTGGTGCATCATCATTTTCAAACAATCAGCCTTTGTACATTATTGATGGTGTTCCGCTGATTAATGAGCAGATTCAAACAGGTACTGCGCTTAATTCCCAGGCTGACTTTGGCTCGGGTATCAATGCCCTTAACCCCGACAATATTGCTGAAATGACGGTGTTAAAAGGTGCAGCAGCTACAGCCCTGTACGGTTCACGTGCTGCAAATGGTGTGATCCTGATTACTACCAAAACCGGTAAAAACACCAATGGCAAAATGGCTATTACTTATGATGGTTCAATTGGTGTTGCGCGTGTTGGTCGTTTGGCCGAACGTCAATCTATGTTTGGCCAGGGATGGAGTGGTAAACGTGCATTGGATGAAAACGGCAACTGGGGTGCCCCATATGATGGACAGGATCGCGTTTGGGGAAATGTGGTTGACAACAGCCAATTGGTGAAACCCTATGTGTTTTTGGAAAACCGTGTACGTGATTTCTACGATTTAGGCCTTAGCACCAAAAACTCGTTATCAGCCAGTGGAGGCGATGGTCGTACTAATTATTTCCTTTCTTTCTCACAGAATAGTGTTGATGGAGTTATTCCAACAGATGCCGATAGTTACGATCGTTATACCATTTCAACTAACGGAAGTCACAAAACAGATAAACTCGAAGTTTCAACTTCTGTAAATTTCAGTAACGAGCAAACCAAAAGTGTGCCATCAGGTCAGGGAACATCGGTATTCCGCAGTTTATGGGAAATTCCTGAAGATATTTCGGTTGTCGATCTGAAAGATTACCACAACAAATACAATAATCTCGATAATTATTTCACTCCTTTCGGTGTCAACCCTTATTTTTCGCTGAACGAGAATGGTGCGCAACAAACTAAGAATAAATTGTTTGGTAAGGTTGAATTGAACTACAACCTGATGCAAAATCTGAAATTTACTTATCGTTTCAGCGGCGACATAGAAAATTCGAAAACCGAAGCGTGGACTGCTAAAATTGAATTTACACCGGGTTCTCCAAACGAAAGTAGCAGCACTGCCAATGCAGGTGGTTACGAAATCAATAAGAGAACACGTTATGAATTCAGCCACGATTTATTGTTGAATTTCAATAAAGACCTTAATTCTGATTTTTCGCTGAATGCGTTGGTTGGTGCAAATATCAATCAAAGAGGATACGATTATGTCAAGGGCGAAATCACATCAATTGATGTTCCGAATTATTACAACCTGTCAAATAGTTTGACTGATCCGATTGCTTCGCAATACAAACGCGAACGCCGATTGGCCGGTTTATTTGCCAGCGCAGATTTGTCATATAAAAACTATGCTTTCGTGTCGGTTACTGCACGTAATGACTGGTCGTCAACACTGCCCGATGGCAATAACTCATTTTTCTATCCAGGTATAACCGGAAGTTTTGTTTTTACCGATTTCCTGAAAGAAAAATCAATAGAATCGGGTCCGATCAGCTTTGGTAAAATCCGTGCTGCTTACGGGTGGACTGGTAACGATGCCGAACCATATCAAATATATCCCATGTTTATCCCAGGAGTTAGTGATATTCCGGGATATCCTGACTTGGATGATTTAACTTTCCCACTCGGAGGAGTTAATTCATATGAGATTTCAAACCAGTTGGGTAATCCGAACCTGAAACCTGAAATTACCAAAGAAATTGAAGTTGGTTTGGATATGCGTTTCTTTGAAAACCGTTTTGGTTTCGATGTAGCCTACTATGATAAAACGACTGAAGGTTTGATTACCACACTTCCAATCGACCCATCATCAGGTTATACTTCGCAAATTACCAACCTCGGTGATGTGAATAATAAAGGTATTGAGTTAACACTGAACCTGACCCCGGTAAAAGCTAAAGATTTCCGTTGGGATATCAGTTACAACTACACAGCCAACAGAAATAAAGTTATGGAGCTGGCCGATGGCGAGATTGTTATCGATGGTTTTGGCGATGCTTCAATTGTTGCCATTAAAGGTGAAGAACTTGGTTTGTTTAAGACTTACATCCCACGAACGGTGGTGGTTGACGGTGTTGAAAAAATTCTGGTTGATGGCAATGGTAACGTGATGCAGTCGGCAGACATGCAGGTAATCAGAGACCGCAGTGTAAACGAAAAATTCCAGATGGGTTTAACCAATTCATTTAGCTGGAAAGGGTTAACATTAAGCGGAACATTAGACTTCCATTATGGCGGTTATATTTATTCGTACACGAAAGATTATATGTTTTGGACAGGTAGTGCAATTGAATCAATTATGAACCTTCGCCGTCCGTTTGTCGTGCCAAATTCTGTTGTTGCAAATAGCGATGGTACCTACAGCGAAAACACTACTCCTGTAACATCAAACACTTTCCACAACTTCTATGGCGATTACGGTGCATTTGAGTCGAATGCCGGAAGTATTATCGACCGTTCGTACATGAAGCTTCGTGAAGTGTCTCTTTCTTATGTCGTTCCAAATAAACTGGTGAAAAAATTCAATATTCAGGATCTGCGTTTCAGTGTAGTTGCTGGTAATATACTGCTTTGGACTCCAGCTGATAATCAGGTTATCGACCCTGAAACAACAACATTTGGTAATGACTTAGGTGCTCGTTTTGGAGAATTTGGCGCTAACCCAAGCAACCAGAACTACACATTCGGATTATCATTAAAGTTTTAAACAATTAAATCCAGAATAACATGAGAAAATACTTATATACAGCATTACTGTCGGTGTTTTTGTTGACAGGATGTTCAGACGACTGGTTCGATATAAATAAGGATCCGAACTATTTAAGCGAACTCCCGAATTCTAACACGTTGGTGCCAATTTCGGAGGTGAACATAGCCAATACAATCATGGGATGGGATATGGGTTTCGCCGGTGGATACTGGTCGCAATACATGGCTCAGAACTACAATGCCTCGCAGTTTAAATTTCTGGAAGAGTACAGCGAAACAGAATTTTCTTCGGCATACAATGAATTAACTGCCGGTGCATTGAACGATCTGAAACGCATCAAAGCCATTGCAGAAGAAGCTGAAGACAATGGAAGTTATTTATTGGCTGAAGCACTTTCAATTTATGTGTGGCAGATAATTACTGATACCTGGGGAGACGTGCCATATTCAGAAGCATTAAAAGGCGATGAAGGTATTACTTCTCCAAAATTTGATAAAGGACAGGATATTTATGCCGATCTGTTAAAACGGGTTGATGCCTTGCTGGCAAAAGATTACAGCAAAGCTTCTATCGCAGCAAAAACAGATTTTATTATGGGTGGCGACGTTGCTAAATGGCTTCAGTTTACTAATTCATTGAAATTAAAGTTGATGATTCGTTTATCTGAAACAACTTCGTACGACAATGCCAAAGTGTTGAGTTTCATAAAATCAGCGAATTTGTTAACTGCAACTGCAAAAATAAGTGGTTCCGTTTTCGAAAACAAAGACGGGAAACGTCATCCAATGGCTGAGTTTGATGCCGGAGGTGCAAACTATTTGGTAACCAATGTTATTGCCAGTAAAACTTTCCTCGATTATTTGAAAAGAAACAACGATCCACGTTTAAATTCAATTTATGTGGCACCTGCTTCCGGTCATCAGGGGGCTTTCCAGGGCGATTTTGACTCTGACGAAGATTCGGACAAAGACGGAACATTGGACGAAAAAGAAGAATTCAGCACCATGTCGTTTGCATTCGATATGGACATTCCATTGATTTCATTGTGGGAAGTTGAATTTTATCAGGCAGAAGTTTATGCCCGTGCAGGCGATCATGCAAACGCTAAATTGCATTACGAAAATGCAGTGAATGCTTCCATGGCTGCTCATGGACTGACCAATACCATTACTGGTGAAGGTGGTTATGCCAAATGGGTTGACGGAACGGTTGAACAGGAAATTAAACAAATTGCCATGCAAAAATGGGTGGCTTATGCCAAATATCAGCACTGGGAATCATTCCTCGAACGTAACCGCACCAAATATCCATCTGTAAACGAAATCAATATTGCTGCCAACCGCGTTTCTGCCATGCAAGATTTCCCGGTAGGCGAATTTACGATCTCTGTAAAAGGGCGTGCTAAACTTCAGGGTAATTTACCAGCATCACCCATTTATCCAAACGAAGTTTTAACCCGGAATACCAGTTCGACCAAACCAGCGCAGAAAAGCGATGTTGGTCAGAAAATCTGGTGGAACGTTAAAGCTGGAAAATAAGCGTGTTGTTTGAATCATTAAATTGAAATGAAAATGAAAAAGATATTATCTATAGTTGGACTTGCATGTCTTTCTCTCTTCGTGAGTTGTGAGAAAGAAACGGAAGGGATTTCTTTCGAGACGCAATACGCCACTTTTGTGCTTACAGGTGAGAATCCTTACAATTTACCAATCGGAACAGCTTATGCTGAGCCGGGAGTAAAAGCAACCGAAGGTGATCAGGAATTGCAGGTTGTGACCAGCAACAATGTCGATCACAGTAAACTTGGTATTTATACGGTAAATTATGCAGCTACGAATTCCGACGGGTACGAAGCCGCTACAACCAGAACTGTGGCCGTTTACAGCCCGACAGCTCCGGCTACTGATTTATCTGGAACGTATGTTTGTGATATGTTCAGGGTAAATGCCGATGGTGAAGGGAAAAAATCATTTGCAGGTCTTAAATTAGGTATCTCCAAAGTTGGCCCTGGCATTTTCTATGTTGATGACCTTTTGGGTGGGTATTATGCCCAAGGCGCTGGATACGGTGTCGCTTATGCTATGACAGGTTACCTGTCACTAAATGCCGATAATACATTGACTCTTTTGTCCAGTCATGTCAGTGCTTGGGGCGACAGTCTTGAAGGACTTACCGATGGAAAATATGACCCGGCAACCGGTCAGATAACTTGGAAATCGGCCTATGCCGGTGCTCGTATCTTTACTGTAACATTAAATAAATAAATCATGAAAAAGATAATAGTATATACTCTCGGGTTATTGCTTTTTGCGGCAGTAAGCTGTACCGAAGATGCTGAATTATGGGATAGTTCGGCTGTCGATTTTGCCGGTGAATATTGGGCCGACCACACCCATGATGGCGAAAGCACCGGAATGGTCGGAATTCAGTTATACAACACTGCGGCCGATAATGGCACGGAAATTTGGCTAACCGACAACAAGACTTTTTGGGATTATAAAGTAAAATGCCCCATTAACAAGGAAAGTCTGACTTTCGGAGGAACCGACCTGGTTAATGCCGTTAAGGATTACAATATTAAAATTTCTATTACCGATGGAAAAATCCTGAAGAAAGCAGCTCATTCAAAATCGGGAGTTCCTGTTGACAGCATTTTCTATAAAATAGAATTTGAGGATGAACCTGGTGTTATTTACGAAGTTAAAGGTCTTCGTAAAACTGGTTTTGCTGAGGACAGTTATTAAAAATAGTCATCAACAACAGTGATCGGAATAGCCATTCTCCAAAACGGGGGATGGCTATTTTTTTGCTGAAGAAGTAGCCGGATGAGGTAAATTAGTTCGATCAAAAAATATAGTTCTGGCCGAATGATGTGTCCATATTTGATGACGGACATGAAATTTATTCCAAAATTCTATAAAATTCGAGTTTGATCATAATGATCGATTGACCGAAATTTTGTAATTTGCAGCAAATAACCCTTTAACTGTAAAACCAATGAAACTCAACATTACCAAAAGAGAAGTCCGCGCATTCCTGTTAGGCATACTAGCCATGCTATTATTTGTTGTAATTTATGAATGGAAAGAATTCAAAGCCGGTTTTACCGGGTCTGTTGCAACTCCAACTGAAATAACGAAATAATATCGGACGGCGTTTTTGCCAATAAGCAACTCCGGAAATTAACTTTAATCGGAAATTCATCGAATAGTAATCTTCCTGTAATTAATAGTCAGGTACTTGCAGCAAGTTTTAAGTACATGCTTTATGCAGGAAGCTATTCGTAAATTAGATATTTCGGTAATTTCAGATGTCCATCTGGCCACCCTCGCCAGCAAAGCCAAACCCCTCCTCCAATACTTAAAGTCCATACAGCCCCAAACTTTGGTTTTGAATGGAGACATTATCGACTCGTGGCGTTTTAGCCGCAACTATTTTCCAAAAGCTCACCTGAAAGTAATTCGCCAACTGGTTAAAATGATCGAAAAAGGTGTTCAGATCGTTTATATCACGGGCAATCACGACGATGTCTTCCGCAAGTTCAACAACACCCGGTTAGGCAATTTCAGCATCGTCAACCAACTCGAACTAAATCAGGCTAACCAAAAAGTATGGATTTTTCATGGCGACGTGTTCGATCATATCATCCATCATTCGCCCTGGCTGGCCAAATTCGGCGCTGCGGCTTATGGGTTGCTTACCGTTTTCAATAAAATGGTGAATAGAGTCCTTCGGGCGTTTGGTGGTGCAGATATGATACTGTACAAATCGATGAAAGATCGCATCCTGAAAGAAAAAAAGGTACTGACCAATTTTGAGAAAGCCATTGGCCGTGCCGCACTCAGTAAAAATATAGATCTGGTTATTTGCGGGCATACACACATCCCGGTTGATAAAACAATTTCTTCAGAGAACGGGCAGGTCAGGTACATCAACTGTGGCGATTGGGTTGAACATTTTTCGGCTGCCGAATGTCTTGATGGAAACTGGAGTTTGAATTATTTCAAGTCTGACGATGAAGATGAAGATATCGAATCTCCAACAGATGAACTTTACATTCCGGATAAGAAACAATTATACCGGTCTATTTTGGAAGAAATGAAAGTTGCAGGTTTCTTTTAATCAGTACCTATGAAAATTTTATATGCCATACAGGGAACCGGAAACGGGCATTTGGCCCGGGCTACCGAAATTGTACCAATCCTGAAATCGATGGCCGACACCGATGTGTTGGTGAGTGGAACCCAATCCGACCTGAAAGTGCCTTTTCAAATTGATTATCGTTTTTCCGGGATGAGTTTTATTGTCGGGCAGAATGGTGGTGTTGATATTTTAAAAACGATTCAGCGAATGCCGTTGTTGCAAATTTTACGCGATATCCGAAATTTACCGGTCGAAAAATACGATCTGGTGATCAGCGATTTTGAACCGGTTTCGGCATGGGCCTGTCGCCTCCGTGGCAAAGAATGTGTCGGGCTGAGTCATCAGAATGCTGTATTGCACCCATCAGCACCGCAACCCGAATTTAGCGATTGGCTCGGAAAATTGATTTTGAAACGATACGCCCCCTCTACACATCAATACGGGTTCAACTTTAAACCTTCCTCTCCTCATATTTTTCCTCCTGTCATTCGTCCGGCCATCCGAAAAGCTGAAGCAACACTTAAGCCCCATTACACGGTTTATTTACCGGCCTACAGCGATCAGCAAATTCAGGATGTTTTATCCCAAATTCCGGATACCGAATGGCAGGTTTTTTCCAAACATTCGAAAGCCAATTGTACAGTCGGCAATATTTCTTTTCAGCCGGTATCGCTCGACGGGTTTACCCAAAGTTTCCTGAGTTGTACCGGGTTAATCTCTACTGCCGGTTTTGAAGGGCCTGCTGAGGCAATTTTCATGGGGAAAAAACTCTGCGTTATTCCCATGAAAAAACAGTACGAACAATATTGTAATGCGGCCTTCCTGAAATCGATAGGCGTGAAAGTGCTGGAACATTTCAGCAATTCGGCACCCGAATTAACCGAATGGATACAGAAAGCTCCGGCACTACATATCCAATTTCCGGATTTGACACGGGAAATATTACAGGATATTCTGATGAAGCATGGAGAAACTGCAGATATTGGTCATCTGCCCGAATTCAGCCTGGGACTTCAGCAAGGCTGAAATGGGATAGTATCTGGTTTTGTTTGATTTTGCATCCCGAAAAGGCATAATAATTGCAGGGTACCATCCGAATTTCTATTTTCACAAAAAAAATCCGGATTGAAACTTCTATTCATCATTTTATTCTTGTATTGTTTTCAACTTGCACAGGCACAGTCTGTTATCGTTTGTGACTCCAAAACAGGCAAGCCAGTTGAAGGCGTTATTGTATTTGCCGATCAGCTTTCGGTACACACCAATAAAGAAGGGAAAGCAGATATTACTCCGTTCAGGGATGCCTCCCGAATCACTTTTTCCCATTCGTCCTATGTCGAATTGCGTACGAATTACCAAAATCTGTGGTCAACCAATTTTGTGGTACGGCTACTCGAAGACCCCGTGCGTATTGACGAAATCGTGGTGTCGGCCAGCAGGCGTGAACAGTCGCGGCTCGAAATTCCCAATAACATTGTTACCATCAGCAGGAAAGACATTGATTTCCAGAATCCGCAAACGGCTGCCGATTTGCTCGAATATAAAAGTGGAGTATTTGTTCAGAAAAGCCAGATGGGAGGCGGTAGTCCGATGATTCGGGGTTTTTCAGCCAACCGCTTGTTGTTGGTTGTTGACGGAATACGCATGAACAATGCCATTTACCGCAACGGGAACCTGCAAAATGTGATTTCGCTCGATGCCGGAACCATCGAAAGCACCGAAGTTATTTTTGGCCCCGGATCAGTTATCTATGGCAGCGATGCGTTGGGCGGCGTAATGAGTTATCAGACACTGAAGCCAAAACTTTCGAGTTCGGAAGAATACGACCGCCGTGGATCGGTTTTTACCCGATATTCAAGTGCCAACTTCGAAAAAACTATACATGGCGATGTTAATTTTGGTTCAGCAAAATGGGCCGGATTGGTTAGCCTGACTTACACCGATTTTGATGATCTGAAAATGGGAACCGATGGCCCGTCAGAATATCTCAGGCCACAATATGTGGTCAGAAATTCGCTGATAAACTCCGGAAGTGATGAGATTGTTGAAAATACTGATCCGCGCAAGCAAACTTATACAGGCTACTCGCAAATGAATTCGATGCTGAAACTTCGGTTTCGACCTAACGAAAAGCTCGATCTGAATTATGCCTTTCATTATTCCGAAACTTCCGATATTCCGCGCTACGACCGGCTGATTCAATACAGCAGTAATAAATTGAAGTATGGCGACTGGTACTACGGACCCCAAATTTGGAGCCTGCATTCGATCCAGTTGCTTTATACTGAAAAAAAGCAACTGTTCGACCGGATAAATATTCTGGCAGGTTGGCAGACTTATGAGGAAAGCCGTTTAGATCGAAGGCTAAATAAAAGCGATCTTTCGGAACGAACCGAAAAGGTAAACGTGTTTAGCCTGAATATTGACCTGGACAAAACGATCGATAAACAACATGTGATTTATTACGGGTTGGAGGGAAATCTCAATCTGATTGGTTCCGAGGGAATTTCGCGTAACCTGATTTCGGGCGAACAGAAAAATATAGATACCCGTTATCCCGATGGCTCAAACACAACCAGTTTGGCGGGTTACCTGAGCTACAAATGGTTGCTGAACCGCCATTTTACGATTCATGCTGGCGGACGCTACACTTTAGCCGGATTGAACGGTGAGTTCTCGACCGAATTTTTCGATTTCCCGTTTGCCGAATTCAGCAATACGCATGGCGCCGCAACCGGAAACCTGGGGCTGGTTTATCATCCAACCGATGATTGGCAACTTAATGCCAGTGCTTCAACCGGATTCCGGTCGCCCAACATCGATGATATGGCCAAGGTATTTGAATCAACTCCCGGCAACGTGATGGTTCCCAATCCCGACTTGAGGCCCGAATATGCCCGAAATGTGGAGATTGGCATTATACGCCGGTTCCAGAAGGTAGCCAAGTTCGAGCTCGATGCTTTTTATACTTTCCTGAACGATGCCATGGTTCGGAGTGATTTCAGTTTTAACGGGAACGATTCCATTTTGTACGATGGTTCGCTAAGCAAGGTTGAGGCCTTGGTGAATGCCGATTATGCCCATCTTTATGGCGGAAGTTTTTCGATGGAGGTTTTCTTCTCTCCGCAACTTTCCATGAAAAATTCATTGAGTTACACCTGGGGCGAAGATAGTTTTGGCGATCCGGTTCGCCATGCGGCGCCGCTTTTTGGAAGTTCGCACCTCAGCTATTCGGAAGAAAAATTTCGTGTGGCTTTGTATGCCCGCTTCAACGGCGAAATTTCGAATGAGAATTTGTCGCCCAGCGAACTGGAAAAACCTGAGATTTATGCCACTGATGCCAACGGAAAACCTTATTCTCCGGCATGGTGGACACTTAACCTCAAAACATCTTTTCAGTTGGCCAAAAATTTCAGCCTCAATGCCGGACTTGAAAATATCCTGAACAAGCGCTACCGTCCTTATTCTTCAGGAATTGTATCCGCAGGCAGAAACCTGATTGTGTCGTTGAAGTATAGCCTTTGAGGAGCGAGACACTAAAAAGTAGAGAATAATTCTTCAGTTGATTCGGAGGAGTTACTTGTGGTTTCATGATAGAGCAAAAAGTATTAAAGGCTCCAAATTTCCTTTGTCTGCTTCCCGAAGTGCAGATAAATATTGTTTTCTTGAATCAGAATGTTTTACAAGATTTGCACTTCCCCACGTGAAAAATTCGAGTCCGAATATCTGATTAATAAGTATATCCGCCATCAAACGTGAATGTCGTCCATTCCCATTTGCGAAGCAATGAATTTTCACCAGCTCGTATTTGAATCGGATTGCGATTTCCTGTGGTGAAAAAATCTGGTTTTCTATCCAGTATTTGCAATTATTCAACAAAGTTCTCAGTTGAGTAGTAATCTGAAATTTGTCAACACCGATATTTTTATTTGTTTTGCGATACTCTCCAGCCCAAAGCCATATTTGTCCAAACATTTGTTTATGCAACTTCCTCACAAACTCTTCGGTTAATATGTCATCTATCTTTAATTTTCTTTTTTTTAACCATAAGATTGCCTGTTCAATGTTTTGTTGCTCAAATTCATCAAGTTCACCTTGTGTTGAAATTGATTTTATCCGCAAACCCACCTTTTCATCTTCATCAATTGGGGTTTGTCCGTCAGTATAATCCAAATCTAATCCCATAAATAGCGTGGTATTTCATTTTTAATCTCTTCCATCCTGCTTTTAACTGCCTTTTCAAGTCGAATCTGATTGTTTTCCTGATCTTCAAGGCTCATTGAATTTGAGGTTCTCCATACTACCTCTTTGGCAATTTTCAAAGCTTGCTTTTCAATCATTTTTTCGATTGAATCATCAAGTGGAATGAATCCATACACAAATCGCATATTCAATGCCTTTCCAACTTCATTCAATCCTTTTAGAGTAAGTCCGCCTTCAACTTCCCTATTTTCAATTTCTTTCATACTTTGTGCTGTTATATTTATGCGGAGAGCAAGCTGCCGAAGTGACATTCCTAAAGCAGTACGAATAGTAAAAATCCAGCCTTGTGAAGGAATTGTAACTGAATCCAGTGGTTTGAGTAATTGCATTTTCCGATCCAATTGCTCTATCAGTAATTTTTGTTTTTGAACTTTCATAGGTAACTTTTTTAAGAGTTTTAATTTTATAAGGGTATAACCTTAAAAATAGCTTACAAATATAAGGTTATAACCTGAATAATCAAATCATTTTTTAAGGTTATATCCTGAAAAGATAGATTTGTGAATTCGCAATAACCAAACTCAGAGTCAATGAGATCAACACTGGAACTCTCAGAATTTTTCCGGCAGATATTTCCAGAAGCGTTTGGGCAAAAACTGACGGTGAACTTTCGGGTTTTTGCGTTCCCAGATACAGATGCTTTTATAGTATTGTTTCCACAGCTGCTGAAAAAGCTTTTCGTCTTCAGCCAGTAAGGAATTGTGCAATTGCCCGTTTTGAGGATTTACTTTGAGTTCGTCGAACACCACACGCGTCACAGCTTTCAGGTCGTACAAAAAACCATAGTTGCGTTTCAGGTCGTAGATGATCCAAAGCTGGTCGGCAAAACGATCTTTAAAATGCGGAATACACAGCGGAAGGACGTCGTACAGGGGCGCAAACGAAGCGTAATAACTACCTTCAACGGTTTTCTGAAATCGGACAAACATGTTGATGCGGTGAGCCTCCCTGCAAACTTTCTGGTGTAGTTTATTGACCTCCACAACCACCGGTTCCGAAAAATTGGTTTCTTCATTTTTGGTCGAATCTATCATCAGCCGCATGTATTTGACCAGTAACATGGGGGCGTTGGGCAATCCTGACAAAAATACCCGGTAAATACGGTGTGCATTTTCTTCAGACGAACGTTTCACAATACCATTCCAAACCCGTTCCGCTTTTTGCTCGTCGGTGGTAATATCCATGGCAGAGCCAAACAAAACATTCTGACTTCCTTCCCCTGAAAGTATTTCGTCTGGGAAGCGCTTTTGCTGGTAACAATCAAAAACCAGCGTTAGCAGCCCTTCAAAGGTATTGTCAAAAGAGAAGATATTCATAGGTTTCGGGTTACGTGTTGCTCCCTTCGATACGCTGCGCTACTCAGGGAGCGGTTCTCCGGTCTTCCGTCTCCGGACTATTTGCTTTTTTCTGTCAACTGCGACTGACCACTGATTACTGTTTCAAGGCCGGCATCACCGGATGAAACAGTTTAAGTTGAAATGCGCCATCGTTGCCAACAGGTTTCTTCTCCAATAAAAGCTGGCGGACAATTTCGGGTTTCAAATCCTGAACGTTTTGCGACCGGAGTTCGTTGCAGGTGATGAAATACCGGGCACGCTTCATAACTACTCCCATTTTTTGCAGGTGTGCCGATGTCAGCCGGTTGTGTTTCCGTGCCATCAGAATCAGTTGTATGGAATGCGTGCCGATGCCCGGAACGCGCAGCAGCATCAGCGGATCGGCCTTGTTGATGTCAACTGGGAACAGATGCGGATTGCGCAACGCCCAGCTTACTTTCGGGTCGAGTTCCAGATCAAGGTTTGGATGGTCGGCATTCACAATTTCATCGCTCCGGAAGCCATAAAATCGCAGCAGCCAGTCGGCCTGATACAACCGATGCTCGCGGCGGAGTGGGGGAGCATTCAGTGCCGGAAGGCGACTGTCGTAGCTGTTTACCGGAATGTAACCCGAATAATACACCCGTTTCAGGTCGCGACGGGAATATAGGGCTGATGAAAGTTTCAAAATCGTGTGATCGGTATCGTTTGTAGCGCCAATAATCAGTTGTGTGCTTTGCCCTGCCGGACTAAACAGCGGCGCATTCCGGTGATGTTTCCGCTCTTCTTTTGCCTCCAGAATACCTGTTGAGATAATTCTCATGGGTTCCAGCACGCTTCTGAAATCTTTATCCGGAGCCAGCAGTTTCAGGTTGTTTTCGCTGGGTATTTCAATGTTCACACTCAGGCGGTCGGCCCAGCGGCCAGCTTCGGCAATGAGTTGCTGGCTGGCACCAGGAATGGTTTTCAGGTGAATGTACCCGTTGTATTTGTGGTCGATACGCAACTTTTTAGCCACGCCAATCAGTTGTTCCATGGTGTGATCGGGGTTGCGCAACACTCCGGAACTGAGGAAAAGTCCCTCGATGTAATTGCGGCGGTAGAATTCGATGGTGAGTTCGGCAATCTCGGCGGGGGTGAATGTGGTGCGCGGAATGTCGTTGCTTTTGCGGTTGATGCAGTAGGCGCAATCGTAAATGCAGTAATTGCTGAGCATGATTTTCATGAGCGAAATGCAGCGCCCGTCTTCGGTAAAGCTGTGGCAAATGCCCCATGCCGAAGCATTCCCGATACCACCTTTTACATTGCCGCGTTTGGTTCCGCTCGAAGCGCACGACACGTCGTACTTGGCTGCTCCGGCTAAAATTTTAAGTTTCTCAAGGCTACTTTCCGAAATCATGGCTTGTTGTTTTGTTTTGACAGTTATTTAATCAAGACTACCTAAACAAGATAACAGAATCGTTCGAAAAGTATTCGGAACGAAGTGATATTTTTGAAAGAAAATGTAGGTTTAAAGGAATGATCAAAGCGGATCGCAGATCCGAAGATAAGAGGTCTGGATTACAAATCAGCACCAGTAAGGTCAGCGTTCTGTTTTTTCCAGTTTTGTATTTTCAGTCCAGGAATTCGGGCAAAATGGTTCTCGTTATTAGTCACTAAGATCATGTCATTTTCGATTGCAACTCCTGCAATTAAAAGGTCCATGTCGTCAACAATATTCCCATTCTGTCTCAGCACAGAATATAATTCAGATGAGATTCTTGCTGACTTTTCAGTTACTGGAATTACAATATTTCCAGTGACGAAATCATCAAAAATATTCAATTGTTTTAGCGCATTTTTTGCTAATAATCCACTCGTAATTTCAAAATATGTCAATATGCTGATCTCCAGCAAGTCATAAGTCTGTAAATACTTTTCGAAATTCTTAACAACAAGTTCATCTCCTTTGAAATAATAGGAAAGTATATCAGTATCGATAAGAACCCTATTCATTGTTTCTTCTGTTATTACTTTCACGTTTAGAAATCAAATCATCAGTAAATTCAGAGAATAAAGAATCGTCCAAATCCTGCCAGGAACCTGCAAAGGATAAGTTTTTCGATTTTTTATTTATTCCAAGTTCAAGTTTTGATAAGAAATCATCCAATTCGGTAAGTTTATCCAAAGGAATGCGGTAAATCCGACTCAATAGTTGTTGTCTCTTTTGTGTGTCAGTTATCATGGTACAAACGTTTTGCCCAAATTTATTACTTTTAATTGGAATAACCGAATGCCATTCTTGGTGTGATCGGAAAGCTGCTAAATGAAGCAGAAATGGATACAAATATTAAATTT
The DNA here is from genome assembly GCA_019459525.1 of Prolixibacteraceae bacterium. Lineage (GTDB taxonomy): Bacteria > Bacteroidota > Bacteroidia > Bacteroidales > Prolixibacteraceae > Aquipluma. Next base: position 19,422 of record JAIBEY010000059.1, read on the forward strand.
AGCTATTCGGTTTTGCCCTTGAATACAGAAAAATGGACATAGCATATCCGTGCCCCAAGTCGAAGTTCGCTTTGAGACAGGCCACAATGTCTCCTGTTTTTGCTCCACCTTTTTTCACTTTGCCAGAAAATCCTTTTGCTCTGCAAGTTCTTTAAAGTCGTCGAGCCTTTTGCCAGTCCCGGCTTTTATGTCGTCAATGTAGGCTTGAAATGACATGATAGTAGATGTTAACCGTGTTGGTCAACTCATTCAGCCTTACGGGAGAAGTCTGGTTTTGGACGAATGATTTATTTTTTGCCCAGCACTTTCTTTATGGCTGCTTCGGCCAGTGGAGCCATTATTTTGTACCCGTCAACGTTGGGGTGAACGCCATCTTCCGAATATTCTTTTTTTAGCCCTTTGCGTTCGTCAACCATTGCTGAATAATAATCCAGATAAACCAGCCCGTTTTGGTCGGCATAGCTTTTTATCATCGCATTTAGTTTCGCTATTTTTTCGGCTGGCTCCAGTCCGGGTTTCCAGGGGTAGTCGAATGCGGGAACAACCGAGCAGAGTACTACTTTTATCTGATTGGCTTTGGCCAGTTCTGCCATCGAAATCAGGTTGTCCATAATCATTTCCAGGGTCGAAGGTCCGGTATTTCCGGCGATATCGTTGGTGCCTGCTAAAATGACCACCACTGCCGGTTTCAGGTTGATGACATCGGGGCGGAAACGAACCAGC
>JAIBEY010000075.1 GCA_019459525.1 Prolixibacteraceae bacterium
ATGCTTCAGCAGAATCTTTCAATGCTAAAATCAAAGCATTCCGTGCTTCATTCAGAGGTGTAAGAAATGTAAGCTTTTTCCTTTACAGACTTGCCAAAATATATGCTTAGATTTTAATCCACAGGTTTCCCGATTGATCCATAAAAAATCCGCATTAATTCGATTGTAAAAATCCCAGATAAATAGGATTTGAGTGCCTGCCTGATCAAACTTCCAACGGTAGCAAATGCTACTCGCGCTTTCGCGTTACTAGGCCTGTTTTAGCAGTCAAAAGCTTACTCGGGTCAATTGTAAATGTTGAATTTTCCAAACGTAGAATTAATGCGGACAATATCTTTTGATATATGTGTTAGAACGATTTGTTGATTCAAATATAGCTTCCATTCTCCAATTAACCAATTAAATTGCGGGTTTTTATAACATGTTTATAATATCTGACTGATTTCCAGAATGCTTACCATTCATATCCTTTCGGATAAAAACTTTTTAAGAATCGCATCGTAGAAAAGCGATTTTTCGCAAATCATTCATAAGTATCTGATTTCTTTTGGGTGTCAAAAAAACATCAAATAAATGCCAGTTTTTTGTTGTTTTTATTTTGGTAAAGAAAAAAGTAGTTCTATATTTGCACGCACATTCGCAAAGGCTGAATGGGTAATGAAATCGCAAGATTTTCGATACAAAAAATAGATTTTGGAATAGATTAAATTCTGTTACAATACCAAGGAGAGATGGGTGAGTGGCTGAAACCACCGGTTTGCTAAACCGACGTACGGGTCATTCTGTACCGGGGGTTCGAATCCCCCTCTCTCCGCACTAAAATATTGAAATTAAAATCGGGGTGTAGTACAGTTGGTAGTATGCCTGGTTTGGGACCAGGAGGTCGTCGGTTCGAGTCCGGCCACCCCGACAAAACAAGTAGATTAATAGCCAGTAAATCAGTTGATTTACTGGCTATTTTTATTTCTACCAATCGCGATATCTCTATTGAAATTAGCGAATCAAAACAACACCACATTGGGTCTGAACCGAGAGTCCTTCCACCCTTGCCAATAGCATTTTACTGCGTTATAATCAAAATTATACGAGAAAAAACAAGTTTAGTATATTTTTTGATAAACATAGGAGATATCCTATTTATTATTTGTATGTTTACTAAGCAAATAAGGTCGTTCGCACACTGCATTTTGTACCGAAGTTCTTTTCTTCTTTTTTTGCTAAATAACGTCCTGATTTCATACGGAAACCAGTATATTTTAATAAACTCCAAAATCAAATGCACATGAAAAAAGTAATTTTAGTATGCTTAATACTTGCCCTGGGAGTAGGTATTAATGCCCAAACTACCGAAAAAAAATGGGGAATTGGTGTCGGTTTAGGCGCATATACTTCTCTTGACGAAGGAGGGGTTGGACTTATGCCCGAATTATATTTTAGCCGATACCTAAGCCCTAAACTGGATTTAATGCTAAAAGGCGATCTCGGGGTCTTTAACTCTAAACTGACTACAAACGATCTTGATTTAGCCAATGCTTTTCTGAATGTACGATACAAACTTAGCGACGAATCGAAAAAATTCCGTCCATATTTATTTGCCGGTCCCGGATTTCTGGCAGACAATGCAACTTCCGGCCTGAATTTCAACGCTGGGCTCGGAAGTAAGTATTATATCTCTTCAGGAATCGCCTTATATCTTGATGCTGCATATTTGCATGGAATAGAAGCAACAAGGGGAACTGAAACCATAAAAGACAACTTCATAAAAGCTACCGTTGGTCTGGAATTTAACCTCGGAAAAATGAAAGACACTGACAATGACGGAGTAACTGACAAAAAAGATAATTGTCCGAATACACCGGCTGGGGTGAATGTAGATGAAAACGGCTGTCCGGTTGATACGGATGGCGATGGAGTATCGGATCATATTGACAATTGCCCCACCGTTGCGGGCTTAACATCAATGAAAGGTTGTCCGGATACGGATAAAGATGGCATTACCGATAAAGATGATGCATGCCCTGAAGTTGCCGGTTTGAAAAGCTTAAAAGGTTGCCCGGATGCCGATGAAGATGGAGTGGCTGATGCTGACGACAAATGCCCAAATACAAAAAAAGGATATAAGGTTGATGCTTCTGGCTGCCCGGTTGACACCGACAAGGATGGCGTAGTTGATGCTGAAGACGAATGCCCAACTGTAGCAGGACCAGCAAACAACAAAGGTTGTCCGGTAAAAGAAGTGAAAAAGGAAATCGACAAAACAAAGGAAGTGACCATTGATCAGGTTGAAATCCAGAATATAAAAGTTACTCCTGTACATTTCGTTTCCAACAAAAGCTATTTAACCGATTATTCAAAAGGGATTCTGGATAAACTGGTTCAAACGCTAAATTCAAATCCGGATTACAATGTTAATGCGCACGGACATACAGACAGCCAAGGATCAGACCAACTCAACATTAAACTATCTCATGATCGTGTTAAATCGGTTGTTGAATACCTGGTATCCAAAGGAATTTCTGAAGGCAGGATCATTCAGCAAAAAGCTTTCGGAAAGGCAAACCCAATTGCAACCAACGATACTCCTGAAGGCCGTTTGCAAAACCGTAGGGTTGAATTCGAGATTTTCAGAATGAAATAACAAAACATCGTACATACAAACGGAATCAAAGCCCTGTCTATCGGATCAGACAGGGCTTTTTTTTTGCAAAATGATCAAAAATCAATTTTAAGATTAGCTGCAAATGAATTGATTCAGGAATGACTATTGGCAATGACGATAAATGATGAAAATCAAATATCTTTGTCGCTCAAATTTCAAAGCAATTAAAAATGTCGATTGAACTTATTTTAAGTGCCAAAATCATTGAAGCCATTGCTCAATGCTACAACCAACAAGTTGAGCCATCATTGGTACAAATCCAAAATACACGGAAAGAATTTGAAGGCGATATTACCTTAGTCGTTTTTCCATTCGTTCGGATGTCGAAAAAATCGCCCGAAGCAACCGCCGCCGAAATTGGCGACTATCTTCAGCAACATGTTAACGAAGTAGAAAAATACAATGTAGTAAAAGGATTCCTGAACCTGGTTATTTCACCGGCCTATTGGGTTTCTGTACTAAACTCGGCTTCTGCCCATGCCAATTTCGGAATCACAGAAGCTACTGAAGCGTCGAAACTGGTGATGGTTGAATATTCATCGCCCAATACCAACAAACCCTTGCATCTCGGGCATATCCGCAACAACCTGTTGGGGTTTTCGCTTTGCGAAATTCTGAAAGCCAACGGAAATAAAGTGGTGAAAACCAATATTGTAAACGACCGGGGAATCCACATCTGCAAATCGATGTACGCCTGGAAAATGTGGGGAAACGGGCAAACTCCCGAAAATACCGGAATTAAAGGCGACCATTTGGTAGGTAATTTCTACGTTAAGTTCGATCAGGAATACAAAAAAGAGATTGCTGCATTAATCGGGCAGGGAGAAACCAAAGAAAATGCAGAACAAAATGCACCTTCGATGCAGGGAGCGCGCGAGTTACTCCTGAAATGGGAAGCCAAAGACGCCGAAACAGTACAACTTTGGAAGACCATGAATGACTGGGTTTACGCCGGGTTCGACGTAACTTACAAAGCGATGGGTGTTGATTTTGACAAAATTTACTACGAATCGGAAACTTATTTATACGGAAAAAACGAAGTTCTGCGGGGATTAGCCGAAGGTGTTTTCTATCAAAAAGACGATTCATCGGTTTGGGCCGACCTGACTCCGGAAGGTTTAGATCAGAAAATCCTGCTTCGCAGCGATGGCACTTCGGTTTACATGACCCAGGATATTGGCACGGCCAAAGAGCGGTTCCAGGACTACCCCATCGACAAAATGGTGTATGTGGTTGGAAACGAGCAAAACTACCATTTTCAGGTCTTGTCCATTCTGCTCGATAAGCTTGGCTTTGAATTTGGCAAAGGGTTGCACCATTTTTCTTACGGAATGGTCGAACTTCCTCAAGGCAAGATGAAATCGCGCGAAGGTACGGTTGTTGACGCCGACGATTTGATGGCCGAAATGATCGAAGTATCTCGCAAAACATCGGAAGAACTGGGTAAGTTGGAAGGTTACACGCCCGAACAAGCTGCCGAAACTTATAAAATGATTGCTTTGGGTGCGTTAAAATATTTCATCCTGAAGGTTGACCCGAAGAAAAATATGCTTTTCAATCCTGAAGAATCAATCGATTTTAATGGCAATACCGGACCATTTATTCAATATACTTATGCCAGAATCCGTTCTGTGCTTCGTAAAGCTACCGATCGTGGCATTGAATTAAACCGCGAACTTGCCAGTTCAACAGAACTCTCAGGTAAAGAATTACAGCTTATCAAATCGGTTACTCAATTCCCGGTAGCGGTAAAAGAGGCCGGAGATATGTATAGCCCTGCCCTGATAGCGAACTACATTTACGAATTGGTGAAGGAATTTAACCAGTTCTACCACGAATGCCCGATTCTGGTGGAAGAAAACGTTGAAACCAGAAACCTCCGGCTGGTAATTGCCGAAACGGTGGGAAAAACTATAAAAACCGGCATGAAATTGTTAGGAATCGACGTTCCGGAACGGATGTAACAAATGTCAGAAGACCGAAGTCGGAAGCAAAACCCCAAAATCAGTAATGGTTTCGGGGTTTTGTTTTATTTCGATTTGCCTTTCAGGATTTCCTGGTAGCGGAACATTTCATCGCGAAGGCGGGCCGCTTCGTAAAAATCGAGCTCTTTAGCGGCGGCTTCCATGTCTTTTTTGAGCTTGGCAATTACCTTTTCAAGAGCAGGAAGACTCATATATTGGACAACCGGGTCGGCAGCCAGATTGGTCGGCTCGTCGCCACTGTATGCTTTCACTTTCATGCCCACACTTCCGTAACCCACAATCTCGCGGCTGGCCTTTACAATTTGAGTTGGAGTAATGTTGTTTTCAATGTTGTATTTCAACTGTTTGGCTCTACGATAATTGGTCGAATCGATGGTTCTTTGCATCGAGTTCGTCACTTTATCGGCATACATAATCACCATCCCGTTTAGGTTTCGGGCAGCACGACCTGCTGTTTGTGTCAACGAGCGTTCGGAACGTAAAAAACCTTCTTTATCGGCATCCAAAATGGCCACCAGCGAAACTTCAGGCAAATCCAATCCCTCGCGCAACAGGTTGATACCAACCAGCACATCAAATTCACCTTTACGCAAATCCTCCAGAATCTGGATACGTTCAAGTGTATCCACATCTGAGTGAATATACCGCGTTTTTACGCCCATGTTGGCCAGATAACTGCTCAATTCTTCAGCCATTCGTTTGGTCAGTGTAGTAACCAGTACGCGTTCGTTGCGCTCAATCCTCAAATGGATTTCGTGCATCAGGTTATCAATCTGGTTGATGCTCGGGCGAACCTCAATAACCGGATCGAGCAAACCTGTCGGGCGAATGATCTGTTCCACCACAATTCCTTCCGATTTCTCCAATTCATAATCTGCAGGCGTAGCGCTCACAAAAACAGTCTGATCGACCACGCTTTCAAATTCATCAAAGGTCAACGGGCGATTATCGATGGCTGAAGGAAGGCGGAAAGCATATTCAACCAGGTTCATTTTACGCGAGCGGTCGCCGCCAAACATAGCCCGTATCTGCGGCAAAGTCACGTGACTTTCGTCGATAACCGTAACAAAATCGTCAGGAAAATAATCGAGCAAACAGAACGGACGGGAACCGGGCAAGCGTCCATCAAAATACCTTGAATAATTCTCAATACCCGGGCAATAGCCCAATTCACGCATCATTTCCATGTCGTATTCCACCCTTTCCTGAATGCGCTTGGCCTCAACGGGCTTACCTATTTCCTGAAAAAATGCAATCTGCTTGACTAAATCGTCCTGAATCTGGCGAATGGCCAACTGCATCCGTTCTTTAGTAGTCACAAATATATTGGCCGGATAAATCACTGCAATATCCAGTGATTCGATGGTTCCGCTCCCAACCGGATCGAACGAATAAATTTCTTCAATATCGTCGCCCCAGAAAACAATCCGGAAAGCAATATCAGCATAAGCCGGAAAAATATCCACGGTATCGCCTTTTACCCTGAAATTTCCCCGATTAAATTCCACCTCGTTGCGCGAATAAAGGGCATCTACCAATCTCCGGAGAAATACATTTCTGCTGATGGTCTCCCCTTTCGAAACCTGGGTAACGTTGGCATGAAAATCTTCCGGATTCCCGATTCCGTATAAACACGAAACCGATGAAACCACAATCACGTCACGCCTTCCGGAGAGCAACGAAGAAGTCGTACTCAAGCGAAGTTTCTCAATATCTTTATTAATGGAAAGATCCTTTTCGATGTAAGTATCGCTCGAAGGCAAATAAGCTTCGGGTTGGTAATAATCGTAATACGACACAAAATACTCCACCGCATTTTCAGGAAAGAACTGCTTCATTTCGCTGTAAAGCTGAGCTGCCAGCGTTTTATTGTGACTCAATAGCAGCGCCGGACGATTTACTTCGGCTATCACATTAGCCATAGTAAATGTCTTCCCTGAACCGGTTACGCCAAGCAGGGTCTGGAATGTTGTTCCATTCCGCAAGCCTTCTGCCAGTTGCTTAATAGCTTCAGGCTGGTCGCCGGTAGGCTGATATTCGGAAACAATTTTGAAGTCCATCTTAAAAGTTTCAAGTTCAAAATTCCAAGTTCCAGGTTTCGATGGATATTGAATATTGGTTATTGGATAATTACCAAAATTTATCTCACATTCAGTTTCAAATATACCGGGAAATGATCGCTTACACCGGCCACATATTTATTACCAACATACGACCGGTTTGGAGTTTTAGCTCCATTTTTGTTGGTAAAAGTCATCCAGTCATTGGTAAAAATAAAGCCCTTATCATCCATTACATGGAATCGTTTGCCTTTAATTAATGCATCAGAAACTACCAAATTATCAAGCATATTCCAGCTTCCGCTATAAAAATAGGTTCCCATACTTTTGGCATCATCGGGCATCATCAGGTTAACCAACCTTGCCCCTGAATCCGGTGATTCGGCACCCAACGTTTCGTACAGGCTTTTGTTGGCTGGCTCGTCGTTCATGTCGCCCATGATGATAATCCGGGCGCTGGGATCTTCAGCCAAAATCTGATCGGTTTTACTTTTAAGTACCGAAGCGGCTAAAACTCGTTTGGGCTCAGTTTTCTCGTCACCACCAATCCGCGATGGCCAATGATTTACAAAAAAATGAACTGTTTTCTTTTTTATTTTTCCGGTAACGTGCAAAATATCACGCGTTTTAAACTCCGGATCATCAGGAAAAACTACGGGCAAGGTTTCGTGGCTGACTTCCTGAAAAGCATCCTGACGGTAAATCAAGGCTACATCTATTCCACGATAGTCGGGACTTTCTTCATGAATAATTCCATATTTTTGATTCTTAAGCGCTCCTGTCAGGGTTAAATCTTCCAGTACGGTGCGGTTTTCAACTTCCACCAGACCAACAATTTCGGGCAATTCTTTCGGATTAATTTCAGTAATTACCCGAACCAAATCGTTCAGTTTTTTCTGGTAGCGTTCGCTGTCCCATTTCTTTTCACTAGTTGGAAGAAATTCCTCATCCGGAATTTTCGGATCATCAACGGTATCAAACAAATTCTCGACATTGTATGAAATCACCGTATATTCGTTGCGGAGTGTTTTTTTTGCCGATGTACAAGAACTTATTGCAATTGCAAGAATGATCAGTACTCCTAAATTATTTTTCATACCCTATTTCCCAATCGTTACTTCATAATAGTTGGTCACATCAACAACCATCATTCCTGCGGTTTCGGCTGCCTTCATGCCCAATATTCCATCTTCGAATACCTCACAATCAACAGGATTAACTCCCATAAGTTCAGCACATTTCAGGAAAGTTTCCGGATGTGGTTTATAATTTTGTACGTCTTCGCTGGCAACCACAATTTCAAAATAATCCTGTAACCCAATAATTTCGAGTGTTTTAAACGCTAACCGGCGCATTCCTCCGGTTCCAACCGCCATGGGTATAATTCCGTGGTATTTACGGACTAAATCGGTTACCACTTTAATCTCAGGGGTCAAATGCATATTCTTCTCGAACTCCGTTTCCTTGATATCGCCCATTTCTTTGGGATCAATTTGGGTACCGAAAATCTGATTGAGTTTTTCCACCGTAGGATAGAGCGGAATACCAGCCAGCTGCTGAAACAGCTCCGGAGTAAAATCAATTCCATAACTTGCGGCGGCGTTTTTCCAGGCAATGTAATGAATCGGCATTGTATCTGCCAGAGTTCCGTCGAGATCGAAAATCAATCCTTTTGCTTTTGGATTAATTTCCAGCTTTGTTTTAGTCATTCTTTGTTTTTCTGATTCGATCCAAAAATAGCCATTAAAACCACAAGATCGGTTGTAATGTTTTTTGTTTGCCTAAAATTTAACACTTTTGCTAAACATCAAATCAGCTAAAATGACTTCAACCCTGCTACTTCAATATTCCAGCATCTCACAATGGGCACTTTTCTTAGGTATTGCATTAACTCTTTTCGGCTGGTTTGAGAAGAAAAATAAGATTTTAGTAGCCGGACAGTTCCTTTTTCTTTTACTTGGTTTATTTGCGATCTGGGTTCTACTTTCAGGACAAGTAAATATTGGGCAAACAGAAAGTAAAAACATCACAAAAGAAATGAAAGTTCTAAGCTTTTACCGGGGAGTTTTAATCCTCAACGGAATTAATCTGATTTCGTTGTTCCTCAAATTATTTAAACTTCGCTTTCAGAAGGCAAGTTTAGCTGCTGTAATACTTATAGCGTTAATGTTATTCTTTATGATCTTCAATATCCTTCAAATGCCGGCATAAAAAAAAGCGTTGTACCTGCCCGGGCAAATACAACGCTTCTTGTTCTTGAAGTCTGTCTATGCAAACATCAAATAATAAGTTGCTATGCCGGAAAAATAACCTGCAAGAGCCAACAGGCTTACTTTTTTCAGGTACCAGATAAAATCAATTTTCTCGATCCCCATAGCAGCAACTCCGGCAGCAGAACCAATGATCAGGATACTACCACCGGTTCCGGCGCAAAAAGCAAGCAATTCCCAAAAAGTTCCATCCTGAACAAACATGGCTTCATAACCCGATGCTCCAGGCAATGCAATGTCGTACATTCCCATTGCCCCGGCAACCAGAGGCACATTATCGACGATTGAAGACAATATCCCAATTGCAACATTGATGGTATAAACATTCCCGAGGTTATCGTTTAACCAACTCGCCATGATATTAAGATGGCCAACTGATTGCAAACAAGCAACGGCAGACAAAATGCCCAGGAAAAACAAAACGGTAGGCGTATCAACTTTTCGGATAATATTAAACACTTTGAGTTTTCCGGTAACCTCCGCAGGTTTCGAGCTATGTAGAATTTCCGTAAGTACCCAAAGCACTCCCAAACCAAACAACATTCCCATATAAGGAGGCAGATGAGTTATCGTTTTAAAAACCGGGACGAATAATAATACGCCAACGCCAGTTATAAATACGATTATCCGCTCTGTTGATGTTGCAAACGTTGACTCTTTTCCCATACTTTTGGGTCTTCCAATTTTTCCTTTCATAAAAAAGGAAATAATTACAAGTGGAACAATAATACTTACGACACTAGGCAGGAAAACGTTGGCCATGATTGATCCGGCAGTTACCTGCCCCCCAATCCACAACATGATGGTGGTAACATCACCAATTGGCGACCAGGCTCCTCCGGAATTAGCCGCAAGCACAACCATCGAAACAAAAAACCACCTGGTTTTCTGGTCGTCAATAAGCTTTTTGAGCAGGGCAACCATAACAATAGTGGTAGTTAAATTATCCAGTACCGCTGACATGAAGAAAGTTATCACTGCAATGATCCACAGTAACTTAACTTTATTGGTTGTTGTAATTTTATCAGTAATCACCTTGAACCCTTCGTGCTGGTCAATAATTTCGACAATGGTCATGGCACCAAGCAAAAAGAACAAAATCTCAGCAATTTCTATCAAATGATGCTCAAGCTCCTCAACAACAAAATGATAAGGCTGAGCCAGCACGCTAATTTTTTCGGCCCACGCTGAATTGATCCACTCCGACTCCGGGATAGTTGGCTTGATATGATCGATAATACTTTGTGCCTGAAGACTAAACTCCTGCCACGAGGGACTAAATCCAAGTTGCAAAAGATTACTTGAATTCAGGATATAAACCGTCCAGGTTAAAACACCTATCAGCAAGGCGGTGGCTGCTTTATCAATTTTTAACGGATGTTCAAGAGCAATCGCTATATACCCCAAAACAAAAATGAATAGAATCAGGTAGAACATACATTTACATTTTAAATTTCAAACTAAAGTTACTGATTAAGAAATAAATGATATTAAATTAGGTGTTAACAAGAAATCCAAATATAACATTTAAGGTTAACCGTACATTTTTGTGAAAAGCTTATTTTCTTCAAAATAAAAGATAACCCCAGCGAAAACCTAAAATCGAAATCGAAAGATAATAAATTCGACCAAAATACAAACGGATGCCACTGAGATCTAAAAGTTGCTATTTGTTTGTTTTTGTTCCGGTTTTCGGTGTGAGTATATCAATGATTCTGGCATAAAAAAAGATACTATGAGCAAAACCCGTAGTATCTTTAAATAAAAGTGACAAACCATTTATTCACTGACGAACAGCAGATTACTTATACAGAACTTCTGGAAACCCAATTAGTTTTAATACTATAAAAATAATGATGATGCCAGCAAGATAAAGCAATGCACCGTATTTGTTTACGAATTTATTCTTTTCCATGATCTGATTTTTTTTGTAATTAATCTGACTCAAAGCTAGGTCTGTAATGAAGACAGCAGATTAAAGAACGATTAAAATTGAAAAAGAAAACTCGTTGAAAGCAGGATTTACTTCAATTTGTGTCTTAGTTTTGTATAATGTCTGTAGTTAAGATCAATTCTTTGCTGAGAGTAGAAAAAGTATAAAAACATTTCGAATATGAATCACGAGCATACCAGGATACTTGTCGTAGAGGACGAACCAAAGGTTGCCTCATTTGTCAAACGCGGACTGGAGGAAAACGGATTCACCTGTGAAATTGCATTTGATGGTTTATCCGGGAAACGGATGTTTTATTCGGGCAATTACGAATTACTTATTCTCGACATTAATATTCCCTACAAAAATGGGATTGAGTTGTGTAAGGAAATCAGGAGCACCAACAAAAAAATCCCGATTATCATGCTGACAGCACTGGGAACTACCGAAGACAAACTTTTGGGCTTCGATTCGGGCGCCGACGACTATTTGGTGAAACCGTTTGAATTTCGCGAGTTACTTGCACGTATCCGATCTCTTTTAAAACGGATTTCAATTGCTGAAACGGGTGAAAACATGCTTACATTTCTTGACCTTGAGGTGAATCTCAATACCTATGAGGTCTTTCGCGGCGAAAAGAAAATTGATCTGACACAAAAAGAATTTGCCTTATTGGTGTATTTACTTCAAAATAAAGGTCGGGTTTTATCCAGAATAGATATTGCTGAAAACGTATGGGGTATCAATTTCGATACCGGAACGAATATTATTGATGTTTATGTGAATTTCCTTCGCAAAAAAATTGATAAGGATTTTCCGCATAAACTTATTCATACCCAAACCGGTGTAGGCTATATCCTAAAAGCTTAAACGTATGAAACTCAATATTCGCTCGCGTCTCACGATTCAATTCACGTACATCGTCACCTCCGTTCTCATACTCTTTTCACTAATTATTTATTATTTCTCGGCCAGTTACCGCGAGGCCGAATTTTATTCCCGACTGGAAAAAAAAGCATTGACCACCGCAAAACTATTGATCGAGGTTAAAGAAGTGGATTATAACCTGCTAAAAATTATCGATAGGAATACATTAAACGTACTGAATAAGGAAAAGGTAATCATCTACAACAATAAGGATCAATTGATTTATTATAGTTTAGACAATGATTCAATCCAAAATTATTCAAAAACTTTTCTTGACCAAATAAGACTTTTAAAAAACATACGCTACCACGAAGGCCGGAATGAAGCTATTGGGATAATTTTTACGCTCAATGAAGAGCAATACATTGTAATTGCCTCGGCATTCGACAACTACGGAAGGAGTAAACTACAAAACCTGATATGGATCATTTTGGTTGGGTTCCTGGTCAGTATTGGATTAACCGTTTTCGTTGGCCGGATATACGCAACCAAAGCGCTTAAACCCATGTCGGACGTAGTAAAGCAGGTAGATAAAATAACCATTTCCAGTTTGGATATGCGGGTGAATGAAGGAAATGGAACTGATGAAATTGCGCAACTTGCCATCACTTTTAATCAAATGCTGGAAAGGCTGGAATCTGCATTTGAGATGCAACGAAGTTTTGTTTCAAACGCATCTCACGAACTACGCACTCCGCTAACTTCCATTACCGGACAAATAGAAGTTTCGCTGATGAAATCAAGAACCCGGGAAGAGTATGAAGCTATTTTAGAATCGGTACTTGAAGATATCAAAAATCTGAACGCACTTTCCAACGGGCTACTCGATTTAGCCAAAGCAAGTTCCGACATTTCGGCCATCGCACTTCACACCCTGCGTATTGATGAAATTCTATGGGAAACCAGGGATGAACTCATTGGGAGAAAAAAAGACTACAAAATTTCAATCGCGTTTAGCGAGCCGCTAGAAGACGAAAAAGAACTAACGATGCTTGGCAACCACCACTTACTAAAAACAGCCATTATAAACCTGATGGACAATGCCTGTAAGTTTTCGCCGGATAAATCAGTCGAAATATTTTTATCGGTTAAGGGCAAATACCTTGTTGCACAGTTTATTGATAAAGGCATGGGAATAGACAATGAAGATATAGGAAAGATATTTCAGCCCTTCTTCAGGTCAAAAAATGTAAAAAATATTGCAGGAAACGGGCTGGGGCTTTCACTTACAGCTAAAATCATCCAGCTACACCGTGGAACAATATCCATAGAATCCCAGCTTCGGGAAGGAACAAAAGTTACAGTCTGCATTCCGTTTTTGTCCTGATTGCAATCGGATAGCCACATTTGTCGGGTGAAGAAATCCCTATACCTATAAAATCAAAATACCGTGGGTTGAATCCACGGTATTTTTGAAAATTTCAACAACTTCTGCAACTTTCCTTACAGAGTGATAGAGAAAACCCTAAAAAAATTAAACAATTGAGTATGTAAAAAACAAATGTGTATGAACAATATGGTGCTAAAATCGCAATCAAATCATCAACAGGAAACCATTTAAATAATTAATACGTTTAGGTTTAAATAGTTTTCCTATTAGACGATACAAATCTACATCTACAAACCAATTTTGTCGGTTAGAGGGTAGTTAGAAAATTATTAGAAAATCATTAGAATCAAATTTTATTGCTCATTGTGTCGTAGTTTTGCCATGAAAATAAACAGTAGAATTTTGGAAACACACCTATTAATTGTTGAAGACGAGTTACGCCTGGCAGAGATTATCCAAAAGCAGTTGCAGGAATCTGGCTTTAAAGCAGATGTGGCAAACGACGGGTATGTTGGCAAACGAATGATGGAAAATTTCGATTACGATCTCGTTATTCTTGACATTAATTTGCCTTTGATGAATGGGTACGAGCTATGTAAAGAAATTCGGAAAAAGGACAACAAAATTCCAATTATCATGCTTACAGCCCTTGGCGCACCCGACAATAAACTGATAGGATTTGAAGCCGGGGCCGACGACTATGTACTTAAACCCTTTGATTTCAGGGAACTACTTGCCAGAATAAATGTCTTCCTGAAAAGAAAAAACATTACCATTCCCGAATTCAGGATATTAAATATTGCTGATTTCGAGATGAATCTGGATACCAAAACAGCCACCCGGGCAGGCAAAAAAATTGACTTGACATCGAAAGAATTTGCTTTGATGGAAACCTTCCTGCTGAATAAAAATAAACTTTTATCTCGTGAGTTTATTATTGAGAAGGTTTGGGATCTGGACTTTGAAACCGGCACAAATATTATTGATGTGTATGTAAATTACCTGAGGAAGAAAATCGATAAAGATTTTGAGCCCAAGATTATCCATACTAAATTTGGCTTTGGCTTTTATTGCAGCGAAAAAGAATTATAAGACCGGTTTCTGAAATAGCATGTTCAGGTTCCGGAACACTCTGTTAACGCAACATTTCGATGCAACGATTTGTGCCGAAAGACAGTAGGATTTACATCACTCACTTTGGATATTATGAATATTAAAACACGATTATCCTTCCAGTTTACCTTTGTTGTCATAGGCATCCTACTTTTCTTTTCTGCATTGGTCTATTATTTTTCATTCACCAGCCAACGTTCTAAATTCAGGGAAAATCTCTTAGAAAAAGCACAAAATACGGCCATCCTGTTAATTAACGTCGAAGGGATTGACTCCACTTTACTAAAGAAAATTCATCAAACAACCAGTTCGCTTGCAGAGGAGGAAATTGCGCTTACCGACTCGGCAAACAACATCATTTACAGCAATCAAACACACTATTTATCGGATAAAATTATTCTCGAAAAGTCTTTTACATCAAGTCCTACTTACTTTTCACTAGGTCAAAAAGACGGGGTAAGCTATAATCACACGGTTGATAAAAAAGCCTATCATGTTTACGTTCTGGCTTATGATAATTCCAGGGCAGCAAGTTTAATTGAGCTGCGAACCATTCTGTTCTGGAGTATCCTCTTCAGTGTCTGGCTTTCCATCACTGCATCTTATTTCTTTTCAAAAATGGCCATAAGGCCCATTTCAAATATCATTTCGCAAGTAAAGAACATCAATTCATCAAAATTAAGCAGCAGGCTCAACGAAGGCCGACGCCGGGATGAAATAGAACAATTGGCTATCACCTTCAACCAGATGTTATCTGATCTTGAGTTGGTATTTAAGAGTCAGAATGAATTTGTTTCAAATGCATCACACGAATTGAGAACCCCATTTGCCATTATGATTGCTGAATCGGATTACATTTTGGGAAAAGAGCATAAGCCTGAAGAATACACCCAGCATCTTTCCAAAATGGTTGACGACCTCCGTAAACTCAACGCGTTACTAAACAGCCTGTTGGAATTGGCTCAACTGAATCGAAACAACCAAATCCATTTATCTCCAACCCGTATTGATGAATTGATTTTCAATACCATTCAGTCGGTAAAAATAAAATACCCCGGAAGAAAAATATTACCAAAAATTGAATACTCCGAAAACGAGAACGACTTGTTAATAGCAGGAAACCAGGGATTACTGGAGATCGCATTAAAAAATCTGATTGATAATGCCTGTAAATTCTCGAATGGGGATGTTGAGGTAAAAATCTCAACCTCAGAAGAAACCATAGCAGTGAATATCATCGATCATGGAATTGGAATTCCGGTTGACGAAATCGACAATATTTTTAAGCCATTCAGGAGAGGACGTAACGTAAAATACATCAGTGGTTTTGGCGTTGGCCTTTCCATTGTTGCCAAAATAATTGAACTACACGGAGCCACAATTAAGGTAGGAAGTACCGAAAATCAGGGAACTATATTTACGTTGCTGTTTGCCAATAAACAAACCTGATCACCTATCATCCCGGATTTGTGGGAACCTCCGGACAACGTTCACGTATCCAATAGTTAAACGATACAGTTATATGACTGTTATTTTAAATTAAATACGACTCCGAGATGATAACCGTAATAATCCCCACACTAAACGAAGAAGAACACATTGCCAACGTTATCAGTTTTGCAAAAAAACAGCCGAATGTAACCGAGGTTATTGTGGTTGACGACAAATCGCTTGACCGCACAGTACATATTGCCCGGCAAAATGGAGCCAGAGTGATTACCAGCACCAAACTTGGCAAAGGAGCTTCAATGAAAGATGGAATCCTCTGTTCGTCCAATGAAATAATAGCTTTTCTGGATGGAGATATCGATCCCTATCCTCATTATACGGTTAAGCTTCTTACCGATCCTATTCTTAAAGGTGAAGCCGAATTTGTAAAATCATCGTTCAGCCGAAATGCTGGCCGGGTTACCGAACTCGTAGCCAAACCACTATTGAGCATTTTTTTCCCTGAACTACTCCGATTTAATCAACCCCTTAGCGGAATGATTGCCGGCAAAAAATCGCTTTTCCAAAAACTGGATTTCAGAGACGATTACGGCGTTGACATTAGTATCCTGATTGATATGTACTTATTAAATACACGAATAAAAGAAGTAGAAATTGGGTATCTCGAAAACAAAAGCAAACCCTGGCAGGCACTTGGCAAAATGAGTAAAGAAGTGGCGCAAGCAATTATTATGAAAGCATCAAGTTCAAAAAATCCGCGATACAACTTCGAAGAATTGGGAGCACTCAACGAAATACGCTCGCAGATGGAATTTGCTCTTGAAAATCATCTTGGAGAACTCAACAAACTCGTTGTTTTCGATATGGATAATACCATACTTAGAGGACGATTCATTGATACCTGTACCGAAGCATTTGGGTTGCGAGAAGATTTAATGAATATCCGCTCTTCGGAAACCGATGTAATTGCGTTGACCAAGCGGATTGCAACTTTACTTAAAGGAAAAACAATCAATGAGCTGATTACCATTGCGGACAGCATCCCCATCGTTAATGGAACGAAAGAAATTGTTTCAGAGCTAAAAAACAGAGGCTATATCGTAGGTATAATTTCGGATAGCTATGATTGTATTACCAACCACATAAGGATAAAACTGGGAATGGATTTTTCGCTTTCAAACGAATTGGAGTTCTCAAAAAGTATATGTACCGGTGAAGTGAAAGTGCCGTCATTTCTTTTCAGTAATCCGAACAGTTTATGCAAACACTCCATTTGCAAAACCAATGCGCTGATAAACGTCCTGGAAAAATATAACATTAAAAGGGAAAACAGCATCGCCATCGGCGACAGCCTGAACGATCTTTGTATGATTAAAGAGGCAGGGCTTGGCATTGCCTTTTGCTCCAAAGATGAACTGGTAAACCATCATGCTGACGTGGTCATCTCGGCCCCTACTTTCGCCGAAATTTTAAATCTTGCCAAATAGAATTTGATTCGGCAAGTTGAACTGACGGGTTTGGCATTTCACCACCAAAATCAACTTTTATTCCTTTTTCTTTTTATACTTCCAAATCAGGTAAATAACAAACGCCCCACCTACTGCCAGTAAAATATAGGACAACTCATGCATGTATTCGTAGAGCATATCCTGTTGCTTGTAAAGGTAATAGCTCAATACCGCAAGAATGATGTTCCACAATGCTGATCCGATTGCAGTAAATAAGATAAATTGTTTGATATTCATTTTAGCCAGGCCAGCAGGGATAGAAATTAATTGTCTGATGCCCGGGACCAATCTTCCTATAAAAGTAGAGCTTCGCCCATGCCTAATAAAGTAGGCTTCTGCATTTTCAACTTTAGCTCGGCTCAACAGGCATAGTTTTCCTATTTTAGTTTCTACTAACCTGTAAACAATAACTCTTCCCAGCCATAAAGCCAATACGTAATTAAATAAGGCTCCAATAATAGCGCCCAAAGTAGCAAATAATACAACCAGATAGACATTTAATTCGCCTGTTTTTAGTGCCTTCCATATCGCCGGAGGTATAACAACTTCTGAAGGAAAAGGAATAAACGAACTTTCAATAACCATCAATAGTGTAATGGAAAGATAGTTCATATGAAGCATGTACCAGTCGGCAAGTGATTGAAAATATTCGAGCATAAGAATTAATTAAATGTTAGAGTCAAAGGCAACCAAAGCTATTAAAATAATAAACAGATAAACATTGGGCTTGTTTAGTTCAAAAAACAAGCCCAATAGTATTATTCTATGTTTTTTTACCTGATTCTTTTTTCAATCCATTTCCGCGCATTGACAAAGGCTTCCATCCATGGGGCAACCTCATCAAATTTCCGGTCGATTGGATAATATGGCCAATGGTATGGTTTAAAAGCTCTTTCCAAGTGCGGCATCATCACCAAATGGCGGCCATCTTCGGAACAAAGCGAAGCCACATTGTAATCGGAGCCATTCGGATTTCCGGGATAGGCGACATTCGAATATTTCATCGGAATCTGGTAAGCCAATTCTTCCTGAGGCAAACTGAATTTTCCTTCGCCGTGGGCCACCCAAACACCCAATTTCATTCCGGCCATTGATTCCAGCATCACCGATTTATTTGGAAGAATTTCGACACCGATAAAGCCAGATTCAAATTTATGCGATTCGTTGTGCAGCATCTTTGGCTTTTCTTTGCGTTCAGGATAAACTAATCCAAGTTCAACCATCAGTTGGCAGCCGTTGCAAACGCCCAGACTCAAAGTATCTTCACGTTTGTAGAAATTTTCGAGCGCCAATTTGGCCGCTTCGTTGTATTTGAACGCGCCAGCCCATCCTTTGGCCGAGCCCATTACATCGGAATTGGAAAAACCGCCGACGAACACAATCATGTTCACATCTTCCAGTGTTTCGCGGCCCGAAATCAGGTCGGTCATGTGTACATCTTTCACGTCCATTCCGGCCAGATACATCATGTAAGCCATTTCGCGGTCGCCATTCACCCCTTTTTCGCGAATGATGGCAGCTTTGATTCCACTTGGCTGGCGGCGTTTCAGGTCGATTCCCAAATCGGCAGCCTTTCCGGTGAATCCCTTAAAATCGTATTTTAATTCATTTTTCTTGTAGCTTCCGAAACGCTCCAAAGCTTTTTGCTCTCCTGATTGTTTGCGATCAAGTAAATAAGAAGAAGTGAACCACAAATCGCGCAATGAATTCAGATCAAAATTAAATTCTTCTGCGCCATTTTTAAGTGTAAATGCGCGGCTTCCTGAAGGTTTTCCAATCAGCGTAAAACTAACTCCGGCAGCATTCAATTTGGCTTCAAAAGCTGCGGCATCGGCCACCTGAACAACCACTCCAGGATTTTCGCTGAACAATACTTTCACGCTGTCTGATTCGCCAATTCCGCTTAAATCAAGCGCCATTCCTGAATAGTTATCGGCAAAACACATTTCCAGAAGGGTGGTAATCAAACCTCCGGAAGAAATATCGTGTCCGGCCAATATGTTTTTGTCTTCAATGCAATCCTGAATCGCATTGAATGCTGCGGCAAAGTATTTCGAATCGGCAACAGAAGGAGCTTCGTTGCCCAGTTTATTGATGATCTGAGAGAATGCGCTTCCGCCCAGACAACGGTTCATTTTCGAGAAATCGACAAAGTAAATCGACGAATTCGGGTTGTTGATCAGCACCGGTTCAACCACTTTTTTTACGTCTGAAACTTCAGCGGAAGCTGAAATGATGACCGTTCCAGGCGAATAAACCACACCGTCTTTGTATTTCTGAGTCATCGACATTGAATCTTTTCCGGTCGGAATGTTGATTCCCAGTTCGCAGGCAAAATCGCTGGCGGCCTTTACAGCTTTGTAAATGCGGGCATTTTCGCCTTCATTTTTTGCAGGCCACATCCAGTTGGCACTCAGCGATACACCTTTCAACTGATCGGAAAGCGGAGCAAAAACCAGATTGGTCAACGATTCTGCAATCGACAAAACAGAACCAGCTTCGGCGTCAACCATGGCTGCAACGGGTGCATGTCCAATGGTAGTTGCCAATCCTTTTTCACCCTGATAATCGAGCGTAATTACGCCCACATTATTCAGCGGAAGCTGTAATTGTCCGGCACACTGTTGTTTAGCGATACGTCCGGTTACCGAGCGGTCAACTTTGTTGGTCAGCCAATCTTTACAGGCCACTGCTTCAAGTTGAAGAACATCTTCGAGGTAATCTTCTATTTTGGCCTGATCGTATTCCAGATCAGCAAATTTTTCATTGCGGGTAGTGTCGGTCAAAATCGTTTTTGGCGGTTTCCCAAACATGTACGAAAGCTGCCAGTCGATTGGCTTTTCGCCGGTCTTCGAATTTTCGAAGGTAAACTGCATGTCGCCGGTAGCCTCGCCAATCACATACATCGGCGCACGTTCGCGGTCAGCAATACGCTGTAGCAGCGGCACATCCTTTTCATGCATTACCAATCCCATTCGCTCCTGCGATTCGTTGCCTATGATTTCCTTCTGCGAAAGTGTTGGGTCGCCAACCGGTAATTTCGAGGTATCGATTTTTCCACCCGTGGCTTCAACCAATTCCGACAAGCAGTTCAAATGACCGCCTGCACCGTGGTCGTGTACTGTTATAATGGGGTTTTCAGACGATTCGCTCAACGCGCGAATAGCATTGTAAACACGTTTCTGCATTTCAGGATTCGCACGCTGAACGGCATTCAGCTCGATGTGGTTTTCGAATTCGCCGGTTGCCACCGACGAAACAGCTCCACCGCCCATTCCGATGCGGTAATTATCACCACCCAAAAGCACCACTTTGTCGCCTTTGGTTGGTTCATCTTTCAGGCTATCTTTTTTTGCGCCAAACCCAATCCCCCCGGCCAGCATGATTACTTTATCGAACCCATATTTCCGGTCGTTCTCGAAATGTTCGAAAGTGAGCACAGAACCGGTAATAATCGGTTGTCCAAATTTATTTCCGAAGTCGCTGGCACCATTCGAGGCTTTAATCAGTATTTCTTCTGGAGTCTGGTACAACCAATCACGTTCTTCTGTGGCCTGTTCCCAACTGCGGGCATCTTCGGTGCGCGGATACGAAGTCATGTAAACAGCAGTTCCGGCAATCGGCAAACTGCCTTTTCCTCCGGCAATACGGTCGCGGATTTCTCCACCAGTTCCGGTTGCTGCGCCGTTGAAAGGCTCAACAGTTGTCGGGAAATTATGTGTTTCAGCTTTCAATGAAAGCACGGTTTCAATATCGGTAACTTCAAAAAAATCAGGTTTGTCCTGAGTCTTTGGAGCGAACTGCTCAACAACTGGACCTTGCACAAAAGAGCAATTGTCTTTGTATGCCGAAATGATGAAATTGGGATTTTGTTGTGATGTTTTTTTGATAAGCTGAAACAACGACATCTCCTGCACTACCCCATCGATAACAAACGTTCCGTTGAAAATTTTGTGGCGGCAATGTTCCGAGTTCACCTGTGAAAATCCGAACACCTCACCATCAGTTAATTTCCGTCCCAGTTTTTCTGAAACAGAATTCAGGTAGTCTATTTCTTCCTGACTCAAGGCCAATCCTTCCTGCTCGTTGTACGTTGCAATGTCAGCAATTTCAAGAATTGGTTCCGGCTTTTTATTGATGGTAAAAATCGTTTGATCTAAATGGTGGTACAACGCCTTCAGCATCGGATCGAATCCTGCTGATTGATCGGCAACCTGAACATATTCCTCAATTCGCAGAATGCCTTGAATACCCATATTCTGGGTGATTTCAACAGCATTGGTGCTCCACGGAGTCAACATTTCTTTGCGTGGCCCAACAAACCAACCGTCCAGAACTTCACTATCCAGCTTCTCAGCCTCGCCAAACAGCCAAACCAACTTCGTAATGTCTTCCTGATTAAGGCTTTGGACAGAATTTAAAGCAATAAATGTGTCTTGTGGAGTCTTAAAGAATAGAATCATTTTGGAATATTTAGGTATAAATATGATTTATAAATGCCTTAAAAAATTGAATGCGACAAAGATAAATATTTCAGGCTTAAAGCTGCCAAAAAAGTAAATAACAGGCCAGTGTTAACAATTGGATAAAGGCAGATTGAATGGTTCAGTGTTTCAATGTTTGCATGGATATTTTATTGTAACCATGCGACCATTTAGCCATTTGACCAATTAACAAACATACCTTCTGCACACATCTAAACTTCTACATATCTATCTGTACCAGAATACAAAAAAGCATTTCTTAACACTAAATTTACATACCGGTTCTTTTATGTAGATACGTTTTAAATAAGGATTTTATTCAAGGTTGCGTGAAAATTTAATCTCTATATTTGCCCGCAAATCATAAGGCAATTCATTCAAAATCATATTATAATGAAACAAATTAAATACGTATCTCCTGAAGAAGCTGTTAAAGTTATTAAATCGGGCGACAGGGTGCACCTGAGTTCTGTTGCTGTTACCCCACACACCTTAATTAAACCAATGGTTGAACGTGGACGGAACGGCGAACTGTATGATGTTAAAATCCAGCACATTCACATTGAAGGGAAAGTTGATTATGCCGACCCGGAATTTGAAGGGATTTTCCAGGGCGAGCAGTTTTTTGTTGCCGGAAATATGCGCAAACAGACCCAGGCCGGTTATGCCGATTATATTCCGGTTTTCCTTAGCGAAACACAGAAGCTGATCCGCGAAGGTTACCTCAAAGTAAATGTTGCCATGGTAATGGTTTCTCCTCCTGATAAACATGGTTTTGTTTCATTAGGTACATCGGTTGACGCCAGTTTGGCCGCTGTTGAATGTGCCGATGTTGTTATTGCAGCCGTAAATCCCAACGTTCCGCGTTGCTGGGGCGATGCAATGATTCACGTTGACCAGATCGACATATTTGTAGAAGATAATATTCCGTTGTATGCACACGATCTATCGCCTTTAACTGAAATTGAAGAAGCCATTGGTAGAAATGTAGCCGCTTTGATTGACGACCGTGCCTGTTTACAAATGGGTATTGGAGGTATTCCAAATGCTGTTTTGGCTCAGCTTCACAACCATAAAGATCTTGGCGTACATTCTGAAATGTTCTCTGACGGTATTTTGCCTTTGGTTGAAAAAGGAATCGTGACCGGAAAATATAAAAGCATTGATAAAGGTAAAATGGTTGCTTGCTTCCTGATGGGATCGAAAGCCCTTTACGATTTTGTTGACGACAACCCCCTTGTAGCCATGATGGATGTGGCCCACACCAACAATGTTGCCGTTATCCGTAAACTCGACAATGTAACCGCAATCAACTCTTGTTTGTCTATTGACATTACCGGGCAGGTTTGTGCCGACTCCATTGGTATTAAGCATTATTCCGGAGTAGGTGGCCAGATTGACTTCATTCGTGGTGCAGGTCACTCCAAAGGTGGAAAACCAATTATCGCGTTACCTTCAGTAACCAATAAGGGCGTATCTAAAATTACCCCAACATTGATTGAAGGATCTGGCGTAGTTAGTACGCGTGCCAACATTCACTGGGTTGTTACCGAACAAGGCGCCGTTAATCTCTACGGAAAAACGCTCCAGGAACGTGCCCGCCTGTTGACTTCGATTGCACACCCGGCTCACCGGGAAGCTTTGGAAAAAGCTGCATTTGAACGTTTCGGATCACATTTCCATTTTGTGAAAGACAGTAGTAAATTGTAAGAATAATCTCGAAAAAGGCAGGCCTCAAAATCTGCCTTTTTTCTTTACAATTATTTTACATTAGATTAAGAAACGCCGAATACAACAACGGCTTCGAAAACAACGGAAACAACTATCAAATAAGACATTAAACTATTGAGTTAAGGACCTTACTGCTGAAAAACACACGACCTGTTTTTCGAATAATTGAGCAATTGGTTTAAAAAGATATATTACAGGCGTACCTTTGCAGCGCCAAAAAACAGAATATTTCATTATTCCTTATTACATAAATACTTACACAAAATGGAAATTTCACATATCGAACACATTGGAATCGCTGTAACCAATCTGGAAGAAGCCATTCCTTATTATGAAAACGTTTTAGGCCTGAAATGTTATGCCGTTGAAGAAGTGGCTGACCAGAAGGTAAAAACAGCATTCTTTAAAGTTGGACAAACTAAAATTGAGCTTCTGGAATCAACTGATCCTGAAGGCCCGATTGGTAAATTCATCGAGAAAAAGGGTCCCGGAGTACACCACCTGGCTTTTGCTGTGGAGAATGTAAACGAAGCCCTCGCCGACGTGGCAGCCAATGGCGTTCAACTGATTGACAAAACCAGCCGCAAAGGCGCTGAAGGACTGAATATCGGATTCCTTCACCCCAAATCAACACTGGGCGTACTAACCGAACTTTGTTCTGACAAATAACAACTCATCTATCAATACATCCTATGAACAATCAAGACAAAATAAAAAAACTTATTGACCTGCGCGTTGAAGCAAAACTCGGAGGTGGAGAAAAAAGAATTGAAGCCCAACATGCAAAAGGCAAAATGACCGCCCGTGAGCGTATCACCATGTTGCTTGACGAAGGTAGCTTTGAAGAGTACGACATGTTTGTGACTCACCGTTGCGACAATTTCGGCATGGAGAAAACCAAATTCATGGGCGACGGTGTTGTAACCGGGCAAGGAACCATTGATGGTCGCGTAGTTTATATCTATGCACAGGATTTCACCGTATTCGGCGGATCATTGTCAGAAACATACGCCCTGAAAATCTGCAAAGTGATGGACATGGCCATGAAAGTTGGAGCTCCTATTATTGGGATTAACGACTCTGGTGGCGCCCGTATTCAGGAAGGCGTAACTGCATTGGCCGGTTATGCTGAAATTTTCGAACGCAACATCATGGCTTCGGGAGTTATTCCTCAGATTTCGGCAATTTTTGGCCCATGTGCCGGAGGAGCTGTTTATTCACCAGCTTTGACCGACTTCATTATCATGAGCAAAAACACCAGCTACATGTTTGTTACCGGACCTAAAGTGGTAAAAACAGTAACCGGCGAAGTGGTAACCGACGAACAATTGGGTGGTGCATCTGTACATGGCTCAAAATCAGGGGTTACCCATTTTGTTGCTGAAGACGAAGAAGAAGGTATCCTTTTGATTCGCAAGATGCTGAGCTACATGCCACAAAACAATCTGGAAGATGCTCCGTTGGCTGCCTGCGACGATCCGATTGACCGTTTGGAAGATTCATTAAATACAGTAATTCCTGACAATCCGAACAAACCGTACGATGTAAAAGACGTTATCCATTCGATTGTTGACTACAATGAATTTCTGGAAGTTCACCGCAACTATGCCCAAAACATTGTAGTAGGTTTTGCCCGTTTCAACGGAACTTCTGTTGGTATTGTGGCTAATCAGCCTAACTACCTGGCTGGGGTACTCGATATTAACGCCTCGCGCAAAGCTGCCCGTTTCGTCCGCTTCTGCGACGCCTTCAACATTCCTTTGGTAACGTTGGTTGATGTACCTGGATTCCTTCCGGGAACTGCCCAGGAATACGGCGGCATCATTACCCACGGAGCTAAATTGTTGTTTGCTTATGGCGAAGCTACTGTTCCGAAAGTAACTGTCATCCTTCGTAAATCATACGGCGGTGCCTATTGTGTAATGAGCTCGAAACACCTGCGTGGCGACATCAACTACTCTTGGCCAACCGGCGAAATTGCAGTAATGGGTCCCAAAGGCGCTATTGAAGTGCTTCAGAACAAAAAAATTGCTGCTATTGAAGATGCAACAGAACGTGCTGCTTACGTTGCCCAGGCTGAAGAAGAATACAAAGAAAAATTCGCAAACCCATACAATGCAGCCAAATATGGCTACATCGATGATGTAATTGAGCCGCGCAACACCCGTTTCCGGATTATCCGTGCCCTTCAGGCATTGGCAACCAAAAAAGATGTGATGCCGGCTAAAAAACACACCAATATTCCATTATAACCAACAATCATGCAAAGAAGAATTAAACACTTTTTATCCGGAATTGCCGTTCTGCTTTTGATCGTTGCAAGTACCAATGTCGCCAGCGCTCAAAATGCCGGTGACTTGAAAATCAATGAAATATTGGTACTCAATGATTCAAATACAGTTGACGATTTCGGTAAGCATACGGCATGGATTGAAATTTTCAATTCGGCCTATAACACGGTTAATATCGGCGGATGTTACCTGACTGACGACCTTAGTAATCCCACTAAATACTGGATTCCAACCGGTGACCCAACTACCAAAATACCTTCAAGGTGTTACATGGTTTTTTGGGCTGACAACCACCCCACACGTGGTATCTTCCATTTAAATTTTGATTTGGACGGAGCAAAAACCATTGCCCTGTTCAATGCCGACGGAAGAACACTGATCGACAAAGTTGAAATACCATTGGAAAACAAACCCGACATCACTTATGGAAGACCAACCAACGACAGTGAGCAATGGGTTTATCTTGAAAAATCAACTCCGGGAGCAAACAACGATTATACCAAGAAAAAATCGGCCGGTGAGAGTTTTGTTGAATTTGACCCTTACGGTATTGGTATGACAATGATTGCCATGTTCGTGGTATTCTCTGCTTTGGCTATACTTTTTGTGATTTACAAAAATATGGGCCGCTTCTTTATCCGGAGAAGTGTATCGGCACAAAAACCAGCAACCAGCGAAGTAAAAGTAGCCGCAAAACATTCGGAAGAAGAAATGTCGGGCGAAGTAAATGCTGCAATTGCCATGGCGCTCTACCTGTACCAAAACGAATTGCATGATTTCGAGAATACCGTTCTAACCATTAATAAGGTTTCCAGGAACTATTCTCCATGGAGTTCGAAAATTTATACTTTAAGAAAATTACCGCGTTAATAAAATACACGAAATGAAACGAACCATAATAGAAAATCTCACCTATTGGGTGACTATTATTCATGGTGAGTTCCATGTGGCAATTAAAAAACAAATAATAAACACATGAAAAAATTCAAATTTACAATAAACGGCAATCAATACGAGACAGAGATTCTTACCATTGAAGAAAACATGGCTGAAATTGAGGTTAACGGAACTTTGTACAAAGTAGAAGTTGACAAAACCATGAAAGCTGTTAAAACGCCGAAACTGGTTCGCCAGGCAGCAGTACCATCAACCGACAGCCATCCGTCTGTGGCTAAAACAAGCAGTCCTGCCGGACCAAAGGGCGCCGGAAGCATTAAATCTCCACTACCCGGAGTGATCCTGGAAATGTATGTACGTGAAGGTGATGAAGTAAAAATGGGACAGAAACTGCTGATGTTGGAAGCTATGAAAATGGAAAACAACATTGAAGCCGATAAAGCCGGTAAAGTGGTATCTATCCTGAAACACAAAGGCGACAGCGTAATGGAAGGCGATGTGTTAATAATAATAGGAGACTAAGACATGGGTAATTTCTTTGATTTTATTATCGAACACTTAGCGCAATTCCTTCAGTTTACAGCTTTTGCGAACATGACCGTTGGCCACCTTATCATGATTTGCATAGGTTTGGCTTTTATCTATTTGGCCATTGCAAAAGAATTTGAACCGATGTTGCTGATCCCTATCGGCTTCGGTATTTTGGTAGGAAATGTTGCTTTTGCCCCGGGTTATCAGATTGGTGTTTACGAATCTGGTAGCGTATTAAACTACCTCTATTTTGGAGTACTTCAGGGAATATATCCCCCACTGATCTTCCTCGGAATCGGTGCGATGACTGACTTTTCAGCCCTGATTTCGAACCCAAAACTTATCCTGATTGGCGCAGCCGCACAGTTAGGTATTTTTGGCGCATACTGTCTGGCTCTGGCTCTTGGGTTTAGCCCAACAGAAGCCGGTGCAATTGGTATTATTGGTGGTGCTGATGGCCCAACTGCCATTTTCTTATCATCGAAACTTGCTCCGGATTTAATGGGTGCTATTGCTATTGCAGCCTATTCATACATGGCACTGGTTCCGGTAATTCAGCCTCCGGTAATGAAGTTATTAACTACTCCTAAGGAACGTTTGATCCGTATGAAACCTCCACGTGCGGTTTCGAAGACTGAAAAAGTAATCTTTGCTATTGCAGGTATGTTGTTAACCACCTTTATCGTTCCCAGCGGTCTTCCGCTTTTGGGTATGCTTTTCTTCGGAAACCTGTTGAAAGAAAGCGGTGTAACCAAACGTTTAGCCGATACTGCCAAAGGCCCGATGATCGACATCGTAACTATTCTGATTGGTTTAACTGTAGGAGCTTCAACGCAAGCAACTACTTTCCTGACCATGAAATCGATAGGTATCTTTGCCTTGGGCGCCGCGTCATTCGTAGTTGCAACCTTCGGTGGTGTAATGTTTGTAAAAATCATTAACCTGTTCCTGAAAGAAGGCAACAAGATGAATCCACTGATTGGTAATGCCGGAGTTTCGGCTGTACCCGACAGTGCCCGCGTTTCGCAGGTTGTAGGTTTGGAATACGATAAAACCAACCACTTGCTCATGCATGCCATGGGACCAAACGTAGCCGGAGTTATCGGTTCGGCAGTTGCCGCCGGTATCCTGCTTAGTTTCCTTGCTTAAGCATATTTATTCTATAAGCTTTGAAGAGGTTGTCAGTTTTGGCAACCTCTTTTTGTTTTGACAATTATCGGTTTATTGGTTATGAATAGGGAAATGAGAAACAGACAAATTCCGGCTTTAGCCGAAATAATTAGATGTTTAGGCTAAAGCCGGAATACGGATTATTTATCTTTCAACGGCATAAATGCCGTTGTTATTCAAAGCAACCATATATCCGATAATTCCGTTTTGTTTTGACAATTGCCCGAAGTTGAAAACCTGGACTGGAGCAACAAACTTCTATTATAATTTATTAACAAAACGACACAATTTCTTTAACATCATTTAAGAATTAATTTACCTGAATATCAATTCCGGAGCCTATCTTTGTAATACATTTTTTTTCATAAGTTTAGGTTTAGTTAGGTTAGTTAGTTTAAGAGAGAAAAGGTAGGACAGAGGTTCTACCTTTTTGTTTTTCTATTCAGCCCAAACCAAACTTCCATAACCAACATCC
Source organism: Prolixibacteraceae bacterium (assembly GCA_019459525.1). GTDB lineage: Bacteria > Bacteroidota > Bacteroidia > Bacteroidales > Prolixibacteraceae > Aquipluma. The sequence continues at coordinate 28,814 of JAIBEY010000075.1, forward strand.
GGGAGGATTCCAAACTCAATCAATCCATTTTTTTATTCGGAATTATCGGTTTATAGATTTTGAATAGCCCCGACCTTTAGTCTGGGGAAAATAAGAAACAGACAAATCCCGACTTTATCCGAAATAATTGAATGTTTAGGCTAAAGCCGAAATACGGATTATTCATCTTTCAACGGCATAAATGCCGTTGCTATTCAAATCAACCAGTTATCCGACAATTCCGTTTTTATTTAACCAGCGTAACCGGAAATTCCTTTTTACTCCAGGCATCAAACATATTGTGCGTCAATACATTCAACTGTCGCTTATCCGAATTGCGTATCCAGATTATGGTCGCATCTGTTGGATTGGCATTTGCTTTTACTCCCCCATCGGCTGTAATCTCAACCGGGGTTCCGTTGGTTACTTCGTAATATATTGATTTTAAAGCAGAATTTTCCGAAACCGTGAGCTGGCTGGGTGGCAAAATCACATCCGGAGCAGTTTCTTCATAAAAAAACTTCGACACCTGATAGGTTATCGTGTCCATGTAATGGTTAAGTGTATTAAACGTTTCGAGCTCAGGTTCGTGCCCCAAACCGTCCAAAGCAACTAAGCGGGTTCTGTTTCCAAGAATTTTTATCCGGTCGTGAACAGATTTTGAACCATACATTTTATCCATAATCAGGCGGTTTACCATCAGCGAGTTCCGAAACGGATAATCATTTTCGAAAGGTACCACATCGTCGGCTGTACCGTGAATCGACAAAACAGAAATTTTCTCATCGGCATCCACAATATTCAAGTCGGCAACCGCGCCCCACATATTGGCAACAGCTTTAATATCGAATGTTTCGGTGTATTTATTTCCTGACTCTTCAATACGGCTAATCAGGCCTTCCTTGCTGGCTTCCAGAATCCGGACCGGCCGTTCATCATTATCCATAAAGGCCACATTGAGCGAGGCAACCCCTCCGGCGCTTGTTCCACCAACATATACCTGATCGGGGTTAATTCCCAGTCCTTTGGCATTGTGAGACAAAAAACGCAAGGCTGCATGAGCATCCTGCACGGCCCGGTATGCACTCAACTCAATATCGCTGGGTGTTAGCTTAAACCCAAGACGATAATCGATAGAAGCGACTAAATAGCCACGTTTGGCAAGCGATGTGGCCAACGATTGTTCACAGGCCGACTCTTTACTCCCGATATAAAACGCACCGCCATGAATAAGCATAACCAGGGGCCTGTTTTTAAAACCATCCTGTTTCGGACAATAAACATCCAGTTTCAGATCCAGCAATTCCGGATCTTTAAACGATTTGACCAATCCTTTGCTCAGCGTAGTAATATAGGGATCGTCGGAATACGGAGAACGAGTCCACAGACCTTTTGCTTTCCCATATACGAGGTCACTCTTAACTTCAACAGAGCTGAAGACTTCTTTCTGATACCTTTCTGACGGAGTAACCAAGATCGGTTTTCTTCCGGTAAAACTTAAACTTGCTTTGGGTCTCCAAAAGAAAAATCGTTTCCGTTTGTTCATAAGGGTTAATGTTCCATTCATACCCTCCGGGTTAATTTTCGACGATTTGAGTGGCCCAACAAATAAATCGGACTGAAAAAACGGCTTCCCTTCAGAAACATTCAGCGAGAACACATGGCTCTCCTCAACGGCTTTCCCACGGTTAAGCACAAAATAGCCTTTGAGCATTTCGGGAGTGGCACTTTCTACAACAAGAATGATTTGGTCTTCACCAACTGTTCCGTCGTAGGTACCCTTTTCGGGCAAATTAGTTTGAGCAAATACGGTTGATCCGACAGAAAAGAATAACAACAAGAGTGACTTTAAAACTAGGTGGTTGAATGTTTTTTCAAGTTTCATTTTATCCGGAAATTTTTAACTACAAACGCATGTACTGTTCTTAAATGTATATCGCAATGATTATAAATTATCCGCAACACATCGTATCGAAATGCCGCAACTGCAAAGTTAAATTCTAATTTCAAAATAATCGGGTAAATCCCTGATTTCAAAATTTCTTTTTAACTTCCGCAGTTCAAAATCAAAGTAGTTCCCAAGTTAAACCAATTCAAATAATCGGACCATGACACTTGGACAAATTATCCCACTTGTTTTCGGGATCAGGCCCGAATTTATACTTTTCGCCCTTACCCTGCTTGGCGTCGCCCTGTTCCATCGTTATACCCTTTGGGTAGCATTAATCGGACTCGCCTCAATTCTTATTTTTAAGTTTATAGCCATTCCTGATTTTAACCTGTCGGAACATCTGTTTGGACACGTTGATTTTGCCGACCAGATTCTGAATAAAGAAATGCGGGTAGGCGAATGGAGCGTTCTGCTTAACTTATTGGGGCTTCTGATCGGATTCGCCATTTTATCGCGACACTTCGAAGAGTCGAAAATACCGGAATATTTACCCGATTTGCTGCCGAACGACTGGAAAGGCCCATTGGTACTGCTCATTGCGGTATTTGTACTGTCGTCGTTTCTCGATAATATTGCCGCGGCATTGATTGGTGGCACCATCGCGATGGTTGTTTTCAAACGAAAAGTGCACATGGGTTATATTGCCGCAATTGTTGCTGCCAGCAATGCGGGTGGTTCGGGCAGCGTTATTGGCGATACAACAACAACACTCATGTGGATTGAAGGCGTTAATCCGTTTAACGTTCTTCATGCATACATTGCGGCATTTACCGCGCTGGCTTTCTTTTCAGTTTTTGCCTCCTTTCAGCAAGACAACTATCAACGGATACAAAAAGACGCCAAATCGGATGTGCGAATTGACTGGGTGCGTCTCGGCGTTGTGGCAATGATCTTGTTACTGACGATTGCAACCAATGTGTTTTTTGATTTTCCGGCGCTTGGCGTTTGGGTGGCTATCCTCATTGGTGCTTTCATCCGCAAAACAGATTGGGATGAAGCCAAACATTCCATAAGCGGGGCCCTTTTCCTGGTAGCTTTGGTTACCTGTGCTTCGTTAATGCCAGTCAACGAATTACCTGCTGCATCCTGGCAAACGGCGTTCTCTTTGGGCTTCGTTTCATCGGTATTCGATAATATTCCGCTGACAAAACTTGCCCTCGAACAAAACGGTTACGATTGGGGCATGTTAGCCTATGCCGTCGGTTTTGGCGGATCAATGATTTGGTTTGGCTCGTCAGCCGGTGTTGCTATTTCAAACAAGTTTCACGAAGCCCGCTCCGTGATAAACTGGCTCAAGTCCGGATGGCATATTGCTGTAGCTTATGTAATTGGCTTTCTGGTATTGCTATCATTATGGGGCTGGGAACCTGAGATCATTGAAAAAAAGGACAATTCCGGGCACAAGGGGCAACATTCCGAACAAACAACACCTGTACAGGAGACCCCGCACGAGTAGTCGGATTACTTTATAACTTTTTACGGAATCAACCGATGAAGCTTTCAGCACATCAAAATGGAACACCGTAAAACCTACTTTTCTGAACGAAAATGAGTAACCTTGTAAACCAATAAACTTAAAAATTAAACCATGCAAAAATTGACTTCAATGATTTGCCTGTTCCTGATTCTTGCTTTTTCAGGACTGGCTCAAGACAAAAAAATCAATGTACTCGTATTTTCCAAAACATCTGGATTTCGCCACAACTCCATTTCCTCGGGGTTAAAAACCTTGAGTGATTTGGCACAAGAGCGGAAATGGATTTTGACAGCCACCGAAAATTCGGAACTATTTACTCCCGACTTTCTGAAAACCTTTGATGTAGTTGTATTTCTGAATCCAACCATGGATGTACTGAACGAACAACAGCAAAAGGCTTTTGAAGCATTTATGAATACAGGGAAAGGGTTTGTAGGTATTCATGCCGCAGCCGATTGTGAATACGACTGGGCCTGGTATGGACAACTTAACGGCGCCTTTTTCAAAACCCATCCAAGGGGTCAGGTTGGCACTGTTATTTTCGAAAATACCGACCACCCAAGTATGGCACCGTTTAAAGGAATGGAAACTTACCGCACGTTTGACGAATGGTACACTTTTAAAGAAAATCCGCGTGCCAAAGTAAAGGTTCTTGCCCGTTTGGACGAAACTTCGCTGGATGCGGAAACCTTGAAAGACGACAAATGGAAGATGGGCGACCATCCGCTAATTTGGTATCAGGAACTGGGCCAAACCCGCTCCTATTATACCGTATTTGGCCATACCCACGAGGCATTTCAGGACCCAAAAGTAAAAGAACACCTCGGCTGCGCCATCGACTGGGTAGCAAAAAGAAATTAAACCAAAGTATAGTCAGGCTAATAAAACACAAAAGAGGCTGCTGCACCATGCAACAGCCTCTTTTGTATTTTACACCATTATGGCGATTAATGAACTGCAATCACATCCGCATTCCCGTCAGGATCGCCGGAAACAGTACCTCCGTTCCGTATTGCTCCAAGTAACAACAGACCGGCAACATGCGGGGTAGCCATTGAAGTTCCGGAAAGGGTTGCATACCCGCCACCTTTATAAGTAGAATAAACCGAAGATCCGGGAGCACAATAATCAACCGGAGGATTTCCATAGTTCGAATAGGAAGCCCATTTATCGCCTGTACCCATGGCCGAGATCGTGTAGATATTGGCACCATTAACCCGTGCAGGAGAATGATTATTAGCATTATCTGACTCATTTCCGGCAGCCAAAGCAAATTTAACTTTAGCTGACGCATTTAATACAGCATTATCCAGCGTAGCAGAAACCCCACCACCAAGACTCATATTTGCCACATCAGCCAAAGAAGCAACACTAGCCACATAATCAACTCCGGCAATTACTCCGGAAGTTGAGCCACTACCTCTGCGATCCAGCACCCTTACTGAAACGACAGTTGCTCCTGCAGCAACGCCAACAACTCCAATGGAATTATTTTTAGCCGCAATCGTGCCGGCAACATGCGTACCGTGCCCATTCTGATCATCCGGTGTACTCGTTCCTCCCAGGAAAGTTCTCGACCTGGCCACATCAACCGTAAGATCCGGATGATCCAAATCGATTCCGCTATCAATAATCCAGGCTGTTTTACCAATTCCACTTATCCCTCCGTTCACCCGGGTAATGCCCCACGGAATACTTTGCGCAACCGGTTGCGGTGCTGGTTTTCCTGTAGCATTAATCGGCGACAGTACTATGATCTGATCAGCCTCAACGTATTTTACATCAACATCATCACCCAGTTTCTTAGCTTGTCCGGGAGCCATTTTCACAGCAAATCCCTGCAAAACAGTCTGGTAAACTTCTTCTATTTCACCGGCAACGTCATACTTCTTCAGCAATCCAAAAGCTTTCTCTTTCACTTTGACATTACGGGTTTGTAGATCTGCACGGGCAATACCAGCATCATCTTTTAGTACAACAATGTACTTACCTGCCATGGAGGCACTTTTTAAACTTAATGATTCTTCATCGGCCGCATTAAATGTCTCATTCTGAGAACACCCACCGATGAGTAAAATCAGAATAACTGCTGCGAATACGTTAATTTTTTTCATTTGCGTTCGTTTTAAGAATTTGGTCTAAATGCAAAACACCAACTGTATGAAAAGGTTTGATTAAAGATACAGAAATTGATCTCAACAAAAAACCGGGATATCGACTTCACAGGATAAATTCATTACCCTCCTGAAAAAATAACCGGGTCAATCATGATTTCCAAAGAAATTCAATCTGCCGGCAGCTTCATTAGTTAAAATCGATTTGGTAATATGTCCGCTACCTCAACATTACTATCTTAGTGCACTTAATTATTGAGCAGAAAATGAACCGGACAAACGAAAAAATACAGCGGGAAATCACTCCATTATTGCAGGGTGATTGCCTTTTGGTGTTCGATCGGTTAAAAAGTAAGTTCGATTTTCCGGTACACTTTCATCCTGAATATGAGTTAAATTTCATTCAACATGCTGCGAATGCGGAGCGAATTGTGGGCGATCATAAAAGTCTGATCGGCGAAATTGAACTCGTACTGGTAGGGCCAAACGTTTATCATGGCTGGAACAACGGGCAATGCCAAAGCGAACAGATTCACGAGATAACTGTACAATTTCACCGCGACCTGATTCACGAAAACCTGCTTGCCCGAAACATGATGAAACCGATCAGGGATATGCTCGCAAATGCGTCACTCGGAATTTTATTTTCAGAAGATACGGCAGAGCAAATTTCGGGTCGGCTGGAGCGCCTTTCGCAAAAAAACGGAATCGATGCTTTTGTCGAGTTGATCTCGGTGTTGCATATGCTTTCGGTTTCCGAAAATCAAAAATTATTGTGTTCGGGCGCATTTACAACCTCTTATTTTTCCAACAGCGACCGGATCAAAAAAGTGTGCGAATTTATCGAGCAGAATTACCAGGAAAAGATCAGGATAAAAGAGGTTGCCACATCACTGAATGTAACCGAAACGACCCTTTCGCGCCTGATGAAACAGCGAACAGGACGATCGTTTGTTGACTTTGTGAACGACTACCGGATCGGAATTGCTTCGCGATGGCTTACCGAAACCAATCAAACCATTGCCGAAATAGCTTTCAGTTGCGGATTCTACAACATCTCGAATTTTAACCGGACCTTCAGGAAAAGTAAAGGTTGCACTCCGGGAATATACCGCGAAAATTTTTCGGGAATAAAACGGGTAAGCTAATTTTGGAAGTCAATCCGCTGTTGCGGATCTTCAGGCAACTTGGCCAGGTATTCTTCAACCAGGCTGTCAATAACCACCAGGCATCTTCCGCAACTTGTTCCGGCACGGGTAATATGCTGAATATCGCGGGTCGATCGTGCTCCTTTTTTAAGTGCCGATGAAATTTCGTTTTCGGTGACCATATTACAGATACAAACCAAACTTCTGCTCATACTAAAATCTGCTGATCGTGCGACTTTCAGGAAACAAACTTGTTTTCTACAAACAATTTGATGCCACGGTAGGCATCAATAATCTGGTCGCGTTTGGGAAGTGTTTCGTATATTTTCTGAATGTATTGTTTTTCACTCAACAAGCGGAACGAGTATTTGAAATTAAGGTCGAAGGCCATTGATATAAGCAGCAGCTTATAGTCGTTCATGGTTCTCATATCCTCAACCGCTGCGGTTTTTCCTGCCATGATGCTTTTAATAATCTTTTCAGATACCTCGGCACTATTTACCAAATCGAAGGTCATAATTGGCTGGATTCCCATTTTTTCCTTAAAGAACCGGTACGACGATTCATAAATATCCAGCTTATCGGCATCGCGAAGCAAGTGGGCAAAAAGGGTTTGCTGCTCGTTATCCAATTTCGGAAGTTTCAGTTTATTGTGGTTCTCTATCGATTTCAAAATAATCGATTGAGTCTCAACAGGTACTTTCGCAAAAAAATCCATTTTCTGAATGAGTTTAGCCGACAATACCGCGTGATCCCGCTGAATATTTGTTGGCGATTCTGTGCCTTCAGCAATTAAAGCAGCCCGACCCAAATCATGAAAAAGGGCATTCACTTCTGCAATTCGCTTATCCTCATCACTTTGAAGAACTGTATTCGACAAAAGCAATGTATTTGCCACTACGCGCAACGAATGCATGCGGATATCCTCCACCCGCTTGTGGTTTTCGGGGGAGTCGAAAGTAAGTGATTGTAAACTGGCTTCAAACTCCAGGCGACATTCTTTTAATAGTTCTTCTGTAATCATACCAAGTATTTAATTGTCCAAAAGTAGCACAATTCTGATCGTAAGGTAGTGCCTCTGAGAATAAAATTATTAACACCAGCCAGCCCAACAACAACCTGGCAACAAACCACCTATGCAACTGTTAATAAAAAAACAGGCCTATTTTTATGTTTTTGGCTGAAACCGGCTCAATCAATTCAAGTTTTATTATTTTTGTGCTCGCTGAAAAACAGCCGGCCCTATAGTTCAATGGATAGAATGTAAGATTCCGGTTCTTATGATCTGGGTTCGAATCCCGGTAGGGTCACATTTAAAATGTTTAAAATGCTGTAATTGAGATAATTACAGCATTTTCATTTTAAAGTGGTGTCAAATCTGGTGTTAATATCTTTTAATTTCCATTCTATTTTGGTCTTCGTATTATTCCCAAATCTTTAACAAAGATTTTCTAAATTTACACCAGACAAGCCCTGCGGGTAGCAAAAGACTACGGCATAAAACCGCTACGCTATTTATTCCGTTTCCTTTTGCTATCTGCTTTAAATTTTGAAGACGGGTGTTTAAGATTTTGTGGGATATTGTGAGGTCTGTCACATTTAAATTATAAAAAGACAATCATGAAAGTCATAATGAATTCCTGTACAAATATTTGCATGAACATTAATTTATTAACAAAAAAAATTAAATTTATTCCAGTTTTATAACAAAGAAGTTATGGATGAAAAGGCATACAATCTATTGGTTCAAATTCAGGAACTACAATGTGATTCGAAAATTGGAAAATCTAGGCATTTTATAGCTGCCGATCGCAAGTCAAAAAACAGCAAAGTTGTAGGCTTAGTCGTTGTGCTAATTAATGTTCTCATTGGGTCTACTTTTATAAAGTTAATAATTAACAATAATTATACAACCATTTTTACTAGTATGTTGGCATTTATAGCGGCTTCATTAGCTGCCATGCAAACATTTTTTAATTATTCAAAAGATATTGAGAATCATAGAAAGATTGGAAATATGTATTTAGAAATTGCTAGAGATGCAGACAATTTAATATCAAAATTTAACGATAAATTTATCGATAAAGAATCATGTCAAAATGTGTTTGAACGTCTTTTAGCTGAATATAAAAAAGTAAACAAAGAGGAAGAAATATGCCCAAATTCAAATAAAGATTATAAGAAAGCATACAAGAAAAACAAACCATCAAAAGATAGAATTAAGAGTTTAAAAGAATCTATCAACTACAGAATAGACATATGATGAGTAAGGTATTTTGTTTTTGAAATTTAAAAAATTTGGCTAACGATTATGCGTTATATTGGATCAAAAAATAGTTTACTAAACGATATCTATGGAATTGTTGAACCCGTAATGGATAAAGGTAGTTTTTGTGATCCTTTTGGTGGCATTGGCGTCGTTGGTTCATTTTTTAAAGGTAAGGGATTTGAGGTTACAAGTAGTGATATTCTCACATTTCCTTATTATTTTCAGATAGCTAAAATTCAGAATAATTCAATCTCAAGTTTTTCAAACTTATTCAATTCGTTGGCAATTAATTCTATTGACGAATTGTTATGCATACTAAATAATACCCAATATGATAGTGGTTGGTTTTATGAAAATTATGCAATCAAGAGGCAATTTTTTACTATTGAAAATGCAAAAAAAATAGAAGGCTGTCGAAGACTTATTTTTGATTGGAGCTGTAACGGCCTAATTACTAAAGAGGAAAAAGCCGTACTGCTCGCTTCCTTGATTAATTCAATGGACAAAGTAGCTAACACAGCAGGAACATATTATGCTTATCTCAAAGGTTGGTATCGTAAGGCCTTGCAACCATTTAAATTTGAGATTATTAGTCCATCGATCGGAAACTTGAATTGCAAATCTTATAACCTGAACGCATTTGAATTAGTGAATGGTATGGAATATGACGTTTTATATCTTGATCCTCCGTATAATCAAAGAAGTTACAGTAGATATTATCATCTTCCTGAATCGATTGCTAATCTAGAGGAAAATGAAGTTCATGGAAAATCTGGCTCTCCAATATTGCCAAGTATTATTTCTGATTTTAATAGTTCAAAAAGAGCTTTTAGTGCATTAGAAGAAATAGTTTTAAATACTAAGTTTAAGCTATTATTATTTCACTATACAGATGAAGGGCTGATTTCAAATAAAGAGTTATACCACTTATTTTCCAATTTAGGTAAAGTTGAAGTAATTGAAATGTCATGTACGAATTGGTATTCAGTAAAAAAAGGTAAAAGTAGTTTTGTACAAAAAATATATAAAGTTGTAAATGGTTGAATTTCTACCGAAATGGTCATTGGGAACAGTTGAAAATCTCAAAGTATTTGCAAAAATAAAGCTAATTTTTGCTGATTTAGATGGCACTTTAATATATACTAACCATGCTGAGATCTACGATAATATTAATATTCTCCTACGTGCACTTAAACATACTAATTATAAAGTATCATTTATAATAGCTACGGGACGAACATTGCACGGGATAGTGAGCATTCTAAAAAAATTGGATCATAAAAAAAACACTCCTGTAATCCTATATAATGGTGGTTTAATAGTTCAAATTCCTAGCTACGAAATCCTTTATAAAAGGATTATTCACAATGATCGCTTGGTACAAATCATTAGGCTAATTAATTATTATAAAATTATCGTTTTTGCCTATTCATTTGGAGAAACGGTATTGAAAGATAATATTGATGATATTGAAAAAGTCTATGGTTGGACAAAAGCAACTAAGCCGGAAACAGAATTTAATAATATGCCAATTCATTGGATGAACGGAGAAGAAATAACAGGTGAAATAAACGCGATCTCTGTACTTTTGGAGGTATCTCAAGTTCCGGCTGAAAAGATGAAGTGCTTGATCGATGATTTATCACAAATTCAAGGTATTTCATACACAAGCAGCGGATTTTCATATGTTGAAATAAGACCTTTAAATAGCGATAAAGCCAAAGCAATTGAATTACTTTCAAGAAAATTTGGATATTTAAATGAAGAGATTTTGGCTATCGGAGACAATGATAATGATTCAGAAATGTTATCCTGGGCAGGTATTGGAGTTTCAGTTGCCAATGCTTCAGAGAACGCAAAAAAAAATAGCGATTATTTATGCTCCCATAATGTATCCGAAGGTGTAGTCGAAGTCCTACGACTTGTCAAAAATGCAAAAAGATACTTTAAATAATACATATATTATGACAGACTCCTTTTTGACTAAACTAGATAACCTTATTGAAAAGGTAAAAAAAATGTTTATATCGCTAAATGCTTTTCAAAAGGAAATAGAAAAATTAATTATTGAACCAGAATCTTCATTAGAAGGATTGTTGTTTACATTAATCATAAAATCTGAGAATAAACTTGAGATTCCATTTGGTGTTAGTCAAAATGGAGAACCATCTGATATCAAAACAATTCAATTATCTGCTTCCACAGACTTAAAGTATAAACTTTGGAAAAAAAATGGGGGTGATCTAAATTGGAGTCAAGATGACGAAATAATTCTGAAAATAAGTGAATTAATTTATGCCTATTGGAAATTAGAATCAAGAGATAAGTTTAATATTCTTGCCTTTAAAAGTGATAATCAATATTTACAGGCCAATCAATATATTAAGTATTGCCTTGAAGATTATAAATTCATAACAGTTCTTTTTTGTGACTTAGATAAATTCAAGGAAGTCAATGACAGGTTTGGAATGTCAGTTGGAGATGGAGTTATTGAAGAGTGTATAATATTGCTGCAAAAAGTTGTTAGTAAAAAAGGGGTAGTTGTTCACAGACAAGCTGGCGGTGATGAGTTTATAATATTATATCCAACAAATAGTACACATGAAGCTTTATTGATTTCGGAATATATTTTTGATGAGTTTAAATCTTATAACTTTAGAATTGACGATGTAAAAATTGGCTTATCCATTGGTATAAGTTTTACATCTAAAGATAACAGCACTATTTCAATAAATGATTTGGCAGAGAAAGCAGAGAAAGCTATCAAAGTTGGCAATAATGTAAAGTTAAGAGGCAAATACCGATTTTCCAAACAGAGTTATGTAATTAAAAATAAATTATCAGACACTAATTTAAATTCGGCAATTTGTTTTATCAAAAGTAATCTTGATAATCCAGAATTATTTAATAGCCCGTGGCTAGCTTTAATTAGTGATTTTACATTTTCATACTTTGAAAAGGGAAATTCTCCATTTGATAACGATTTATTTAACAAAAGATTAACAGAACTAACAAATCACATTTCTCCTGAAATACAGGCAGACAGTCTCATGTGTTTAGAAAATAACGACTCAGTTATATTAAGTCCTGAAATGTCATATCTAGATATTGCTTTTGCTATATCATTTGCAATATTTAGATATCGGATTATGAATAAAGAATTTATTAAGAATGACAATAAAGTAAACGTAAAATATTCAGAAGTCTCTAAGGGTATTGTTATATATTCAGAACCCAATAGATTGTTAGAAATTGATCTATTGATTGATGGAGATTTAGACAAGGAGTTAGATTTGGGGTTTATGGTAAATATTGAAGAAAAGAAGAATGAAAAAATATCGTTGACAAAGTCTTTTAGAAGAGCTCTTTTAATAGATATTGGACATAATCCGCACAATTTTTCTAAAGAAATTTTTTCGGATATTATTGTTATTGATGATCGGCCTGTTAGGGGTGGAGGATTACCTGATTTTTGGGAATCAACTATTTCTCGACTTATATCACTGGTAAAAAATAATTCTAATGTTGAAAATGTTTATGTTTTAGGAGATAAAGATTATGCATCTAAAACAATAGAAAAGCTTAAAGATATTGTAAATTGGGATAAGGATTTGGAACAAATATCATATAAAACAGGTCAAAAAATATCAAACATAAAATATGCAATTGGAAAATTGAGCAACAAGATTTCTTTTCATTCTGACGAACAGGAGTTATTATACAACCTAGCAACTTTATATAAATCAGAATTTACATCGAAATACAGTCAAAAAAGTGTTCCAAGTAATCTCAAGAATAATTTATTATCTAGAGATATTATTATGAAATCGATATCATTAAGAAATAAAGATGGTTGTATTGTAAAATCAATAAAGGAAGCTTTTCCAATTGTCCTTGAAATTGCGCGAAAGTCTGAAGAAGACAATGCTATTTTTGATCAAGCAGGTCAAGAGTTAAAAGAGTTAATAGATTTTAAAGTTTTACTCTCTGATCCTCAGAATGATATGATACCATCATTTTATGAGCAGGACAAAGAATCGATGGAAAAATATTTCCATGATCAATTTATTGATCCTAATGGACTTTTCAGGATAGAACTAAATGAAAATCAACAATATGATGCTGTAGTTAATCATGTTTCCAAAATAATAGCCAGTCCAGAGAAACAATTTGCAACAAGACGAGCCATTCTTGTAATTCCACATAAAATAACAAAGCCTGAAGATATTAGTCCATTAGGTTTAGTTTCAATTAGAATAATCGCAAGATTTGTAAAAAGGAAAATTTTATTAGGCTATAGTTATACATGGAGAACTGTTGAAGCCTTAGTTGGTTTTCCTTACAGTATTTATGGTTCTGTCCGTTTCAGCCAAGAAATTACTGAGGATATTAAATGTAAGGTTCCCTTACCAATACAGAAACAAATCGAGATGGGTGAAGTTTCTTATATAGCTCATAGCCTACATATATTTATGGATGAATATGGTCAAAATATTGCAAAAAGTATAGTTGATGAGGCAAGCGATTGATTCAAATAGGGAGACTTTATTCTTTCATTTGGAGGATAGTTTGATGATAGGCGAATTAATTCCAAAAACTGAAAAATCAATATTAGTATCAAATAAGGTTTATTTTTGTTATTTAGATGGAATAGTTTTAAATAATTTGAAAGATATATTTCTGATAAATAACTTGATATTAACAAGGTATTTAGATCGGTTTTATTTTTTATTTTCAACAGAAAGACTTGAAATAAAGCAGGAAATTATCGATGTTTTTTTTGAAATTATTGCTCTTGATTATGACGAATTAATTGATGTTGAAAGAAATATTTCTAATATCAATTTTCTATTGAATATTATTATAAAAGACCAGAATAGTTTTGGTAGTTTACGAATTTTGGATTATGGTTGTGGAACTGGACTTTCGCAACAATTTGTTCGCAATGGACTTGAGATAATTGGATATGATCGATGTCCTATAATGCGCAATTTATCAGAAAGACGCGGATTACAAGTTATTGATGATGAGATATTAATGCAAATTAAAGATGGATCTTTTGATGCAGTTTTTGCCTCATATGTATTTCATTTATTTTCGAATACAAATAATTTGTGTACAGTATGGAATAAGTTAAAACCTAAAGGAATTTTTATTGGAAATTTTCACAAAGGGAAAGGCATTAATGTAGTTGATTTTTTTAGAAATGAATTAAAAGGAGAAGTAATAATATATAAAAGCGTAGATTATTCAAAAATTCATGGAGAATATTTCGGATTTAGAAAAAAATAGGTTTACTGATTCTTGCTTTCTCTCAATAGATGAAGCTATTGTTTATTTAAAGAAAATAAGCGAGGTTTTGATTGATAAAAGTAAATTGATTTTTTTTGTAAACAAACATCTTTTACCACTTTATGAATATAATTCTGAACAATATTACTTGAAAAGTGATATTGATTTCATAGTTCCAATTATTGAATCCTTTCATAATATTGGCTCCAAAGAGATACCACTATACGAGTTGTTTTACGACAAAAACACTTTTTTTTTAAGTGATGGTAGTTTGAATGAATTTGATTTTAACCTACAAGATATAAAGGAGAATAAGGCTTTTCTTCCTGCCTTAAGGAATTTAATTACCGCATCTAAAGATAAGGATCAAACTCTTTACAGTCTTGACCCTTTTTCTACAACATACTTCTCACATTCAAGGATCACAACTAAATCAGATAAGGTCAAGAATATAATAAGTAGACAAGTAAGTCAAATAAAGTTGCTTGAGAGAGAGAACTCAAGTCATTTTGCCAATTCTGCCTATTATATGGGTTCAAAAAAAACATTATCTTCTTTTTTAGTTGAGGCTATTGCTGGGGAAATTGAAAGCGATGGTATTGTTGTTGACTTAATGTGTGGGTCAGGTGCTGCCTCTGGTGCATTCAGTAATTTCTGGGAAACATTCTCTTCTGATGCCCTAGACTTTAGTTGTATACTTGCGAAAATACAAGGAGGGGGATTTTCTGTTTTTCGAGCAAAGGAACTAATTGAAATAATTATTGAGAGCGCAAAAGGTCATGCTTTTGACTTGATAAAGAATATAAGAAATTACATTGAGATTGAGGAAGACATATTTCATTCCAACACCAATTTAGACCTACTTGAAAGATATAACTCATTCATATCAGATTTTCCACTTTACCCGAACCAATCAAATTCTAGCAATTGGAACCCATCATATGAAATATTAGTTAGGAAAGAAAACATAAGAAAGTACCCATTTTGTCTATTTACCTCTTATTTTTCAAATGTATATTTTGGATTAAGACAATGCTTGGAAATTGACAGCTTACGATATTCAATTGACAATATTTTAGATGAAAATGAGAGAGAATGGGCTTTAGGTGTATTAATTGCTACAATAAGTTCACTCGCTTCAAATTATGGTGGCCATTTCGCTCAGCCGATAAAGTTAGAGATGAGTAATCTGTCTAAAATAATAGAAATTAGATCTCAGTCTATTTTTCATGAATTTAGCATAAGATTCATGAATCTTGCATCCGAAAGTGAAAAGAAAAAGTATCCAATAAAAACGGTAAAAGGTCCTTATGTTAAAACGATGTCATTTCTTGAAGATACCCTGCCAGATAATAGAGGCATTTTAATATATGTTGACGCCCCATATAAAAGAGATGAATATAGTCGATATTATCATTTGCTTGAAACATTAGTCAATTACAATTATCCTTCTTGTTTAGGCAATGGAAGAGTTCCAGATAAGAAAAAGGGTGAGAGATTTAAATCCGAATTTTTTACGAGAAATCAAAGAACAATTAACAATTTATTCATTAATTTATTCACTAAAATATTAAGTAATAATTGGAGTTGTGCATGGAGTTATTCCGATAATGGAGATGCAAATATCAAATTTGTTTTAGAATCCGTAAGTAAAGCAATGAACTGCGAAATACATTCATACTCCATTCCCTATAAACACAAATCTCAGGGGAAACAAAAAGACAAGGATGTAGTAGAATATCTCATTATTTTGTCCCCCCATAAGAATTGACAAATTTCCAAGAAATTTTTTTCATTTTTTTAGTATAATAAATTAAATATATCATAGTGTCGATGTATATATTTCCAATCTACCATCTTGTTAATATAATTTGAAAATTTAGATTTTAAATAAAATACCTATTCGCCAATGGCAAAGCACAAAATCCGCCCATTGTATAATCGCAATAGCCCGTAAAGTCTAAAGTTGTTTGTATATGAACTTCATCAATTGCCAATTGATTCGGTTTTAATCCTATTTCTTTCAGCATATTAATATAGTTGTATTTTGTTGCCCTTGATATTACACCATTTTTCACCAATTCGTCTAAACTATTGGTTTGTAGTAGCATAATAACTTGTCTTGCTTTGTTTGGATTGATCTTTGATTTTACTTTATCAATAAAGCCATCAGCAACATACTTATTAAATGAATCAACGTTTTGATTATATTGTGCAACTCTTTTCCCTGCATTAGTTACATTCTCTTTTACTTCTACCTTGAATTGCTTTAAAAAGCTGTTAAAATCTTTAAACATTTCATCGAGTAACATTCTTGAAAATCTTGTTTCAAGCGGTAAGCTTGCTTCATACCTTTTTGAAAATTTCATACCTTGAATGCTTGAATTAGCTTTTTTTGTTTCCTCTGAAACCTTCAAACGAAAAGAAACGGTTTTACTCATGATAGACTTATAGAGTTTATGGTTTGCTTTCTTCTCCTTTGAAAGTTGGTTTAATTCTCTTAATGGGTTTTCAACCTTTTTATTCATCAGTCTTTCACATCTCTTTTGAATTGAATCAACTTCTTTAAAATCATTGCGTATTGATTTGAACATTGGGCAAGTTCTTGCAAAGATTTTCTTTCGGTAAAGGTGGCTCATCATGGCATTTCTGAAACTGATTTCGTACCTCAGAATGCGATCAGAATAACTTTGTAACCCTTCACATAATAGTTTGCCATTTTTGTCATACTTATCTTCGATCTTAAAAATCTCCTTTTTATGGGTCTTATTAATCTTTTCATGATGCTTCCTTTCCCCTTCTGTGCTATTGTATTCAGATCCTTTATGATATATTTTGGCAGAATAGCGATCAGTTGTAAGAAATATAGATGTTCCCCAATCTATTTTGTTTTTAGAAGTTTCCCTTATGTATTTTTTTTTGATTTTCTTTTGAAATTCAAGATATTTTAAGGCTTCTTTTCTTGAATTGAAATGTTGGTTAAAGCAAATATCCAAACGATTAATTTCTACATCATTTAAATCGATTCCCTGAAAATCATAAACTGAATGGAAGTATTTTTTCAGGAAAGTTTTGATAAAGCCAATTAATCGGTCGTATGTAAAATTCTGTACTGACTTTAAATCTTCAATTTCATTCCGAGAATAATATTTTGTGTGTTCTGTATGGTGAGGTACAAATTGAACAAGATTTGTTCCATAGATAAATTTTGGTATGGAGAAATTGAATTCGATATAATCACGATCACTTCTTATCTGGTAACCCAAATAATAATGGGAAGAAGTCAAAATTTTATCCTTATAGAAAATTTGTGTTTTTCCGGTATCGCCATACTCCATCGCTTTTATCTGTATAAAATCATCTGGTTTATCGTAAACAAGACCAGTATCAGAATCGAAATATTTCCGGTGGGGATTTTTGATGTCATAAAGGGTACTCCCATTACCTTTTGCCCGTAAAAGTTCAACAATTTTACCGTTTTTATGCAAATTGTGGATGCGTAGCACAATTGTGTCAATCATATATCTGTCATTTAAAGAGTTACGCTTAAATTAGTAAGTTTTAATAGTCCAAAACTTAGACAGGTTCAGTGTTGTTAATGAACTAACTGAACCTATCTAAACTCCGTTTTAACCTTTAAATGATTTAATAAGTCAGACCTATTGAACAGCAATTTCCGGCCTACCTGATGGTAAGGGATAAGGCCTTTTCTTTGGTAGTGGTACAAGGTGGTAAGTGAACAACCTAAAAGTTTACAGGCTTGTTTTCGATTAAGCATCTGGTTGTCGTTTTCAGGGTTTTCCCGTTTCCCTGAAATAAGAGCTTTCAACTCCTGTTTTAATGAATCCTGAATCAAGTTTTTTAATTCAGACTTCATGTTTTCCGATAATTCTAATTGTAGGTGCATAATTGTGGTTTTTAAATTATGCCACAATTATCTATCATTAAAAATCCAATAAAAAGCAATTGTTTCTATTAAATGTGTTTTAGTACCATTTTGACCTATTTGGAATGATATACTTAGCGTTAATACAATTCAGAACAAGCGAATTTATCCAAATACCTTTTCCATTTGGTCTTTCTTATGGTCGTCAACTATCTTGAAATACCGCTTGAAAGATTTGTATGAATTATGCGTGGTAATATCCATTATAACTTCAGTTGACATTCCCCGAATCATGGCATTTGTTATGAATGTTTTTCTGGCAACATGCGAAGTCAAAACCTGATACTTTGGTACAACTTTATCAGTGCGTTTTGTACCACTGTAGCGTATTATTTGAACCGGCTCATTAATTTCCGCAAGTTTCCCAATTTCTTTAAGATATTGATTCATTTTCTGGTTGCTGATGCTCTGAAATAGCGTATAGGTTTCGTCAGATTTATATTTTTCATAAATCATTCTTGAAAACTGATTTAATGGAATATTCGTTTTCCCTTTCGTTTTTAACGTCTGAATCTGAATTGTATCACTGCTAATATTTTCCTGTTTCAAATTAAGGATGTCAGAGAACCGAAGTCCGGTAAAACAACCAAAACAGAAAATATCACGAACTCTTTCAAGCTTTGGGTTATTGAAATCAAATTCAAGGATTTTCATTAGTTCATCCCAAGTAAGAAAATAAATTTCACCTTCGGTTTGCTTTGCTTTTAATTTCTGAAATTCATGATTTGTATTGTAACCTCTTTCAGTTGCCCATTTTAAAAATGCTTTCAAAGTCTTATAATGTTTTGCAACTGTATTATTGGTAAGTTTCAAATCATCAATCAGAAAATTTTTAAATCGTTCATCGAAATTCAAATCGATGTCATCGAAAGAAAGTCTGCATTTTTTCTTCTCGCAATATTCCTTCAGCCTTGACAAAGTTGTTCGATGTCGTTTAATAGTTGAATTAGCTTTTACATTGACTGAATTTATCAGAAATTCTTCGAAGCTTTCAAATAAATTATTTCCGTTAGCGGTATTAAAACGGTTGTCAAGTTTTTCTTTCAGAATTTCAATGGTTATTCTTTTTTTGAGTATGTCTAGTTCATTATACTGATCCTCTAAAAAATTTGCAGTTGTCTTTAGAAACTGATTCAATGAAATTACACTTGAATAAGATGGTTTTGCCTTTTGTTTTATACTGTCCCAATATTTTGGTTCAATTCGTTTTCCGGTATAATATCTCAGGCGATTTCCATTAAAATTGAAAATCAGATAAATTTGTGTTTTAACGTTTGGCTCTTTGGAACTTTTTAGGTTAAATTTGATCAGGTCTTTGTTGTATTCTTTCATAAGTCTAAAGCTAGTGGTGTCAAATATGGTGTCAAATTTTGCTTAATTGAATTGAATCGAATTAAATTCAAATACACCTCAAAAATATAAAAAGCCTATCAGCAAAGGCTTTCAGGTTCATTTAAGTTATGAACAATTTAGTTAAAATCATATTAAAGAAGTTCCGGTAGGGTCACTTTAAGCACAAAACGCTGTAATTAAAACAATTACAGCGTTTTTTTTATTTTTTTAGTACCAAAGCCGTCTTTCCACAGCACCTTTTATTTTCCACTTTTATACCAAATCCGAAACAACTATTTTTCAACGTTTACGATTTTTGGAATGAACTTCTTTGACCATAATGGAACCCAAATGGCGTGAGAACGCAAAATCTCGAAAAAATCCGATGGTCGTACCTATCCCTACAATCATTTGACAATCAGCAAACAAAACCATATTTTACTCTAATAGACAGATCACATAGTCGAATGATTTTCTCAACTGAAATTGATTGCTACTTTTGTAAACTTACCCACTGCAAATTTCAGGAGTTGGCGGCGAATTCAGAAAATAAAGAGTATTTGCATTTGACCTGGTTGCGTTTCAAAAATGGCGACAAGGAAGCATTTGCCTTTTTTTACAACCTTCACATCGATCGCCTTTACCAATACGGACTGAAACTTTGCAACGATGATGATACCGTTAAGGATGCCATCCAGGAAGTGTTTCTCGACTTATACCTGAAAAGGGCGAATGAGCACACCAACCCTGAAAACCTGAAATATTACCTGCTTTTAGCATTGAAAAGAAACCTGATAAAGAAACTGAAATCCAAAAGAAGATTTGATGAAGGCGAAATACCTGAAAACAAATTCCAGGATCTAGAATTTAGCGCTGAATATCAATTAATTGAAAAAGAACAAAATGAAGAGCTGAGGGCAAACGTCATCAACGCCTTAAACCAACTCCCGGGCAAACAGAAAGAAGCTATTTACCTCCGTTTTAATGAAGCTTTAGATTACCCTGAAATTGCCCTTATCCTGGGTATAACGGTAGAGTCGGTTCGTAAACAGGTGTATAGAGCCTTAAAAACAATCAGGGAATTGCTTGATAATAAAACCAATACGATTTTATTTTATTTTATTTCGAAAAAAAGATAAAAAAACTGTCCATGTTTTGATGCTTAGTTGCCTTTTAGGGTGTAATTCTAATTGTACAAATGGACAACCTAAGTAAATATCTTGAAGACATTTCTTTTATCTGTTGGGTATTTGAACCATCGCCCGAACTTGATTTGAAGTGGGCCCAATTCGGGAAGAAGCATCCGGAAGAGCAAAAAAATATCCTGATGGCCAGGAAAATCATCCTTCAATTTCGGACTGAAGCCAAAACACTTTCCGAAGCCGACAAGATTTTGTTATTTTCAAGGGTACTCAAACAAATCGAGGAAAAACAGGAATCAAAAAAAGCCATCCGAATTTACATTGGAATTGCAAAATATGCAGCCATCGCTATTTTATTTTTTTCAATAGGAGCCTTGCTGTTCTACCAGCCTTCAACCGTAACTCCCGAATTCTATTCGTTTAACTCCGAAGAACATATTCATTCAGATCAAGCCCAGCTAATCCGGTCAAATGGCGAAAATGTAATCCTAAAGAACCAACGCCCTGTTATCAAATATCAAAATCAGGAGGAGCTGGTCATCAATCAGGATACTTTAAAACTTAAAAAAACAGATTTAAGCGCGAAACAGGCACTTAATCAACTGATTATTCCCTATGGAAAAACTTCAGAGCTTCTCCTTCCGGATGGAACCAGGGTTTTTATGAATGCCGGTAGCCGTCTGGCTTATCCTGATCAGTTTACAGGCGACACACGGGAAGTTATGCTGTCGGGTGAAGCTTTTTTTGATGTCAAAACCGATGCAAAACATCCTTTTATAGTGCTTGTCAATGATTTGCGAATAAAAGATTTGGGAACCCGGTTTAACGTTTCGGCATATGCTGCCGATAGCCGGATAGAAACCGTTTTGGTTGAAGGCAAAGTAAGCATCAGGGACAATAATGCGCGTCTTTTTACCAAGGCAACTGAGCTCATACCCGGACAGTTGGCCGCATTCGACAAACAAACCAGCCAAATTACAGTTACCCGGGTAAATGTTGACGATTATACCCTTTGGACCCAGGGCCTGATTCGGTATGAAACGGCAGACCTCCGAAAAATTGTTAAAACGTTGGAGCGCTTTTACAATATTCAATTCCGATTTGAAGACCCGATGCTTGAAACGTTAAAAATTTCGGGAAAATTAGAACTTAAAGAAGACCGGACCGAAGTTCTGGAACGGATTGCCAGAACGGCGTCGGTTCGAATAACCAAAGAAGGAGATAATTTTTATACAATTATGAAATAAAAAAGAACCGGAAAGTGTTCCAGCACCGTCCGGTTCAGCGTGTTAAATTTTTTATTAACGATTCATTTAACGATTCAAATCTATGAAAAAAAACCGAGAAGTTTTATTCCCGGATGGGAGTGGAACGAGATTACAATTCAGGAAGATGAAGCTGACAGCAATTCTATTATTCATCGTGTGCGTTACTTTTGGTAACAGTTTTTCGCAGGTTCGGCTGACCGTTCGTTTCGAAAATGCCGACATCCGGAATGTTATCCAAACCATTGAAGAAAAAACAGAGTACGTTTTTTTGTACAAAGATCAAATTTTTGATTTTTCGCAAAAGGTCTCTGCTGATTTCAGTGATGCCAAATTTGAGGATGTTTTGAAAAAATTCTGCGACCAGGTTGGTGTTTCGTACGAAGTACGCGACCGCCAGATTATCCTGAAAGAGAGGGAGTTTAAACCTTTGAACGAAGCGCAGCAACAGAAAAAAGAAATTACAGGAACCGCCAAAGACAAAAATGGGATTCCGTTGCCTGGGGTAACCTTTATGGTAAAAGGAACCACCATCGGGACGGTTACCGATTCGGATGGTAATTTTATGCTTTCGATCCCGGTTGATGCAAAAATACTCGTCTGCTCATTTGTTGGGATGAAAACTCAGGAAATTCCACTTGTTGGTAAAACAGCTATCCATGTAATTATGGAAGACGAAACAATTGGGCTGGAAGAAGTTATAGCCGTAGGGTACGGAACAATGAAAAAGAGCGATTTAACCGGTGTGGTTACCCGAATCGACAACACCAAAAACGAGAGCCTTTCCAATACGAATGTTATCCAGGCATTACGGGGTTCTATTCCGGGTATCAGCATTTCGGCCGGGGGGAATGCCGGGGCAGGAAGCGAAATATCAGTCCGGGGAGAAAACTCAATCTCAGGAGGAAACAGTGCATTGATTGTGGTTGACGGAATCATTTACAACGGCCAGATCGGAAACCTGAACCCCAACGACATTGCATCTATTGATGTACTGCGCGATGCAAGTTCTGCCGCAATTTTCGGTTCAAAAGCAGCCAATGGGGTGATATTGATTACCACAAAAAAAGGAAGTACAGACAAACCAACCGTTCAGGTAAACAGCTACGTGGGGCTTCAGGATATTTTGATGACACAGGATTTTGAGACTCCTGAAGAGTATGTGCAAAAAAGAATCAACTACCAGAAAACGCTTGCATTTCGCGGGGTGGCGCCTCAACCCGACATTTCCAATCCGGTAATGTACCTGAATGATGCTGAAGTTGAAAACTATAAAAATGGAATAACGGTTGACGCTTTTGATAAAATATCAAGAGTTGCCCCGATACAGAACTACAACATGAGCGTGAGCGCCAGCAACAACAATACCAATTACTTTATTTCGGGAAGCTGGACTGACCAGAAAGGTGTGGTGATCGGCGATCAGTTTAAGCGCGCCTCTATCCGTATAAA
>JAIBEY010000007.1 GCA_019459525.1 Prolixibacteraceae bacterium
ATGCTTCAGCAGAATCTTTCAATGCTAAAATCAAAGCATTCCGTGCTTCATTCAGAGGTGTAAGAAATGTAAGCTTTTTCCTTTACAGACTTGCCAAAATATATGCTTAGATTTTAATCCACAGGTTTCCCGATTGATCCAACATAGGCATAAAACAAAAAAAGTCACCCGATTTAACGAATGACTTAAGTGGGCGATGACGGATTCGAACCGCCGACCCTCTGGGTGTAAACCAGATGCTCTGAACCAGCTGAGCTAATCGCCCTTTTGTTGTTGCTTATTTGAACGCGCTTTGTTTTTTAAAGCGTTGCAAAGATATACCTCTTTTTTAAATCTGCAAACAAAATAATTAAAAAATCTCATAAAATTTCAGCAGCTACAAAAGTGCTCCCGCCAACAAAAACCAGATCGTTTTTATCAGCGTTGGCGAGGGCTGCAGAAAGTGCCTGTCGAACAGTGGGATAACAGTTGCCCTTCAGTCCGAACCGTGCCGCTTTAGCTGCAAGCTCTTCCGGATTGCTCGCACGTGGAATGGAGGCTTTGGTGAAATAATAATGGGCATTGTCCGGTAAAAGGGCTAAAACCTCATCCTGATCTTTGTCGTTTACCATCCCGATTACAATATGCAGGGCTTTCCATGCGGTCTGATTCATTTGTTCCACGACCAGCCGGATACCAGCCGCATTGTGCCCGGTGTCGCAAACCGTCAATGGATTATTGCCGATAATTTGCCAGCGCCCCATCAGTCCGGTGTTTCGAACGGTATGGGCTAACCCTTCGCGGATATTATTTTCAGGTAAATTCCAGCCTTTCGATTTTAGAATGTCGATCGTCTTTAAAACGGTGGGCACATTTTTTCGTTGATAAATGCCCAGTAAGTCGAGCTGTAAATCAGGATAAACCAAATTCGCCTGGCTCCGGATGTTGAGACTTTGTTTTCCTCCGGTGGTCAGCATCGAATAGTCTGCCTGATAGTCCTGATCGGCAAATACGAGCGAGGTAGGTGCTTTTTCAGCAAACTGTTCAAAAACGGAATCGGTTTCGGGCGACGATTCACCCACGACTACCGGCACGTCCTTTTTTATTATTCCGGCTTTTTCGGCTGCAATTTTCGGTAACGTATTTCCAAGCAGGGACATGTGGTCGAAACTGATGTTGGTGATGACCGAAACTTCCGGTGTAATGATGTTGGTGGAGTCGAGCCGTCCGCCTAAGCCAACTTCGATGACGGCGATATCTACCTTCTGCGAGTGGAAATAGTCGAACGCCATAGATACGGTAAGTTCGAAAAAGGAAGGTTCCAGTTTTTCGGTTTCATTCTTTTGGAGGTACTGTTCTGTAAATTGAACCACCGCTTCTTCGGTGATCATTGCTCCATTTACGCGGATTCTTTCCCTGAAATCTTTCAGGTGCGGCGAAGTGTAAAGGCCTGTCTGGTATCCGGCTTCCTGAAAAACCGATGCCAGCATGTGCGAGACGGAGCCTTTCCCGTTTGTTCCAGCTACATGGATGGTCTTAAATGAACGGTGTGGGTGATCAAATAAATCGTCGAGCCGAATCGTATTGTCGAGATTGTCTTTGTAAGCAGCCGGTCCAGTGCGTTGAAACATAGGTAACTGGCTATATAAGAATTCAAGTACTTCCTGATAGGTCTTCATCCAGAAAAAAACTTATGAACAATGGTTAAAAAATACGCTGGTAAAATTGAGAATTAAACGGCTATATCCGAACAATTCCATTCTAATTTTTCTAAATTTAGGGAAACCTTAAAGATTACGGAGATGGCTGCCAAAAAACAGACTAAGATTTTCGTGCTGGATACCAATGTTATTCTGCATGACCACACTAGCATTTATCAGTTTCAGGATAATGACATTGTAATTCCGATAACGGTATTGGAAGAGTTGGATAAGTTTAAGCGGGGAAACGACCCCATCAATTTTCAGGCACGCGAATTTGTGCGCGAACTCGATGAGATTGTAGGCGATAAACTGTTTAACGGTGGAATTAAACTGGGACCGGATAAAGGGAAGCTGATTATAGAAACGGGGAAACCTATTCCGGAAGAAATGAAACATTCGTTTCGCGAAGATATTCCGGATCACCGCATACTGGCTATTGCCATGCATGTCGGGCAGAAATTTCCTGACCGTCCTACTATTTTGGTTTCCAAGGATATTAACCTGCGGATGAAAGCCAAGTCGTTAAAAATACAAGCTGAAGATTACTACAACGATAAAGTAAAAGATATTCAATTACTAAATAAAGGGGTAACCGAACTGGCCAATTTTGACGATGTGCTGATTGAAAAACTGTACAGCGAGAATTCGTTGCCCATTGAGCCCATGGGACTGGAGCGAACACCGCAAATTAATGAGTATTTCATTATAAAATCGACAAAAGCCAGTGTTTTGGGCCGGTACGACGGAGGTTCGCAGAAGATGCAGCGGGTAGAAAAGAAAACGGCCTACGGAATTAAACCGCGCAATGCCGAGCAGACGTTTAGCCTGGATGCCTTGTTTAATACGGACATTAAACTGGTGGCTTTGACCGGAAAGGCCGGAACCGGAAAAACTTTGCTTGCCCTTGCCGCAGCCCTGGAACAGCATAAAAACTTCGGTCAGATTTTGCTTGCCCGACCTATTGTGGCCTTGAGTAACCGTGATTTGGGCTATTTGCCGGGCGATGCTCAGGAAAAAATTAACCCGTATATGCAGCCGCTTTTCGATAATCTGTCGGTAATTAAGCACAACTATAATCCACGCAGTACTGAATATCAAAAAATAGAAGAACTCCTGAAGGATGAACAATTAATAATTACCCCGCTGGCATACATTCGTGGACGAAGCTTATCGAATTCCTATTTTATTATCGATGAAGCGCAAAACCTGACACCACACGAAATCAAGACCATCATAACCCGGGCGGGAGAGGGTACAAAGCTGGTATTTACGGGCGATCTTCAGCAAATTGATTCTCCTTATCTGGATATGAAATCGAATGGATTGGCATACATGACCGAGAAGATGAAAAATCATGAAATTTTTGCACATGTTAACCTGATCAAGGGAGAACGCAGCTATCTGGCTGAACTGGCCAGCGATTTGCTGTAAATTACGAATAGTTTTGCCACAGATTCCATAGATTTCCGCAGATTAATAATCGGTGAGAATACGTGGAATTTGTGGTTTCTTTTTTAGCGGAGACTGAAGAACGGAATAGTTGTGTGCTGCTTTCCCGGAAATCTTTAGGTTTTTGCAACTTAGGGGCACTACATTTTTTATATTTTTGCGGCCTGATAATCAGATACAGGAAAGGATTTTAATGAATTATTCAGGCAAAAAAGCTTCGTTTTATACTTTAGGTTGTAAACTCAATTTTTCGGAAACATCGAGCATTGCGCGTCGCTTTGAGGAGATCGGTTTTCAGCGCGTCGAATTCACCGATGCTGCTGATGTGGTGGTGATTAATTCGTGTTCAGTGACTGCTGAGGGCGACAAAAAAACGCGTAATATCATCCGTCAGGCTGTGCGTAAGAATCCCACGGCAATTGTTGTGGTAACCGGATGTTACGCCCAGTTGCAGCCTGAAGTCATTCAGCAGATTGAAGGAGTGGACCTGATTATCGGTTCGTCGGAGAAACAAAATATCACCGAATACCTGGGTGATCTGACTAAAAAGGAAGCGACTGAAATTCATATTCAGAAGCCGAAAGAAATCAAAAACTACTTTCATGCGTATTCGTTTGGCGACCGTACCCGCAGTTTCCTGAAGGTCCAGGATGGATGCGACTATTATTGTACGTATTGCACGATTCCTTTTGCCCGTGGGCGTAGCCGCAACGACAGCATCACTAACACGGTTGCCGAAGCACGGGAGATTGTGGCCAAAGGCACACTCGAAATTATCCTGACCGGCGTAAATATTGGCGACTTTGGCAAATCGACCAGCGAAGAATTTATTGATCTGCTGAAGGAACTGGATCGGATTGAGAATTTGAAACGGATTCGTATTTCGTCGGTGGAGCCCAATTTGCTGACCGATGAGATTATTGAATTTGCAGCCCGGTCGCAGCGAATTATGCCACATTTCCATTTGCCGCTTCAATCGGGTTCGAATGAGGTTCTTTCGCTGATGAAACGGAAATATAAACGCGAGGTTTTTGAGAGTCGGGTGGCCAAAATCAAAGCAGAAATTCCTCATGCATTTATTGGGGTTGATGTGATTGCCGGAACCAATGGCGAAACCGATGATTTTTTTCGCGATTCGTACCGTTTTGTGGCCGATCTGGACGTCTCGCAACTGCATGCTTTCCCTTACTCGGAGCGGCCCGGAACCAAAGCGCTCGAAATAAAGCCAGTTGTTCCGGTTGAGGAACGTAAACAGCGAACCCAACGATTGATCTCCCTATCAGACCGGAAGACGGAAGATTTTTATCGTCAAAACCTGGGAGCCGTTCGCGAAGTCCTTTTTGAAGAGCAAAAGGATAAAAAGTCGATTTCAGGATTTACCGATAATTACATTCGTGTGGAAACCGAATACCGTGAAGAACTGGAAAATCATATTGTTCACGTAAAACTGGAAAACATATTACCTAACGGAAACGTTTGGGGAAAGGTGATGGGATAGGGCATGGGGCGAGAATGTAACTCTAAATAAACACTATCGAATTTTCAATATCCAATAAGGAATATCGAACAAGAAACAAAAAACAAGAAAGTGAAGCCGTAGGGCATGTAGAGAAATCTGTATTCATCCGCGATGGTTCCTGAGTTTATCGAAGGATAATCAGTGGTGAAACGGAGTAACGCGACGGAGCCTGAAATTTGGAATTTTAAACTTGAAACTATATACGATATGAATCTCGAAATACTTTGTACACAAGTTCAGGAACTGGCTCGTGAGGTTGGCCGGTTTATTTATGATGAACGACTGAAATTTACTGCTGAAGACATTATTCACAAAGGGAAATCGGATATGGTAACCTATGTGGATAAAACGGCTGAGGCCAAAATTGTAACTGCTTTGCGTGAACTGCTGCCCGGTTCAGGTTTTATTGCCGAAGAGGGAACAGCGGTGGATAATGGCGAAAAGTACCGATGGGTGATTGATCCGCTGGATGGCACGACGAATTACATTCATGGCATTTCGCCGTTTTGTGTAAGCATTGCATTGATGGAAGATCAGGAAATTGTGATGGGTGTGATTTACGAGATCAGCCTGAATGAAATGTTTTACGCCTGGAAAGGGAGCAAAGCTTATCTGAACGGAAACGAAATTCAGGTATCGAAAGCGGCTACTACCGCCGATGCGCTGATTGCTACCGGATTTCCGTATTACGACTTTTCGAAACTCGACAATTACCTGGAAGCGATGAATTATTTCATGCGTAACTCGCACGGGATGCGCCGCCTGGGATCGGCCGCGGCTGATTTAGCCTATGTGGCCGCCGGAAGGTTCGAAGGTTTTTACGAGCATGCGCTTCATTCGTGGGATGTGGCCGCCGGAATTATCATTATCAAACAAGCGGGTGGAAGGGTTTGTGATTTTCATGGTGGTGAGAACTACCTTTTCGGTGGCGAAATGATTGCCTGCAATGCCAGTTATTTTGATGAATTTTATAGCATCGTGCATCAGCATTTGGGGTAAACTTTTACTAAATTGCAGCAACTAACAACACACCAAATGGTCGAAAAAGAAATTGCCCTGATTAATAAACAGCTCGAAAGTCTGGTTGCTAAAAACTTCGATCTGGAAGCCTGGAAAAGCCATACCATTATTTTTCTGGAACGCATTTTCGGGAAAGAAAGTAGTAAGGTTCGGATGATTAAAGAGCTGAATTACAATTATTCGAGCTGGAGTTTACGCGATGCGGCCGGAACAGGGAAAGATGCTGATCCGGTAATCCTGAAGGCGCGGGAAATACTGGAAGCCACCAAGCTGGAACTGGAACACCTTGGCGTTCCGAAAGAGGAAGAAGAAAACCTGAAAATATGGTCGTTGCTCGAAGAAGAAATGACCGGCAAGCAAATCCGGGAAATCAGGCTGGTATTGCAGTCGGATGAACCGGAGAAAATGGAAAAAATCGCCAATATCCTGTATAATCTCGAAAAAGAAAATATGGCAGTTGTGTTGGCAAAATTGCTGGTTCCCTGACCAAGTACTCAGTCTTCAGTCTCAGTGTTCAGTAAATCAACCCTTCAATCTTCCATGATTCCCAAAATAGCTATTGTTATTCTTAACTGGAACGGAGAAAAACTGCTACGGCAATTTTTGCCGTCTGTAATTAAATTCAGCAATGGAGATTCTACTGAACTTATTGTGGCCGACAATGGTTCGACTGACGATTCGCTGGTTATGCTTGCCAGTGAATTTCCTGAAGTGAAGGTTCTCGACCTCAGGCAGAATTATGGTTTTGCGCGCGGATACAACGAAGCGCTGAGTTTGGTTGAGGCCAACTATTTTGTGATTTTAAATTCGGATGTGGAAGTAACCGAAAGATGGCTGGAGTCGCCAATTCGTTTGATGGAAGCTGACGAAACAATTGCTGCGGTTCAGCCCAAAATACTGAGTTATCATCAAAAAACGCATTTCGAATATGCCGGTGCAGCAGGTGGTTTTATCGACCGGTTTGGTTATCCTTTTTGTCGTGGGAGAATCTTCGATGAGGTGGAAGTAGATAATGGCCAATACGATACAATTACTGATGTTTTTTGGGCAACTGGCGCCTGCCTGTTTGTGCGGGCGAAACGTTTCCACGAAGCAGGCGGATTCGATACCGATTTTTGGGCACATATGGAAGAAATTGACCTGTGCTGGCGGTTAAAAAATCGTGGATATCGCATTGTTTTTACTCCTGAAAGTACTGTTTTTCATGTGGGTGGCGGAAGTTTGCCTTATGATAGTCCACAGAAACTTTACCTGAATTTCAGGAATAACCTGTGGCTTTTGTATAAAAACCTGCCACCCAATCAACTCGTCATTACCCTGTTTCTTCGTATGGTTTTAGATGGGGTTGCCGCGTTAAAACTGCTGGCCGAACTGAATCTGAATGGTATCCGTAGTGTGTTGAAAGCTCATTTCCATTTCTATAAATCGCTACCGGAACTGCACCGAAAGAGGAAACAAAGCCATTCTGAAAAAGGGAAAACACTTCCACCTGAAATGCTTCGGAAGAGTATTGTTTTTCAGTTTTATGTCAGGAAGAAGAAGCGGTTTAGTGAGCTGTAGAGGTTAGGAACTGCAAAATGATAAATCGGAAACAGTAGAATTGAATTGTTTACCGATAGCCTGAGAGCGTTTGGGCACGAGGATTTTAATGCCTTGTTTTTCTTCAGGATCTATTCCTCCATCAGCCCCATCGATTTAAATACTTTTTCGACGATGGCACGTCGGCTTTCACGAAACCGGGCATCGTTTTCCAGACCCGATTCTACATTACACACGTACAACCATACATGGCCGTTTTCTTCCAGGTAGCCAACCAGCCAGCCAATGTTTCTCCCATTCTGAACGGTCATCCCGGTTTTTCCGCGGAAGATCCATTGATCGGTTTGTTTCAGGATAATCAGTTTTTTCACCAGATCAATATTTGTTCGGGTAAAAGGCAATTTATTGGTGTAGAAATGAATAAGAAAATTCATTTGTTCCCAGGGAGTAATGCGCGAATCACCCCAAAGCCAGAATCGGTCGATGGTTTCTTTGGACACATCCATACGCCCGAAATCAGAATCATCAATGTATTCGTTCATTCGTTCGGGTCCAATTCGACGTGCAACTTCCTGGAAATAAGGAACTGCTGAATATTGAATAGCCGATGCCAGCGTGTGATCTCTGTTCCATTCATCTACTGAACGGGTTTCTCCATCCCACGGAATAACCATATCTTCCCCGGTAATCACACCGGTTTCCAGGCCAATCAGCGAATTCAGGATTTTGAATGTGGAGGCCGGAAGAAAACCTTCTTCGCACCGCTGCGAGTTATAAATCTGATACAGATCATTTTTCAGGTCGTACAATAAAAAACAGCCGTCAACTCCGTACTCCTGAAAAAAAGGCTGGAAATTGGGTGGAACATCTTTCTTTGCCGGTTGAATGGTGCAGGATCCAAAAGTGGTTAGAAGTAAAACAAACAGTCCTATCTGGTAAAAATTAGTGCGCATATGTATTGATTTCGGTATCCGGAAAAAGAAAAAGGAGCAGCCAAAGCCACTCCTTCAAAAGTATATTTTTTATCGGTTGGTTGTTGCTGTTTCTGGCACACACAACACACAAAATAATCCTTAAATTATTTGGCAACCCGCTCGAGCCACTTCAGCATAAACAGCATTGTAAACATTGAAATGGAACAAGCCACAACAAACAACGACCAGGTCATCCAGATTGGAATTGTTTCATAAAGAATTGCACCCACAAACAACAATGAGTTCCCAATTGCAGTGGCACCAAGCCATCCGCCTTGCATCACTCCCTGATATTGTGGTGGAGCCACTTTCGAAACGAATGAAATTCCGAGCGGACTGATAAACAACTCGGCCACGGTCAGAATAAAATAAGTTAGAATAAGCAGCCACGGAGTTACTTTTAAGCTTTCGGCCAATGGAACACCACCTTCTTCAGGATTAATAGCTGAATGCAACGGAAGATTGCTTACGTAAGAACCGATAGCCATTACAAAAAAGCCTAATGCTGCGATAAACATACCAATGGCGATTTTCTTGGGGGTTGAAGGTTCATTCCCGTTTTTTCTCAACCAGCCAAACAGGGCCAGAACAATCGGAGTAAGAAATACGACAAAGAAAGGATTAATGGACTGAAAGATTTCAGCGCCTTGCAGTGTCAGATCACCAATAGAAACTTTCATGCTGCTCAGGTCGGTGTATTCTTTGGCAAAGAAAGTCAGGGTTAATCCATTTTGGTGAAACGAAAGCCAGAAGAAAATAACCACCCCAAAAACTGCAAACAAGGCATACAAACGCTGTTTAACTTCTTTAACATCCATCAGAATGGCATCTTTATCAACTGCGGCGCCATTTGTAACAACTTTTTTCGCGCTCGGGAAGTTTTTTTTGTTG
This sequence comes from Prolixibacteraceae bacterium, assembly GCA_019459525.1. Classification (GTDB taxonomy): domain Bacteria; phylum Bacteroidota; class Bacteroidia; order Bacteroidales; family Prolixibacteraceae; genus Aquipluma. The sequence goes on from JAIBEY010000007.1 coordinate 9,075, forward strand.
ACTATATACACAACCAATGAAATAGCCATCGCAAAAATGGCAACCGCAAAAGCGTAATGAAAACCAGTGGTAAATACATTCAGGTAATTATTGGCAAATGCAGTCATATCAGTTACCGGAGCTGCACTGACTTTGGTTGCCATTTGTGTCAGCGATTCGGAAGCTACCGTGTTGATGGTTCCATCCAGGTGTGCATGACACAGCGCTGGAAGGTCGGCATTGTACTGAAAACCATGTTTCCCCAACCACCAGTTTCGGACACCAATTGCAGCCAAAGGAGCAAAAATGGCACCCACATTGATAAACATATAGAACAATGAAAAACCGGAGTCTCTCATTTTTCCGTATTCCGGGTTGTCGTACATTTGTCCGACAAGCGCCTGCAAATTACCTTTAAACAATCCATTTCCAAAAGCGATTACAAACAACCCAAGACAAGTTAATGTCAGGAAAAGAACTTTGTTTGGTGTGGGGGTCGGCGAAGGAATGGCAATAAGAAAATATCCAACAGCCATTAAAACCAGCCCCATCATAATGGTTCCTTTATAATTTCTGGTTTTGTCAGCAATCAGACCTCCAACAAATGCAAGAATATAAATTGAAAAGTAAAAAATGGAATAGATGATTCCGGCATTTGTTCCCGACAAACCGAACTTGGCCTGTAAGAATAGCACGAGAATCGCCATCATTGTGTAAAAACCGAAGCGTTCTCCCATATTCGCCAGAGCCGCCGCTAATAATCCCTTTGGGTGTTGTTTAAACATATTATGATTTTTTTAAATTAGAATGCTTTTAGAACTTATTTTTTCTTGCAATAGCGACAAATATAATCAACTTTTTAATCCATGCAATTGGATATAAATCATGTCTTTCATGGGTGCAGGAGTACGTAATTGACCTATCCAAAAAGCAAACAAGTTTCATTATCAGCACTTTTGTTGGATTTTATACAAAGGGAAAATTCTGGCTGACGTTTTTCATGTTTTCTGTTTTGCATATTTGTTGCAAAATTTTAACTGAACTTTGGAGTTACAACCAATCCTTTCCGAATTTTAGGTTGACGAATAAGTCCACTTTTCTGATTGGACTAATAGACTCTTAACTTTTTCTTATTTACCCAAGCTTAATTTTGTAATTTTAGCTCAAATCTGAAAGACATGAAGCTTTTCACCTGCAAACAAATCGCTGAAATAGACCAATTGACTATGAAATTAGAACCCATTTCGTCTATCGACCTGATGGAGAGGGCTTCGGCTCAAGTTGCCGATTGGATCATCCGGCATATTGGAACCACCCAGCCGGTTTACTTTTTTGCCGGCCCCGGCAACAATGGCGGCGATGCGCTGGCCGTTGCCCGTATGCTGGCCTGGGCAGGATTGAAATGCACGGTCTTTCTTTCCACTTTTGGCCGCGAACTAAAAGGCGATCCGGCCGTTAACTGGCAACGGTTGGAAGAACAAAATAAAGTTTTACTCAAAAGAATTGATTCGGAAAATGATATTCCTGAAATTTATGTCGGTACAATTGTCATCGACGGACTTTTTGGTTCAGGGCTGAACAAACCACTTAACGGACTGGCAAAAAAGATCGTGGAAAAGATAAATCAATCCGGGGCAGAAGTTATTTCTATTGACATACCAAGCGGACTTTTCGGAGAAGACAACTCGGGCAATGATCTTTCCGGAATAATCAAAGCCAGCCAAACCCTTACATTCCAGTTCCCGAAACTCAGTTTCTTTTTTTCTGAAAATGACCAATTCGTTGGAGAATGGACGGTTTTACCGATCGGGTTGCATCCTGAAGCGATTGACCAAACCGAAAGCAATTTCCATTTTCTGACTAAAGAATCCATTTCAGGAAAAATGATGAAGCGCACTAAATTTTCGCACAAAGGAACTTACGGCCATGCTTTGTTAATTGCCGGGAGCTACGGGAAAATGGGAGCTTCGGTTCTTGCATCGAAAGCCTGTTTGCGTGCCGGAGTTGGCTTGTTAACCAGTCATATTCCGAAACTTGGGTATGAAATTATCCAAAATTCAGTACCCGAAGCCATGACTTCAATCGATTCCTCTGAAACTGCTTTTTCCGAAGTCCCTGATTTAACCTCGTTCTCAGCGATTGGAATTGGTCCCGGGCTTGGCAAAAAAGCAGAAACTCAATTGGCGTTAAACACCCTGCTTCAGGCAAAATGCCCAAAATTGGTTCTCGATGCCGATGCCTTAAATATTCTTTCTGAAAACAAAGATTGGCTTCATCTTCTCCCTGAGAATGCCATACTCACGCCACATCCCAGAGAATTTGAGCGGCTTGCCGGCCCGTCGGTCCATTCATTTCAACGGTTGCAACTTCAGCTTCTGTTTTCAGCAGAATACAAGGTTATTGTGGTTTTAAAAGGGGCGCATTCGTGCATAACTTTTCCTGATGGTCGTGTTTTCTTCAATAGCACCGGAAATCCGGGAATGGCCACCGCTGGAAGTGGCGATGTGCTCACCGGAATCATCCTCGGACTACTTGCCCAAAATTATACGCCGGAAGATGCTGCCTTGATTGGTGTTTACCTGCATGGGCTGACTGGAGATCTGGCTGCCGAAAAATGGGGAGGGCAAGCGATGATTGCCAGTGATATTGTTGATCAGTTGGGCAGTGCATTTCTGCAATTGGTATAATATTTTATCTATTTTTGGGTTCTGTAAAAACAACCTGAAATTTAAAGCCATCATTTCAGGGTAAATTAAACGGAAACAGAAACCAATTAAATTTCAAATCATGAAGATTTCAATATTCACCATCGTTTTTTCGCTATTTGTGGTTACGATAGCAACCGCACAGAAAAAAGTACAATCGGGTGCCGTTGCTGCACCTACCGAAGGCATCGTTTACAGTTTGCCGCAAACAGGCATCCGGGTTCATGTTACAGCTACCCGCGAACGGTTTGTGCATGGCCCGTTTTCGATATACGCGCAGAAAATGCTGGGTATCGATAATGCGCCTTCTGCTGATGCCGACCGCTGGAACATCGACGAAATGAAACTTGAAGTATTCAGCGAACCCGACGCCGAACAGGTATATAAAGCTATGGGATCGGCCGCACAACTGCTGAGCCTGACAGAATCCGGCATTATCTCCGGTATAAATACAGCAGCAAAATCACCCGAAACAAAGATTCAAACCCAGTCGTTTTTAACCCGCAATCTGGATAAACAGGTTAAGTTTACCGATTTGTCGATCTGGAGTTTTTACTCACCAACCGACTCGACCAAAAGCTTCAAGCTGGTTTCGAAAAGTATGGATCAGAAAGCTGCAGAAGCTGCCGAAACCCTTTTCAATTTGCGTAATTCGCGTTTTGCCCTGCTTACCAATGCCGATGACGAACCGCTGCCCGACGGCAAATCGTTTGAAGTGATGACCCAAGAGCTTGGCAAGATGGAAGAAAACTATTTGGCTCTTTTCATCGGGAAATCGTCGAAAGAAACCTATGAATTCAGTTTTGATTTTGTCCCCGGACAAAAAACAGCCAAAGGCGAAGTATTTTTTCGGTTCAGCGATGACCGGGGCGTTTTACCGAAATCCGATTTGTCGGGTCGTCCAATCACGATTGAAGTAAACAAACTCGAAACCCTGGCATCAAAACAAGAAGGACTGAGCAGATCAGAAAGTCCGGTTGCCGGAAAGAGTGGCGTGTATTACCGGTTGCCGGGAATGGCCGAAATCCGCATTATGGATGGCGGAACCCAACTTGCCGGATCCCGGTTCTCAATCGCCCAATTCGGGAGCATTGCCCCGCTACCCGAAGATTTACTGGAAGGAAATTATCGGATTGAATTTCACCCCCAATCAGGAGCTATAAAATCGATCATCAAAACAGGAGAAAATATCGAAGAAACGAAATCAGACAAAAAATAATACCGTAAAATTCAATCAGTAAAACTTTAATCTTTATTTATGCAAACCATTAAAAAAACACTTCACGATTCAGTAATTGCCAGATGGATCGCGCTATTACTTATTTCTTCAACCATGTTTTTTGCTTACTTTTTTGTTGATGTGGTAGCGCCTCTGCAAAAAATGATGCTCACAAACTTCAATTGGTCGCCCGAAGTATTTGGCTATTTAGGTGGATCTGAATTTGTTTTAAATGTTTTCGTCGGTTTCCTTATCCTTTCCGGAATTATTCTCGACAAAATGGGTATCCGTTTTACGTTGATTTTGTCGGGTTTAACGATGGTAGCCGGAGCAGCCATCAAGTTTGCAGCATTAAAATACATCGATCATGCTGCTGTAACGTCAGTGTTTGGATGGGAACTGCCCACAACAGCCGCTGTTGCTTATTGTGGTTTTGCAATTTTTGGTGTTGGGGTTGAAATGGCTGGTATTACCGTTTCAAAAACGATCGTTAAATGGTTTAAAGGTAAAGAAATGGCTATGGCTATGGGTCTCGAAATGGCAGTTGCACGACTGGGCGTTTTCGCTGTTTTCCGTTTATCTCCCATTTTTGCCAACGCTTCAGCAGAGAATCCGGCCGAATGGGATGCTGCTAATTCTGTATTTATGGGGCTCGCTTTCCTTTGCATCGGATTAATGACCTTTTTAATCTATGTGTTCATGGATGTTAAACTAGATAAACAATTGGGCGACGCTGCAAAACTTGCTCCTGAAGATGAATTTAAATTAAGCGATCTGAAAAAAATCTTCACTAACCCGGGATTTATCGCCATTGCAGCACTTTGCGTATTGTTTTATTCGGCCATCTTTCCATTTCAGAAATTTGCGACCGACATGCTTTCATCGAAACTAAATATTCCGATTACTGAAGCATCAAACTTATTTTCCTTCTTCCCGATCGGAGCTATGGTTTTAACGCCATTTATTGGTTTATTCCTTGATTTGAAAGGAAAAGGTGCTTCAATGATGCTATACGGGGCGATGCTTTTGGTAGCGTCTCATTTAATTTTCGCCTTGGTTCCAAACGAATCATTTTCGTTTACCCTTGCTTTAGGAACTATCGTAATTTTAGGAACCGCTTTTTCGCTGGTTCCGGCCTCCATGTGGCCATCTTTGCCAAAAATTGTTGAGGACCGTTACTTGGGAACCGCTTATGGCTGTATTTTCTGGATTCAAAACATCGGGTTAATGCTCGTTCCCGGACTTATTGGCTGGTCAATTACCAAAGCAAATCCAGGCGTTGCCGAACAAATTGCAGCTAAAGTAGAAGGGGCTGCCTACAACTACATGGTTCCTGAATTAATTTTTGCCGGATTTGGTGTTGCCGCCATTGTTTTGGCTCTTTACCTCCGGAGTGTGGACAGCAAACAAGGCTACGGACTTGAGTTGCCAAATAAGAAGAACTAATTGCGTACAAGTTAAACCGCTTTTATTGTCCGAAATAATTTAAACCTGCATCCGCTTTGTGGAATGCAGGTTTTTTATTGTTTCGTTTCTGAAACAAACTACAGGTATTAATTGTACTTTTATATGCGAAATTTTTTCATCGGGTGAGTTTTCGATTTTTGATAAAAAGGGAAGTGTTTTTAAGCTGTAATAATTCAGGAGTATAACTCACTCTGCCAGACGAATTTTATTTTAAAAATAATTATATGAGCAATGAAATCTCAAAATTAACTCCCGTCGAAGTATGGGAAAATTTTTACCAGTTGACGCGTATTCCGCGTCCCTCGCACCACGAAGACCAAATCAGGCAGTATGTTGCCGATTTTGGTCGTAAATTGGGGCTCGAAACCATTCAGGACAAAGCGGGGAATGTGATCATTCGAAAACCAGCTACTCCGGGAATGGAAAAGCGAAAAGGTGTCATTTTGCAAGGGCACCTCGACATGGTTCCACAAAAAAACAGCGACAAAGATCACGACTTTGCCAAAGACCCGATTGAAACCATTATTGATGGTGAATGGGTGCGTGCCAACGGAACAACACTTGGTGCCGACAATGGTATCGGAGTTGCTGCTGCAATGGCAGTACTGGCATCGAAAGACCTGGCACACGGACCGGTTGAAGCTCTCTTTACCGCTACCGAAGAAACTGGAATGGACGGGGCAAACGGACTTGGCCCGGGTATGCTGAAAGGTGATATCCTGATCAACATGGATTCGGAAGATGAAGGTGAATTGTATGTGGGCTGCGCCGGTGGCGAAGATGCCAATGTTACGTTTCACTATAGCGAAATCCCGGTTCCTGCCGAATCGATCAGTTTCAAATTGAATGTGACTGGCTTAAAGGGCGGGCATTCCGGACTGGATATTAACCTGGGCCGTGGAAATGCCAACAAAATTTTCTTCCGGTTGCTGAAAGAAGCTTACAAGGTTTGTGGTTTACGTTTATCTTCCATAACAGGAGGAAACCTGAGAAATGCCATTCCGCGCGAAGCTTTTGGGGTGGTGACTGTTCCTTACGCAACTGCTGATAAACTGGTCGGACTGATTGCCGGCATGACTACCATCATCAAACGCGAACTGTCGGCCACCGAGCCAACGCTGAAGATCGAACTTTCGAAAACAGAAATGCCAGCTTCGTTAATCGACGAAAAAACGCAAATTAACCTGACTCATGCCATTGTGGCCTGCCCCAACGGGGTTATCCGCATGAGCGACAGCATGACTGGCTTGGTTGAAACATCGACCAATCTGGCCATAGTAAAATCCGACAGTGAAACAAAAACAGTAAAAGTAGCCTGCCTGATGCGTAGCTCGGTTGATTCAGCCCGTACGCAGTTAGGTTCGCGTATGGATTCTGTTTTCACATTGGCTGGTGCAGAAGTTGTTCTTAAAGGTGGCTATCCGGGGTGGAAACCCAACATGGAATCGCCAATCCTGAAAACCATGCTCCAGGTTTACAATGAGAAATTCGGACGTGTTCCGGAAATTAAAGCGATACATGCGGGCTTGGAATGTGGTATTTTGGGGGGAACTTATCCAAGTTGGGATATGATCTCTTTCGGGCCAACCATCCGTTTCCCGCACTCTCCTGACGAAAAAGTCAATATCGAGTCGGTTGCCAAATTCTGGGATTTTCTGGTGGAAACGCTGAAAAATATTCCGGCGAAATAGTATTACTACAGAGATTTTTTACCACAGAGAACACAAAGAGATCACAGAGACCGCAGAGAAGAAAAACTCTGTTCTCTCTGTGTAAACTCTGAGGTCTCTGTGGTTTTGTTTTTATTAGTACTTACCCGCAAAATGACCAACCTGATGAGAAAACTAATTTTTACTTTATTATATAGTCTTCTGGGATTAATTGGCTTTTCTCAATCCGTTAATCCTTCTCTCCCGGATTCTGATCCTCCTGTAGAAATTCCGGGCATGAAACTCGTTTGGGCCGATGAATTTAACACGAATGGCCGACCTAATCCTGAATTCTGGAAGCACGAAAAAGGTTTTGTCCGGAATGAAGAATTACAGTGGTACCAGGAAGAAAATGCCAACTGCGCCAATGGTGTTTTGCTGATTGAAGGGCGGCGTGAAGAAATTTCCAATCCAAACTATCAGGCCGGAAGTAAGAACTGGAAAATGAGCCGTGAATTTGCACATTACAGTTCTTCAAGCATCAACACCCGTGGGTTGAAGCAATGGCTGTATGGTCGATTCGAAATCAGGGCCAGAATAGATACGGCTATGGGTTCGTGGCCAGCTATCTGGACTTTGGGAATAGAAAAGCCATGGCCTTCGAATGGTGAAATTGACATCATGGAATTTTACCGGATTAAAGATGTTCCAACCATATTAGCCAATGCGGCTTGGGGAACGCATCAGCAGTATGTCGCCAAATGGGATACAAGGCGCATCCCTTTTCTGAGATTTAAGGCGATTGATCCGGAATGGGCAACAAAATTTCACGTATGGAGAATGGAATGGACCTCGGAATCAATTAAACTTTACCTGGACGACGAACTGCTCAACACCACTTTGCTGCCAGAAACGATCAATCCCGATGGATTTAACCCGTTTAAGCAACCTCATTATTTATTGCTGAACCTGGCCATTGGAGGAAATGGCGGAAACCCGGCCCGAAGCAAATTCCCGATTAGGTACGAAGTGGATTATGTGCGGGTTTACCAGGAAAAATAAATAAGTCATTCCTGGTCATCGTGTCATTAATAGTCATTTAAAAGAGCTTTTAAAAATGACTATTAATAACGTGAAACGAATGACCACAAATGACTTATTTGTTGATTACTGAAACTTCTTATTTGAACAGCTCTTTATTCGGCTGTGCACTCATTGTAAATTCAAGTGTACCTCCATCCATAATTTCCTGATGGGTAATGTAGGTGCGGTCAAGTGCCTCTCCGTTCAGTTTTACTTCCTGAATATATTTGTTTTCGTTTGAAGCCAGCGGCGCTTTCATGGTAAAGAATTTTCCGGGAGCCACCTCTAATTTGGCTTCCTGAACAAGTGGCGAGCCAAGCTGATAGGTTAACTCCGATGGATTAACCGGATAGAATCCCATAGCGCTGAAAACATACCAGGCCGACATTTGTCCGCAATCTTCGTTGCCGCACAACCCATCAGGCGCAGTGGTGTACATGGTGGTTTGTATCTGGCGGTTCAGTTCCTGCGTGCGCCATGCCCATCCGGCATAATTAAACAGGAAGGTGGTATGGTGTCCGGGTTCGTTCCCGTGGGCATAAGCACCAATTAATCCGGAGATATCGCTCGATGCTTCTTCGCCTTTAACGCCTTCTTCTACTTTAAATAACTGGTCAAGTTTAGCGGCAAATGGCTCTTTGCCTCCCAGCAACTCAATCAACCCATTAACATCGTGTGGAGCCAGCCATAAATATTGCCAACCGTTTCCTTCAGTGTAATCACTTCCTTCGTGTTTTGAATAAGCCGGGTCGAAAGGCGTAGTCCATTGTCCGTTGGTCAGTTTCCCACGCATAAACCCAGTTTCTTTATCGAAGTAGTTTCGGTAATTCAAGGCGCGTTTGGCAAAATAAGCGGCATCTTCAGTTTTTCCCAATTTCTGTGCTACGGCGGCTACAGCCCAGTCGTCAATGGCCACTTCTTCCGATTTGGCAACCGATTGCTGAATCTGATCAGCCGGCATGTATCCGAGTTTATCGTATAAACCCATCCCATCGCGATCGTGCATCGAAGTCACTTTCATGGCTTCAAAAGCCAACTGCTGATCAAAATCACCAATTCCTTTCAGGATTGCTTCGGCAATTACCGAAATAGAATGATTCCCGACCATACACCAGGTTTCGTTTCCTTCGAGTTCCCATACGGGCAATAATCCGGTTTGCTTGTAATGATCGAGCATCGATTTAACCATGTCATTTACTTTCGGTTGCTGTGTTAACGTAAATAGCGGATGTAAGGCTCTGTAAGTATCCCACAAAGAAAAAACGGTATATCGGTTGTAGCTGGTTGCCTTTTGTAAATCACCATTTACGCCTTTGAAATCACCATTTAAATCGGAGAATAACGATGGCGCCACCATGGTGTGATACAGCGAAGTATAAAAAATAGTCTTTTGAGCAGAGTCGCTGGATTGAATCCTGATTTTTGAAAGTTCTTTTTCCCAGGCGTCAGAGGCGGCTTGCGCTGTAGCTTCAAAATCCCAGCCAGCGAGCGATGAATCTAAATTAGCTAACGCATTTTCGATACTTACTGAAGAGATGCCAACTTTGGCCATCACTTGTTTTTGTACGAATTTTAGTACACCAACTGTCCGGCCTTCACCGCCTACATTTTCGGTAATCGATTTGGTGATGGGTGCTGAGAATCGGGCTGCAAAATATACATGCTGATCTTTTGCCCAACCGTTCGATAAACGCGAACCGGTTACCAGCAAACTATCCACGACATTCAGTGATGTTTGGTAAGGTTTGTCCCAGTTGATGGCAAATCCAAGATTGATAATCAGGTTATTTTCACCTCCTTCAGGAAACGAATAGCGGTGCAGTCCGGCTCTTTCGGTAACCGTAAATTCAGCTTTGATATGGCTGTTTTTTAGCGTCACCGCATAATATCCTGCTTTTGCCGTTTCCTGATCGTGACTGTATTTTCCGGAGTAACGGGCTACAAAATCGGCGTTTTTTTCACCTTCCTGAAAGGTTACTTCCGAAGAAACCGGTAAAAATGAGATATCAGCCAGGTCGCCGATCCCGGTTCCGCTCAGGTGGAGGTGACTGAAGCCAGCCAGGATACTATCGGAATAATGATAGCCGGAACACCAGTCCCAGCCCTGAGTTCCATTGTCGGGACTCAACTGAATTTGTCCGAAAGGGAAAGCGGCTCCCGGATAAGTATGCCCATGATAGGCCGTTCCGATAAACGGATCGACAAAATCGGTAAGCCGATCGTCCTGTGTCTTTTTGGGCGCTGTTGTGGTACATGCTGACAACAGAAGTACTGATGCCGCAAGGATTGAAAAAAGTTTTGTCATTGGAAAAGGTTTTATGTCAATGGGCAGCAAATGTAAAGAAAAAGATTAAAAGGCGGCATCCAAGTCTCAAGTCGGCTTGTGCAAAACGGTTGTATTTGTTGCAAAGTTTATTTCAAAGATTTTTCTTGTCTTCAGATTTGAAGCCAATACGATTATTGTTCGAATAAGAATTCCTGAGAATTACCCCATTCCGTGAACTGAAACGGTCGCCGAAATTGAATACAAACACCTGCTTAAAAAGGAACTACTGTCCGACCCAGAATTTATGCCGTTTTTCGCCGAAAACTTTTAATTTCCCCTTGAACGTAGTGGTTTCAGGAATGTCGGTTGTGGTTTTGATAAATCCTTCGAACGGGACTTCATATACACCTTGGGGATTCATCAAATAGTCAATCAGCGGCAGAGCCTCTATTTTCATCAGGTTCTTGTAATAATCAATCATAAAACCCTCTTCAAATGTATCTTTCACTTTTTTATCGGCCTCCAGCAGGTTGTTCGCCATTAGCGCGTTTACAAAATCCGCTCCGTATGACTCTCCTTTCGAATTCATTGTTAAATCCAGCGTGAGGCCCTCAGTTACTGTAAGCGTATTTCCTTCCTGACTGGTGAATTTGCCGTATCCTTTAACTTCCTGCTCGCAGTTGGGACATGGTGAAGCCGATATGAATAGCGTAAACATCGGTCTTTTGCCTGTTTTAAGTTGCCTCGACAAGCCCAACAATGAGAAGTTAATTTCAGGCGAAGTTCCGATTGCTCCGGCGAGTTTTTGTTCCTGGATTTCTGCCGGACTTTCCGATTTCATATACATACCTGACACCAGCATCATGCCTGCAGTGATCTCATGCTGATTTTCAGAGTCTGAAAAAACGTAATTGCTGCTCATGAAGTTGTCTTCATAGCCAATAAATTCAGACGGTTCAGCTTTGAAGAATTTTAAATCGTTAAGGTTGAATGCGAGGAAGAAAGGGGCTTTCAACCGGTATTCGCGCTTAAAGGTTTGGTCATAAGTGTTGAAGACGACTTCGGAAGCATATTCCAATTCGATTTCGGCTTTCACGGAATAATCGAACTCGGAAGGACCATGAATTTTTTGGTACGGTTGAGCCCCAACGGCATTTGCCAATAGTGTGCAAACAAGAACAATTCCAAAGTTTTTCAGGCTCGACAATAACCTGAAATCGCTGTGCCGGGTTTTCATACGTAAATATTGTTGTTAATTTGTTGAAATTTAAATGCGTACATGTGGAACTCCATGCCATAAAAAATAGCTTTCTCCACAAGATTTACATGGCCTTTTGTGCCACCACCTTGAATATTGTTACCGTGGCATGTTCGTTTC
>JAIBEY010000093.1 GCA_019459525.1 Prolixibacteraceae bacterium
TTTTGAACAGCCTTCTTCCACATAAAAAACTTGCTCCTGTTTCGAGCGTGCAGGTGAAATCAGCAAATATTCGCGGTCCTTCACCAAACGGTAATCGCCGGAAAAGAATTTACGACCCGACTCCTTGTTCAGCGAATCGATTATATCTTCGGTCTGTTCGGCCTGAAAACCAAATTCACGGATCAATTCGAAAAGAATGGTTCTCAATGGGCTAAGTGTTAACAATTTGTCGATACGAATCACAGCCCCCAATTCGTCTTCCGAATAAACAAAAGCCTTTATTTCACTCATTCTCTGCTGAAAAAGCTCTCCGGTTTCATTCAGATTTCCGATGGTTTTCAGCGCATTTCTCCGAAAAGCCGGATTAACCTGTTCAAGTATCGGGATGATTTCCTGACGGATCAGATTTCGCTTGTAAATCGTATCCTGGTTGCTGGAGTCGGTTCGGTAAGCTATCGGTATCCGGGCACAATAGTCCAGTATTTCAGCCCGGTTTGTAAATAACATCGGTCTGATGATGAATCCCGACTTCGGTTGAATGCCGCTCAATCCTTTTATTCCGCTTCCCCGCGAAAGGTTGATCAGGAAAGTCTCAATGACATCATCCTGGTGGTGGGCTGTTGCCAGGTAATCGTACCCATGCCGTTCGATGAGCTGGTTAAACCAGTCGTAACGCAATTCGCGGGCTGCCATTTCAATGGAAATGCCATTTATACGGGCATGTTCACCGGTCTCAAATTTTTTAACATGAATGGCCAGGTTGTGCTGATCACAGTAATCGGAAACGAACTGCTCATCTCCATCAGATTCACTTCCCCGAAGACCAAAATTACAATGAGCAACGGCAACAGAGAAACCGGCATTCATGAATAAATGCAGCATCAACATCGAATCGGCACCGCCACTTACCGCCAGCAAAATGCGTTGTGATGAATGAAACAGTTTCTCGCTGTGAATGTATTTCAGAAATTGCTCGACCATAAAAGGGTTTCAAGTTTAAAGTTTCAGGTTCCAAGTTGTTGGCTCATTCATAGTCATTAAGTCATTCAAAATGAACATAAATGACTACTTTTTCCTACTGCGACTGAAAACTAATCACTGTTTTGCAACCAATTCGGCAATCCGCACAATCACCTCAACCGCTTTTTGCATCGATTGTACGGGGACAAACTCGTACGGGCCATGAAAATTATGCCCACCTGCAAAAATATTGGGGCAAGGTAAACCTTTCCACGAAAGCTGTGCACCATCAGTACCTCCACGAATAGCTTTTATCTTCGGAACAACGCCCACCTCTTTCATGGCTTGTTCGGCCAAATCGACGATGAACTTAACCGGCTCAACCTTCTGTTTCATGTTGTAGTACTGGTCGTGCATTTCGAGTACCACCGTGCCTTGTCCGTAACGCAGGTTTATCAACCGGCAAACTTCATTCATCAGATTTTTCCGGGCTTCAAACTTATCCAGATCGTGATCACGGATAATGAATTCCATTCGTGTCAGTGAAACATCTCCTTCAAACGAGGTCAGGTGAAAAAACCCTTCATATCCTTCCGTATGTTCCGGACGTTGATCGGCTGGCAGCGACTGAATAATCTGGGTGCCCACCAACATGGAGTTTATCATCGTATTTTTTGCTGATCCGGGATGAACGCTCCGGCCCTTCACTGTAATTTTGGCACTGGCAGCATTAAAATTTTCGTATTCCAGTTCACCAATCTCGCCACCATCCAGAGTATAAGCGAAGTCGGCACCAAATTTCGCCACATCAAAATATTTGGTCCCCTGCCCTACTTCTTCATCCGGAGTAATGCAAATCCTGATTTTTCCGTGATTAATTTCAGGATGACGGACCAGGTAATCCATTGCTGTAAAAATTTCAGCAATTCCAGCTTTATCATCGGCTCCGAGCAAAGTATTGCCATCAGTTGTAATTAAATCCTGTCCAACATATTTTAATAACTCAGGAAAATCAACCGGACTTAAAATGATTTCTTTTTCCGGATTCAACACCAAATCCTGCCCCTGATAATTTTTCACCAGTTGTGGGTTGACGTTTTCGCCTGAATAATCGGGACTGGTATCCATGTGCGAAATAAAACCAACGACAGTAGTCGGGTGACCCAGATTGGAAGGTAGCGTTGCTGTTACATACCCATTTTGATCCCGGACCACCTCTGTCAAACCTATTTCTTGCAATTCGTTGGCCAACTCATCAGCAAAAATTAATTGCCGGCTCGTACTCGGAAAGCTTTCACTATCAGGGTCGGAAGTTGTAAAAACCTTGCTATATCTTAAAAATCTGTTTAAAACCTGCTCCATGATTTTATAATTGAAAACGAATGATTTGCGTGGTCACTCACCAAACACATTTTATTCATTATTAACAGTTTATTATCTTCTTAAATATCGTCAGAATTAAATTTAAAGCCCAACCGTTTCCCGGTCTGTATTTTCGAGTGATTAATTTCGGCATGCATCTGTTCTACCGTTGCAATTTTAACCTGATCGTACGGAGGAACCAGCAAATCAAAATCGATAGCGTACTGGATGGCCGTTTCAATGATCTCTTTCAGGTATTCCTTGGTTAATTCATCGGTAGCAAAATCTTTAACCAATTCACTCGATTGTCGTTTACCTTCAACAAAAAAATGATTTTCGCGGTTCACAAAAATCCGGGCAATCAAATAACCCAAATCTTCGAAACGGTTGTATTTAAACGAGTCAGCCAAAAAATTGTAAATATTAAATACTCCGCAATAAGAATTCAACGGATTGGCTTTGATGTAATCCAATTGCCAGATCGGGTGCTCTCTATTGAAAACAAAAACATTGGAGTGCATACTAAAAATGAGCAAATCGCCGCCAATCTTAAATTCAGCCTCGAAAAGTCCTTTTTCCTGATAAAAAGGCAACACATTGGCATCCACCTTATCCTTCAGTTTCTCCTGGTAATCATCGGCAAGTTCTTTCAAAACCTCTTTAAGGAGGGAGAATGAGTTTATCGCTTTCCGGTAAACTTCCTGTTTGAGGTTCGTTTTAAGGATCATTCCTTCCAACTGATTAACCTCTTTTTTCTTTGTATTCATTTGTATAAATTTTCAATTTTGATTCCTGCAATTTGGTATCAGCTTCAGATTTTCAATTCAATGCTCAACCTCATGGAATAGCCATAAATAATCATTTTCGGTTGGCAGGAGCTTTAGCTCTTATGGCTATTTCATAGCAATAGATTAATTATCCCATAAAAATAAGAAAAGCAGCCAACTTTGACTGCTTTTCCGGAATCTGATTTTATGTTTTTAATACGATAGTGCAAATAAAACACGTCCTTTAGATGGGTTTCCGGTATATACACATTTTCCTTCTTCCGGAACCTGATCAAACGGAATACAACGAATGGTTGCTTTGGTTTCATCTTTTATTTTCTGTTCGGTTTCGGAAGTACCATCCCAATGCGCAGAAATAAATCCACCTTTGTTCTGAAGCACATCTTTAAACTCTTCGTAAGTCTCAACAGGAGTTGTCATTTCCTTACGGAATACAAATGCTTTGTTGTAAATATTTTCCTGAATATCAGTAAGCAACTGTTGAATATACAAGTCAATTCCATCCATAGCAACAACTTGCTTTTCGAGGGTATCACGACGGGCCACTTCTACGGTTCCATTCTCCAGGTCACGCGGACCAATGGCAATGCGAACAGGTACGCCTTTCAATTCGTATTCTGCAAATTTCCAGCCTGGCTTTTTGTTATCGTTGTTGTCGTATTTTACAGAAACACCAAGTGCTTTTAGTTTGGCTACAATGTCTGCTACTTTTTCTGAAATAGCGCCCAACTGAGCTTCATCTTTAAAAATGGGCACAATTACCACCTGAAAAGGAGCCAACTTTGGAGGAAGCACTAATCCGTTATCATCCGAATGAGCCATAATTAAAGCTCCCATCAGTCGGGTTGAAACGCCCCACGAAGTTGCCCACACAAAATCTTCCTTACCTTCTTTATTGGTAAAGCGCACGTCAAAAGCTTTGGCAAAATTCTGCCCCAGAAAGTGCGATGTTCCTGACTGCAAAGCTTTTCCGTCCTGCATCAAAGCTTCAATGGTATAAGTTTCAAGAGCGCCGGCAAAACGTTCGTTAGCCGACTTTGCTCCCTTAATTACCGGCAACGCCATAAATTCTTCGGCAAATGTTGCGTAAACGTTTACCATTCGTTCGGTTTCCTCCAAAGCTTCCTGACTGGTAGCATGGGCGGTATGCCCTTCCTGCCATAAAAACTCGGCAGTACGAAGGAATAAACGGGTGCGCATTTCCCAGCGAACCACATTGGCCCATTGGTTAACCAGAATTGGAAGATCCCGGTACGACTGTATCCAATTTTTATAGGTACTCCAAATGATGGTTTCAGAAGTTGGCCTAACAATAAGTTCTTCTTCCAGTTTAGCTTCCGGATCAACAATAATTCCTTTTCCGTCCGGATCATTTTTTAACCGGTAATGAGTAACTACGGCACACTCTTTGGCGAAACCTTCCACGTGGCTGGCTTCCTTGCTAAAAAAAGATTTTGGTATGAATAACGGGAAATAGGCATTCACATGTCCGGTTTCTTTAAACATGAGATCAAGTTGAGCCTGCATCTTTTCCCAAATTGCGTATCCGTATGGTTTAATCACCATACATCCCCTAACCGCAGAATTATCAGCCAAGTCAGCTTTAACGACCAGGTCGTTGTACCACTGTGAATAATTTTCGCTGCGTGAAGTCAATTCTTTTGCCATTTTTTAACTTTTGGTATGGTATTTGAGTTTTTCGTACTAGATTTATAGCCTACAAAGAAAGTAAAATAATTATTCATTATAAAGGAGGGTGTACTATGAAAACGAAACTTCCAGTCATCGCAATTGTTGCCATATTGGTCAGTGCCTGTACTACGGGAACACACATGGCCAGGACTTACGATGATGACATCTATTTTTCTCCCGCAGATGTACCACCTGTCGCCTTAGTGGAAAATGAAGCCCAGGGGAGGGAAAAATCAGCAAGAATTAACAATTCTGATGCCAATGACCAACGGATTGTTATGAGCCAGGTTGATAAGAATGCTGACGGTACCTTGTCTGTGAACAATCACATTTATCAGCCCGAACAGGAAAACTCTGACGATCAGTCCTATCAAATGGAAGATCAGGAACTGGTTGGGTCTGATACAACTGTTTACTATGACGATGACGAGGTTAAATATGTCATCAATAATTATTACGATGATGACGATCTGGATTACACTTACCGGATCAACCGATTCCACCGTCCATTCTGGGGAAGTTCATTGTATTTTGACAATTGGTACTTTGGATATTCTCCATACTATTCCGGATATTATGGTTGGGATTACGGATGGGGTCATAGCTGGTACGATCCCTGGTATTATGGCGGATGGGGTTACCCATACAGCTATTACGGAGGATATTATTCACCCTACTATTTCGGATTTGGCGGATACTGGGGAGGCGGATATGGCGGTTACTATAACGGGTATTACAATGGTTACTACAATGGCTACTATGGCAGTGGCGGCGGTTACTACAGCAACCACCAGGTTGCCCGAAGAAGATCGACCAATATGAATGTTCCCAATAGTGGCGGATTAAATAACAATAATGTATCACTTTCCGGAAGACCAAACAATCTGAAAGGTGGAAATACTGAAACACCGAATGGCAGTCAAAACGGGCGCAGTACCTGGGTTGAGAACGGACATGTAAGAAGCCGCACTATTGATGCTTCAGGCAATAGTCAGGATAATAAAAATGCTACGATCATAAACAATCGCAGAACAAGCACTAATGCTGATGGAAGCAGAAGTAGCAGCATGGCTGGCGGTCAGGTTCGGAGCAGCAGCGATACCCGCACGCAACAAACGGTTCGCCCCGGAACAAACACTTCCGGAAATGTTCGCCGATCATATGAACCCTCAACAACCGGAAGAACTTACAACCAGGGCAGGGCAGTGAACCAAAGCCAGAATTATACTCCAAGTTACAATAAACCAAGAGTAGTTAATCAATCAAATTACAATAACAGCAACAGCTACACCAGGCCCCGTACTTCTGATGTGAATTCCAGAACCACCGTTAAAAGTGCAAATTCAGGAAATTCAGGATCAACATACAGCCAACCCCGGAGTTCTTCAACGATGAGACAAACCTACCGTTCAAGTTCATCATACTCCAACGGATCAAGTTCGTCCCCAAGCAGAAGTTCATCCAGCTATAGCAGTCCTTCTTCCAGTCCGAGCTACAGTGCTCCGGCCAGAAGCAGTTCGTCATCAGGCAGCTATAGCGGCGGAAGCAGTTCATCCGGAAGCAGTAGTTCCGGGAGCAGCTCAGGCAGCAGTTCCGGTGGCGGTGGCGGTTCAGGCCACAGAAGATAAGTCGGGACAATTAAAATTACACTGATTTCAAAACAAACAGTTCAGGAAACACGAATTGAGCCATAAAACAAATTATAGACAGATGAAAAAGCTAGTATATACCGTAAGTATTCTGTTGATTGCCTGTAGCGCATTTGCTCAGGACCTGACAGACGCATTAAGATATTCGAATTACAAAATTAACGGAACAGCCCGATCAGCAGCTATGGGTAATGCCTTTGGTGCTTTGGGAGGCGATTTTTCGTCGCTGAGTATTAATCCGGCTGGGGCAGCAGTTTACCGCTCTGGTGAATTTACGTTTACCCCCTCGGTTGGAAAAATAAGTGTTGACGGAACTTACTTAGGAAATACAACCACCGATTCGAAATACAATGTCAGTATTGACAACATTGGTTATGTAACTTCCATCCTGACCGGTGAAAACAGTGAGTCGGGCCTGGTGAGCCTTAGTTTTGGTTTAGGATTTAACCGACTGGGTAGTTTCTCTATGAATATGTTGGCTGAAGGATCAAATTCCAATCATTCCATTTTGGATTATTTCACCAACAACGTCAATAACCCGGTTATTAATTCGGATGATTTTGACTCGTATTACGAAAAGTTGGCCTGGGACACTTATCTGTTGAACTATGATGAGCAAAACGGTGAGTATTTTAACGACATTACAGATAATAATTTCGGCCAATCGCAACGCAAAACGACCGACCGCAGAGGTTATATCAATGAATATCTGGTATCGTTCGCCGCAAATTTCAACCATAAATTTTATGTCGGGGCAACAGTAGGCATCCACGATGTGTATTTCAAGGAAAATGCCAATTTATACGAATGGGATGAAAAAAACAACATTCCGTACTTCAACGACCTCAATTTCAACACCTACTTAAAAACAACCGGTAGTGGTTTCAACATTAAAGTTGGAGCTATCTATAAACCCACCAATAACTTACGATTAGGGCTTGCTGTTCATACGCCTACGTTCTACAAATTCAACGATTTGTACGACAACAACATGAGTTCCTCAATCACCTATGTGGAAGATGGCGAAACCGAGAATTATTATGCAGAACCTGATAAAGAAGGTGTGTACGATTATGAAATTGAAACGCCATTGAAAACAATTTTGAGCGGTGCCTATGTAATTGGCAAATCAGGACTCATCAGCGTGGATTATGAGATCGTGGATTATTCATCAGCCAAAATAAAGAATGGAAGTGGCGGGTATAATTATTACGACGAAAATAAAGACATTCAGAATGCGTACAAAACGGTAGGAAACCTTCACATTGGTGGAGAATACCGGGTAAACAGTAATTTTAGCCTGAGGGCTGGTTACGAAAATTTCCCGAGTGTTTATAAAAAATCATACCTGAATGTTCAGAATCCAAACGGAAACGCGAGCTATTCAACCATCTCAGGAGGATTAGGATACAAACACGGAAATGTATTTTTTGATGCCGCTGTAAAACGGATCGTAAATGACAACTATTTAAAACCATACCCTGGAGCCATCAACATGGCAGAATACAACATTTCGCAAAACAATGTAGTATTTACATTGGGATATAAATTCTAAATAACTGATTATAAAACGAAAAGCCGGTTAGTTTTAGCCGGCTTTTCGTTTTATAAAAAAGACCTCTTCGTATTATTTTCACCAAACCCACCATCAGATTTTCCGGGGGAATCATTTTTTAGTCAAAAGTTTTTTTTTCACCTTGCTTTACCTTAAATTAGCTTAAACAAACGAATAAATCATGTCACAATTTATCGAAATCAATTTTGATGCAGCACTTAAATATTTCGAGGAAGCTGAAGAGAATGGCCGCAGGTGGCGCCTCGGAGACTTCTCTACTTCAAAATGGCTTCAGAAAAATAATGTGAACCTTGATTACATTGTAGCTTTCTCGAAAAATATGCCCGATTCCAAAATTGTAGTCATTGGCGAAGGATCGACAGAAGGATTTTACATTTACTCCCAAAAACAAAAAACATGTTTTAAATTTGAGCAAAAATTGGCTGAAGTTTAATTCATGGAAAAACCAGGTATGATTCCACATTTTGATGACCCCATCGGAAGAGCAGTTTACGATTATCATTTCAATTCCATCAACCAACCCATAATTGTTCACTCCAACGATTTTGATGACGATAGTATTGAGCCTGCCTATCTGTTCAGGACACACAAACAGATGCCTGTTCTGGAAAAAAAAGCCATGACTTTATGCCGTGGAGCTATTCTGGATGTTGGTGCCTGCGCAGGGTCACACTCTGTTTACCTTCAGGAAAAAGGATTCGATGTCACCGCTCTCGAAACATCAGAGCTCTGCTGCGAGGTTCTGAAAAATCGCGGTCTCAGGAAAGTTATCCATCAGGACATTTTCAAATTCAACAATCAATCTTTCGATACCATTATACTCCTGATGAACGGGACCGGAATTGCCGGTTCGCTCAAAGGTCTTGATGTAATGTTGCATCACCTCAAAACCTTACTCAATCCGGGAGGACAGATTTTGATCGACTCGTCGGATTTAATTTATTTATTTGAACAGGAAGATGGTTCTGCGCTGATTGACATTGCTGCTGATAATTATTACGGAGAACTCATATTTCAAACCGAATATAAAAACTGGACAAGTCAACCCTTTCCGTGGCTATATGTTGATGTGGATAATCTGAAGAATTCGGCCGAAAAAAATCAGCTCCGACTGGAAAATCACTTTAAAGGGCAGCATTACGATTACCTTGCCCGAATAACCCACCAATTATGAACAACTTGAAAAACAGTCAAAAATACCGGGAACTTACAGTTTCAGAAATTGAAATTCTGAAACAACAAGGGTGTACAGCTACCGATTGGAGCCAGATTTTAGTTGGCCAGGTTTTCATACCCGAAAACATCCGAAGTGTACAATTTTCAGGGTCTGTCAGGATTGGTGATAACTCCGGAACCGTAGAATTCAGCGGCGGAATTATCAGGAATTGCGGAATATACAACGCCAGCATTCACAATTGTACCATCGGCAACCACGTTTACATCCATCATATTTGCAATTACATAGCCAATTACGACATCCACGACCATGTAATTCTCGAAAACATTGAATTGTGTTTTACTGAAGGTGAAACCAGTTTTGGCAACGGGATAAAAGTATCGACACTCGACGAAACAGGCGGACGTGGAGTTATGATTTACAATAAATTATCGGCTCATCTGGCCTATTTTCTGGCCTGGTACCGGCATCGCCATTGCCTCATCGAAGAGTTGGAGTCGAAAATTACAGCATATGCCAATTCCATAAAAAGTAACCGCGGAACCATCGGAGCTCACTCCGTTATCCGTAACTGCCGGTTAATTAAGAACGTACGATTCGGATCATTCAGCCAGGTGCTAGGCTGTACGCGGCTCGAAAACGGATCGGTGAACAGCAACGAATATGCGCCGGTTAAGCTGGGCGCCGGTATTATTGCTGAAAGTTTTATCGTTTCGTCCGGAACCGAAATTTCCGACGGAACCATTATCTCGCACTGTTTTGTAGGGCAGGGTTGCATCCTGGGCAAACAATATTCAGCCGAAAACTCACTGTTTTTTGCCAACTGCCAGGGATTTCACGGCGAAGCCTGTTCTATCTTTGGTGGTCCATATACGGTAACTCATCACAAATCAACTTTGCTTATCGCTGGAATGTTCTCGTTTTGTAATGCAGGCAGCGGTTCAAACCAAAGCAACCACATGTACAAACTGGGCCCTATTCACCACGGGATTGTGGAACGCGGCTCCAAAACTACTTCCGACTCGTATATTCTCTGGCCCGCCAAGATCGGCGCTTTTACACTTGTTATGGGACGTCACTATAAAAATACCGACACTTCCGACCTCCCGTTTTCGTACCTGATTGAAAATAAAGACGACAGTTGGATTGCCCCCGGAATTAACCTCCGGAGTGTAGGAACGATTCGTGATGTGCTAAAATGGCCACGACGTGATAAACGTAAAGATCCGGAAAAACTGGATTGCATCAACTTCAACCTGCTCAGTCCGTTTACGATCAAAAAGATGCAGAAAGGACTTGATATACTGAATAGCCTGAAAGAAATATCCGGAGAAACCACCGAAGTTTTTGCCTACCGGAATACGCTCATCAGCAAAAGCGCTCTGGAAAAAGGAATTGATTTATATGACAAAGCCATCTATAAATTTCTGGGAAACTCCGTAATTTCGCGACTCGAAAAATGCAATGTTCAAACGTTGGACGAAATCAAACGATGCCTCAACCCCAGCCACACCAATGGACAAGGCGAATGGAGTGACCTAGCCGGTTTGATTGCCCCAAAAACTGAAATCAATAAACTGATTAAAAGCATTGAGCGGAAAGAATTTGATAATCTGGAAGCTATTGAGCAGGAATTTAAGAACATGCACCTAAATTATTACGATTACGAATGGATTTGGGCTTCGGATTTGCTCATCGAAAAAACAGGAAAGAAGATTGATGAGTTGTTGATTGACGACATCATTTTGCTGATCAGCAAATGGAAAGAAAGTGTAGTCGGATTAGATCAACTTTTGTATGAAGATGCAAAAAAGGAATTCAGGCTCGATTCGATGACCGGTTTCGGGATGGACGGGAATAAAACCACGCAGAAACTTGATTTCGAAAAAGTACGCGGCAATTTTGAGAGCAATGATTTTGTAACCGAGATTGTCAGCCACATTAAACGAAAAACCCTGCTTGGCGAAAAAATGACAGAACGATTAAATACGATTAAAAAGAACCAACAGAATTAAATATTATGAGACTTATTATTCAGGACAACTACGAATTAGCATCAAAATGGGCTGCCAATTACATGGCCCGTAAGATCACCCTGGCAAAACCAACTGCCGAAAAACCTTATGTGCTTGGACTTCCAACAGGCTCGTCGCCGCTGGGAATTTACAACGAATTGATCAGCTTGTACAAAGCCGGAGCAGTTTCGTTCCGCAACGTAGTGACCTTTAACATGGACGAATACGTGGGCATTCCGAAAGAACACCCCCAGAGTTATTACACATTTATGTGGACAAATTTCTTCAGCCATATCGACATTCTACCTGAAAACGCCAATATCCTGAACGGGAATGCTCCGGATATCAAAGCCGAATGCCAGGCCTATGAAGATAAAATTAAAGCCGTTGGCGGAATTGATCTGTTTTTAGGCGGCATTGGTCCTGATGGGCATCTGGCCTTCAACGAACCGGGATCATCGCTGGCATCGCGTACCCGCGACAAAGAGCTGAATTACGATACCAAAGTGGCCAACTCGCGCTTCTTCGATAACGACGTGAACAAAGTTCCGGATTCGTCACTTACCGTTGGAATTGCCACCGTAATGGACGCCAAAGAGGTATTGATTATTGTGAACGGCTACAACAAAGCCCGCGCACTGCAACATGCCATTGAAGAAGGTGTAAACCACATGTGGACCATCAGTGCCCTGCAACTGCACCCACGCGGAATGATTGTTTGCGACGAATCTGCCACTTACGAACTGAAAGTAGGAACCTACAAACACTTTAAATCAATTGAAGCCAATAACCTGAATCCGGATAATTTGCTGAATTCGAATTTGGTTTGGTAAACATCGTATTGTTGTTAAAAAATAAAAGTCAGGGTTTCACATCGAAGTGAAGCCCTGACTTTTTTATAGGCGAAACCAAACGTTTATTTGGATTGAGCTGATTCTATGATTTTAAATAAATCCTGTGGTTTTTCTGCAAAAGTTTCGTTGAATAAATACACCGAAACCATGATGAAAGCAATAAAAGCCAAAACAATAAAAAACTGACCCCAGGTTGTTTTCTGAATCTCGTGCCGGTCTTTCACTTCGCAAACTTCGCCGGGGCAATACCGGGCTTTTTTTCCGTAAAACCAGCCATAAAACAGGCAACCCAGGCAAATACCAAATGCCGATTCGAAAAGCAGAAAAATCAGGCAGATCAGGCAAATTAAACCAGTAATAATACTGTACGAATTCACGAATACGACCAGTACCAGCATAATCAATACCAGGGCGAGACCGATTACCCAGGCAAATTTCTTTTGCGCAGCGCCTACATATTCGGGTGTCTGCCTGCGAACAATTAACCGACCGATAATCAAGCTGGGCGCAAACTTCGGGTTGATAAGTACGCGAACGATAAAATCGACCAGGAAAGCGAGAATAAAATACTTCAGCATAACAAAACTCCCTTTCATAATCGCCGTCAATACTGCCAGAAAAGCCCAAACAAAAAATATTCCGGCAGCGGCACGTATCTCCCGCTCATTCAAAACCGGAATTTCGTAACCTTCCACATCTTCACCAAATTTGAATAATTTACTCATGGGTTATTGCATTTAATTAAACACTTTGAAAACTAACAAAGAAGATACGCAATAGTTTTGAATATCTGTTTGCTTTCAAAAACAAAAACATCAGATTAAAACTACATAAAACACTTATTTACTAACCATTACAAAAACAACTTCTTATGACCAATAGTTTATTTTATTATAATTTTCATATATTTGAGCTTATTTAGTCAAAAAAACCAAAAACATGAAAACAAATTCCCGGTCATGGAAATTCTGGACTTTGCGTATCCTCTTTACCTTGTTGTTCCTGGCTGTAATTTGGGTTGCGAATCTTATTTGGTTCAGGCCATTTAATATCCGGATTTTCTTTAATCGTGTTTTTGTTGAAATTGTGATGCGCGATCCGGAACTGATTACCACACTTGGTGTTCCGGTACTAAACGACTGGAATAAAGACAAACTAACCGATATCTCCGACAAGCAGAAACTTGAGAATCTGGATCTTTTGGAAAAAGATTATGAAATGTTGCTCAGCTACAATTACCAGAAGCAAACCAAAGAAAATCAATTAAATACCGAGATCCTGAAATGGTACCTGAAAAGCAACATCGACAGTGAACCGTTTCTGTTTCACAACTACCCGGTGAACCAGCTATCGGGCATACAGAACGATTTGCCAGGTTTTATGGCAAATTCGCATAAGCTCCGCGACAAAAGTGATGCAGAGGCCTACATCGCGCGTTTATCGAAGTTCGGAACCAAATTCGACCAATTGCTGGCCAGCCTGAAAATCCGAGAAAAGAAAGGGATTATTCCTCCCAAATTTGTGATTGAACGGGTGCTTGAAGAAACAAAAGCTTTTATTCGTAGCACGAACGATACTGACAGTGCCGCCCGCAGCAATATCCTTTACACCAATTTCGCTACCAAAATAGCTGAATTGACCGACCTTAACGCCTCTGAAAAAGCCAGCTTAGCACTGCAGGTAGAAACAGAAATCAGTACTACCGTATCCGGAGCCTACCAAAAGTTGATCAGCTATCTCGAACACCTGCAAACCATAGCCACCACCGACGATGGAGTTTGGAAACTTCCCGACGGCGATGCCTACTACCGCTACCAGCTTCGGCTGATGACAACCACCAACATGAGTCCGGAAGAAGTGCATCAAACCGGGTTAAAAGAAGTGGCACGGCTTGCGAAAGAAATACGGGCGACTCTAAAAAGCATCGGGTACAGCGACACTACGCAAAGCATTGGCTCCGTCCTTCAGGCAATGAGCCAGAATCCGCGGTTTCTTTTTCCTGAAAATGATGAAGGAAGGCAGAAACTGTTGCAGGAGTACAACGATATTTTGCAAAAAGCTGAAGCCAGCCTGCATAACGCTTTCGACATTCGCCCCAAAGCCGGAATTGAGGTCAAGCGTGTTCCTGAATTCAGGGAAGCCGGACAGGCAAAGGCCTATTACACCGGCCCTAAACTCGATGGCACAAGCAAAGGCATTTTTTTCGTAAATCTCCGCAACGTGCACGAGCACCCTACCTACACCATGAAGAGCATGGCTTACCATGAAGGGATTCCGGGTCATCATTTTCAACACGCCCTGCAAGCCGAATTAAAAGGAAAGCCCATTTTCCGTAAAGTGCTACCTTTCACAGCCTATACCGAAGGCTGGGCCATGTATTCGGAACAACTGGCGTGGGAATTGGGATTTTACACCGATGACCCCACTGGTAACCTGGGCAGACTACAATCCGAAATGTGGCGGGCTGCGCGTCTGGTGGTTGACACCGGTATTCATTACAAAAAATGGACCCGCCAACAAGCCATCGACTACATGGTTGCACAAACCGGATTGACCACATCGGAGGTAACCACCGAAATAGAGCGATACATCGTCAATCCGGGACAAGCCTGTGCCTATAAAATCGGGATGATGAAAATTCTGGAACTCCGCGAACGGGCAAAAACTCAACTGGGCGATCGGTTTAACCTGAAGGAATTCCACCGGATAATACTTCAAAACGGAGCCGTTCCATTGGAAATTCTGGAAAAACTGGTAAAAAACTACATCACCGAAAAGCAGCAATCGGCCCAAGCTCTAATTCTGTAAAATTGTCTGAATTATAGCCACAACAGGTTTGTTACAAACTCTGAGAAACTGTTTAAAATTGAGAATGGCATATGAAAATCAAAAATTTACCCCTGCCCTAAAGGGTGATTTTTGATTTTTCGGGCTCCCTTTAGGGTTTGGGGTGAACCGAAAAATCAAAAAATATGAAATTTAAACAGTTTCTGAATAAAATCGAATTGCCTGCTAATTTCAAGTGAAGGCTTAAAAAAAATGTAACCAATCATTCGCTGCCCTGACTAAATAACAAAAAACACGATTGATGAACGATTCAAAAGAACTTCGGTTCAAGCAAATTATCGAAGAAAACAAACTCCGGATCGAGGGTATTTGTCGGTATTACTCCTCGAATTCAGAAAACCGGAAAGATTTGTACCAGGAAATTCTGGTCAACATTTGGAAAAGTCTCGACAAGTTTCGCGGTGATTCTGCCATTAGCACATGGATTTACCGTATTGCAGTGAATACTTCGCTGAGTTTCGCCGGAAAAGCCTACCGAAACATGAACCTGAACATCGACCAAATGCCGCAAAGCCTGAACATTTTGCTCGACAACGACGAACTGGAACTGAAACAGAAAAAAGAACAGCAACTAGAAGCGCTTGAGGCTGAACTGAATCTGCTATCGATTATCGACAAAGCCTTGATTTCACTGGTCCTCGAAGGCCTTTCGATGCGCGAAATTGCCGACATCATCGGGCTCACCGAACCCAACGTAAAGGTGAAAATACACCGGATTAAAGAAAACCTGAAACAACAATTAATTAAAGCATAACCGCCATGACAACAACAATAAATACCCCCAACCTGGACCTGAATCAGCTTATTGAAGGACTGCGCCGCGAAGACGACCGCAACATGCACCTGACCAACCGTTTCAAATGGCTCATGTGGATTTTTGCCCCACTCTATTTTTGCTTTTTTCTTTTCCTGCTTTACGAAGGTGAATCTGTCCTGAAGGAAATCGGTTTCTTCTTCTTTTCGGCCAGCTTCCTTTTTTTCGCCATTCTATTCCGAAATCTGAATAACGAATACAAATCGGTTGACTACGGAATACCAACCACCGAAATGCTTCGAAAAGCGGCGCAGCGATACGAAATCTGGCAAACCAAAACAGCAAAAGCCATGTTTCCTGCATTTTTGGCGGCCATTGGAGTCAGCCTTACCAGCGAAGAAATGATACCAAATATTGACGATACCAAAATACGGATTGCGCTGGCATTTGGGGCTTACCTGCTGCTGTTGGGTGTTGGATTTGGCATTGGCTACCTCATCTGGCGCAAACGCCAAAAACCCCTGCGCGACCATGCCCTGCGATTATTGGAAGAATTGGAGAAATAAACGCATCAATTAATAATTCCCCTTGGTTTATGAGTCAGGGTTTCATTTCGAGTGAAGCCCTGACTTACTTTGAAGTGGTACTTCCACTCGCTTGCACCTTTTGGCTCCGGCATTGCACCTCTGAAGTACAACGCTGAACCTCAGAGGTGCAGCGTTCCATGTAAAAGATGCGATTGACCACCTCCGAACGGCAAGCTTCCACCTCCAAGGTGCGATGTTTCATCTTTGAGGTGAGTTAGCAAGTGTTTTTGGTGCGAATAAAGTTCTTCGGATCAGTTGATTGATTGATTGTTGAAAACTCAACTAAAAATCAAACCATTTGAAAGTTGAATTTTGTTAAATTTGGAATTGAGAAAAGCTTATTGTCATGAACGAAGATCAAAGCAAAAAGAATATAATCATCTACAATACGACCGATGGCAAAGCCAGGGTTTCGCTTTATGCCAAAGACGGGAAAATTTGGATGAACCAAAGCCAGCTTGCAGAACTTTTTGACACCTCTGTTCCCAATATCAGCATGCACATATCTAACATACTGAAAGAAGGAGAATTAGATACAAATTCAGTTATTAAGGATTACTTAACAACTGCCGCCGACGGTAAAGAATACAACGTCACGTTTTACTCGCTCGACATGATTTTGGCTATTGGTTTCAGGGTTCGAAGCAAACGGGGAACGCAGTTTCGGATTTGGGCTAACAGAAACCTGAAAGAATACATGGTGAAAGGCTTTGTGATGGATGACGAGCGTTTGAAGAACCCTGATGGTCGGCCAGATTATTTTGATGAGTTACTCGAACGAATCAGGGACATTCGGGCGTCGGAAAAACGGTTTTACCAAAAAGTGCGTGAGCTGTTCGCCCTAAGCAGCGATTACGATGCTACCGATAAAGCCATCCAGATGTTTTTTGCTGAAACACAAAATAAACTATTGTATGCAGTTACCGGCCAAACTGCTGCTGAAATCATTGTCTCACGTGCCGATTCCAATAAACCCAATATGGCGCTTACATCGTGGAAAGGATCGGTTGTTCGGAAACAAGACATTTTTACGGCAAAAAACTATTTGACTGCTGATGAAATTGACACGCTCAACCGTTTAGTCATTATTTTTCTCGAAACGGCTGAACTAAGAGCAAAAAATCGGATGGACATTCCCATGTCGTTCTGGAAAGAGAATGTTGATCGCATTCTGGAATTTAACGACCGGAATGTATTAAAAAATGCGGGCTCGGTTAGCAATGCCCAAATGGAGGAAAAAGTACAGGAGATTTATTCTATTTACGATTCGAAGCGCAGAACATGGGAAGCACAGGAGGCCGATAACTTGGAAATTGAAGAACTGGAGCAGGAAATAAAAAAACTGAAAAAATAGTGATTAGAAACAAGTCAGGGTTTCACCCGGAGTGAAGCCCTTACTTTTTCTTACCACAGACTAAAATTCTTCGAATCAGTTGATTGTTTGTTGAAAACTCATCTAAGAACCAACCAAACTGAACATAGAATTTAGTTAAATTTGAAGCCAATAAAACAAAAGCAATAAAAATGGATGAATTATTTACACCTGAAGATGATCGAAAAATAAGTTCCGGGCTTTTGAAATTCTTCGCCATATTCTCTACCATAATCGGTATTGGAATATTAGTTTTTTATATCCATGAAGTTTCAAAATCACATTCGATGCCTCAAAACGGAGAAATTTTGAATTTGACAAATTTTGGAGCATTTGGTGATTTTATAGCAGGAGCCGTTGGAACATTTTTCTCTTTAGCGGGATTCTTTATGCTTTTCCTAACACTAAAGGATCAAAGAGATAATTTTCACCGTGAAAGGCTGGAAAGTAATTTTTTTGAGATGATTAAAATCCATCGAGATAATGTAAGTGAAATGCAATTTTCATATTATGAGAACAAAAAATCAAAAGTGATTGTTGAAAAAAGAAAAGTTTTCAGAATTATATTTAAACAGTTCAAAGATGCTTGGAATGAACTCGACCATATTTTTGAAAAGAGCGACATTTCTGACATATATGAGAACCTCTATTTAAATAAGATACAATCGAATAAAGTTATTGCTGAAAGAGAAATAGATTTAAAAGAATTTGCAAAAGTTGACATAATATATTCAATCATTTTTTTTGGATTGAGTGGTGAAGACAAGCAGACAATCATTAATCTATTTGAAAATAAATACAAGCGAAATTTCATGAATACTGTTCTCAACTTTGCAAGCTTAAAGCCTAGACGAGATTCAAGTAGATGGATTCAATGGAGAACAATTAGTGAACTTGTTGAAAAAGAGAAAATATTTGACAACATACTTAAGAAGAGAACTGGCGAAAACAATGGATTAAATACACACTTTTTTATTCAGAAAGATGATAAGAGTATACCTTTTGAATCATTTTATCCTGACGATTATTATAAATATTATGGAGGACATCAATTTCGTCTTGGTCATTATTTTAGGCACATTTACCAAACAGTAAAATTCATTGATAAAGAAGGTCATCTTTCCTTTGATGAAAAATATAGCTACATCAAAATCCTAAGAGGACAACTATCCAATTATGAGCAAATAATTTTCTTTTTAAATAGTTTGTCTGAAGTGGGTCGAACATGGGAACTCTTAAAGGAAAGCCAGCCAGAAAAAGAAACAACGAAAAATCAACATCTCATAACAAATTACAAGTTAATAAAAAATATTCCTAATCAATATATAGCCGACAGTATTAACTTATTAAACTACTACCCTAATGTAGAATACGAAGTAATTCATCCAACCTAAAAATCTTATTCATACCCCCTTCATGCCCCTCGTTTGAGCAAAAGCGGTAACGAGGGGTTGTTGGTTTTGCGTATGTGACGCACTTTTGAATGAGTTTAAAACTCTCTAGACCATTTACCCCTCGTTGCAAACGAGGGACAGTCTCCAAAAACAAATAATCAGTAGCTTTTACAACCACTGCATCCTACTCATTCCTCAACGCCTGAACCAGATTTTGTTTGAATGCCATGCGAATAGCCACAAAGCTAAAGATTGCACCACTCAGAATAACCAGAACCGAAATGGCTGGAAACCAAATCCACAGGCTGGCGTAAAGCGAAGAAATCAAGGTAGGCAACCCGCTCAGCACAGCCGGAATCAGGCCGATTAAAACGGAGACAATCATCAGGAAAAGTTTTTCGCGCATCACCATCTGCTGAATGATTGGTTTGGAGAAACCAAGCGATAGCAGCAGCGCATATTCAGGAATCTGCTCAAATGTGATCCGGAAGATCAGGATTCCCAGACCTAGTGTACCAATTAAAAGCCCCAATGCACCCAACATCAGGAAGATATTCAAGTAGGTATTTTCAACGGTGTAAAACGAAAGTAAACGGTCGGTTGTACGGCTAATTTCCGGTCCGTAATTGCGCATTCCGGTTTGCAAATTGCTGGCAACAGAAGCGGTGTCGGGAACATCAACCAAAAACACATTCGAGCCGCTCACCGACGGAAATGCCCGGTTGAAATGATCTTCTGCAATGACCACATTACCCTGAAAAATTGAATTGGCCAATCCGCCCACCAGTTTCAGCTTCAAATCCTTGCCGTCCTCGGTTTTATAAATCAGCGTATCTCCCACTTTTTTCATCAGTCCCCACTGAATCACCGTTTGGTCAGCAATCGCCGGAATCACGTCATCGGCTAAAGTTTTATTCAGTGTCGCCCACGGATTTTGCGCATCCAGATCGTCGGTTCGTGTGGCAAAAGTAAATGCGTCGCGCTGATCGAAAGCAGCCGGATTGCAGGCAATCAATCGTGGCCGTGCTATTTTGTTCAGATTCAGGCAACTCGCGTCGTCGCCCGGCTGCGACTGAAACTGCACCAGTTCCGTATTTGCCGGAATATTCAGGTCTTCCCTACCCTGTTGGCTGTTGGCATCGAACAACACCGGCATGGTGGTTTCCACAAAATAATCGTAACCGCCGGTTCCAGAAGACGGCAATTCTGCCTTTGAGGTCAGGTCTTTGCGATTCAGTCCGGTGGAGACCACCATAAATACACCCACAGACAGAAAACTCACGATCATCACGTTGCGACGCCGTTCCCCGGCAATGCGTTTCAGGAGGAAGGTTTGCAGCGAAAACTGCATATCCTTTTCCTGAACAGCCAACCGGTGCATCCAGAAATCGAAAATCAGGATCAGTCCAGGCAGCAAACCAAAACCGCTGATAAAAAACATTTCAGGATTAATTTCGCCACTCCGGAAACCCATTGAAAACAAGATGATGATTGAAAGTGCAATCAAACCCAAACCAATCCAAAGTGAACGTTTCCCGCTTTTAACTTTTCCGGAAACCGATTTCCGCTGCAAGGCAATCGCTTCATTTTCCAGGAAACGGTTCAGAATAAACCAAATGGCAGTAATCGATAGTACAGCAATAAACAGGCTTCCCATGATCAGCGAAACCGGGCGAATGTGAATGTTGACAATCGAAGTGCGGACAATATCGACCCAAATGGTATTTATGGCTTCCAAAATCAGGCGATTGTACCAGATACTAAACGGAATGCCGAGCAAAATACCGACCAGAACAAATACCGAGGCTTCGGTCACAAACAATTTGCGGATAGCCGGAAACGAAAAACCGAGTGCGGTCAAGGTTCCAATTTCCGTTTTGCGGAATCCGAGATATAATTTAAACAACAGAAAAGCTAGCAATACCGCTGCAAACAGCACAAAAAAGCTGAGTCCGATAAACAAACCACCAAAGTCGGTTCCACCACTGGCCGCCGCGAGTCCGTCGGTTTTTACATCACGAACCTCAAACCCAAGTTGCGATGGCAAAAGTCCGGACAGCAATTGGTTTTCAAATTCAGCTTTTTTCAGTCCGACCATGCGAATCGCTGTCGATTGACCAAAGCGGTTTCTCCACAGTTTTTGCGCCGTTTCGAGCGAAACAAATGCTTTCGGTGTGCCTTTGTGCGCCTTCCAGTAATCTTCGTCCAGAGGCCTTATTTTCTTTAAATCCACAGGCACGCCGGTTTTCCAGTCGCGGCAGTTTCCGGCATCCGAAAGACCCGGAATCACCGGCGCCAGTCGCGGATCGGCTTTGGCACCTTCTATCTTAAAAATGGAATGAACGATAAATGTGGTGTCTTTCTGAACCAAACGGCGCAACGGTCCCACCTCAAAATACGAAACCTTCACTTCGGCGCCCACTTTCGCCGTCAAATCATCGGCCAGCCACTGGCTGAGGTCGATTTGATTTCCGGAGAGGCTGGAATCGCCGGAGACAAACGAATACGGCGTTTGCTTTCCGTTCAGCGCAAATTCGTTAATGAAATAGCTAAAAATGGCTTGTGAGCCAGACACCTGATTCAGGCAAAATTGCTCTACAGCCGGTTCAACAAAAACACGATCCGAAATCAGTTCGGTGTAATTCAAGTCCTGATTTTCGCGTATGGTCAGGTTCACATCTTCCAGTTTCCAGCTTTTTTGCAGGTTCTGATTCAGTTCTTCTCCGGAAACACCTTCGGCAACCAGCAGCACATTGGCTTTTTGCTGAAGTCCCATTTGTTCGTTCAACCATTGCAAATTCAGAAAAACATTGCGTGGCGCAGATTGTATATTTTGCAGATTAAAATTCCCCAGTTCGTCCGGGTTCAGGATTCGGGCCACCGAAACGCGAAACGAAACAGTCGTTTACTTCTCAGAAACAAAAAGCGTGTTGGCCGGAAATTTGTTCAGATTATTAAGCCGGAGCAAAAATTCTTAGCCCACTTTTAGTCCGGAAAGCGAAGCCAGGTTTTCATTGATAGCCACTTCATTGTTTTGCAGTTGAAACATTTCCGGATAACTGGCAAAATTCCCAATCGTCGCATCGACACCCCATACTGCCAATTGATTGATCCGCAGTTCGCCTCCGTCAATCACGCCAAATCCATTAGCACGAAGCAAAGCTGCCGTTTCGGTGCCGGTTTTTTCGGCCAGTTCAGTTGCTAATTGTTGGCTAAACAACCGTTCGCCAGCTGTAATAACCTGCGAAGTTTTACCCAGCCGCTGCACGGTAATCTGCTGCAAGCTGTATTTCACCGAATCGCCAATAATGAGCGCACCAACCAGAATGGCTGTGCTTAAAGCGATCCCGAGGATAATCGTCAGGTTTAATTTTCGGTAAAACCAGGCAGATTTCAGTATGAGTTTATAGATGGACATATCAATTTATATTTCAACACAAAGACACGAAGCCACAAAAAATACTTAAAATTTAACTTCGTGACTTTGTGTCTTCGTGTTTATTGAGAATTTATCATTTCATGCAATTTCATTACAGTTTTCCAGTTGCGGGTGGTGGCTGGCGTTTTCAACTTCGACTCGAAGAAGGAATTGACCAGCTTCGACGTGCCATATCCGGCGGCACAAAAGATGAACACATCGCGATCAATAATCTCGTACCTATCTGGCAAATACTGAAAAGCCTTGATTTTATCCAGCAATTCGGGCGAAGGCATTTCTTTCAAGCAAGTTAGGTGCAAACGATCAATATCCACATTTTCCTCCTTCAGATATGGATTTTGAACAATCGACGCTGCCCATTCTTCTGTAGTTCTGATCAGCACCGGAATCTCAAATCCAAATGTTTCCGAAAATGCCTTTTGCAAGCGGGTTTCCAAATCGGGAATAGGCTCCGGTTGCAACAATTCGAACACCAGATTACCGCTTTGAATGTAGGTCTGTACATTTTTCAAACCCAGACTTTCGCACAGCTTTCTAAGGTCGGCCATCGGAACTTTCCTGCCTGTTCCAACATTGATTCCGCGAAGTATGGAGATGTATTTAGCCATATTTGAATATTAGAAGATTAGAATCTTGAGTCTTGAATTATTGTCATCAATGAGCCATTCAAGATTCGAGATTCATCATTCAAGATTCTTGTAGTTTTCCGTTTTCAATCCTGTAAATTCGATCCATTTTCTTTGCCACATCCATCGAGTGCGTGACTACAATCAGGGAAACTCCTTCTTCCTGATTCAGTTCGACAAGCAAATTAGTCAGATTGAACGCTGATTTCTGATCGAGCGCTCCGGTTGGTTCATCGGCCAAAATCAGTCCCGGACGATTGATCAGCGCACGAGCCACCGCAGTTCGCTGACATTCGCCGCCCGACAATTCAGAAGGTTTCTGGTGCGAAACTTCGGAAAGACCCATCCTGAAAATCAATTTCTGGGCTCGTTCCAACGTTTCCTTACCCTGAAGTTTTTTGTCAGTCAACGTTGGCAGAAGTATATTTTCGAGCAAAGTGAGTTGCGGCAACAAGTGGTGCATCTGGAATACAAATCCGATTTTTTCATTCCGGAACGCGGCCAGTTGCTGATCAGAAAATACCGACAAATCCTGATTTTCGAAGTACATTTTACCGGAATCAGGTCGATCCAAAGTTCCGATCAGGTTCAGCAAAGTGGTTTTACCAGAGCCCGACGGCCCAACAATTGCAATCCGTTCTCCGGCATTGATTTCCAAATCGAGCTGATCGAGAATCGTACGATCTTTGGAGTAGGATTTGGTTACTTTTTCGAGTTTCAGCAGCATAAAATAGTTTTCTTTCAGAAGTTTTACATTAAAAAAGTCACCAGGACCGAAAGGCTACGAATACTTTTCAATCAGTTTTTTCAATTGTCCAGGGATGTTTTTGGTAATTTCCCCTCCGTGGTAACAAATCACCTTATCAATTTCCAACCTTGCCAATTTCTTGACAGAATCTAAAGCCTGTGCTAAATCTAACGAAAAATGCGGATTTGCAATTTCCAATTCGCCATTTTCAACCACAAGGGCATCGTTCGCCAGTAAAATTTTGTCTTCGGGCAAATAAATCGAAATGTGCCCCGGCGTGTGTCCAGGTGTGTTGACAATCCTGATCTGATCGGAAAAATGAAAATCAAACCCAAAAGTAAAATCAACAGGCACACGCTTTATCGTTCTTAAACTGTACTCAAAAGCTGTGGCCCATTCTTTAAACTGTTCAGGCATAGTACTTCGGAGACTTTCTGCCTGCAGAAGCCTTAACGATTTTTTCTCACCCGAAAGATAAGGCGCTTCAATTTCAGATGAGTATATTTTTATAGAAGGTATCTCTTCCTTTATTTCGTGCAATGCCCCCATATGATCAATATCTTCATGCGAGATGATTATTCCGGTAAGTTCGGCTAACTGAATTCCATATTTCCCCAATTCCCCTGACAATTGTTTGATTGAACCCTCATACCCGCAATCGATCAAAAAAGTGTCATTTTTTTCTCTTAAAACACATGGATTCAATAGATATTCCTGCCCAAGGAATGTCGAAGAAATTTCTATTCTTATTACTTCCATTTTTCTATCAAGTATCTGTTATATTATGATTTTGACGCATTCGCATAAACATTAACCATTTTCTTTGCCTGGGCATGAATATCGAAATGGGTCTTTACGCCGTCAATTCCTGCTGCGCTTAGTTCCTGAAGACGGGCATCATTGAAAATGAGTTCACCAATGGCTTTCGCCAATAATTCCGGTTTATTTTCGCCATAAACGACACCGCCGCCGCTGATTTCAATCACTTCGGGGAAAGCGCCCAAAGCAGGCTGAACCATTGGAATTCCGGAAGCCATCGCTTCGAGCATGTACAAACCGAAAGCCTCACCATTCAGCACCGGAACAGAAATCAGGCGTACTGAATCGAAAAATTTCTGGCGTTCATCGCCTTCAAATTCATCCACCCAAAATACGTCGGCTTCGAGTTTTGCTTTAGCCAGTTTTCGCTTTTGCTCTTTAACAAATTGCAGGTCGTCACCGGTTTTTCCGCCGGTAATTTTAAGCTGAACTGACGAATATTCAGGACTTTTCCGCAGTAAAATAAAGGCATCGACCAATACAGCCAACCCGTTTTCTTCGCACATTCGCGAAAGGTAGCCAATCATTGGTCCCTTTTCCGCAATTGGTTTTGGCGAATAATCAGCCGTATCGACACCCAAATGAACGGTTTGCATTTTGCTTTCAGGAATGGTCATGCGCTGGTGAATTTCCGAAGCAAAATAATTGCTGACGGGAATAAACACATCCACATCCTGGCCACGTTCGCTCATCAAATCCCAAACTTCTTTTCTGAAATGATCTTCCATCGCATCCACCCAAACATCTTCGTCCTGAAGCGAGCAAATCACCGTGATGTTCATCCGCTGTTTAATCCGGTGCGCCAGTCCAAGTAACAAGGCATTTGATAGGTGAACCACATCAGGTTTAGCCTCATCAGCCAGCCAATCAACCAGTCGTTCCAGTTCTTCTTTTTGACCGCCATCTTCTCCCAACAACATCGAAATGGTCATTCCCTCTAAGCCTTTTGCTCGGGTTGAACCGGCTTTCCGGGCTGCCATTTCCAGCACACTTTTCGAGTCAAGGGCGTGTTCCAGAAATGAAGGCATGTGTCTGAAAATTGGGAATTGCTGCTTGAGATAAAGATTTACCGCCCCGTAAAAAACGGGTACTTCATCCAAATCGTGGGCATCGTCGAAAATAGGGAGATACAAAGGAACCTTGATGGTATCGTGCCCCAAATCCTTCAAAGCCCTGACAAATTTGCTGTCACGCATACAATTTCCGCAGTAAAAACTACCGCCCGAACCCGGAATAATTTGTGCGATTTTCATATCGTAAGAATGATTGAATTACATCTGTAAAAAAGCTGCTGGCAGTTGGCTTTCGGCAACTTGCAAAAATCAGTAGTCAGAAGCTAGCCGCTAGTTGCCAAACACGTAAATCCGTCCGTCGCCAGCCCCTACCACAATCTTTCCTGAAACGACTGCCGGATTTCCAATGATCGGACTGCCCAGTTCGTATTTCCAGAGTTCAGCGCCGGTTTTCAGGTCATGAATGTACAGCATTCCGTCCATAGTTCCGGTAACCACTTTCCCCGAAGCAATAACCGACGACGATTCTACGCGGTTGCTGGTTTTTACCTTCCAAATTACTTTGCCGGTGCTTTTATCGAAACAGTAAATAAACTTATCCTGATTACCAATGACAATGAAATTACCGCTTAAAGCCGGAGATGCAATAAAGGGCAGGTTTTTCTCTTTGTCATCGTACATCCATGCGATTTTACCAGCCTCCAAATCGATACTAAAGAATTTGCCTTCGTAATCGCCCACATAAGCAAACTTGCCATCAATCACCGGCGACGAAGCCACATAGGTTTCCAGCTTGATCTTTTTAAACACTTTCCCGGTTTCGATGTTCACCAGATGTACAAAACCGTCGCAACCGCCAAACACGGCGTTTTTACCATAAATTCCAGGCGCTCCGTTAATGTAATTATCCGATTCGTATTGCCAGATGCTGTCGCCTTTTGCAAAACCCACCGCATGCAGGTTATAATCGTAACTGCCAACTACCAGCCGGTACTGACTACCAACTTTCAGCCAGTTAGCCGATCCCATGATTTGGTTATCGGTCTTGTATTTCCATATTTGCTTACCTGTTTTTTCGTCGAGCCTGAAAAACATTCCATCAAGTGAACCAAACACCACCGAACCATCCAGCAGTAAAGCCGGCGCCTCAATGGCATTTCCGGAGTCGAATTTCCATTTCAGTTTTCCGTCGAGCCCAACGGCATACATTGTTCCGTCGGTCGATCCGCAGAAAATCGTTTGCCCTGAAATGACTGGTGAAGCTTTGATGTCGTCACCCGTTTGAAACGAGGACAACAGCTTGGGTTTCTCCGGAAGACTGGCAGAAATCGCACCCGAAAGCTGCTGGTTTCCGCGGAAGATGGGCCAGGAAGATTGGGCGGAAAGAAATCCTGAATAAAAAACAAACAGAATTGCCGGCAAGATGACTTTTTTCAGAACCATTGGATGAAAATTCAAATTATAAAATGGGAACACGTTATGTACCAGAAATTCAACTTATTTCTTCAGCTCAAATTTACGGCTTGTTGATTCTTCCGCAGTGGGAAAATCAGTCGGGACTGGCAGCGTTACTTTACCGGTTGCAGCCCATTGTACCCCACGCAAAAAAGTGGTAATAAAACCAACTCCTTCGCACGAATAGTCATCGTGTCCGAGCGTGGTATGAAAAATACGACCTTTCCCATAGGTCAAAGCCATCAGAACTGGTTCGTGGCGATCGGTTGGCGCTTTTCCCGACATATCTTTACCTGTAGCCAAAACGATCATGTTCTCGCCCGGACCACGTAATTTGGCATAGCATTCATCTTTAGTGGTCAACCAAACCTTCGGCAAACCTTTCGTAATGGGGTGATCAGCAACACGAATGGTAACCGGGACAAGATGTTGCGGTCCATGTGCTCCTGCGCCACCGGGCGTATTGTCACGTACCAATTCGCCTTCGTTGGTATAATAAACGTAGGGACCATCTTTCTCTGTTCGGTCACCCCATCCGCCAAGTCCAATCATCTTGTTATACTCGAGCCAGGTTGGAAAGGAGTTATCGGCAGCATGTACCGAAACAAAACCGCCTCCGTCCTTCATGTATTTCTCAAGAGCTTTTTGCGTAGCTTCGGGCCAATCTGCAGCTTTCCACCCAAAATTGGAAACTACCACATCATATTTTTTGAACGAAAGAATAAAATCAGGATCAGTTTTTGGTTCTTTCAAATCCTGTGTTTCACCCACCCCTGCCAAAGGAAGATATGCTTTTTCACGTTCTCCCTTCCAGGTAAACTTTGTTCGCTTAATATCCACCGAAAACAAACCTGTTTCTTCCAGGTATTGCTTCATCATGATGGTCGATTTGGGCCATACTTCATGGTTGTTCTGTCCATCAACAATAAGTACCTTTATTTTGGCCTCGGACGAAAACGATGCCATCAGCATACAAACAATACTAAAAAAAAATGTTCTCATAGCAGGTTATTTTAGATTTATCAGATTTGTTCTTCCATATTAAACATCGATAGCGCCCCGGTCGGACAAGCTTTGGCAACTAGTTCTGCCGTTTTTTCCAATCCTCTTTGAACGCTTTCGTTGAACGGAACGCCCACTTTCACGTCGAATCCCCGGCCAATAAAAGTAAAACCGAATTCTTCCTGATGCTGGCGGGTTAAGCGCACACAAATACCACATTTAATGCACTTATTGGGTTCGTAAACAATGCCTTCGCGGTGAATGAATTTTTCCACATTCCAGCGTTCGTCGCTCTGAAAACGTTTCTGAACAGCCTGATACCGGTCAGATAATTCGCGCAAAACGCACGACTCCGGATTGCGGCAATCGCAATGCATACAGCGTTTGGCTTCCCGAATGGCATCTTCGCGGGTAAATCCAGATTTATCAGCTTTTTGGCGCGGCGCAGTTTCCGAATCTTTCTTATACTGAATAAACTCGACTTCAGCCAACCTGCCGAATTTGGAATTAAACCGCTCCGGATATCCTGAAACTTCAGCAGTTTTGAAATAATTATCGATAACAGTGGCTACCTCCTTCCCTTGTCCAACCGAACGCACGGCCAGTTTGGAAGCCCGAAGTGTATTCCCAACAGCAAAAACTTTTGGAATCGAAGTCTGGTAACTGGATTTATTAGCAATAATTCCAGCCTTGGTGACTTTTAGTCCGAATGCAGAACTTTCTTCCGGAATAGTTCCGTTGGCTACAACAACAGCGTCAAACTCGCTTTGTAATTCAGCAAAACGGTTGTCATTAATTGTTTCATTCAATCGAATCTGAACGCCGGTAGCCACGATTTGAGCCACTTCCTGTTCAACGACTTCCGAAGGTAATATTTCCTGATCGATCTGAAGCAATTCACCGCCAGCTTTGCTGTTCTTTTCAAAAATGACTGCCTGATGACCTTTAATCTGCAAATAATATGCAGCAGCCAATCCGGCAGGCCCAGCACCAATAATGGCTACCTTTTTGCCTGAAAATTCGGCCAGTTGCGGCTGATATGGATTCTCACTCTTCAAGTCTTCGTCGCCCACATATCGTTTCAGCAAACAAATAGAAACCGCTTCGTCCACCTGTTTGCGGCGACAACCAGCCTCACATGGAGCCGGACAAATTCGTCCCAGAATGGAGGGCAAAGCGATGTCGCGTTTCACCACTTCAAGTGCCTTTGCAAAATCGCCTTTGGCAATCAGACGATTCATCAGCGGAATGTTCATGTGCGCCGGACAAACCAACTGGCAAGGCGCTTCGCAGTCGCCCACATGTTCGCTCAACAACAGTTCCAGCGCAGCTTTCCGCGATTCGATCGTTTCCTCATCGCTGGTGATGATCGATTGTCCTTCGAAAGCAGGTGTAGAACACGAAGCGAAAAACCGTCCGTTCTTAGCGTCTTTCACCAGACAAATCATGCACGAGGTGAAATGCTCGGTTCCTTCCAAATAGCACATGGTCGGAATTTCAATTCCAACCGATTTGGCAGCCTGCCATACTGAAGTGCCAGCAGGAACTTCAACGGAGCGATTATCTATAGTTAATTTTATCATTTTCTTTTGTGTTCTTCCATCCCTGACAGGGTTTGAAAACCAGTCATGTCTAATTTATAAACTTTATTCATTGCGGCGCATACAATATTTTCTTTTCAAACTTGATTACTGGATGCGCCTTGTGTTCTATACTATTTCTACCCACGGGTTTACACCCGCGATCATTAACATTCGACTCCTTCGGAGTCTGAAAAACTTTCAATATTCAATGTCAAAATTTCAATTTCCAAAACCTTCGCGACCGAAAACTTGGAACCTGAAACCTGAAACTTGGAACTACACGATCTCCACCGCATCAACCGGGCAAACCTGCTTGCAGGCGTCGCATTTAATACAAAGATCGGTGATGACTTCGTGCTTTTCGTGTGGCTTGAACAAAATCGCATTGGTTGGGCATTTCTGCGCACACTTGGTACAGCCGATGCACAAATCGTTGATCTGATATTTAATCAGGCTTTGACATTTACCCGACGGACATTTGCCATTGATGTGTGCAATATATTCTTCCCTGAAATATTTCAAAGTCGATAAAATTGGGTTTGGCGCCGATTTTCCCAGTCCGCACAAACTTCCTTTTTTGGTCCAGCCTGCCAGGTATTCCAGTTCGTCCAAATCTTTCAAAGTACCTTTTCCAGTTGTAATTTTTGTCAGTATGTCGAGCATTCGTTTGGTTCCGATACGGCAGAAAGTACATTTTCCGCAGGATTCATTCTGGGTAAACGACAGAAAATAGCGGGCAATGTCCACCATACAATCATCTTCATCCAAAACAACCAACCCGCCCGAGCCCATCATCGCCCCAACTTGCAGTAAGGATTCGTAATCGACCGGTGTATCATACAATTCCGCAGGCACACAGCCTCCGGAAGGTCCGCCAATTTGTACCGCTTTAAATTTTTTGCCGTTCTGAACGCCTCCGCCTATTTCTTCCACAATTTGCCGAACAGTAATTCCCATCGGGACTTCAATCAATCCGCCACGGTTCACCTTTCCGGCCAAAGCAAAAACCTTGGTTCCTTTACTGGTTCCACGGCCAATACCTGCAAATTTGCCCGATCCTTCGCGAATGATATACGAAAC
This sequence comes from Prolixibacteraceae bacterium, assembly GCA_019459525.1. Classification (GTDB taxonomy): domain Bacteria; phylum Bacteroidota; class Bacteroidia; order Bacteroidales; family Prolixibacteraceae; genus Aquipluma. The sequence continues at coordinate 30,793 of JAIBEY010000093.1, forward strand.
CTGTGCAAAAGTCTCGGTATTGTTGATCAGTGTGGGTTGTTTCCACAAGCCGCTCACAGCCGGGAATGGCGGACGAATACGAGGAAATCCGCGTTCACCTTCAATGGAAGCCATCATGGCCGACTCTTCGCCGCACACAAAAGCACCGGCACCTTCGTAAATGGTCATGTCGAACGAAAATCCGCTTCCAATGATGTTTTCGCCGAGATAATTTTTCTCACGACAATAAATGAGCGCCTGCCGGATGCGTTTTACCGCCAAGGGATATTCGGCTCGGATGTATAGAAATCCCTGTGTGGCGCCCACTGCTTTAGCAGCAATAACAGCTCCTTCAATCACGCGGTATGGATACGATTCAAGTAACATCCGGTCCATAAAAGCACCCGGATCGCCTTCATCGCCATTCACAATCAGGTATTTTACATCCGATTTATTTTCGGCCACCAGGCTCCATTTCAGGCCGGTTGGGAAACCAGCACCTCCCCGCCCCCGCAGCCCGCTATCTTTGATAGTCTGTATTATTTCTTCCGGCGAAAGTTCAGTCAGACAGGTTTTCATCGCGGCAAAACCTTCGTGCTTCTTGTATTCCTCAATGTCGAGAGGATTGATAATGCCGCGGTATTGCGTGGCAATTGGAATCTGTCGATCCAGAAAATCGGACACCTGTTTTTCGCGCGCATCAATTGAATATTGCTTTACACCATCCCAAACGGTGTCGGTCTGCACACTCTCGAAGAACTTGTAAACGCTGCTTTTCAGCATTCCAAACGTGCTTTGAGGTTTAAAATGATTGGCGATAATACCGGCAATATCCTCCGGTTTCACCTTGGCGTACAGCGTTGATTTTTCATTCTTCGGAAACACCTCAACCAACGGAACCTGATGACACATGCCCACACAGCCCACATTTTTCAGGCTGATTTTGATTCCGGTATCGGCAATTGTTTCTTCCACGGCTTTTTTAACGTCTTCACTTCCGGAAGCCACACAGCACGAACCCAATCCAATGCGGATTTCGCCCTGAATTTCCTGTCCGTCCACATTCCGGAACAAGCCTTTTTTCGCTCCTGAAATTCCGGCGTGTTTCTCGAAATCGGCCAGCACATTGCCAACCTTATCGGAAGCGACATGACCGTAGGTAATTTCATCGATCTGAACCACCGGCGCCAACGTACAGCACCCGAGGCACGACACTTTTTCGATGGTATATTTTCGTGAAGCATCGGTTTCTTCGTGCCCGGTCAGGTTAAAATGACGGCGGAAAGCATCGTAAACCTGGCCCGCACCTTTCACGTGACAAGCCGTTCCGACACAAACTTTAATAATGTGTTCGCCAACGGGTTGCATTCGGAACTGCGAATAAAATGAAGCCACCCCGACGATCTGTTCAGGAGTAATTTCGGTCTTTTCGCAAACGTATTTTAACGCTTCCTCCGGAAGATAATTGTATGTATTTTGAATCGCCTGCAAAATCGGAATGACGGATTTTCCCTCCACACCTTTTTCAGCGATGATCTGATCAACAGATTGTTGTATGTTCGTTTCGTTGTTCACGTTATAATTTTCAAATTTATTTTGATTTGCGATCAACGATTAACGATCAAGGATTTGCGATGTTCCTTCCTAAATCGTTAATCTGTAATCGTTAATCTTAATTCTCTATTTCGCCCCCAAACAATACAAATTATTCATCCCCCTCAAGTACACCTTTCCATCTGCAAACACAGGTGAACAGACCGATTTTTCTCCGAGTTCAGGAGTTCCGATCTTTTGGTATTCTTTGGTTGCCTTTACAATGTGCGTTTTGCCCGACATATCGGTGATGTAAACCTTTCCGTCGGCATAAACTGGCGATGAATAAAAAGCATCTCCATATTCCTGTTCCCAGTGTTTCTCTCCGGTTTTGGCATCCAGACAGGCAAAAACGCCGTAAGTGGTGGCAATGTACAACAAGCCGTTTACGGCCAGCGGACTAGAAACTTCAGGCAAATATTCGTCGGCTTCCCAAACAATTTCAGGAGTTGCACCTATTTTTATCCCAACCAGTTTCGCGTATTCGTTGGCAGCAAACACCATCCCGTCGGCGTATCCGGCCGATGGGCCAACTTCTCCGGAAAGACAGGCAATATTCCAAAGTTCTTTCCCTGTTTGTGGATCGTAACCATTCACATTCGGATTAGTGGTCAGGATCACTTCTGTGCGACTTCCGGTATTGACCAAAATAGGCGACGACCATGATATTTTTGAACTGCGGGCGGTTTCCCAGGCGGTAGTTCCGGTTTGCGTGTCCAAAGCCATTAATTTACCTGACCGGTTGGTATCGTATTGAATCAGCAACTTGTCTTTGTAAATGATCAGCGATGAACCGTGTCCGTAGTGATTATCTGGAACGCCGAGATTGCGGGCCCACAAACGTTTTCCGCTCAAATCGAGAGCAATTACGTCGCCAGTCGCAAAAATGGCAAAAACGGCACGACCATCAGTAGCCATGGTTGGAGCAGCTAAACCGGTATCAGCCGTTACTTTGGGTGCCGAGGCCGGAGAACCCTGAATGTTGTCAGCAGCAGCTTCCCACATCAATTTCCCGGTGTTTTTATCGTAACAATAAACCATTCGCGCCTGGGCATCGGCACCAGTCACAAACAACTGATTTCCCCAAATGATGGGTGAGCTAAATCCCGATTTGGGCACTTTCACTTTCCATACTACATTTTTACCTCCGGCGCCATTCCAGTCGGTTGGCGTATTCTTTTGTGATGAGACTCCAATTCCTTCAGCACCACGGAAAAACGGGTAATTGGCCTTTAACTGTGCCAATGTTGGGATGCCTGCAGGTGTGGCAGCAGGTGTTTCCGTAGCATTTGCATTTGCAGCAGGAACATCAGTAACGACAGGATTTTCTGCAGCAACAATATTTCCGGAAGAAGCGGCAGAATCGGCAGGAACTGAAACCTGTTGAGTCTGGGCAGAAGCTGAAATTTCAGCAGGCTGTTCTTCCTGAACAACGATATTTTCGTCCACCATATATTTTTTCAACGAATTGGAAGACAAAAATCCGGAAGCCAGCGCCAATACAATCAAGCCCGCACCAACATAAATAACCCACTTTTGAGCAACAGCTTTGTCCAATTCATTTACTTTTTCAACACTGTCGATTTCGTTCAGTTTCGATTTGGCCGACAATACAAAGCGCACAGCCAGAATTGAAATAATGACGCCAAGGAACATGAGGTAGATTCCGGTGCGCAGTTGCCACTGACTGGTAAAATAGGCTTTTCGGGCCATCAGGTCGAAGGCGCGAATTTCGGCTTTGAGGGTCTCATCTCCCGGACTTTGACTTAGCCGTTTGACCAGCGCCGGAATTGTTTTGTTGTCAATCGGGTCGTTCAGGCTGGTCTGCACAAAATTGGCAATCAACAAAACAGCCATAATGATGGCAAAGCCTGCAGCTATCCAGCCAATGCGTTGTGCCAATTTAATTTTATCGTTTTTTGAGATGTTCATTATATTTTGTTATTCAGATATTAGATTTTAGACAATAGATTCAAGATATTTATGATCAACGTTAATGCTATTCCGTCCGAAAAATGGTTTTTACTTTTTTTATCATTCCCCGCGAACGGGTTTTCTTGTTTTCATTTTCCCCGGGGCTTCACCCCGGGTTACCAATATTTCGCTCCTAACGGAACTAAAAACATCTTAACACAAGCCCCAACATGGAATTTGAAACCTGAAACTTGAAACTCTGTTACTCCTTCTTCACCGGGCAATAATCCATGCACCTTGCACAGCTCAGGCAGTTGGTTTTATTGGGTTCCCAGTCGGTACGTTTCCTGAATTTCGATAAACCGATCAGGCTGGTACCAATGACCAATCCCATAAAACCGCCCAGCATCCAACCGCCCCAATAGAACTGACGGCGAATAGCATCAGCTTCCACTACCAATTGTTCAGTCGATTTTCCGGAGCTCATAAAGGTACGCACATCAATATTTTTGGGATCATTCTTTACTTCAGGATGCTCCACAATTTGTTCGGCCAAATAAACAGTCTGATTAAATCTGGACAATGGCACATGCATCATCGATCCGGCAAAACCGCCGATTCCGACCCACAATGGCAGAAGTATGAAATAAGTCATCAGACGGTTCACATTGCTGCGGCGTTTTCCGGTTTCAACTACCGGCTCGTCGATGGCTCCAAACGGACACGAATTGGAACACAATTTACATTGGATACATGCTGAAGGAGTAATGGTCATATGTTTCGACGAAAACTTCGACATCCAACCCAATAAAACGCCATAGGGACAGAAAAACCTGCAATATGGACGGGCTACAAACACGCCGACTGCCAGAAATAAGATTCCAAGAATTAACATGTTGTATGGCGCATCGAACCGAAACAGACCAACAAACGGATCGTACCGACAAATGATGAATTCGGATTTGGTGGCCACATACAAAACGGCCAACCCGAGGTATAAATACGGAATTAAACCCAGTACTTTCTGAATCCATTTAGGCAATTCGATGGGTCTTAAAACCACAATATCCTGAATGGCTCCAAGCGGGCAGGCTCCTGCACAGAATGTTCTTCCGAAGAAAAGCGAAAAAATGAGTGGCAGCAAGAAGAACAGAAGAGCTGTTAACGGGATAGCATACGTGGGATCGACGATGCCGAGTACCACATTCTGAACCGAACCCACGGAACAGATACAACCTTCGCGGTAAAAGCCAAAGTACAACAAAGAAAATACCGATGTCCAGAAAACTCCTCTTCTGGAGCGCCTTTTTAGCACAAACCACGTAACTACCGACAACACCACAAATAAAATGAACACATCCAGGTATTCCAGAAAAATCATTCGGGGCGATGATGCCGTGGTTGGCGGCTGCGTGTAGCCCGAATCAAATTCGGGTTTCGGAAAACGCTGCTGTGCATCGGCTGCATAAGATTGAACTGCGGTAAAGAGCAGTATCGAAATCAGTAAAAAGTATCGTTTAAATTGGTTCATATGTAGTTTCAAGTTCCAAATTTCAAGTTTCGAGTTAAATTTGCTTGCAGTCTGCACACCACTTTTTCTGGATACTGCGACTGTGACTGCCCACTTTTCTATGCTTTTTTCCCTTTGCCACCTTTAGTAAAATCACCCTTAATTAAGTACGGCGTATCAGCCGGAACACGCTGAATGGCATCAGCAGGACAAACTCGTGCGATGGCGCAATCGTTACAGTTTTTGCACAAGTTGTGTCGAATCTGCAAATGGAACGATCCGTTTCCAAAAGAGGTACAACCGGCTACACACTTGGCACAGCCAATGCACAAATCTTCAATGATTTCGTATTCGTAATAAGGGGCTTCAATAAATTTACGTTTGATGGCGGCAGTTGGGCAAAGCTGGTTCTCGGCAGCAGTGCTCCGGGCATTCGCATCAGGTTTCAGGTATCCACCGCACAAATCGCAATAGCCGCATAAGGCATAAGCATGCACGCATTTTACTGCAGAAGGTGTCATCACACATTCATCGGCACAGCGTCCGCACTGCACACATTTGAAAGGATCGATCTGCCAAACCATATCTTTGGGAGTCGCTTTCAGGAACGAAATACCAGCCACCCCGCCAAGCGAAACAGCCAGTGCCATTTGCATTCCGCTACGAATAAACCGACGGCGTTCAATGCTTTTGGGTTCTTTATTATCGCTCATTTTTCTTGTAATTTTTTGCCTGATCCAACGAACAAGTAGTTATTTTCTGACAGCTTTTGCAAAACTGATTATCGCCGCAACCTTCCAGTTGAACCCGGTTTTCGGCCAGCAAATATGCTGTTCCACCAATCATGGCCGACAGAAAGGTGAGTTGCGCTGCCTTTCTGAAAAATTCACGGCGGTTGTTGTTCATATCGTTCATTTTCATCTTTCTTTTCTGCATTTTTCCTATTCCGTCCGAAATATGAATATCACCCTTTTCATATTTTAGCGCGGACGGTCTTCTTTTCTTTTTTATCCGATGGGCTACACCCATCGCTATTAGAGATCGCCCTTTCAGGGCTAAAAAATCTGTTTGCCCCGAAGGGGTTTAATCTGTTAACACAGGGTGAAGCCCTGTGCCAAAGCAGAATACCAACCCCAAAGCCCTGAAGGGGCGAAATATTTGTTTGTTACTTCTTTTCAAAAATACGTACCTGCTGGCGTTCAAAATCGAGGGCAATTACCCGATGCTGTTTATCCACCGCTATATCGGGTGCCAACGAACCATCGAATGCCGCCGGCGGTGCTACAACACCGATGAATTGTCCGTGCTGATCGTACAACTTAATGCGAGGCATTCCTTTTTCGCTGGTGATGAATGAATTATCATCCAAAATCGAGATATGAGCAGGATTGCAGCAACCGCTGAAACCTTCAATTTTGAAACTGGTCACGCCCCATGATGTGCGCAACGAACCATCCGGATTGTAATTCTCGAAAGTGTGCTTTCCGGTATTTGCTGCCCATAAAAACCCGCCGTCGTCAATGGCCACATCGAAATACGGACTAGGAATTGCAAACCCTGAAATCCCTTTTTGCTCGTTCTCCTCCCCTATTTTCTGCAATATTTGTCCGTTGGTATTGCACTGATGAACAATGCGGTTTCCGGCATCGGCCACATAAACGTTTTCTCCGGAAACGGCCAATGAAGTAATTACAGCCCGGTCGCCAAAAGAATTCCAGCGTTTTACCAGCGTTCCGTTCAGGTCGTACATCACCACATAATGGCGCATCCCAATCCAGATCTGGCGGTTATCGTCAATGGTTACACATGTTGCAGTGTCGATCAACGATTTGCGTAAAATCTCTTTTCCGCAATAATTAAACTTGATTAACTCGTTGGCAGTTGCCACAATGATCATGGAATCGGACACGGTTATTCCGCCCCAATCGTGAACTTTCAGCGGAAAATTCAGCGTTTCAGTATAGATAATCTGGGTCGAGTCCACCTGCCGAAATTCATCAATATTGTATTCGTAGGGATTCTCAATGTTTTTCCCGGCTTTCTTCCCGATAAAATCTTTGCCAATAACAACCACAATTGCGACAGCAAGAACGATCAATACGATATTTACCAGTTTCCGGTTCATAGTTTTATTGGCTAATGTTTACACAATACATTTTATTCGCATCACGCAACAGCAAGCGCCCGTCAACAATGGCCATCGGTCCCCAGGCATCGTGCCCGTCGAACAGTTTTTTCTGCGCCATTTGAACGTACTTTTTACTGTCAGGTTTAATCATCGTCAGCGTTCCATCATCGCTTAGCACAAACATTTTATTATCGGCAATCAGGTAGGGGCCCAGGCCAAAGCGCCCGTCTTTTCCTGAAGTCCAGACCACCTTTGTAACATCGTCCGGAGAAACACAAACCAGTTGGTTGCGCAACGGTCCGGCATCTTTGGGTTGAATTCCGAACATCATTCCGTCCCAGATTACGGGCGTCTGCTGTTCGCAAGCCATCCCATCCTTCGGGCTGAATTCTTTTAAAACGTCCACTTTATACTCTGCTCCTGAAGGAGTTACTTTTATCATCATACTTCCGGCGCCGTAACCGGCAGTTAAAAATACTTTTCCATCCGGAAAACAAACCGGAGCCGGAGCCACCACTGCGTGATTCCAGGCTGTTGACTGCCATAGGATTTTACCCTCGTCGGCACCTTCGGCAGAAACAGCCAAAACAGCTCCAACCGCGCTATAGACGTACATTTTTTTGCCATTCAATGTCCATGGCATAATGGACGAATGTGACATTTTTATCCCGCCAGGATTGGGAGTTTCCCACAGCACTTTGCCGGTAGCCATATCCACTGCAACCATTACAGAGGTTCCACCTGGAGCCAGAATCGCTTTATTTCCGTCGATCATCGGACACTGGCCGGTAAACCACAGCGGAACTTCGGTCTGGTATTGCTGAACCATGTCGAGTCCCCAAACCAAATCGCCGGTTTCGCGTTTCACGCACATCACATGGCAACGTGGCCCAATCGTCAATACATATTCAGGAGTTACAGCAGGCACCGTGCGCGACATTCCATGATTTCGTTTGACACTCAATTTATACGAACGTCTCCAAAGCTCCTTGCCATCTTCGAGCGAAAAACAGCGCAAAGCATCTTCGCGTTTGACCTCATCGTAATCCATCAGGTAAACTTTTCCCTCGTAAATGGCTGGTCCGGCATGTCCTTCGCCCAGTTCAACCGACCAGTAGATTTCAGGTTGATTGCCTGACCAGGAGTTTTTTAGCGGTTGAGAGTTTTTTACAATGTTATCGAAATCGGCACCGCGGAAACGAGTCCAGGTTCCTTTTAAGCCAGAAGTTGAAGTTCCGAACGACTCGAATTTATCTCCAATATTAACCACATCCACTACCGTTGAATCGGTACCTTTGTTATCTTCTCCGGGAATGCTTTCAACAAACTGGTTGGTTGGGTCTTTCAGAAGCCACCACAAAAAAAGGATCAGCATTACACCAATAACCGACCACAGGATGTATTTGATATTCTTTTCCAAGATTTTTCTTTTTTATTTTTCATCCTATCCGTTCACTGAAGTGAACGGCAAAGGATATCGCTTCGATCAATTTTATTTGCTACTTTTTCAGATCATAAACCATCAGGCTTTCACCGTGACGAACAAACAGTTTTCCATCAAAAATGGATGGATGTGCCCAGTGCGGGCCTGTTCCTTTTTCGATTTTGAATGAACTGATAATTTCGAATTTCTCCGGATTGGGATTAACCAATGCCAGATTTCCTGATTTTTCTTCATAGCAATACAGCATTCCATCTGCCGAAATAATTGGTCCTTTGTTGAACCAAAGGGTTTCGTACGTGGTTTTTCCGGTATTCCAGTCGGCACAAATCCAATTGCCTTTTCCGTTATTTATCCAGTTTGATCCAAATACATAATCTCCAATTTTGACCACTCCTCCCAGATGATTGTCAAAAGCCGGATTGGTCCATTTAAGTGAAACAGAACGGCCATCAGCTGCCAGGCTCAACATCAAAGCTGCATGATCGTATCCACTGGTGATAAAAATTTCGTTGCCTGATATAATTGGAGTATTGGTGTTTGCTCCTTTTCCCATCTCGCCGGTGTGATGTTGCAACAGATTATAAGTCCAGACAAATTCTCCGTTTTCGATATTAATAGCCATCAGATCATTTGCCGTTTGTGCCAACAGCAATTTCAATCCACCCCTTTCAATGATTAATGAAGATGCATAAGCACGGGTTCCGCCCAAACTTTTTGTTTTCCAAAGTAATTTCCCATCTGTTTTACTCAGTGCAATTACCGATGTTTCTTCGCCACCTGGTATATAAAATACAGCCTTATCAGAAATGGCCACCGATTCGGCGGTTCCCCACCGATGGGGCTCTCCTTTAAAGTCGTTATTGGCATTTACATTCCAAATCAATTTTCCAGAAACTGCATCAACGCAAACCACCTGTCCAATCCCACTAACCAAATAAATCCGGTTATCTTCAATCGTTGGAGTACTTCGTGTTTCAGGATAAGTACGCGGCCAGGCACTACCGTAAGCAGTTTCCCATTTTTTCTTCCCATTCATTTCGTAAGCCGAAACCACGTCAAGTGTATCTTTTCTGCCAGATACATAAATCGTATTTTTATAAACCACAGGCGACGAATAGCCATTCCCGATATCATTCAGTTCCAATAAAAGCGAAGGCCCATTTTCAGGCCAGCTTTTCAGCAGATTCTGATCAGGATAGATTCCGGAACGGTTCGGGCCACGCCATTCGACCAAATCCTGGGCAAACAAGTTTCCGGAAAAAATAAATGTGAATAAAAGAAAGGTGAGAATTTTCGTCATCTTTTCAGGAATAAATTATGCCTTAATGTTATACACAAACAAAACATCGCCATGACGCAAATACAATTTTCCGTTGGCAATGAACGGATGCGACCAGAATGGCCCATTTCCACCCTGTAATTTGAATGAACTGACTACTTCGAAACTATCGGAGTTTGGTTTTACCAACGCAACCGTTCCTGTTTTTTCTTCCAATATATAAAACATGCCGTCGGCATAAACCAGTGCACCTTTATTGGCCCATTCGGTTTCGTATTTCACATCGCCGGTTTCCCAGTTCATGCACACCCATTTGCCTTTGCTGTTGCTTTGCCAATTCGAACCATAAATAAAACCGTCTAATTCAATCAATCCGTGGTGATGGTTATCTAAAGTCATGTTGCTCCATTTCTCGGTAACCGACATTCCATCTTCACTCATTTCTACCATCGCATTACGGTAATCGTATCCCATCGACAGGAAAATGTCGCGTCCTTTGAACGTTGGCGTATTGGTCCAGATCAGGCCGGGCTGATCCCATTTGGCGCCATCCCAATATTTGAACGACCATACCACTTTTCCTGAAGCCGGATCCAAAGCGACCAAATGAGTTCCGGTTACTGCCAGAACATACCTGAATTGTTTGTATTCATAAATTATTGGAGAAACATAGGAACGGGGCCCGCCCACGCTTTCGCTTTGCCAAACGGGTTTTCCGGTCATTTTATCGAAGGCGACGACCGAAGTCTTGGCTCCGCCCGGAGTACAAATCACTTTATCATCCACGATCAGCGGTGATTCTGAAACTCCCCAAATGTGCCATTCAGAATTATAATCTTTGTCCACATTCACTTTCCAGCGGATTGCACCGTCATTTACATTCAAACAAACCAGCTCACCTGTTCCGCTGATAATGTAAACCCGGTCATCTTCAATGGTTGGAGTGCTGCGGGTATCCGGAAACGATTTTGCCCAGGAACGGCCATAAGCTACTTTCCATTTGGTCTGACCATCAGGAGTAATGCACGAAAGATAATCGAGGGTATCGATCATTCCAGTGGCAAAAATTAACTTATCGGTAGCGACAACCGACGAATAACCTTTCCCGATCCCTTCCACTTTCATCAGTAATTCGGGACCGGCATCGGGCCATTTTTTCAATAACCCTGTATCCGTAAATTTTCCGTCGCGGTTAAGTCCACGCCATTGAATGGGTTGAGCAAAAGCAATTATAACAAACAAAAAGAAAGCAATCGACAGGAGTATTCGTTTCATATATTTTAGTTGGTTTATTTAAGATCCTTTTTAATTCAAATCCAGAATATTTAATGCTTCTAAAAGAGTCTCGGTTTTAATAACAGTCGCAAATTCATCATTTAAGCTTGCCAAGGCAGTTTCATGAATAATCCCGGCTGAAAAGAATTGACCATTTATGCCTGATTTACAAAAAGTAGCAGTAGCATCATCAACCACATAAGTATCGTAACCAAAGTTACCAGCCATCCGGACTGATGTGGAAACGCAATGGTCTGTGGTTAAACCAACGATTACCAGTTTTGTAATGCGAGCTGCATCAAGTTGTTGTTTCAGATCGGTGCCGATAAAAGCACTGTTTACATTTTTTTTGATGATGACTTCGCCATCAATTGGAGCCACAACATCCTGAAATTCATTCCCTGGCTGACCTTCGGCTTCAGGATTATTACGATCACCGCCCCAATAGTTTATGTCATCGAAACCCTTTTGAATATCAATAAGAATCAGCGCAGGATTATCTTTTACAGAAATCGTCATATTTTATTCTTATTCCGAAATTTTATAGGCAATCATTACATTACCGTGACGAACGTACAAAATACCATTATTTACGACTGGGTGAGCCCAATGCTGCTCCGATCCAAGAGTAACTTTTGTTTTACTGATTACTTTAAATGCTGAAGGATTAGCATCGGCCATAAACAATTCACCTTTTTCGGAATAGCCAATCAGTGTTTTATTTGCAGCAATGGTAACTCCTTTACCAACTTCAGTTGATGAGTATTTTTGTTCGCCAGTTTTCCAGTCGATACACTGCCAGCTACGGTCTTTATCTCCCGATCCGTAAAGGTATCCATCAATTAAAACGGCTCCGCCCATGCGACTATCGAAGCTTTTAATTTCCCATTCTTTGGTTACTGAACTACCGTTGGCACTCAGTTTCAGTTTTTCACCACCCTGTCCGTATCCGCTGAAAACGAACAATCCGCCATCATGATAGATCGGAGTGTTAGGATGAACAGCCCACTGATTGGGATGGGCAAAATTCCAAAGCATTTTTCCGGTCGAGGCATCAATTCCCAATACATTACCCGATGTGTGAGTTACCAACAACTGGAGATTTGGAAGCTTCACCAATAAAGGTGTACAATAAGCTGACGTTTCGCCCAATCCACTGCAATTCCAAATGGGTTCGCCGGTCATACGGTTTAAGGCCATTACATTATTTGTTTTTCCACCGGGGGTGCAAAACAATTTATCACCGTCAATAAGCACCGACTCGGTATAGCCCCAGGTGATATTTGTTCCATCGAAATTGGTAAGGAAATCTTTTTCCCAAAGCGGGTTGCCTGATTTAAGATCAAGACAAGTCAATTTTCCGTGTCCGGTTAACAAATAAGCCAAATCGCCTGCTATTGTAGGAGTTGATCGTGTTCCGGGAAAACTGGTATCAAATTCTTTTCCGTATTTGAATTGCTGAAGTTCTTTGCCATTCTGGTCGAGTACAAACAATACTGCTTGTCCGTCAACCATCCCGTTGATGTATATTTTGTTGTTGGCAAATGCAGGTGATGAAAATCCCTGTCCCAACTTATCGAATGTCCATAGAACCTGAGGACCTTCGGCTGGCCACTGTGACAAAAGTTTATCGACAGTATAAATTCCAGTGGCATTTAATCCCCGCCAGAAAGTGGTTTCCTGTGCTTTTGACAAAATTGAAAGACAAGTAAAAAGAAATACAAATACAGCTAATCGTCTCATAGGTTCAGTTTAAAATTGTTTTCGTAAAAGTATTAAGGATCGGTCAGTAAAACAACAAGATACGGAATTTAACAAGGTTCTAAATAATAAGATTTATTAACAAATTTTAAATAGTGATTTAATAATAATATCACTGATTAATAAATACTTACCTCGCATTGATTCGTACTAAAAATTAAAGTCAATTGGAGAATTAAATCATGAAAACGCAGATGTCCGCAATCCCAAATACCAATTACCCATCAGTAAAAACAAAAAAACAGGCCTGAAAAAATCCAGGCCTGTATATTCGTTTAAACGATGCGTTAAATTAATCAGCTATTTGAACTACCGACTAAACAGCTTAAGCAACAAATTTTCTCTTAACGGTTTTTCCATAAAATCATCCATTCCGGCTTCAATACACACCTCTTTTTTTTCTGAAACCTCATTGGCCGTTAGCGCAACGATAAAAGCATGGTGATTATTTTCGGCTTCCTTTTCGAATGCACGAATTTTGCGGGTTGCTTCGAGTCCGTCCAAAACTGGCATTTGCATATCCATCAATATCAAATCGTATTGCCTTTGCTGATACAATTGAAAAGCCTCCTCCCCATCGGATGCAATGTCGCAGGCTACACCTAACTTCTTAAATATCATCACGGCTAATCGTTGATTTATTTTATTGTCTTCTGCAAGTAGAATTTTTAAATCCTGTGGCGACTTCATAATCATTTGATTTTCAATAGAACACAAAACAATTATTCTTAATACCCTGATATGCAAGTCACAAATATACAGATTAAGTTAGTTAAAAAACGTATTGGCTTAATTAAATAACATAAAAAATTGTTCTAATATAAACTATAAAACTTATCTGAGGCATCCATCCTGTTTCCGGAAATGCAGTTGACAAATACTCCGCCAGCCACCTGAGAAATACTAAATACCGGCATAAATAATCATACTGATGCCAACCAGGAACAGTGCAAACATGCTTGCCAACAATCCTGTTGTTCCTTTTGATCCTTTAAACTCTTTCCAGATAAACACACCCCATAAAGCAGCGACCAAAGTTGCACCCTGTCCCAAACCATACGAAATTGCAAACCCTGCTTTTCCTGCAGCAATTATACTAAAGGTCATTCCCACACACCAGATCATTCCACCCAAAATTCCCGTTAGGTGCTCTTTCAGTTTTCCCCTGAAATACTGAGAATAAGTAACCGGAACACCTTCGAAAGGCTTTTTCATCAGGAGGGTATTGAAAATAAAATTACTAACGAGAATTCCGATAGAAAAGACAAATACTGCGGTGTAAGGAGTCAGCAAACCTGTTTCAGGAGTTTCGAAATTGGTAACCATAGAACTGGCCACAAAACGATAGAACAGCGCCATCATAACACCACCAACTACCGACAATACGATTCCTTTAGTCGGAACTTTCTGCGATTGCGCCGATTTCTTTTTATAAGCTAAGGCATCCAGAACAATTGCCAATGTAATCACAATTACTCCTGCAAATAGCCAAAGTGCATTTCCCTGCGGATTAGCTACATAATTAACTAAGACTCCCAAGACCAAAGCAATCCCGATTCCAACCGGAAAAGCTACCGACATGCCTGCAATAGCAATGGCAGCCGCAATAAGAATATTGGCAGCGTTAAAAATAATTCCACCCAGCAAGGCATTACCAATGTTGCTCATTTCTGCCTGACTAATATCTTGCAGGAAACTACGGCCAAGTTCTCCTGTGCTTCCTAGGGTAAACGAGAAAAGCAACGACATCAGCAGGATTCCTATCACATAATCCCAGTAAAACAGTTCGAAACGCCATGATTTTTGTGCCAATTTCTGGGTATTGGCCCACGAACCCCAGCACAACATGGTTACAAAACAAAGAACAACTGCGAGGAAATAGGAATTAACGATATACATGGTTGATGGTTTTGATTTTTGAATGGATATTGGTTATTCATTATTGAATATTGGATATTTGCTTTTTCATTTTGGTTCGTAAAGCATCAAATTATCCAGAATATCAGCGATTTTCTGATATGGATATTTGTGAACGAGAAAGGAATGATTCGAATTTTTATCAGCATTCCACGAGTTGGAGCCATTTTCGTGGCAAACAAAAGTTCCGTTTCCGATCACGTAAAAGTAGTTTTCAGGATTTCGCACAGCGCACAGTACAGCGGTATGATCCCACGAATTGCGGTTCACCGATTTTTTGCTTTCGTAGTTCGACAAACAATATTCGTAAGCCCACTGAACCGGACTGCCTTTGGTGCCTTGAGTAGCCACTTTATTTCCGGTCATGATTTTCCATCCGATTTCGAATCCGCTGAAAAGGATTGGAGTTGGCCAGTTTTGGAATACATATTCCGAGGCTTTCGGATGTTGGTTTACATTAAATTCATTTCCTTCCGGAAATCCACCAGCCATGGTTACCCATTTTTTCACCTTTTTGGCCACCAACTCTTTGCCTGAAAGTTTACTGTATTGATCCGGCCCCGATTTCAACAGTGTTTCCAGATTTGACAAAAATCCTACAGTTACAATTACCACACTTCCATCGGGTTGAGCCGCCAGAACCTTCCGGTAAACCTCGGTTGCTGAAGGATAATCAGCATTGGTTTTCAGTTTCGGCAAATATTTGACTGTCAGCGAATCGTTCCAATGATTAGGGCAGGAGAACTTTGGGGCGTCAGGCCCGGGAACACCAATAGGAATGCTTGGTTTCTGAAAATAACGATTAAAAACTTCGATCGTTGGTGCAATATATGGATACCCGTCGCTGGCCATAGTTGCCAGAATTTCGCATTCGCCTTTGGCCGCCAGTGCATGTAGAATGGTAATCGCTCCCACATCGTCATAATCGGGTCCCATGTCGGTATCGAAAATGATTTTGACGGGTTGCGCCGACCAGCTCTGACTTGAAATCAGCAGAAGAAACAGGAAAATAAATAATGATCGTTTCATTGGTTAAATTGGGTTAGGTTAGTTTGTTTTCCAGGCATTTGCAGGCTTAACCGAACTGTAAACCAGCAAATGATCAGCACGTACCTCATAACCTTCCTGTGGGTTAAGCAACTTCAGCTTTACTTGGTGTTTTCCTTCAGGCAGATTGTATTTCCAGGCAACTTCATGCCTACGGGTTGTATAAATTGTAGGCATCTTTATCTGTTCTACTTTCTGTTCGTCAACATATACTTCAAATTCCAGCACGCCTTCGGGCAAATCCCGGTTTAACTTCTGCGCATTCCCAGTCAATACGAATCCATTCCCCTCGAACTCAAATTCAGATTCCTTATTGATACTATTCAACTGTTTGCCTACATGATTTCGCTCAATCGGGAAATGGCCTTCAAAACAAACTTCCAATTTTGCAGGTACAATTTCCTGAAACGGGATTTCAACAGCGTCGCCATTTATTGTCGCCCCGTTCTTTTCCAAAACGGCAATGGCATGTTTATAACCCAATTCATACACATCATTCAGCGACATGGTGGTATATTTAAAGTCCATATTTTCAACCGGATAAACAGGCGCTCTCCAATATTCAGGAATGGTGCTGTAACCCAACATGGTTCCCAAAATGCCGCCAGCGCTGGCCGGGTTGCAATCCGAATCCTGTCCGCACCGGGTGCTGATTTCCATGGTTTTACCAAAATCACCTTCACCATACAGCAAACCAATGATAATATAGGCCGCATTGATTTTCGCATCAATATTAAAGCTGTTAAAAACGCCATCCGGACAACCAATATCCGACGACCATTTCCGTTCACACTCGAACCAGTTTCTTTTCCAATCTGTTGGAAACTCTTTCTTCCAGCCTATAACATCGCTCATACATTTATAAAACTCAGATTCCTGCGGAATAGACTTTAATGCTTCAGTTACGATATAATTTACATCGTTGGAAACGAATGCCAGCGAGTACATGGCGGCTACATAAACGCCACCATACCAGCCATCGCCGTAATTCATGATATGGCCAACTTTATCGCAAATATCGGTTGAAGTGTTGACCATTCCCGGCGACATTAATCCGGCAAAATCGGCTTCAATCTGGAAATCAATATCATCGGCATGTGGATTATTCAGCCAATGACCTGATTGCGGCGGCGTAATTCCATTCAAAATATTGTATCGGGCTGCCTGATTGGCGTGCCACAGCATGTATTCGGCATTGGCAAAGGCATTGGCATGTGAGCTTGCCGGAGCATCAAGCCCCTCTTTTTCAAAAACATCTACAAAAGTCAGGTCCATGTAAACATCATCGTACAAACCGGGAGAGTTCTCATAATACCATTTGCAGCGGCCATTATTCCATGGAATCGGCTGATAATCCTGAATCAGGGTTCCTTTGTACTGAAATTCGGTCGGCCCGCCAAAAGTGCAGCCAATCACCTGACCAGCCCAGCCGCCTTTGATTTTATCCTTCAGGATTTCTGTGGTGAGGGTAGTTTTGACAGGCGTTGAGGATTGTTTTTTGTTGCACGAAGTTGTTGCTACAAAAACAATGAGTATCAGAAATAAGAATAAGTTGTTTTGCATTGCATTAGTATTTAGTGATTTAGTTTAAAATTTCTTTCCGGAATGGAACCGACGACTGTGCCCCAATCCTTGTAACTGAAATAGCGGCAGCCTTGTTGGCAAAAGCGATCGATTTCTGAATCGTTTTTCCTTCGGACAAAGCAACTACCAGCGCACCGTTGAAAGTATCGCCGGCTGCAGTGGTATCAACCGCCTCCACCTTTGGAGCGCTGATGATTTCCGATTTTCCATTCGACAGCAAAAATGCACCGGCAGAACCCATTGTAATAATCACCAGCTCAACCCCTTTTTCATTGAGAACAAGAGCTGCTTTTAATGCAGATTGTTCATCGGTTACCTTAATTCCGGTCAGCAATTCGGCTTCCGTTTCGTTGGGCGTAATGATGTATAAATTCTGAAGCAATTCATCGGTAAGAACAGCAGCCGGAGCCGGATTCAGAACCACCTTCTTTTGCTTTTTCGCAGCCATCCGGGCAATGTGCTCAACAGTCGGAATCGGAATTTCAAGTTGCATCAGCACAAACTCCGAATCATCCAACTCAGCAATCGCTTTATCGAAATCGGCGGAACTTAGTGTTCCGTTTGAACCTGGTGCGACAACAATGGAGTTTTCTCCCTTTTTATCTACGGTGATCAGAGCGACACCGCTCGGATTTTCGGGATCGACAGCTACAAAATCGACATTGATCCCTTCGTCTTCCAACTGCTGAACGGCTTGTTTCCCAAAAATATCGTCGCCAATCTTTCCAACAAAAGTAACCATGCCACCCAGGCGAGCCGCAGCTACTGCCTGATTGGCACCTTTTCCACCGGCATTCATCAGAAAACGACCACCCAAAATAGTTTCGCCGGGTGCCGGAAAGTTGTGTGTTTTGATGACCATATCGGTATTCGAACTACCAACGATCAATATCTTTTTGCCATTCATATTCTTAGTTTTTTTGAATAAGACCAAAGTTAGAATATAAGGAACTGAAATTTTCACCACATTTGCTCAAATGTTATAATTTAAAACACAGCAATATTGACACAATATATACTTAAGTAATTTATTTACAGTAAATTAATATGCCAAAATTATATATTTCCATTTCCGATTTCATTAATGCCTGTTATAGAACATCTCATGACGAAACTTGATAGCCTGCTCATTTTAGT
Organism: Prolixibacteraceae bacterium; assembly: GCA_019459525.1. Lineage (GTDB taxonomy): Bacteria > Bacteroidota > Bacteroidia > Bacteroidales > Prolixibacteraceae > Aquipluma. The sequence continues at coordinate 49,361 of JAIBEY010000093.1, forward strand.
CAACTCAATGGATGCCGCCGAAAAACGGTATTTCCAGATTAATACAAAGATGCATGAAGGTAAAAAAGACTACCAAATCCTTTTTGATCTGATTCTCCAATCGGGCTTCTCTATTGATACAGTGAAAACAAAATTTAAGAATTACAAACCGGATGGCAGCTTCGAGATCACGTGCAATCACCTGTACAACTTACTATTGGATAAATTATCGGTAAAAGATGCGGAGAAGGAAGTCGAGTATCAAGCATTGAAAGCTTATCAACAGGCAAAATTCCTTTTCAAACGAAATCTATTTGACGATGCGTTTCAACTGATAGAAAAACACAAACTGATTGCTCTGGAATACGAACTTTTTAGCCAATACCTTTTATTGGCCAAACTCGAAATAAAATTTTACAATCAATTGGAATTTAAAGATATAGACGAAAACAAGCTAATTAAACTTCAGTCCAAAATCGAATCCGTTTCGCGTCAGCAACGCGCCATCGAAAATCACACCGGTTTGTACAACCTCATCAGCATTCGCCAGATCAAACAAGGAACCATACGAAACGAAGCCGAAAAAGAAAAACTGAACGATTTGGCCTTTAACGAATTACAAGCCGTTTCTGGTCAAATGAAAAATTCATTCGAGGCACAAAAGCTTCATCTGCTGTTTCAGTCGGCCTATTTCATGAAGACAACCAATCCAAAATCAAGCCTGAAAGTTTATTACGAGCTGAATGAATTGTTCGAGAACAACCGCAAACTTTGGGGGAATCCGCCCTATTTCTACATCAACCACATTCGCGGAATTTTGAACAACCTCCGCTGGTTTGGTAATTATGCTGAAATGCCTTATTTCATTGATAAATTAAAGAATCTTCTCTCGGAATTTCCAACAGCCCAGGCGACCATTCAACCGCTGATATTTATTTTTGAAAGCCGGATACTGACCGACCAAAAGCTTTTTGCGGAAGCGCTGAATCACTTAAACGAAATTCAGGATAAAATAACCGAAAAAGAAACCAGCCTGACCTTTGCCACAAAAGCCGAAATTGCATTGCAAACTGCTGTAGTTCTTTTCTGGAACCGAAATTACAAACAAGCGTTGAAAGCTATCCGACCAATTTTGAACGCAGGAAAACCTTTCTGCCAGTTGCCGCAAACCAAACCGGTCAGGCATATAAACATCCTGATTCACTGCGAACTGAACGATCACGACTATCTCGAATCTGAAATACGGTCGTTTGAACGCGACCTAAAAAAGCGAGGAAAACCACTGAAAAGTGAAGAAACTATCCTGAAAAGTGTATCAATTATCATGAAAGAAACCGATACCAAAAGGTACAGCAAAAAACTTCAGAAACAGAAAGAAATACTACTGGACCTGAAGAACAACCCATTTGAGCGGCAGTTGCTCAACTCGTTCGATTTTATAACATGGCTGGAAGGAAAATTGAACTAGAAATATCTTGGGACTCTGGCCTTGTATTTTCGGTATTCGTCGCCAAATTCATTTTCAAGAAATTTTTCTTCTCCTAAAATAATGAAATGGTGTACGATCATTCCGTACAACATCACAATCAGGAGCAAAACACTGGGAAGGAACAAAAAAGTAGCTGTATTCATAAAAAAGAAACTGGCATACATGGGGTTACGACTGATTTTATAAATGCCACCGGTACGCAATTCATGTTTACCAGTAGGCAATCCGATATTGGTTATCAAACCCATTGAAAGGTAGGCCGGAACGATAATCAGATTGGCGGGAATCAGAAAAACGGCTGCCAGCAATTTTTGAACATCCGGGGTGTAATCCTGAATTAAGTAGGGTACTGAATTGCGGTATTCAGGAAAAACAGATACTACACCAAACAAAGCCCAAACGCCAAAAAGAAAAAACTTTCCGGTATAAAACAAAACTGGCTGAATGGTTGGTTTGCCCATTGCCTGCTTTCCACTCTTTGCCAAAAAAGCGCCCAAAACAAAAGTTGCCAAAATGGGCAAACTGATTAAAACAGCCAACGTATAATCAATCCAATTCATCAGATGGTTCCTTTATATTGATAGCCCAAATCGATCACAATCCGCTCAATTTCAGGCAAATTTATCTTTGACCCCTTAATTTTCACCTGCGAAGTGTTTTTATCAGCTACCACTTCTTCAATACCTTCTATTTTCGAAAGGTTGCGGTTTATACTGGCTTCGCAATGCGAGCAAGTCATGCCTTCCACTCTGATCGTTTGAAATTTTTCAGCTGTCATTTTCTTATTTTTTTGAATTCGGTTAGTCAAATATCCGGCTACGATTAAAACGGCCAACAGTACAGAAGAAACAATTCCGACCCATTTGGGGAACATTTCGTGTGCTTCGCCATGCGCCATCAGGTGATTCATTTTACTCAGCAAAAAGTCGGCTGGAATAAGCCAATTGGTGAGTAACCAAAAAAATATAGCTCCGCCGATTATCGACCCCAGGTAAATGAACAATGACTTTCGGCCCATCGTTTTACCAATTACAGTTATTGTTGCTACGTTGGTAGCCGGACCAGCCATCATAAAAACCAGCGCGGCACCAGGAGAAACGCCTTTCATGAGCAAAACTGCGGCGATTGGGATAGAACCGGTTGCGCAAACATAAATAGGAACTGAAGCGGCCAATACCACCAGAATTTCAATAAAACCGTAGCCTTTAAACATGCTGAAAAAATCAGGAGGCAACAAAACCGAGATTAATGCAGCAACCAAAAAGCCAAGAATCAACCATTTGGCAATATCCTGAAGCAACTCGACAAAAGCATAGTTGGCTGCAAGTATGAGCGGATGAAGATCTTTTTGGGGAGGTTCGTGACAACCGCAAGAGTCGTCGGCACAGGTTTCCGTGGCTTTTCCCAATTTCGCCGCGTCAATTTTGAAACTGCCAAACTTTGAATTAACGGGTGGAGCAACTACTTTGGATGGTTCTTTGATCAGTAAATTGGTTAAGACTCCCCCAAAAATACCGGTCGTAAAAGCAACAATTGGTCGAAGTATTGCAAAAGGCCACCCAAGCATGGAATAGGTTGCAAAAATGGAATCGACCCCGGTTTGCGGTGTCGAAATCAGGAAAGAATTGGTAGCCCCTTTTGAAGCTCCGTTTTTGTAAAACGAAATGCCCGTGGGAATTACCCCGCAGGAACAAAGGGGCATAGGAACTCCAAGTAAAGACGCATTTACTGCCGACTTAAAAGTTGACTTGCCCAAATATTTATCGATGTGTTTCTGCGGAAAGTAAATCTTTAACAAGCCGGCAAAAACCAATCCCAGCAATAACCACGGAGCCATTTCTCCAACCAAATAATACAGTTCCGAAAAATACCTGACCACATATTCCATCACCCGTCCTCCTAAAATTGGTGTCTTTATAAACCGATCTATTGTCAACAAAAGTAATACAAATAGAAACATAGAATTATCTGTATATATCAATTAAAAATTAACCTTTATAAATTGATACTTCGATTCTCCATGAATGTCAGGCGGATAATGATTCTTGAGCAATAAATGGACCCACTACACAAAAAAATTCCGGCCCCACACTCCATTTCAGGAGAATGAATGCCGGAATTCTATATGGTCGAAAACACCTTATATTTCTGAATACCATTTAATCTGTTGAGATACCCGCATGATGATAGCCAGAATAACAAACAGCCCAATGCTTCCGGCCAGCAGTGCATAATCCTGCAATTGCAAAATGGTGAAAAGGAAAATGTACAACCCAATTTGAAGCAAACTTACCCACGCAACCAGCCGCACATTTTTCAGGATGGAATACGAATACCACGAAATGAGCGAAGTCACCGCAACCGATGAAATCAAATAAGCCCAGTTGAAACCGGTTTGCTCGCCGATAGAAGTGAGTAAAGCGTAAAAGATAAGCAACGCAAAAGCAACCAGCGAATATTGAAACGGGTGCATCCTGGTTTTGCTTTTAATTTCGATGAAAATGAAAATGATGAAATTAAGTGCGATAAACAAAATGGCATATTTCACCGAGCGCATCGATTTTTGGTAATGATCGATTGGAATGAGCAGTTGAACCCCCAAAGTTGCTTCGTGCGTGTTGTATTTCCGGTCAACCCATTGCTGCGGAAAATTACGGTTCAGGTGAGTCACCAACCAGTTGGCTGTAAACCCATTGGCTGTAACATTACGGTCTGAAGGAAGAAACCCTCCGGTAAAACTGGGTGATGCCCAGTCTGATTTTATATTAACTTCTGATGTTTTACCCAATGCCTCCACCGACAAGTCTTCAGAGCCGTTTAAAACCAGTTCAATCTCGAAGTTCATTGGCTGGTTCAAATCAATTCCATCAGCCTTTACGGTGATTCCTGATTGAAACAAATCGGTGTCAGCCACTCCCGGATCGACCTTACTTTTTTGACCATTAATAACCAGTTCGGGCAGATTTTTAATGCCACGCATATCCGAAATGCCCATAGTAAAATACGCTGCATCCCAATTATACTGGGCATTCGGAACATCCAACTGCGAAACGTCGGGTTGAGCAAAAGTGCCTTTCTGCCTGATCCGGCCTTCGTAAACCACCACTTCGTAAATACCTCGTTTGCGCTTTTCAGGAGCCAGGGAACCATCTGTGTTTAACGTTTCGGGCAAAAAATGGGCAATACCATGCCGTTCAATCACACCTTGGTTATTCTCATTTTGCTCCTGAACCGAAAACGGAACATTGAGCACCGGACCGGCTACCACCTGCTTGCTGCCCCATTGCGCATAGAGTTCATTTTTTACTTTTTCGCTGAGTGCAATCCGCTCGTTAATAATGTCCATAATTAAAAAGGACGGAATCAATAGCAAAATAGCCAGTCCCGAAACGATGATCATTTTCACACTGTAACTGTTCATGAATTGTTGAATACCTTTTGTTTCCATTGTTTTAATTTTTTAAAAGTACTTTGAATTACAAAGTTTATGAATAAAAAAATTTATTGATTGCCAATCAATTCTTCCAGGGCAGACAGATGCTGGCGAAACAAGTTCTTTCCAAGATCTGTTGCCCGGTAAGTAGTACTGGGTTTCCGGCCAACGAACTGTTTGGAAACGACAATAATCTCCTGCTGCTCCAAAGCTTTCAGGTGACTGGCCAGATTCCCATCGGTCAGCTCAAGTAAGTCTTTCAGGGCATTGAAATCGAGCGTGTCGTTCACCATAAGTGCCGACATGATTCCAAGCCTGATGCGGCTTTCAAATACTTTTTGAAGATTCGATATTGGGTTTTTCACCAGAGTTTATTTACGATTTTAAATATCTATCTGCCAGTTATGTTGTGCCCCATTTATACCATTTCCTTCTTATCTTTTTCCAATAGATTAAATCTCCACAACAATTCTCTGAAGGTTCGTTATCTGTCAAGCTATAAGAAAAGCCAGTACAATTATCTATCAGTCCGTCTAAAAGAAAGAGTACATGTTTGTTTTCCTTTGGTACACACATCACTTTTAATATTGAATTTTTCGATTTAAGAATCTCGTTTGCTTCTTCAATCGATATTTTATTTGTCAGTAAATCATTTGCTACGGCTTCAAGATCTTCTTTGTGAGTGCTTAAATAAATCCTCTCCCTCACGCCATTTACGCCCCAAATTATTGGCAGCAACAATATATAAAATGTAAAGCCTGCAAAAACAGTTGCTATTTTTCTTTTTAATCCTTTGTCTGCGATTAGATAGACTATAAGTCCTATCAATGCAATAACTCCTCCACACAAAAAAAGAAACAACATTAAAAAAGGATTGAATTGTCCCAATTTAGTAGAAAACGTAACTATTAAAATTAAAAGTCCAGGCAAAATAAATAGAGCCCCTCCAATTAATGATGCGGTTAATCTGTCATTTTGCAATGGATCTTGATCTGTTTGCATAATCTACTTGAATTAGTGTTAAAATCTCATACCTGGTTGCCACTTAACGTACACCGGCAGAAAAAATCTTTATCTTTCATAACGCAGATACATCACTATTCCATAAACGATGTGCATTAAACCGAATCCAACAGCCCAAAAAAGCAGACCGTGATTAATGAAAATTCCGGCCAGAATTCCCAGTACGATTTCAGTCAGTCCGAGATAGTGAATCTCTCCCAGTGTAAACTTTCCGGCGTTGACCAGTGACAATCCATAGAAAATCAGCATTGCCGAAGCCACCAGCTCGATATTGTTCCGGAATATCAGAATAATTGCGAAAATCCCTCCTGAAACCAGAGGAATGAACAAATGCGACAACAATTGTTTGGTTGAATTGGTCCAGAACCGCTGTCCAGCTTTTTTTGCTTTCCGGAATGAAAAGTAAGCAGCTCCCAAAATGGCAAAGGCCAAAATCAGCAGGGCATCAATGGCCAGGTAAAGCCTGATGTTGGCTGTTGGCGAAGGCCCCAGACTGCGCATGTATTCGTCGTATTGCACATGTCCGGAATCGAGAATAATTAACCAGGCAACTGCGGCGCCAATCAAAGCGCATACTCCGGCAAAAACGCCAGACAAACCACTTAGCGATAAAAACTTGGAAGATCGTTCCATGATTTCACGGATGGCCTGAAGATCTTCTTTGGGATTGGTCGAATTTGCTTTCATTTAAAAGTACTTTGAATTGCAAAGCTAGTCGATAATTCAGAAAAAACAATTCCCTGACAACTTTTTTATAAAATAATTCCGGGGGAAGTTGTTGTTGAAAAGCGTATCATTTTTGTCCGCACCGCATTGGATCAGAAATTTGAGCATGAAAAAATGCGCGTTTATCGCAGAATATTCAGGATATTTGTGAGGGACAAAATCCTAAAATTCACTGTACTCAACCAATAACCGGACCACCAAATGAGACAGCAACTGTATAAAATAATTTTCGAACACGATACCAAAGCGGGAAGACTCTTTGATATTATCTTGTTATGGGTGATACTGCTTAGTGTTGCAGTTGTTATTATTGAAAGCATTCCGCAATATCATACCAACTTCTTTTCAGTATTTTACACCATTGAATGGATCTTTACGATCCTGTTTTCAATCGAATATTTGCTTCGGATCTGGAGTTCGCCAAAACCCGTGAGTTACATTTTTAGCTTCTGGGGGCTAGTTGATATTTTAGCAATACTTCCGACCTATGTTGACTTAATGTCTCCTGGTTATCATTACTTATTGACGGTCAGAATCTTTCGGTTATTACGGGTTTTCAGGATATTAAAACTTGTCAGGTTCAACAAGGAAGCACGGGTGCTGCTCGAAGCGTTGAGGGGAAGTTCATATAAAATTGGTGTTTTCCTTTTGGCAGTTATTTCAATGGTGACTTTATTGGGCACGATGATGTATGTTGTTGAAGGAAGTGAAAATGGGTTTACAAGTATCCCACAAAGTATTTATTGGGCAATTGTTACGGTTACAACCGTCGGTTTTGGCGACATTGTGCCCCAAACCGTTCTGGGACAATTCCTTTCATCCATTGCCATGATTATCGGGTATGCCATTATTGCTGTGCCTACCGGAATTATTACCGTTGAACTGTCAAAAAGTAAATCTACCAATCGGAAATGCAAAAACTGCAACAGCGAAAATCCTGAAAATGCACAATTTTGCAATCAGTGCGGGGAGAAAATTACCAGTTTAATTGAAAAGTGAGAGCCTGACTTGAAGTTAGACCCTCACTCTCAAAAAAAATCCGGCTTCACCCCCCTTTTCAGGAAAATGAATACCGGAATTTCCGAATTTATATTAACCCCTTAAAACTTACAATTTATCCTATTTCACGGGTGATTGAAATGGCAGCAATGGTTCCATCGGCAATGGCTGTGGTAATCTGCCTGTACTTTTTGCTGGTCACATCGCCCACGGCAAACACGCCATCAATGTTGGTGCGTTTATCCTCATCCGTTTTGATGTAGCCCCACTGATCGAGCTCAAATTGATTGTTGAATATTTCCAGATTGGGTTTTAGACCGATGAAAACAAAAATACCATCGGCAGTGATCGTTTTCATCTCTTTGGTTTTCACATCCTCTACCTCAACAATCATTTTATCTCCGTCCTTTTTAATTGCACGCGGTTCGTGCGATAACATGAACGAAATCTTGGGATTGGCAAATGCTTTTTCCTGTGCGGTTTTATTGGCCTGAAGTTGGTCGAACTGGTGCACGATGGTGATTTTGGAAGCAAACTTCGAGATAAAATCAGCTTCTTCGATGGCCGAATTTCCGCCGCCAACAACAATCACTTCCTTGTCGCCAAAATATTTGGCATCGCAGGTAGCGCAATACGAAATTCCTTTTCCGCGGAATTCGACTTCTCCGGGAATGCCCATTTTGTTAGGCGAAGTTCCGGTGGCTACAATAATTCGTTTGGCGCGGATGGTTTCCTGGCTGTCAATGGTAATTTCCTTTTTCAGAAGATCGACTTTAGTTACGTCAACCGCCACTTTATAGGTTGTTCCGCATTGTTTGGTTTGTTCCGACATGTTGTGCCCGAGCAGATATCCGGGCTGCGGATCAATAAAACCGGGATAGTTCGACACCATATGAGTAGTTGAAACGTATCCGCCGGGAAGCGCAATATCAATTAAAACAGTATTTATTTTTGCCTGACACAAATACAATCCGGCAGTCAAACCGCCCGGGCCAGCCCCTAAAATAGCCACATCAACATCGGTAACAAAAGGCTGCTGTGTTGCCATTATTTCAGTTACTTTTTCTTTACCAAGAACGTGTTTCAGTTCGCGGACAATTTCGGAGCGCTTAACGCCACCCGCCAAACGTCCGCAAACCTCTTCCCCATCCTGATAAAACAGAAGTGTTGGTGAGCTTTTTACTATTAACTTATCAGACAGCTCGCGGTTTCCCTGACGAAAAATCTTCACAAATTTGATTTCTTTTCCGAAAAGCTTTTCAAGACCTTCCAGTTTGGGTGCAATAGCCTCACATGGAGCACATTCGGTCGAATAAAAATCAACCAATACGTTTCCACCGTTTAGTACTTCTTTTTCGTAATCTGCTTCAACTATTTCTTTCATGGTGTATAATTTATTCGTTAAAATAATGTCCAATTCCAAGTTCCAGCAATTCAGTTACCGGACGGCAATCGTGGCTGTTCAGTGTTCCGTTGTAGTTCTTGGCCATCGATGCACAGCCCCCGCCACAAATCAGGCTCAGGTTGCAACTTTGGCATTTTGGGATCGATAAAATATCACGTTCCTGCCATTCCTCAACAGCTTCGGTATTTTTCCTGACTTCAGGATAAAAAGTACCGAGACTTTCGCCCTGTTTCCCCACTGTAGCCGTGCAGGCATAGACGTTTCCTGTGAAATCGAAGGCCCATTCAGTTTTAGTTCCGGTGCAGGCATCAAAAAGAGGTGCGGGCATTTCGACCTGTTCGAACAAAAATTTCGCAACAGAAAATGCAGGTTTATGGAATTCGCTGATGTAAGGAAATTTATTCAGCAAATTGTATAAATCCTGATACAATTCGAGCCGCGAATAAAGCTTTTGCTGGTTCGCCTGGCATTCGTGCAGTTCGTAATTCCGGCCCAATTGGGTTTTGAATAATGGCGAGGCAGTCCAACCTTTATCTATGGCAAACTGAGCCAAATCAGGCAGGTTGTTGATATTTTGTTTGTCAACTACCATGCGTAAATTGACCGGAATATTGTTTTCCATCAACAAGTCAACCCCGCGAACAATGCGGTCGAAAGTCGGGTTGCCGCCTTTCAGGTAACGACGCTGGTTGTGTGTTTCGCTGGTTCCATCGAGTGTCACCTGAATTTCGCGGATAATGCCCTTTTTCAAAATCGGAATGTATTCTTCCAGATTGTATCCGTTGGTAACCGCGGCAATTTCGAGATTCAAAGCGCTCGCCCGTTCAATAATGTATTCGATGTTTTCCTTGTGGCGCGGGGCATTCATAAAAGGTTCGCCACCAAAAAGGGTAATGTATTTTCGTCTTCCTGAAAACTCTTTCTGGATATACTCAAAAAACGAGTCGGTCACTTCTTTCGACAAAGCAACAGGTAAGGCCTCGTAACCTGCCTGATAGCAATACGAGCAATCGAAATTGCACGAATAGTTCGTCACAAAGAAGATTTGAACTTCATCCTTCTCACGGTCGTCCAGAAACTTCAGGTACTTTTCGCGGAACAAACGTGTTTCCTGAGCCGGATCAACGATGTAGCCATTTTCGATCAGTTCCTGATTTGTTTCGTCAATCTGGTGTAATTGTTCGAAGGTTTCCTGATCGAGAATATCGGCTTGCCCCGACAATGAATTCACAATGAACCAATTGTCAGAGTCTTTAATTTTTGAAGTAATGTTGTATTTGGAGAGTTGCATGGAAAAACTGATTAGAGGTTAACGATTAGAGATTAACGATTATTGATTTTCAGATATCGAAATACTTCTTCAATCATCAATCGTTAATCGTTAATCATCAATCAACTTTAAATGCCTTAATCGTGGCATCCGGCAATAATCTGTGATTGTTTAGCACAGCATTGTGCCTGTTTAACCTGACCCTTACGGGCTTTCTTCACTAAACTTTTCATTTCGAGAATTTTGTATGGATTAAACTATAGAGAATAAAAGTACTTTAAATGAACCAAAGTTCGAAATAAAATACTCTCAGACTTTTCAAAAAAATATCCAAGACTGAATACTCAATACCCAATATCCAAATTTATTGTGTGAGACTTGGAATCTGAAACTTGAAACTCGACTTAACAGCAACTAAATTCGTCTTTCTTAGCAGTAATCGTAAAGCTCGACACTTCAATTTTGCCTTTCGGATAAGGCAGGCTTTCTTCCAGAATCCTGAAATCTTTAAAACCGGTTCGTTTAATAATTTCAATGTATTCTGCTTTGGTAATCGAACCTGCCCAACATTCGGCTACAGCTTCCGGGTCGTTGGCATATTCTTCAGGTACTGGTTCGCTCGAATAAATATCACTGATCACAAACCGTCCACCATTTTTTAGCAAACGGTAAATTTCAGCCCAGACTTTGGGTTTGTTGCTTACATGGTTTAATGTGCAGTTTGAAATGATCAGATTCGCAATTTCGCTTTCCAAGGGAATTTGTTCCAGATCGGCCAAAACAAATTTCACGTTCTCAACTCCCATTTTGTCGGCTGTTGCTGTTGCTTTACGAATCATTTCGGCAGTAACATCAACTCCATAAACAAAACCAGTTTCGCCAACGTCTTCAGCCAGGCGCAAAACATCAGTTCCACGACCACTTCCCAAGTCGATACAAACCTCCCCGGTTTTTGCTTCGCTCTTTTGAGCCGCTCCTCCACACGACAAACAGCAAGTGTCGTTGGCCAATGCAGAGTATCTTCCAGCTATTTCAATTGTGTTCATTGTATTCCATTTTGAAATGCAAATATAAGGCTAAAAGCAAAACAAAACAACATATATAGATTATTTGATATGTTTCTTAATAACACTATTTTTTTCTGGTTACTGGTTTCCATCTTATAAAAACAAATATCATAAAATACTGTATTAATGTACGTTATAAATATATAATTAGAATAAAAGAAAATAACACGAAAAACTGGGTTACCTAATTTTTTAAAAGGGAATAAATAAATGGACAACTCAAAAACGCTGGGAAATTATTTTTCTCATGGTCTCTTGACATTGGTACTTAAATGTCTTAATTTTGATTAAGAAATTGATATTTAATCAAAGTTCATCTACTAAACATCTGTTAAATAAGAATTTAGCTTTCGCTCAATTCCTTTTCACCCATTAAAGATACAGCCGGAATGAAACTAACCCAACCAATAAAACCCAATAATATTAGATATTTTGATCTGTTTATCTCTTATTGAAATTAGGTTGATTTGAAATTTTATTAGCTCATAAAAACTTAACTATCAAACAAATAAAACTCGATAATACACGATTTACTAAGCGATTTATCTGAATGGATTAAACTAAACAACCGCTAACTAAAATATGATACATCCAGTCCTTAAGTTTTTGGCAGAACAACTAAATACCTATATCGAAGAGGTGAAAAAACCTGGCGATATTCTTGAAGCGCCTTACGTTATCCTTCAGAATATTTCGAGGCTGGATGAGGATGCGGTTAAAACAACCAATAGAGTTCTGATTTCTCTGGTGAATATTTCAGAAGAATCGACCATGAAAAATAACCCGGATTATGCTTTGACCAGAAACAATCTGGTCAATTACAGCAATCCGCCAATCAACCTGAACTTGTTTATCATGATTACGTCATTCATGACAAATTATGAAAATGCACTCATTTACCTTTCTCATGCCATCACATTTTTTCAGGGCAAATACTCTTTTACATTAAAAGACAGCACCACTGAAGTGGAAGGTTTGCCTGATGATTTCCACATTATCCTCGACCTGTACAATCTTGGTTTTGAACAATTAAACTATGTATGGAGCACTTTCGGCGGGAAGCAACATCCGTTCGTTTGTTTTAAGGTCAGGCTGATTAAAATGGAACGAGAAAGTACACGAGAAATTCATGGAGTTATTAAAGAAGTACAGATTGATGGTCGAAATAAAAAGTAAGGTATAAATCATGTAAATCAAATTACCCAATGAGTCAGATCCTTCTATACAAAAGTCTTTTCGAGGTAAATATCCTGCACCATTTCTTCCTGAATAAAGGAGAACAGGAATGGGACAAGATGAGTCAGGAGGACAAAGATAGAATGGAATCCAAATCTGACATTCGGGAGATTTTTGATATAATACCAACGCAGGAAAGCACAAAGGCGCTGAGTTCACATAACTGCATTTTCAAAAAAACAGCCACGGGTATTTTGGTGGGCATTAAGGCGAAACCTGACGAACTAAATCCGGGGAAGTTCAACTCTTTTGTTCCGCTGGCTGATAATCTGACATTCCGGTTTCTGGTTAAACTGAAAGATTTGAATTTCATGAACTACACCGCACTTCCGTTACAGGGAAACCAGGACAAAATATTCGTATTCAGCAACAGTCTGAACATTACTTCGAATACTTTTCCTTCGCTAAGCGCCATTCCTCCTGTTTTTAAACCGGGGAATACGTATTTGCCAGGCGATATGCTTTCAGATAATGCCAATAACCCAACGAAATTATTTACAGCACTTGTAAAAACCGGCAATAACCCTACCCTATCTGCTGACTGGCTCACCGAAAATGGAAATATCACTACACCCCTGAGTTATGTGAATGTGAATGACAGTTATCCGGTTGCAAACGGATTTTTCACTTATACCATGAAGGTGAAGGATGCAAAACCAATTGCAACTATGAAGAATTCATCGGGTTTCACGATTCAGCCTAAAATGGAAGTTCTTCCAGGCGACTTTCAAACACTGCAGGTTGATCTGTTAAAATATCCGCAGGGAATCTATTCCATCCATATCGATAGCGATGACCCGACTTATAAAGACGATATTACCTTCTATCTTCTTCAGGGAAGTGAAACACCGTTCGCACTAATCGAAATCAAGGTAAAAAGTAAACAGTCCGCATATGATTTGTTTAGTCAGGGCAATTTGCTTTCGCCCACCTACGAAATTCGGTTCCGCAACCGGCGCACGCATTGGCGCTATTTGGGAAAACTTTTCAATCCACCATATGTGCTCGAAAATCCACTGCCACTTACCCGCTACGGCAATATTGAGATCATGAAACCTCCCGAACCGGAAGATACCAAAACGATTATGCTTCCTAATCCATCGGTTAGCTTAATAAAAGCTGAAGCTTTAATCCATACGGAAGAGAAAAAATACTATTCAGAAATTCATATTAATTAATTTTAAACAGGAAATCACATGGCAACTACTTACAAAACTCCCGGTGTTTTTGTCGAAGAAATCCCCAAATTACCACCGTCTGTAGCCCAGGTTGAAACAGCATTACCTGCTTTTGTCGGCTACACAAATAAAGCAGACGAAATCGCTCCCGGCGATTTGATCAACAAGCCAAAACGAATTGGGTCATTGGTTGAGTTCGAACAGTTCTATGGAACGGGCCCATCGCCTGAAGTTACGGAGGTAAATATTGACAGCAATAACAATTTTACTTCTGCCACTGTAAAAAACACATTCTTCATGTACGACTCGCTGCGCATGTTTTATGCCAATGGCGGCGGCGATTGTTACATTGTTTCTGTAGGCAAAAGCGAAAAAGCTACAACTATTTCAAAGAGTAATTTTACTACCGGCATTGATGAGTTGCGTAAAGAAGATGCACCAACCATCATTTTATTTCCTGATGCAGCAACATTGGGAAATTCTGAACTGGCAGAAGTTCAGCAGGCTGCATTGTTACAATGTGCCGATCTGGGCGACCGTGTCGGACTTTTTGATGTAAAACAAGATGATCCGCTGGGAACCAATTTCAGGAACAATATTGGCATTAACAATTTAAAATACGGCGCTGTTTATTCGCCCTGGCTAAAGGTAAACCTACCCAAAGCAATTAAATACACCGATGTAAAAAGTGTGATCAAACGGGCAGGCATTTCCGTTCCGCTTTCAGGCCTTACTTCCGATGTTGAAGTTCAGGGTTTAATCACTGAATTGGAACAGGCCTATGCGGATGTGGCCAATATTGAAACTAAAACAAAGGTTTTAAGTCCACCCAACGGAGTTTTATCTGATGGATTCAGCTCGTTGGTTGCAGCATTTAATGCTCCATTAGGTAATACAAACGGGAATCTTAAAAATATATTCGATTATTTTGTCTCAATAGGAAACCAAATTCAGTTGCTGGCAAATGGAGTTGCTCCAAATATTCTTACTCATCCTGATTTTCTTGCAGACGTAAAGGCAGGTATTACCTCGAATTTTGATCCGCTATTTGCCAAAATTAAAGCGCTGAACTTTGAAGCAATAGCAGATATTACAGTAGCTCTTGCCGGATCTGATTTTACTGCCCTAACCGTTGGAAGCTGGCCTCTTACTGTTGCCGCAGCGGCGCCTGTCGCTCCTGGCTTAATCGATGAAACCAACGATAACAACAGACGGATTGCCGCAGTTAACCTGTTGCAGCCTCTGTTTGATGAACTAAATACGGCCTACCTGAATCTTATTGTAAATGCAGGAAACGCATATACCAAAACGCTTGACGATTCACTGGTATTGGTATTTCCGGTTTACAAAAACATCATCAACGGAGTAAGCAAAAGCATGACTGTCATGCCTCCAAGTGGAGCAGTGGCTGGCGTGTATGCTCAGGTTGACCGTACTCGGGGTGTTTGGAAAGCGCCAGCCAATGTCAGTTTAAATAATGTACTGGCACCGGCAACTGTATTTACAGCCACTCAGCTTGATAACCTGAATGTGGATGCTGTGGCGGGTAAATCGGTAAATGCTATCCGCTATTTCACCGGAAAAGGCACGCTGGTATTTGGTTCGCGTACACTTGCCGGCAACGATAATGAATGGCGGTATGTTCCGGTTCGTCGCTTTTTCAACATGGTGGAAGAAAGCTGTAAAAAATCGACTGAGCCATTTGTATTCGAACCCAATGACGCCAATACCTGGGTGAAAATTCAAGGTATGATCGAAAACTTCCTCACCACTTTATGGAGACAGGGTGCATTGCAAGGTGTAAAACCCGAACATGCATTTTATGTTGCCGTTGGCCTGGGTAAAACAATGACTTCGCTCGATATTCTTGAAGGAAGGCTAATTGTGGAAATAGGTATGGCCGTTGTTCGCCCTGCTGAATTCATCATTTTACGCTTCTCTCATAAACTGGCTGAAAGTTAGCAGTCCCGGAAATCCAGTATGTGTTTAATTCAACAACAATTTTCATTCTTAAAATAAAACAATATGGCAAACTATCCTCTTCCCAAATTTCACTTCCTGGTGCAATGGGGCGGTGAACGTATCGGGTTTACCGAAGTTACCGGACTCGAT
>JAIBEY010000026.1 GCA_019459525.1 Prolixibacteraceae bacterium
ATAATTTTTACAATTTTGAATATCAATTACGACATTGAAAAAAGGTAGTTTTTAGAGGGTACTTTTAGGTGGTCAATTTAAATCGGCAACACATGGTCAATTTAAATCGGCACAGGGTGGTCAGTTTGACCGAATATTACATTTAAGGCTACCTGAAAAGAAACAGGAACTCACTGATCTACAAGCACCAGTAACTAAAGCAACTCAGCAGTTAATGTTTGAATTCTAGGGGCAATGCCCCTTTTTTGTTCGTTCAATTTTTTATCAGGTAAAATCACTCCATTTAAAATTGCGGGCAAAATTATTTACGCTTCACGGAACGGTAAAGGGGAACGCGCCTTTAGTGGCTCGTTTCCTTCGGATGCGTTCGGTTTTTTGCCTTTTCACTAATGTTTTATAAATCTGATTTACTAAATGTAAAAAAGATTGCAAAAAACTGACATGCACCCCGTTGACCTGATCCGGGACAGCTCAATGTTGGTACGCCAGAAATTTAAGTTTAACAGCGTGCCAGATATTCCCTTTGTTAGATCGAAGGGAGCCAAAATAAGTCCGAAAGGCAGCAGCGCTTTCCCATGAATTCTTCATTCGATATTTACGAAATGGGTGCAACAGCTCGAACCGGTGGCTTCAGACCATTTCAAATAATTACCTGCATTTTGGTGACTTTGATCCGGCAGGTTTGAGCATTTATATTCATGAATACCGGAAACAGTTGCCTGCCCACCGCTGTAATTATTTTCTTCCGCCCAATATTGAGCAGCTTGTTCATCAATATGGTTTAACTCAACTCTACGATCAGCAAAGCTATCTGCTTAAAAATATTGATTTTTGCCAATATCCGGAAACAGAACGGCTGATTAACCTCCTCCATAAACATCGGAAAGGGATGGAGCAGGAGCGTTTGCTTACATTAGCTGAATTTTGAGTGCAACCCCATGAGCAAAAGAGACAACTCCTGCGGCGTAAATTTCTAAGCAGGATTCTATCTGGTTATTTCCAACCATTTCTCAAAATTCGAATTGTTGATCACTTCAAATGATGAATTAGGACAAGCGTTTTTCCATTGTGTCGGTATTTTCACCTGATCTTCCTTCCATTTAAATTCATATGCGAACAACGAACCATTCCTTTCTTCTACCCAATCGATTTCCTGTTGTTCATATGTTCTCCAGAAATGATTATAATTGAATTGATACAGAATTCCGGGAAAGCTGTCGTTTTTAAACCAAATATCCATCAAAAATTTGCGGTTATTGACCCACAGATACCCAAGGAGAAAATAAGGGTGCTCATAAACTTTTTACGTTACTATGTGCGTTTTGAAAATAAAGCGATGAGCCAGTGTTGAACGACAGGTTCATACCCAATTTGGGTTTCAGAGGTTTAGCAAGTTCAGTTTCCATAGGCAAGGTTTGTCACGGTTGATACAGACGTAACCAAGCAAACCCCAGACAGCCCATAGAAGGACATTGAACGGTCGGCATGGCCCAGCGGCTAATTCAGAATTGATCAGGTGATCCCCGCAAATTTCATTTGCGGGGATCACCTTTTTGGAAGCAGGCTTGCCCGCCTGCCATGACTTTTCCCGTTTCCGGCCTTACTTGACACGGCCGGTAAAAGCGTCGGTGCCGGCGTTGTCGATGGCGTACTTGAAGAATTTGGTCTCCGCCTCTGAACAGGCCGCATCCCAGGGGCGCGGGTCGCCACAGAGCTGCACGGCCCACAGCTTCAATTCCTTGCGGTGCCAGTTGACCATGCAGTTCGTGCCCCATGCGCCGCCATGCCCGAACCAGGCGTCCTCCGTATCTTCTTCCGGTGCGGAGAGGCCGAGCGAATAACCGCCCATCCCTTTCGGGCGCGTTGATTTTGCGAGTAGTTCTCTGACGGTCTCTTCCTTGAGGATCCTCACGCCGTTCTCGCCCACGCCAAGGTTCATGAGCATCTTGTAGAATTTGAGCTGGTCGTTCGCGGTCGTCCAGAGCCCCGCGCCCGCCGATGCGAAGACGTGGGCGTCGTTGTAGGGCCGCTGTTGCATGTCGTTCTGCACGCGGTGCTTCGCGGGCGCATCTTTCACGCAGTCGTACATCTCCACCTGCGTCTCAAGCTGCTTGTTTGTCGGCCAGAACGAGCTCGATACCATGCCGAGCGGATCGAGGACACGCGCCTTGAGGAAGTCCTCCCAGCGCATGCCGGTCACTACCTCCACGATGGCCGCGCCGATATCGATGCCGGTGTTGGAATACTGCTCCTTCGTGCCGGGTTCGAAGAGCAACGGACACGCCGCCGCGATGGCCGCCGTCTGCCGAAGCGGCGCACCGCCGGACCATCCGCCGCCCTTGATGTTGCCCTGCTTCGCGCAAATCTCGAACGGGAAACCGCCGGTGTGGTTCATGACCATGCGGATGGTGAGCGCGTTCTTCGCCCTGACGAGTGTCTTCACGCTGCCCGTGGTAGATCCGTGTATCCAGAGTTCCTTGAATTCCGGCAGATACTTCGAAACGCTATCGTCGAGTGCGATCTTGCCTTCCTCGATGAGGATGGCGATGGTTACGCCGCAGAAGCCCTTTGTCTGCGAGCACTGCATATAGACGTCGTTCATCGTGATCGGACGTTTCGCCGCGACGTCGGCATAACCAACGCAGGCGTTTTCCTGCAAGCCGTCCTTGTAAAAGACGTTAACCGCACCCGGAAGTTGTCCGTTTTCAACGAAAGGCGCGAGCGCATCCTTCGCGAACGTCGTTCCCGAATCCACCGACTCGTTGCTGATCCTGCTGAATCCCAGGACAATCACCATACCGGCGATGAGCATCATTATTTTCTTCATGGTATAACCTTTTTTGTTCATACTTATATTTCCATTAGACTCCTTAGCTTTTCTGAACGTCCTTTTTTTACTTGTTGAACTCCTTGTGGTTCATAAATTCCCAAATGCGCCTCAGCCATGTGTAACTGCCCGTACCCGGGGCGGCCGCCCGCTGGAAGCAGTGGGGACGTGCGACAAGGGTGTGCAGATCGGACTGTATTCCCATACGACGGAGTTGTTCCCAGCATTTCACCGAGTTCATCGCCGCCCAGCCGTCCGCGTCGCCGTGAATGAACAGTACCGGACAGGTCGCGGTGTCGAACGCGAACTCCGGCACAAGCCGTGCGTCGTCCTCATTGCCGCCTTTCTCGTTCGGATTTTCCGCGCCGTCCGTCAGCGCATAAGCGGGATAGATTGCCACCGCCCACTGCACGTTGCAGGGAGTCTTGTCAAGGTCATCAATCGGCCAATACGAGCGGTGCCGCGAACTTGTTGCGCCCATGAGCGTCAGGTGTCCGCCCGCAGAGGAACCCATGATGCCGATGCGATCTGGATCAAGTCCCTTTGCTGCCGCCTCGCTGCGGACAATCCGGATAGCGCGTTGGAGGTCCTGCCATGCCGTGGTGTGTTTGGCAAGCCCGTTCAATGGGCGCGGGGTGCGGTATTTCAGCGTCACGACCGTCATGCCCTTTTCATTCAGATAACGCCGCGCTGGCGCAACCTCGAACCCGTCCGGGTCGTTGCCCATGTAACTGCCACCAGAGTATATGATCTGTATTGCCTTCGTTTTATGTTCTTTCGGGATATGCCACTCGATATACGGCTGGCACTGGTTGGTCTGCGCATCCGGTGTTCTGCCTTCCGGCCAGACCGGCTCCTTGCTGTAATCACCGCGCGTGTCGTCGTTCGGATAGCGGGTCATCAAATCAACTTCCTCACCGAGGCGCCCGTCGAAATTCATCTGGCGGATAAACTCGGCGATGCGATCGAACCAGTGGTCGTAGGCGGTGCCCTCCTCGCCTTTGTTCATGTCGCCCATGAAACCGTGTCCACGATCTGCGAAGAGATGGATTTCTGTCGGAATTTTCATTCTGCGAAGTTGGCGGTAGATCTGCGTGGAACCGTTCGGCGAATAGATGTCCGCGCCGCCATGGAAGAGCGCCATTGGGCACGTTTTTGCATCAAACTTAAACACGTCCGAGAGTTTCACGTCAATCGCGTCGCCGACGCGCGTGTTGGGGCCAGTCAATCCGTCCGTGAGCACGTAGGCGGTGTAAATCGGAATCGCCCAGTTGAGGTGGCAAGGGATTTGGTCGAGCGCATCAACGGGTGTGTACGCAGGCGAAAGCGCACTTGTCGCAAGCAGGACTGTCAGGTGGGAACCCGCAGAAAACCCGAGCACACCGATCTTTTCCGGATCGAATCCGCGCTTCTGCGCATCGGCGCGAACGAGGCGAACGGCACGTTGCCCGTCCTCCCACGCGCTTTGGTAGATCGGCAGTCCCTGCGGACGCGGCGTGCGATAGGTGAGGCTCACGCAAATAAAACCTAGTTCGGTAAACTTCTTTGCGACCCGGTTTATCCACACCCCGTCAACGCAGCCCTGATATCCTCCTCCCGAAATGAGCAGCATGCAACCTCCGTTCTTCTCCGTCGGCGCCTCGTGCCAGTCGAGATACGGCATCGTGTGTTCCGACGCCTTGAACCCCGGCTCTTTCATTTCCCCGGAAGTCGACGCAATCTGATGAGTTTGGAAATCAGGTATCTTCCCATTGGGCCATAGCGCGACCCGCTTCCCGACCGATGTCGGCACTGCGGCGTTACGAACAGACCTGTTTCCGTTCGCAACCTGTCCGTTGCAAACAAAAGCAACTAAAAGCATCCCCACTAAAAGGGGTAAAAATTTATTTTTCATACGTAATTTAATACTTGAAACCACAAAAAAGCATATATACATGATATAAAGTTGATACGACTCTGAAGGTCGTAATCGTCGTTGTATCCATTAATATGAAGGTTTTGAATTTAGCGGAAAAGTAAAAAGAATATCAGTTAGCGCAAAATAGAATAGATTTTTTTAGTCTGTCAGGTGCGTTTTTCCTGTTTTATCTCAAAAGTTATTTGTCGTGTTCCGGTTTATCATTGTAAATTCCGGTATCAGGTGCTCACATTCGCCGGAATCTACACTTAATTTTAAAAATCCATAAATAATTTGATAAATTTTGTATACATTTGTATTGTAATGAATTGAATATCAGGCGAGACTATATCGAGACCTGTTGAAATAAGCACTTTGTAAGATATTGATTATCAGCTTGGAATAAGACGTAGTTCAAACTCCAATTAATTCAGGGATTGGTGAAAAAAAAGTATTGATTCTTGTGGTTCGAACTAAGTCTAATTCGTGGTTATAGTAGATTCCTTCAGGAAAAAGCAAATTTTGAAACAGTCTTTTTTCGTTCAGATCACTGGAATCCCATAAAAGAAAGGGACTCTGACATAATCTTACAGCGAAATCAGTCACTTTTTTGAGGTTCGAACTGTAACCGCCTGATCTGTCAAGTTCCTGTTCAATCTCAAAACACTCCTTT
Organism: Prolixibacteraceae bacterium; assembly: GCA_019459525.1. Lineage (GTDB taxonomy): Bacteria > Bacteroidota > Bacteroidia > Bacteroidales > Prolixibacteraceae > Aquipluma. The sequence continues at coordinate 5,398 of JAIBEY010000026.1, forward strand.
TCATATTTGGGCCTGAACTTCTCATAAAGGCTTTGGTCTATTTCGCCAATAATTTGACTGTTTTGCTGCTCATGTTAATACTGGCCAAATACCAGTCTTTTCCCTTGTCAATTGGCTCCTTGCAGATTGGGCATACACGTTTTTGTTTCTTCCATAAGCCTAATAATGATTCTCGACCTTTAAGCGAAATGAGCATTTTGTAGGTTCCCCTTTTTTCAAAATTTCATCCAACGGTTGAAAATACCTGTTTTCCTCCCTGGTCATATCTTACAGGCGTTGGCGATAGTTTCCCAGCAGAAGGCTTTACCTAAAAGGTCAGCATTCTTCTTGTTGGGCTATCCATTAAGAAGAATACTTTCTTTTTTATTTAAGAAAATGGAATACTTTTGTGTGGAACTACTAGAATATTTTTGGTTTTGATTAAGCAATTTATCCTAACAAAAAATGAATATTCAAGAATTCGTTAGTTTCTTTTGTTGCAAACTAAGGTTATTAGAACATGAATGGATATGATAAATCTATTTATCTGTCATTTGCAATTTAACCGATTTGATTTTTAGGAATTTTTGTTTTATTTCAAAATATGGGGGAAGCTTTTCAATTAACATCTGATACCCAATTGTGGAGTGATTTCCTTTCTGGAAGTGAGAAAGCTTACAAGATCATTTATGATACTCATGTTCAGTCAATGTTTAAATTTGGCAGCCACTTTACTAAAAATGACGAAATAATTCACGATTGTATTCATGACGTATTTATTGATCTTCATAAATACAGAACGAATTTACAAACCACCAATAACATCAAAAAATATCTATTTATTTCACTTAAAAGGAAACTTTTCAAGATACTTAATGAAGAAGGACGGTATGTTCATTTTGATGCAGAAACCCCTGCGTTTTTTTATTCCTTATCAGTAAGTTCTGAAACTGATGATGACTTAAAATCCAGGCAATTTGAATTACTTGAAAAGGCTATGCTCGAGCTCAGCAACCGCCAGCGCGAAGCAATTTATCTGAGGTTTATATCGGGTTTGAGTTATGACGAATTAAGTGAGGTTTTACATATGAATTATCAATCAGCGCGAAACCTTATTTTTCGTGGAATAGAGAAACTGAGAGAAAGTTGTCAAAGAAAATCGTCTATTCTATTCTTTTCTTTTGTAAAATATCATTAAGTGCTTGTAGTCAAGTAGTTGTTCCGAATAATTTATTTTCTTATATCTTTATCTGTTAAGTTTACATTAAATTAAATGAAAAAACATGAAATTTGGTGAGTACAAAATAGTCGTTGTCTGCTTATATGAGACAAAGAACATTTTGCATGAACCTAAATTTTAACAAAGATTCCGAGGATTTAATTCATAACCCAGAATTTCTTGAATGGGTTATAAACCCAACTAAAGAATCAGATCTGTACTGGAATCAATTTATTTCAGCGAATCCATCCCGCAAAATGGAAATACGGGAAACTATCTCCATTATTAAAGGAATAATCCCAAAAGAAAAAGAACTTTCAGTAGAAGCCGTAAATCATTTGTGGAAACGTATAGAAAAGGATACGGTCAGCACAAAGAAAACAATCTTCAGATTCTCCGGATGGATGTCAGCGGCAAGTCTTTTATTTCTGATAGGTGTTGGCGGATTAATCTATTATCAGCTAAACCAAACAAACGAATTACCAATTAATTATGAATCAATAGCCAAGGTAAATTCTCCTGATAATGAGGTAAAACTGATTTTTGCTGATAAATCAGAGGAAGTACTTCATTCCAATAATTTAGATATAAAATATGACAGCAAGGGTGAGATTATTGTAAATTCAGACAAGCGTCTGACACAGAAGATGGAAGAATCGAAAGGCGAAGATGAGCAATTGAATCAGTTGGTTGTTCCCCGAGGTAAACGGACGAGCCTGACCCTTTCTGATGGGACGAAGTTATGGTTAAATTCGGGTAGCCGTGCTATTTTTCCGGTTCTGTTTGGCAAAGTAAAGCGTGAAATATTTATTGAAGGAGAGGCTTATCTTGAAGTAGCGCACGATGCCGCCAAACCTTTTTTTGTGGTAACTAATAATTTCCAGGTAAAAGTGCTGGGAACGAAGTTTAATGTAACCGCATATCCGGATGATCCTTCTTCGTCAGTTGTCCTGGTTGAAGGAAGCGTTCAGGCCAATGTTGATTCCAAAAAGATAACAATGAAACCCAATCAAATGATGAGCTATGAAAGGGAAACAGGTACTGCTAAATTGAATGAAGCCGATGTACTGCCCTATATCTCATGGAAAGATGGGTGGTTGTACTGTGAGAAAGAAACGTTGGAAACTATTGCTGCCAAACTATCGAGGTACTACAACGTGAAAATAGAGTTTAAAGATACCGAAACCAAGAAAATGACTTTAACAGGAAAGCTGGATCTGAAAACAGAGTGTTCTGGAATATTTAATGCGATCAGTTCAACAGCCCCAATTTCTTTTGACATACAAAATGATGTAATTGTAATATCCTCAAAATAATAGAATTAGTATATAAACTCTTAAAACCAAATGCCTATTGAAGACTAAATTTAACTAACAATCTGACAAAAAGTTTAAAGCAAAAAAAGGACAGATTATATCGCCATATAATCCGTCCGGTGTTTTAATCGCAAGTGTTGTGAATTATTTCAAGTGCTAATTAAAAACGAACCAAATTTATGAAAAAAAACAAGTTTTATGAACCGAGATTTTGGTTCATGAAAAAACTATTACTGACTATGAAAATATGTCTGTTTTTTCTGCTAACCTCTATTGTATCAGCAAGTGCCAGTATAAGTTATTCACAAAACACCAAACTGTCACTAAATTTACAAAATGTAACTATCCAACAATTAATCAGAGAGATCGAAAATAAAAGTGAATTTATTTTTGTATTTTATGACGATGCTCTTGATTTAAAACAAAAAGTCAATATTAAAGTAGATAACCTGCCAGTTGAAAAAATTCTTGAGAAAGTATTGGATTCAACTGGAAATACGTTTGCTGTTTTTGATCGGCAAATTGTGATTGGTAAGAAAAATCCGGTGACCGGATCCATTGATGATCCTTCTGTCGTTGAGCAAAGGAAGGAGATAACCGGAACAGTATTGGACAAGCAAAACATGCCGGTTCCAGGGGTTACTGTAGTTATTAAGGGTACTACGTTTGGTATTATAACAGATTCAAACGGAAATTTCAGGTTAATTTATACAGGCGAGGCCAAGACTTTGGTTTTCTCGTTCGTGGGCATGAAAACACAGGAAGTGCCTGTTGGAAATAAAACAAATTTTTCGGTTGTAATGGAGGATGAGACCGTGGGGCTTGAAGAAGTTGTTGCTGTAGGCTATGGTGTTCAGAAAAAGCTCTCGGTGACAGGAGCAGTATCTTCAATTCAAACCAAAGATGTGGTACAAAGCTCTTCTGCCAGTTTAGCCAATGCGTTGTCTGGTCGCATCTCAGGTTTAACCTCAATCCAATCAGGGGGTGGCCAACCCGGCCGTGACGATGCAACCATGTATCTGCGTGGTGCTGCTACAACCAATGGTACCAGTCCACTTGTCCTTATCGACGGAGTCCCGCGTGACAATATACGGACTATCGACCCGAATGAGGTTGCTTCTGTTTCCATATTGAAGGATGCTTCAGCTACCGCCTTATTTGGAGTGCGCGGTGCCAATGGTGTAATCCTTATTACTACCCGTCGTGGTACTGTAGGTAAAATGGAACTGTCAGTAAATGCTGAACAGAGTTATACGTCATTCACCCGGGAGCCCGAGCGCCTGCATTCGTTGGAGTATATGGCTCTTCGGAATGAAGCTTCGCTGAACGACGGGATAACAACTCCTCCCTTCGATCAGACGACAATGGACATGTACGCCAATCCTCTGGCAGGTCTTGATCCAAATGCTTCGGATTATGCAGAACAGGCACGTATCAGGCAGTATATGTATCCTGACCACGATTATTATCGTGAATATATTTCGCGTTATTCTCCGCAGACTCGTATTAACATGAGTGCAAGTGGTGGTACTGAGAAGGTTTCATACTTTGTGAATGCTGCATACCTGCACCAGGGAGGTAACTTGAATACCGAATCAAAATCAGTGTTGGGTTACGATCCTGCGTCCAAAATGGACCGTTATAATTTCAGGGCTAATATTGATTATAATGTAACCAAATCACTAAAATCATTTTTGAATATCGGAAGTTACATTGAGCAAGTGAATATGCCTGCAGCCTGGTTGTACGGAAACGATACAAACTGGATGATGAGGGACCTTCTTTATCAGGCACAAACCATTCTTCCCATAACTCCAGGCCCCACTACCATCGAAGGTTTTGGAGTAGAACCCGGCCAGATTGTTGACCCCGGTTATATGGATCGTTCTGCATTTGAAATTATGAATAGGATGGGTTACCGGAATGAAGTAAGAGCCAACCTCAATGCTTCTTTTGCTTTGGATTGGGATTTGAGCAGCGCTATAACTGAGGGGTTAAGCGTGAAGGGGATGATTTCGTATGACTCGAAATCCACCACAGCGATGCAAGGAGAGAAGTCAGAACGACTTTACCTGGCAGATGTTAACTCTGCAACAAATACAATGAGTTATGCCATTAAGCGTTCGGGCGAAAGTTTGCTTAAAATAGTCAAGGGAGCAGATTCTCGCTACAACATTAATATGCAGGGATCAATCAACTATAAGCGGACATTTGGAACAAAACACGATGTTACCGGAATGATTTTGGCTCAACGCGATTATTGGGAGTCAACAGGCGGTGAAATTCCCTACAACCTGTTAGGAGTCTCTGGTCGTTTTACATATAGCTATGATTCGCGCTATTTGGGTGAAGTTGATATGGGGTACAATGGTTCCGAACAGTTTGCCCCAAGTAAACGTTATGGATTCTTTCCAGCAGTATCGGCCGGATGGGTTATTTCGAATGAAGATTTCATGAGAGATAACAAATTGATTACCAATCTGAAACTGAGGGCATCTTACGGAAAAGTTGGTAACGATAAAATGGGAACTGCTCGTTTCCTTTATCAGGACAATATTACAATGGGAGGAGGTCCTCTCGGTAGTCTGGGTTTAGGAAAAGGTGTTGATCAGGGGCTTTTAGGAAACCCGAACTTAAGTTGGGAGGTTGCTAAAAAGCAAAATTATGGCGTTGATGTTCAGTTAATGGACGCGCTGAACCTTGCCGTTGATTATTTTGTAGAGAACCGGAGCCAGATTCTGATATCGAGAGGTACTGTTCCTGAATTTCAGGGAGTTCCGCTAGGTAATATACCGAAAGTGAATATGGGAGAAGTTGATAACAGCGGGTATGAAATAGAACTCACCTACAACAAAAAGCTATTCAAAGACCTTTCGATGACGATTAGGGGTAACTATAGTTACAACCACAACAAAAGGAAGTTCATGGATGAAGCCATGCGCGATGAAACGTATGCTTACAGGTACAGAAGCACCGGTTATTCCATCGGCCAGGCCTGGGGGTATAAAATTGATTACAGCAATGGTAACGGATACTTTAATTCTCAGGAAGAGTTAGATAATTACCTGGCAACTACAACGTATGGTTTTGGAGATCCACGAGTTGGGGATTTCAAATATGTCGATCTGAATAAGGATGGCATTGTAAATGACAAGGACCAGGCACCCATCGGTTTCTCCAGTATTCCACGAGTTGCTTATGGTTTCACATTAAATCTGAATTATAAATCTTTCGACTTCACCGCATTTTTTCAGGGTGTGAGTAAATATAGCAGCAACTATGCTGCTCAAGGTGTGTATGAATACATCATCAGGGGAACTTATTTTGATTACCACAAGAATGCATGGACTGCAGAACGTTATGCCAACGGAGACAAAATCACTTATCCGGCATTAAGTACTCACAGCAATACCAACCATGTTGCCAATGATTTCTTTATCATGGATCGTTCTTTTACCCGCCTGAAAAATCTTGAATTGGGTTATACGTTTTCAGAAGGTGCGCTCAGCAAATTAGGAATACAGAATCTGAGGATTTATGCGAGCGGACAGAACCTTTTTACGTGGGATCATTTACGGATGGGACACCTGGATCCGGAAGGAAACGATCCAATCGGGTATCCTGTAACCAAAATGGTAAACTTTGGTGTCGACCTCACTTTCTAATCCTTTAAATTATTGAAATTATGAAGATTAAATGCATATACTCCGCATTGATATTGATGATATTAACCTTAGGTTCCTGTTCGGAAGCTTTGGATATGGCACCGGATGGTAAAATTACAATGGATGAAATTTTTGCCGATAATGATAAGGTTGGAGCTTTTCTCAATAGCTGTTATTCAAATATGCCGGCTAAAGGAACCAGATATTTCTTTTGGAGCAGGGGGCCGGTTGATTGGAGTGATGAGGCTTGGGATACCGATGCTGAAGCTGAATCATGGATTATGTCGGGCCGCATGTACAATGGAGATGCTTCTGCCAGCAATCACCCGATAACCAATATCAGCAGTGATGCTGGAAATGGTGATTACTGGGCCCGGTACTGGAGTGCAATCCGTAACTGTTCGGTGTTTATTGACCGTATTGATAAGGCTACTGTAAGCGACGAAACGAACCGGAAACGCTGGAAAGCTGAGGCTCATTTACTCCGTGCCTATTATTATTCTGAATTACTCAAATGGTATGGCCCTATTTTACCAATTGAACGTACGTCTTATGGCTTAGCCGATGACTTTTCGATCGTAAAAAAGGAAAGCTATTACGATGTTGTGAAATTCATTATTGAAGATTGCGATGTGGCAATTGCTACCGCAGAATTACCCTGGAGAATAACCATTTCATCAGAAGCCGGGCGTGTAAACAAGGGGATGGCCGAGGCAATTAAATCGAAGATGATACTTTTCGCTGCAAGTCCGCTTTATAATGACGGGAAGGACTATTGGCAAGAGGCTTACACCATCAACAAAACCTCCTTGGCTAATTTGAAAGCAAACGGATTTGAATTGTATAAAAAAGTTAATTTCCCTCAGACTTATATGTCTGATGTTGCTTTCATCGGTCCTGAGAAGAATGAATATTCAGCGCTTTACAATGAATATTTCACTCAAACCATGAGCTATTCATCAAATCCGGTTGATAAGGAAACCATTTACCAGAGCCGTGATGGCCAGGGAAACATCTGGAATATCGACGGGATTGGAGCTCAGGATGGTTATAAATCAGGTACATGTCCATCCCAGGAATTGGTTGATTCATACGAAACTATTGATGGAAAACCTATTCTGGATCTGGCAAATCCGTATCTGGACGAAAAGCATCTGGAACCTAATTATGACGATAACAATACGTTATACGATCCGCAAAATCCATATGCAAACAGAGACCCACGCTTTTATGCATCTATATACTACAACGGCTCAAAACGTAAATGTTTCTGGAGTTTTGCCGAGGCTCCCGGATCTTTCGAGAATTATCCGGCCGCGATGGGTAACCGCACCAGAATTATTGCAACTTATGTCGGCGAACCTCAGACAGGTATAAGCGCTTCAGTAAGAAAAGCAACCCGGACAGGATATTTTGAACGGAAATTCTTACATCCGAATTCAGGTGGTGACAATGTGGTAGGTGGAGCTAACTGGAAACTTTTCCGTTTAGGCGAAGTCATACTGAATTTTGCTGAAGCTGCTGCCGAAGCCGGTAAATTAGCCGAAGCCGCCGAAGCCGTGAATGAAATCAGAAGGAGAGTAGGTATGCCCGATCTGCCAACAGGTTTATCCAAGGAAGAACTTATTTTGCGCGTTCGCCAGGAACGTAGAGTAGAACTGGCTATGGAGGAAAATCGTTATTTCGACGTCCGCCGCTGGTGTACGCCTACAGGCGACCTCTCCAAAACGGATAAGTGGATTACAGCTGCAGAAATAACCCGAAATTCGGATGGCACATACACCTACGGACGACGCACTGTACGCTCCACCGAACGGAAGTGTTATACCAATAAATTTCTTTGGGTGCCAATGCCTCTTGCAGAAGCTAATCGCTTGAAAGCGATTACCGGAGAAGACTGGCAGAACGCGGGTTGGTAGTAGTATTTAGTAAATGGACTTAAATGACAAATCGCAATGAGACAAAAAAAAATAACTCTAAAAATAGGAATGCTGTTTGTGTTCGTGCTCATGTGCTCCTTCGGGGTAACACTTAGCGCACAACAGTTGTCAATTTCCATTAACGGGGTAGCGTTAAACGAATTTGGAAAACCTCTTGAAGGTGTTGAAGTTAGCTCTGAGGATGGCCAATATCGGGCATTAACAAATGCTGAAGGTGAATACGTACTGGTTTTGAATGAAAAAAATGAGTTCCTGAATTTTTCATTCGTTGGATATATCAAACAAAAGGTTGCTATTGAAGATAAGGAGCGCATTGATGTGAAACTTATTGCCGATGCACACAATTTGGACGAAGTTATCCAACTTGGTTATACTTCGCAGTTACGCAGTAAAATTTCGGGAGCCGTGGCTACTGTAAGTGGGCGGGAACTAGAGAAAGCACCTGTTGCCAACCTCGGACAAACTCTAGCCGGCAGGCTCTCTGGACTAACCACTCTGGAATCTTCCTCTGAATTATCACGCGCAAATACCAATTTATTTGTCAGAGGTATTTCAGCAGCCCGAGAAACAGGTCCACTGGTTATGATTGATGGAATTATCTGCGCCTATAACAGTAATCAGACTCTGGAGTACATTTCGGCCAATGAGATTGAATCAATTACGGTTCTGAAAGATGCATCAACACAGGCACTTTATGGTATTCAGGGTGCAAACGGACTGATCGTGGTTACTACCAAACGCGGAACGAAAGACGGATTGAAAATCAATACTCGTTTTGATCAATCGTTGCAGCAGGTAACAACTACGCCAACTTTCTACAACTCTGCCGATTATGCGGAACTGAGAAACCAAGCCGCGTTTAATGACGGACTTGGTGAAAATTACCTGTTCAGCAACGAACAAATTGCCAACTATCGTTCAGGTGAAAACCGTGAACTGTACCCCAATAATAATTGGTACAACAGATTTATGAAAGATTTCGCCAGTATGCAGCGTGTCGGAATTAATGTTAGCGGCGGAAATAATAAAGTACAGTTTTATTCGAACATTAATGTAATGCATCAGGGAGGACAGTTTAAAACCGACCAGGATAAATATAATCCGAATGCAAACAACATCTGGGTTAACTATCGTTCGAATGTTGATATGTCACTCAACAGGTACCTGAATGCATTCGTTCGTCTGAGTGGTAATGTAAAACGTGAAAGAACTCCGGGACAGGCCAATTCGACGATTTACAGCAGTTTGTTCCAGATGCCATCAACGGTTTATGGTCCGGTAACTCCACAGGTGCTTGATTCCGAGGGTAATGTGCTTGATTCAGGAGGTAAAGTGATTACGACAGAACGGGTAACTGATCCAACATATGGAATGCTTAACCGTTCAGGTTATTACCGGCATACTGTAACCAACATTACTTCGCAGTTTGGTCTTAACCTCGACATGAGTTTTCTTACTCAGGGGTTGTCAATGACCGGAACAATGGCCTACCAGACCAATTCTGTTGGAAGCCTTGGAACGACTCAGGATTATGAACGTTGGGTCAGGACTGATGATGAAACAAAACTTACGTTTATCAAAAAAGGTTCACAAACCGATACTCCGCTGGCTTATGGCAAATCGCATTCGTTTTATTATCATTTGACTTATAATATGGCGATGAATTATCAACGTGATTTTGGGAAACACAGTGTTACCGGTATGGGGTATATGTTCTACCAGAACCTTACGAAAGCAGATACCGGATCGCCCGAATCCCTTCCATACAATAGGGTAAGCTCAGGTGTTGAAGCGACCTACGGATACGACAGCAGGTATCTGGCTAAGTTTGATCTGGGTTACTCCGGATCGGAGCAATATGCTCGCAGTAGCCGTTATACGCTTACTCCCGCCATGTCAGTTGCATGGGTGGCTTCTAACGAAGGCTTTATGAAAGATGCCGATTGGTTGAGCAATCTTAAATTTAGAGCTTCCTATGGAAAAGCAGCCAACGACCAAAGCGGGTTAAGTCGTTATTCTTATCTCGATAATGTAACCGTTTCAGGAGGGGGACCTATTGGTTATCTTCAGTATTTGATCAATGAAGGAACGGTAGGTAATCCGAATATAGAAGCTGAGGTTTCTACGAAACAAAACGTTGGTGTTGATTTAGGATTATTTAATGCTCTGTCAGTTTCGGTGGATGTGTTTAAAGAACGTATGGAAAATATGGTGGTGAGTGCTTATTCTACCATTCCGCTTTATCAGGGGGTTCCTTTAACGAATTATCCGAAAACCAATACCGGTACATTCGAGAATAAAGGTTACGACATTTCAGTAAACTATACCAAGACGCTTAACAAAGATTGGAGTATTTCATTAGGAGGTATGTACAGCTATGTCAAGAATACAGTTGTTAACTGGAACGAAGCTACCAAGGCTGAAGATTATGCTTACCGGAAATGGGAAGAAGGGTTCTCTTATGGCCAAAAATTTGGTTATCTGGTTGATTACAGCAATGGAAACGGTTTTTTCAACTCCGAATCAGAAATTGAATCCAGCGACCTGGTGTATGGTTTCGGTACACCAAGGGTTGGCGATCTCAAATATCAGGATTTGAATAACGATGGAACCATTGACGAACGCGACAAAGCTCCTATCGGAAAAGGCTCTATTCCGCGTATAACTTATGCGGTATCTGGAGGCCTGAATTATAAATCGTTCGGACTGAGCTTTCTGTTTCAGGGTATAGGCGATTATTCTTCTATTTACGAGGGAACAGGTGTTTATGAAACCAGCTATGATGGGGTATTTGGGGCTTTGCACGCGAATGCATGGACTGAAGAAAGATATCAGAATGGCGAGAAAATTACAGCACCAGCTCTTTCGCTGGCTAAAACAGTTAGCCATGAAGCCAATGATTATTACAACTACAACAGATCTTTCTTACGGCTCAAAAATGCTGAACTGACCTACACATTGCCTTCAAGGCTTACTAAAGTAATTTCGGCAAGTACAGCTAAAGTTATCCTCAGCGGACAAAACCTGATTACCTGGGATAATATGAAATCTGATGATTTTGGCCCGGAAGGAACTTACTCTTCATTTCCTGTTTACAGGGTTTACAACATTGGGGTAAGTGTCACATTCTAGTGGATTGATAACTTAATCTGAAGAAATGAACTGTAAAAAATTAAAATTTAAAAACATTCAGATGAAAAAATATATAAATATCTTCTTTGCCATTGTGCTATCGGGCTTCCTTTTTTCTTGCAACGAACAACTGGACTTGCCCAGCGATGGTCGTATTACAATGGACGAAGTTTTCAGTGACCTGAACAGGACCAAGGGTTATCTTAATTCTTGCTATGGACATTGTCCTGCTCCTTACATGGACCGTTCTTCGTTTAGCGATGAAGCTCAGGATGCCGATGATGTCACTCCCGGTTCAAGATACAGTATGTGGTACAACGGTAGTGTTACTTCATCATCCTATCCATCCTATTCGGTTGATGGCAGCCCCTGGGGTTCGCTTTACGAAGGAATCCGCAAATGCAACGTCTTCATCGAAAACATGAAAACGGCAACGGTTTATGCTACTGAAGAAATAAAAGCAGGATGGGTTGCGCAGGCGCGTACTTTACGAGCTCTCTACTACTTGCAGTTGATTAAACGTTACGGTGGCGTTCCTATTTTTGAAAAACCGTTGGAGATTGGTTACGATTTCTCGAAAGATAAACGAGCCACGTTTTCAGAAGTAGTAACCTTTATTCTTGCCGATTGCGATGCGGCTTTGGCGGTTCCAAATACTGAAGATGGTTTCCATTGGTCAATTTACGACAATCAGTATGGAATAATGAGCCGTGCGGTAGCTTACGCAATTAAATCGGAAGCTGTAACTTATGCAGCAAGTCCGCTTTGGTCTGATGGTACTTATACCTGGGCTATGGCAACAGCAATCAATAAAGAAGCGCTGGCTCAATGTTTAGCTAACGACTACAAATTATTTGATGTGACTCCTGCCAGTACTATCGCACAAAATGCTTATGCACTGTACTTCTTTACCGGTTCCAACGATCAGCGGTCAGTCGATAAAGAAACGATCTATCATAGCGGTGGCCAAATGCAGGTATGGAAATATGCAGGTTTACCATCCAATCCGGGTATGGAAAAAGCAGGCCCATGTCCGACTCAGGAGCTTGTTGACAGCTATGAAATGGCTAACGGACAGATGCCGATTACTGGTTACTCTGATGCCAACAGATTGAACCCGATCATAAACAGCGCTTCAGGCTATAATCCGGCTAATCCTTATGAAGGACGTGATCCGAGGTTTTATGCTTCCATCTATTACAACGGGGCAGTTCGTAATTTGGGTCAGGTGACAGAAGAACGTGATGATACCTATAGCCTTGCATTTACAGGTAGTACCAATCAGTTGGATGTAACCGAAGTTGCCCCAGGTTCTTATAGTCTGACAACGACCGGTGGAGACCCGTTTGTTATGCTTACTGCTCTAACTAAGAGTTTAAATAATCCGCCTACTGTTACATTCTCTTTTGAATATAAAAGTTCGGATGAAATTAATCCTCAGATCTTTTTTGGTCCAGCATTGGCAGAAGCTCGTTCAATTAAACCTGTGGCTGTACCTAAAGCAACCGAGTGGAGTATTTATTCGATTGATATAACCAGCAATGTTAAGGCTTTCGGTTGGGGAAATCCGGGAGATAATCTTCGTTTTGACATCGGTGTTAATCCTGGTGTAACCATGCAGATCAAAAACATCCAGATTCGGGTCAAAAGCCTTCCTGCCGGTGAGGTCGATGGTTCATCGGTTCAGACTTATGTTGGCGGAAAAGAAGAAATATCTGATCTTAACCGTAAACATACCCGTACCGGATATTACCTGCGCAAATTCAATAATTTCAAATCAGGACAAAGTAACGACGCCGATGGTGCTGTTCGTTTGTTCCGTCTGGCTGAACTTTATCTGAATTTTGCGGAATCTGCTTATCAGTCAGATGGTCCCGACGCTGTTATTACTTCAGGAAGCCTCTCGATGAGCGCAAGAGATGCGGTTAACGCAGTTCGCGCCAGGGTTGGGATGCCCGCACTTCCGACAGGTATGACTAAAGAAGCATTTGAAAAGAGATACCGGAACGAACGCCGTATTGAGTTGGCTTTCGAAGAACACCGCTTCTTTGATGTTCGGCGCTGGAAGATCCTGAATGAAACAGATAAGTTTGTTACCGGAATGGAAATCACCAAAAGCGGTTCAGCCTATACCTATACCAGATTCAAATTCAAAGACCGGAACTGTTCTTCAGACAAATACCTGATGTACCCGATTGATCAGGATGAAGTTGATAAGATCATCGGTCTTTCCGGGGTAAACTGGCAAAATCCGGGATGGTTGGATTAAACACTTCAGTTGTAATCAGACCATTTTAAAGGCTATTTAAACCAACAAGAAAATGGGCTCTTGGAACCTTGTTTCTGAGAGCCCATACTTCTAGTTTGTTATTCATACTGATATTTCAGGCCACTTTATTATCTCAGCTAAAGTCTAATCCTAATAGATTGTGAAAAAACTATTTTCGGCTATTCTATTTGTCTCTTTTTGCATTTCAGGACTGTTTGCTCAACTTGCCGGTAATTTCGGGAATGGACTGCCTGCCACGGATGCTCTTGGCCGAAGGCTGCCCACTTTTGAAGAAGCAGGCAGTTCGCGGAAAGATAAGCTGGTCGGGCTGTTTTACTGGACCTGGCATACCGATGCTAATGCCACATTTTCTCCTGTATTAAACATTACCCAAATACTACAGCAATATCCTGAAGCAGCTACCAATGCCGATCATCCTGCCTGGCAAGGCATAACCGGTGGCGTTTTTTGGTGGGACGAACCGCTGTTTGGCTATTACCGAACTACCGACGAATGGGTGCTGCGAAGGCATGCCGAGATGCTGGCTGATGCTGGTGTTGACGTCGTTTTTTTTGATTGCAGCAATGGAAATCTTACCTGGAAAACATCATACACCAAATTACTGGAGGTTTGGAGCCAAGCCCGTAAAGATGGAGTTCAGACTCCGCAAATAGCCTTTCTGTTACCATTTGGTCCAACTGATGGTTCGATGGAATCGCTAACCGAACTGTACAACGAGCTTTACCAACCCCAACTGTATAAAGATTTGTGGTTTATGTGGAACGGAAAACCTTTGATTATGGCTTACCCTAACAGCATAGTCGCTAAGCGAAACAGCGCCGGCTTAAAATTTACTGCAACGACAGCTTTCTACGGGATTAATGCAACTTGTCCGAGTTGGGGCAACAACATTGGAAATCTTACTTTCAGATTATATAAATGGAAAAACAATTACAACGAAACCGTTTCCGGAGCCGTTCTCGCCGAAAAAAAATTCGCAAATTTCTCCGACAACGAAAAACTCATCCTGTCCTTCGGAAAACAGGATGCGGGAACTTACCTATGGGAACTCGCCAACGGGACCGAAACCGTAGGCGTCTGGAAATACTCCGAAACAAGCGGAACGTCGGTTAGTTATTTCAATGCACTTCCGGTAAGCGGAAACTATGAAAGCGAAATAGCCTATAGTTCGGATTTAAATTTTACCCAATTGACAAGCGGGACAAATCATACGCCTGTGCGGGTTCTGGCCATGACTGATCAGCAAAAAGTTGATGAGGTGAAGGCATTTTTTACATTTCGTCCTGGTCAGCCCGATTATGTGAATGGCCCTTCAACCAACGAGCAGTGGGGCTGGCTCGAAAATTATCCGCAGCATGGCTATGTTGCTAAAGCTACCGGGGGATACGAACAGGTTCCGGTTGGGGTGGCTCAAAATGCGTCGGATGCCAGTGGGGGACACGCCAGCGGTTTTAATACTCCGCTGACTTACGGGCGAAGCTACACCAAAGCAAACGGTCAGGATTCCCGACCTGAGGCCTGGCTTTACGGCCAGAACTTTCAGGAACAATGGGGGCGAGCTTTTCAGCTTGATCCTGATTTGGTTTTTGTGACCGGATGGAATGAATGGATTGCCGGGCGTTGGTTCGACTGGGATGTGAAGCCCTTTGCTTTTGTCGATGAATATTCAGCAGAAAAAAGCCGGGATATTGAACCCGTGAAATCGTGGGGAAATAAAGGTGATGTATATTACATGCAGTTAATCAGTAATATCCGCAAGTTTAAGGGGATGATTGCTGAGGAAAAAGCTTCAGCCACCAAGACCATCATATTGAATGACCAAAGTTCATGGGATGACGTGAAGCCCGAATTCCTTTCGCACAAGGGGAATGTTATTAATCGGAATCATGCAGGACAAGGAGACGCGCTCATATACACGAATACCACCGGAAGAAATGATCTGGTCAGGGCTAAAGTTGCCCGTGATAAGGAATACATTTATTTCTATGCAGAGACCTCTGCTGCTTTGACCGACAAATCTGACGCAAAATGGATGCGCCTGTTCATCGACATCGATCGCAATAAAAATACAGGGTGGGAAGGCTACGATTTTGTAATCAACCGAAATAGCCCAGCCTATGTGGCAAATGTCGAAAAAAGTGAAAAGTCATGGAGTTGGAGCAACATCGGAGTTGCAGAATATACAATTAACCAAACGGTTTTAGTTTTCAAGATACAACGCTCGGTACTTGGAATTTCAGACGACAAGCTGCTGAACTTCGAATTTAAATGGAGCGACAATATGCAGGAAGACGGTAATATCATGGACTTTTATGTCAACGGAGATGTGGCTCCATCGGGGCGGTTCAATTACCATTATTTTATTGATCATGCTACCGGCTTATCTGAAAATAAGAAGTCATCGTTCCGGATTTATCCCAATCCGGCGAAAGAGCTGCTGACCGTCATTTTTCCTTCAGGAGCAGAAAAAAACTCGGTACTTACTATTTATAGTTCTGCAGGCCAGCAAGTTTGGCAAAAGAGGTTTGCAGAACCGGCATTGTCTGAGCAGATTAATATCGGATTCCTTAAAAATAGAGGAATCTACATTGTTGAGTTAAGAGGGCAAGGTTCGTGTGAAAGGGAAAAACTAATTGTGAATTAAGCGGCATCTTGAAAAAAAACTAAACTAAAAACTAAAGAATATGGCTGTTGTCAGAAAAATATTTTGGAAAGCAGGCGGTGTGACGAATCGCTGGAATTCAGTGCTGTTGCTTGCTATGTGTCTTTTATGGAGCTCATGCCAGACGGATAGCAGGGTAAAAGTTCAGGATCAGTTAACGCCACTACCTGCAAATTCCATTCATTGGAACGGTTATCTGGAAGATTACATCCAACATTCCATAGCTCACTGGAATAAAGGAGTGGTTCCTTATACCGCATTGGTCGAAAAATTCAGGACAGGAAGAGCTTTTTTTGCGCAGGGAGAAATGTGGGGCAAGGCTGTTCGCTCCGGATGTATGTTTTACCGCTACACACAGGATCCCGAACTTAAAAAGATACTTCAGGCTACAGTAGCCGATCTGTTGACGACTCAACGCGAAAATGGCAGCATCAGTTGCTCTGAAATTGACAAACAACCCGACGGACCTGGCGGTGACCTGTGGGAACGAAAATATGTTTTGCTTGCACTGGACGAATATTATATGCAGGTGGAGCAGGATCCGGCGGTACTGCAGGCAATGATCGATCATGCGGACTGTATCATTTCTCAAACCGGACCTTCACCTAAAGTTCCGATTGTTGATCAGGGCTGGAGTCCGAACCACATCGAATCGAGTACCATTCTCGAACCTATCATGCGACTGTATAAGCTGACGGGGTATCAGCAATACCTCGATTTTGCCAAATATATTGTTGAAGTTGAGGGTGGTGCCAAAGGCTTTAATATTATTGAAGATGCCTTCAACAATAAAGCCCCGAAAGAAATTGGCGGAGTTTACCCGAAAGCCTATGAGATGATGTCGCTGTTTGAAGGTTTGGTGGAATATTACCGGGTTACCGGAAACGACAAGTGGAAACAGGCTTTTATGAACCTTTACCAGAATATTATTGACAAGGAAATTACCATTATTGGCAATGGCGGCGGCGATCAGCCCTATCATCCCGCTGTTTACGGCGAAGCATGGGATAATACGGCTCTGGAACAAACCAATCCGGATATCCGGAGAATGATGGAAACTTGCGTGGGGGTAACCTGGCTGAAACTATGCAGCCAGATCGTACGACTAACCGGCGATCCGAAAGCTGTGGACATGATTGAAAAATATACGTACAACGGGCTCCTCGGGGCTATGAAACCTGAAGGGGATGGTTTCAGTTATGTCAATCTGCTGAACGGTGTGAAAACAAATACTGAAGGTTGGGGCGGAATGGTTGACAGCGTTTATGTAACCTGTTGCAACCTGAACGGGCCGATGGGGTTGGCTTATCTGCCATTTGTAGCGGTGATGAATTCAGCTACCGGGCCGGTTATTAACCTCTATAATGCTGGAACATCCATGGCTTCAACAGCCAAAGAGAAACCTGTAGAACTTTATGTGATAACTGATTACCCGCTTTCGGGCCTTGTGATTATAAAAGTTTCGCCCAAATCTCCTGAAAAATTTTCTGTAAAACTTCGCATCCCGGGATGGAGTAAGGCCACTGTTTTGAAAGTGAACGGAGAACAACTTGTCGCCGATCCGGGAACTTATGCCGAAATAAACCGGGAATGGACGGCAGGCGATCAAATCGAACTACAGTTCGACATGCGTTGCCGGGTTGTTGAGGCCCCAAAGGGAAGCAATCGGGCAGGAGACAATTTTCAGGCTTTGGCGCGCGGACCAATCGTTTTGGCGCGTGATGAAAATATAGACGAACATTACAATCAGCCGGTTTCTTTCATTTCCAGCGATGGTTATGTTGATATTGTTTCGGAAAGTCCAACAGTTTCAGGAGTAAAAATGCAGTTTCAGGTTCCTGTAAAAGATGGATTTATACGAATGGTTGATTATGCTTCGGTGAATAACTGGAACGGGAAACATGTTTGCACCTGGGTGCCAAAAGCGCCGTAAATAAAGAATTCGTACTTCACCGGATAGTGCAGGATAGAAAACCTGAAGATTTTAATGTAATTCAGTAAATAAAGATAATGCGGGATGCAGGAGGTCCAATTGGCATGGTACGAGGAGGTTTAATTGACAAATCTAAAGTTAAAGCTTTTATGAAATCATTCGTACTTACAGTGATTTGGATATTTCTTCTGAATGTTGGCTATACTCAGTCGTACAATACAATTCATTGTCTTGGGAATGGTGATTATTGCGTATATGAGGATGGGATTGATATTATTCAGGTGTTTGGTCCTCCATACAGCTCGCCTTCTTTGTTTAGCGTAAAACTTCAATCTCCGGAAGTTCAGGTTGAAACCAAACGCGAACCGGGAACTGATATTTATGTTCATACACTTTTCAAAAACGGAAACCCAATCGGAACGATTACTGATTTTGTTAGCAGTCGTCTGTCTTGTTTTTATCGTATATCAAACTTGACCGAACCTGTTTCATTCCTTTTGTCGGTAAACAATCTGGATGGGAAGGTCTCCATTTCAGATTATCCCAGGTACAGGAAGGAGTATGGTGTAAATAACAGTCTATTGGTTACGGCAAATCCCGGAGCATATGTATATCACACATATTCGAGTCCTTTCGAGACTAATCATCAGGTTTTGAGTAAAGGTTCTACCGATTTTGCATTCAATCCGGAACGTAAAAATGAATATTTTCTGGAATTCGGGAAAGGACAAGGCCTGTTTAGCCTGGTTGGCGGTCCGTCGTTTCAGGAATTGAACGATCATCTTCAGGCTATGTTTAATCAATCTCCGGAAAGCTTGCTCGCACAAACCCGGAGTGACTGGCATACATTCATGAAGAGTCAGTCGAACTTTACAGAGGAGATTAGCAATAAGAATCCGGATAAAAAGCAACTGTTACAAGCCATCGATGATGTTTCTGTGTTACTCAAAACTCAGCAGTCAAAAGATGGTGGTGTGCTTGCAGGTCATTATTATCATCTGGCCTATATTCGTGATCAGTATGGGGTTTCAAGAGCTTTTTTATCGTTGGGTTATCATGATCGGGCCCGGCAAATCCTGAATTTCTACTTTAACGTCTGGAAACAGTTTGGTTACATCTGTAATGCACAGGCAATGGGTATTCCGGGTATTTTTCACCGGCACGAAAACGATGAAGTAGAAATAACCGGGTACTTGCTTATCCAGGCATTCGATTACCTTGAAAAAACAAAAGACAGTGAATTTGTCAGTCAGATCATGCCTTTCCTTGAATGGTGCTGGGAGGCACAAAAGAAGAATCTGGTTGATTACATGCTTCCGTTCAATGGTGACGAAACGTATATCGCCGGAGGTATGGTTTCACGGAAAGCTTTGAATGACGGATCTTCCGAAGCTACCTTGCTGTTTATTGAAGGTGGCCGTAAATTTCTGAATTACGCTAAAAGCTCAAATTTTAAAAATAAACAGTGGTTGCAACAAGATTCGGAGCTTCTGGATAAAGTTTCGGAACATTATCGTGACAATTTTGTGAAAAATGGGCGGTTGTTAGTTAACAATCCCAGACGAGCCGCACTGTGCACTTTTCCCGAATACCGACATGGCGTTTGTCTGTATCCCGGGCACGGAGGCTACTGCGGAATACTGAAACATTACAAGGCGTCACTCTATTTCTGCAAAGAATGTTTTGGAAAAGCTGACCAAAAGATTGAACCTGAAGTTCCTGAAGAATTTTACCTGCCATCGGTTTACCTGATGCCCATTTACATCGGGTCAACTCTTTTTTCGAGGCAGGAAAAAGAATCTATGCTGGATGAGCTGGTTGCACGCTACCAGGAAGCAGGACAAATAACAATTAGCCAACAGGATAACCGTTTACTGGGTTACGACTACGGATTGTTTTTGTATGCCCTCACCGAGTTTAACCATCTGCTGGCCGGAGAGATTTACTCCAAAATGATGGATCTGCGGAATAAATCGGGTACCTGGAGCGAGTATTACAAAAACGATGTTCCAACGGGTTGTCGTTATCGTCCGTGGGAAAGCGGAATTAACTTGGAGGCAGCTATAAATTATGTCACAAAAAAGAATAACGACGATAAATAAGCTGATGATGAAAAGATATGGGATCATTTTGGTAGCCTTTCTGTTTGGAACTTTATCTGGATTTTCGAAACCGAAATCCAACTTCGAAGTTTGGCAGCTCCCGTCGCAGATCAACACCATCGGAAATTCGTATGTTTTCAGGATGAATGACGGCAAAGTAGCCGTGATGGATGGCGGAGTAAAAGAAGAGGCTTTGTATCTGCGCGGTTTTCTGGCAGCACTGGGTAACAAGGTTGACGTTTGGTTTGTCAGTCATCCTCATGACGATCATGTCGGTGCCCTGGCTGAAATTCTGAAAGATCCCAAGGATTTGAAAATTGGAAAAATTTATCACTCCGAATTTTCACCACAGCTTTATGGGGCAGAGGCCGGATGTAAAGAAGGCGTTGAGAAATTTTATGAATTGCTGAAAAAGTCAGGCATCTCTGTTGAAGATGTTAAATCTCCAGGAATGGTGATCAAACTTGACCAGACTAGTTTTAAAATTCTGGGAGTGAAGAACGAAGACCTCACAATGAATCCCTACAACAATTCGAGTATGATCATCAGGGTTTGGGATCAGGCAAAATCGATGGTTTTTCTTGGCGATTGTGGCAGCGAAGAAAGCGAACGTTTACTGAAGAGTCCCTTCCGGAAAGATCTTGATTGCGACTACCTGCAGGTAGCCCACCACGGGCAACAGGGCGCCAGTAAAAATTTTTACCGCACTGTCAAATTTAAAGCCTGCTTGTGGCCGACTCCATCGTGGGTGTATAATAATGACATCGGGAAAGGATTCAACACACATATTCTGAAAACAATCGAAATCCGCGATCTTATTGATTCGCTTGGAATAACAGAAAATTACCTGAGTTATAAAGGATTATACAAGATCAGATAAAAACTTAATCTAGCTACCATGAACAAATTAAGCTTTCTTTTTGCATGTGTTCTCCTGATCGCAATAAGCAGCAGCTCTGCTTTCGGGCAAAATCGCCAGTCGCTTATTCCTCAACCGGTCGAGAGAAAAGATCTGCCAGGAACTTTTTCATTCGGATTAAAAACGAAGATCATAATTCCTGCAGAGAATTCGGAAGTCCGGGAAACTGCTGAATTATTTGCGGGACAATTGGCTTCGCTGACTGGAAATAAGTTGTTAATTACGAGCGATAAAGCTAAAAGATCCATCGAATTTAGACTAAATAATGTGGACAACTCCCGTTTGGGTAAAGAAGGTTATTCGATTCGGGTTTCTACACTGAATGTAATGATATCAGCGAATACCCCTGCCGGATTATTTTATGGAGCACAAACGTTTTTGCAGCTTGTTCCTCCAACCAAAAATAGCTCAGTAACTATACCTGGCACAGAAATTATGGATTATCCGCGATTCGGATGGCGTGGATTGATGCTTGATGTCAGCCGTCATTTTTTTACCAAAGACGAGGTAAAACGTTTCATCGACCAGATGGTGAAATACAAGTATAATGTTTTCCATTGGCATCTGACCGACGACAACGGCTGGCGGGTGGAAATTAAAGCCTATCCCAAACTAACCAGTGTGGGGGCGTGGAGTGTTACCCGCACCGGAAGATATAGTTCCAATTACTTTGTTCCTGAAGAACCCGGAGAACTTGCAACTTATGGTGGATTTTATACTCAGAATGTCATCCGCGAAATAGTAGCATATGCTGCTGCCCGTTTTGTGACGATCGTTCCTGAAGTGGATGTTCCGGCACATAGTCGTGCTGCTATTGCTGCTTATCCTGAAATTTCGTGTTCCGGGAAGCCGACTACCGTATCAGCAGGAACTAGCAACGGCATTGGCGAAAATGTATTCTGTGTGGGCAACGAAAATAACTTCAAAATGCTGGATGTTATTTTCGGCGAACTGGCTTCGTTGTTTCCTGGCGAATACATTCATATTGGAGGCGATGAAGCCAACCGTGAATTTTGGAAAGGTTGTCCGAAATGCCAGCAACGAATGAGAGAGGAGAACCTGAAAAGTTTGCCAGAACTGCAAAGCTATTTCACACAAAGGGTTAGTAAAATTCTTCAATCCAAGGGAAAGAAACTGATTGGCTGGGACGAAATTCTGGAAGGCGGATTGGCCCCTGATGCAACGGTAATGTCGTGGCGTGGTATGGAGGGCGCCATTGCAGCAGCAAAAGCCGGGCATCATTCGGTAATGACGCCCACCCAGTTTTGCTACCTGGATTATTTACAGGGCGAAAAAAATATCGAACGGAATTCTTTTGGCTATTTACGGGCCAAACGGGTTTATGAGTTTGAACCTGTTCCGGAGGGGGTTGATGCCAGCTATATTTTAGGTGGGCAGGGCAATGTATGGGGCGAGTTTATTCCGAATTACCGTCGGGTA
>JAIBEY010000034.1 GCA_019459525.1 Prolixibacteraceae bacterium
AGCTATGCCATTATTTGAAAGTTACGACAGAAGGATCAACAAGATCAATGAAGTGTTGAATTCTTACGGCATTTCTTCTATTGAAGAAGCCAAAAAAATATGCGACGACAAAGGCGTTGATGTTTACAAAATTGTAAAAGACATTCAACCCATCGCGTTCGAAAATGCCATGTGGAGCTACATCGTGGGTGGTGCAATTGCCATTAAATTAGGTCAAACCAAAGCTGCCGATATCGCTGCAACTTTAGGAATTGGCTTACAGGCTTTCTGTATCCCGGGATCGGTTGCTGACGATCGTAAAGTAGGTATCGGTCACGGTAACCTGGCTGCCATGTTGTTGAAAGAAGAAACCAAATGTTTCGCCTTTCTGGCTGGCCACGAATCGTTTGCCGCTGCTGAAGGCGCAATCGGTATCGCCAAGTCAGCAAACCGCGTTCGTACTGAGCCATTGCGTGTTATCCTGAACGGTTTGGGTAAAGATGCTGCAAAAATCATCGCCCGTATCAACGGATTTACTTACGTTGAAACCGATTTTGATTATTATACAAGCGAGTTGAAAGAAGTACAACGCATTGCGTACTCGAAAGGCGATAAAGCAAAAGTAAATTGCTATGGCGCTAACGATGTTCGCGAAGGTGTAGCTATTCTTCACAGCGAAGGCGTTGATGTATCGATTACTGGTAACTCAACCAACCCAACACGTTTCCAACACCCCGTTGCCGGTACATACAAAAAAGAGTGTATCGAACAAGGAAAGAAATATTTCTCGGTAGCTTCAGGCGGTGGTACTGGCCGTACGTTGCATCCTGATAACATGGGCGCAGGTCCAGCTTCTTACGGTATGACCGACACGATGGGACGTATGCACTCTGATGCTCAGTTTGCCGGTTCTTCTTCAGTTCCTGCTCATGTTGAGATGATGGGATTGATCGGAATGGGTAACAACCCAATGGTTGGCGCTTCTGTTGCAGTAGCCGTTGCTATTTCGCAAGCATAATTCTGATATTTTATATCAAAACTGTCAGGTTTAGAAAACCTGACAGTTTTTTTTATGAGGTAAAGACACGGAGAAGAACCAGGGCTTTGTGCCTTTTGTGTTATACAGTTTGATCATTCCTTCCAATTAATTGTTTCTAAATAGTAAATTTGGAGAAATATTTTCGAGATGAAAAAATCAACAGAAATCAAAAATGGGAAAAATCTGGTTCATCCAACCAAAAAACCATTAACAGAACAAGAACTAACTGAGGAAATCAGAAAGGCTGAATCAGCCGGTTTTATTACTGTTCAGGAAGGAATGAAAGATTTTGAGCAATGGCTGCAAGTGAAAGAAAGCAGGTAGTTTTATCTATTGAATTTCAAAACGACATCAAAGCTGTTTTTGAATATGGTAATGAAACATTTGGGTTTAATGCGGCCAAAACATTTGTTTCTGAAATTTACATGCTTATCTGGAATCTTGACTATCAGTATTTAATGTTTCCAGAAGTTCGGTTTCTTTCCTCAAAAAGTAAAAAGTATCGAAATATAATTCTGGGTTCTTATCTTATAATTTATCGAGTTGAAGCAGAACGTGTGGAAGTGCTGCGTATTTTCCATTCAAGCCAATGCATTCTTCAAAATATCTCGCAAGTAAAAAAAATAAAATTGCTTTGAATTTTTATTCTTTATTTACTTTGACTTTGTGTCTGTTTTTTAACTTGATTTCCTTTCATGAATAAACAAGACATTGTTTCCAAAGCCCTCTCCTATTTCGACGAAGGTTATGCCTGTTCTCAGTCGGTATTACTGGCCTTTTCCGAAGAACTCAATCTAGATGAACGGACAGCCAAACTCATTTCGTCAACCTTTGGTGGGGGAATGGGACGACTGCGCAAAAAATGTGGGGCAGTAACCGGTGGTTTTATGGTTCTTGGGTTGAAATATGGAAATACTGACCCGAAGGATATGGATACGAAATTGGCCGCCTATAAAAAAGTACGCGATTTAAATCACGCAGTCGAAGAAATTCACGGAACCAGTAATTGTGCCGAAATACTGAAAAAACATGCCACAGAAGCCGATGTTACCGAACGAAAACACCACAAAATTATCTGCCGGAAAATAGTTGGCGATGTAGCCGGTTTAGTTTACGACAGGATTGTATAATCCTAATCTTTCCTCGGGCATTTTCGTTGACCAGACCAAGAGAATTGTCAAAGTTCTTCATTCATGCCATTGCACAAAACGCTATCGATTTAAACGGTTGCAAAGTCAGGATTTCTTCTTTTCTAAATTCTTTTTGTTATTTTTACAACAAGTAAAATTTAGCAAAAAATCAGCATGAAATATTTTGATAATAAATTTATATGGGGATGCGCAACATCCAGCTATCAAATTGAAGGAGAAGCCTATGGAAACGGGAAAGGCCCATCTATCTGGGATGATTTTGTGCGCATTCCGGGCAAAACAGTTAATGGTGAACATGCTGAGGTTTCCTGCAATTTTTACCACACTTACCGCGAAGATATTGCCTTGATGGCACAAATGGGAATCAAAGCCTTTCGTTTCTCATTTTCCTGGCCCCGAATTATGCCCTTGGGCTATGGAAAAATAAACGAGCAGGGAATACAGTTTTATTCGGACATGATTAATTGTTTGCTCGAACACGGCATAGAACCCTATGCCACACTTTACCACTGGGATCTTCCGCTCGAATTACAAACCGCTCATAATGGATGGCTCAACCCCAAAATAACCGAATACTTTACTGAATATGCCAATGTTTGTTTCCGGAATTTTGGCGATCGGGTGAAAAACTGGATCACCATCAACGAACCCTGGGTAGTCGCTATTCTGGGCTACGGACAAGGTGCTTTTGCCCCGGGGCGCGTCTCTCAAACAGAACCTTACCTGGTTGGGCACCACGAACTGCTGGCACACGCCAAAGCGGTAAAATATTACCGCGATAACTATCAGGCGAGCCAACAAGGACAAATAGGTATTTCGCTGAACTGCGACTGGCGCGAGCCGCTGACCAATAACCCGGAAGATATGGAAGCAGCCGAGCGTGCCTTACTTTTTTTTGCAGGTTGGTTTGCCGACCCCATCTGGAAAGGCGACTATCCGGAAGTTATGCGCCAGAGAATCGGGCATAAATTACCATCTTTTACTCCGGAAGAAAAAGCCATGTTAATGGGATCCAGCGATTTTTTTGGTCTGAATCATTACACCACCATGTTTGCGGCCAACTCGAAGAATACGAATTCAGACAGAAATGTATATGGGAATGGTGGAATTTCCGAAGATCAGCATGTTGATCTTTCGGTTGATCCGGCCTGGGAAACGACCACCATGAACTGGGCTGTTGTTCCGTGGGGATTCCGGAAACTGCTCGAATGGATAGATAAACGCTACAATCGCCCGACCATTATAATTACCGAAAACGGCATGTCGAATAACGATACCGTCAGTAACGGCGAAGTGAATGATCAGCCGCGTATCAATTTTATCCGGAGCTATCTGGAAGCCTGCCACGAAGCCATGCAGCATGGTGCTGATGTTCGCGGGTATTTTGCATGGTCGTTGCTCGATAATTTCGAATGGGCATTGGGTTATCAAAAGCAATTTGGGCTTATTCATGTGGATATGAAAACGTTAGTCAGAACGCCAAAAGCATCAGCCTGGTGGTATGCAGGGGTAGTTAAAAACAATTGTATTGACTAAATTTGCACCGAAAATTTTCAAGTTTGTTATGATGCCAAACACGATCAAAGTTATTGGGTTCGATGCCGACGATACCCTATGGGTGAACGAACCTTATTTTCAGGAGGTTGAAAAGCAGTTTTGCCTGATTTTGAAACCCTATCAGGATGAAGCCGAAACATCCAAAGAATTGTTCCGGACAGAAATGCAGAACCTCGAAATATATGGCTACGGCGCCAAAGGTTTTATTTTAGCCATGATTGAAACTGCAATTCGCATTACTGAAGGAAAAATTACGCCAAACGAAATCAGCCGGATTATTGCTATTGGGAAAACCCTGTTGAATATGCCCATTCAGTTGCTCGATGGCATCGAAGATGTACTGCAAAAACTTAAGGGAAAATACCAATTAATCCTTGCTACCAAAGGCGATTTACTCGACCAGGAACGGAAATTACAGAAGTCGGGGCTGACCGGTTATTTTCATCACATCGAAATAATGAGCGACAAACACGAGAACAACTACAAAAAGCTACTCTCCCACCTCGATATTCAACCTCATGAATTTCTGATGGTTGGCAATTCTGTTAAATCCGATATTCTGCCGGTCATTAAAATTGGAGCCAGAGCCATCCATGTTCCGTTTGAAGTAACCTGGCAACACGAAAATCACCATGAACCAACCGGAAATGACGATTTCATTACTGTTTCCGAAATTTCTGAAATTCTGAATTTATTGTAGTTAGAGTGGTACAAACAGTTCGTTCCTTCTGAAAAACCGGTGAGACACCCGAGAAGTTTATTCTTCGGCCACATACAGTTGCGCGGTTTCTACCCGGATAACCACAATTCGGGTTCCTTTGTCAATCATTCCTGATTCGGCCAACGCATCGTAGTTTTTACCCTCAATACTAATTTTCCCGGAAGGACGTAAAGTAGTTATTGTAATTCCCTTTTTCCCCTTTAAATGCAGTATCTCAGGGTCAACACCCAGGTAACCATCTTCCTTTTTAAGCGATTCGCGCAACGAAAGATGAGCAAACTGGCCCCTTTCGGTAGTAAACATTTTCTGGCTCAGGTAAACCGCCAGGGTAATTCCTGAAATGGCACCAATAAAAACCGTTCCCACGGCAATCAGGAAATCGCCCATATTCACATGTTCAAAAGTGAAATTCACATTTTTTATCAGGCTTAATACCAGCCCCGAAAAGGCAAGTGTGATTCCTGAAATGCCGGTTATTCCAAATCCGGGCACCACAAATATTTCAAGGGCAATCAGGATTAAACCAACGACAAAAACCAAGATTTCCCAGTTAGCTGCTAACCCTTCGAGATAAAGTGGCGAAAAATACAAAACCGCACCAACGATAGCCACTAAAAGTGCAAATCCAATTCCGGGCGATTGCATTTCAAAATAAATACCTCCCAGAATCATCATGATCAAAATTCCGGAAACGATTGGATTCACCATGAACCCGATAAACTTTTCGAGTGCAGTAGGTTTATATTCCACGATGCGGGCACTCTCCATTTCATTCAATTTCAGCACTTCGTTTACATTTTCGCAAATGCCCTCGCAGTAACCATTTTTCACGGCTTCCGCAGGTGTAAAAGTCAGTATTTTGCCCGAATCAATTACGTTAGGAATATAAACCCGCTCATCAACCATTGCTTCGGCAATCAACGGATCGCGTTTCCATTTGTAAGTGGTATCCTGCGCAGTAATGATTGTATCTTTTCCATGGGCTTCGGCAGTGGCACGCATGGTCGCCCGCATGTACGACTGGTATTTATCGGGCATCTTTTCACCTGTCTGATTCACCACCGTTGCTGCACCGATTGAAGCTCCGGTACGCATGTAAATGCGGTCGCAGGCAATGGAAATCAGTGCGCCGGCCGATGCGGCATTGTTATCGACAAACACCACCACCGGAATTTTGCTGTTCAGTATCCGGGTACGGATTGAATCGGCATCAACAACCGTTCCTCCATAGGTATTCATGTGAATCAGAACCAGATCGGCGTTAAGGCTGTCAGCTTCGGCAAAAGCCTGTTTGGTTTGCCGCCAGATGGCCGGGGCAATGTTTTCTTTGATGTTGAACTTGTAAACCAGCTTCTCTGTTTTTGGCTTTGTATCCTGGGTATAAGCATCAAAAAAATTAAATAATAAACTGAAAATAAGGGTGATAATTATTCCTGATTTCATTTTGAGTATTTTTGATTGTCAGAATTAGTCAGGGGGTGAAGATAAATAAACCAAAGACAAGAATAATTAAAAAAAAAATAATAATAATTTTTT
>JAIBEY010000065.1 GCA_019459525.1 Prolixibacteraceae bacterium
TTTCGAAGTCTGGACTACCGGTAATCCGCAAACTGCTTCCGCTGATATTGAATGAGGAATTTTCGGTACTGCCCGTTCCGGCTACCAAGGTATAAGTAAACGTATTTGCAGCATCGGGATCGGTGGAACTCAATGTGCCTACTGTAGAATTCGCAACTACATTTTCGTTAATCGAGCTTGCTGATAAGGCAATATCAGTTGGCGTTTCGTTTATATTGTTGATGGTAATCGTAAACGCTTCTTCGTAAGTTAAGCTTCCCTGATCGCTGGTACGAACACGAACCGAATAGCTGCTTTTGGTTTCGAAGTTCGGACTATTGGAAATACGCAGACTGCTTCCACTGATGTTGAACGAAGTATTGTCTGTATCTCCGGTTCCGGCTACCAATGTATAAGTAAACGTATTTGCAGCATCGGGATCGGTGGAACTCAATGTACCTACCACGGAGTTGGCAGCCATATTTTCATTGATCGAATTGGCAGATAAAGCTATATCCGTTGGAGCTTCATTCACATCGTTGATCGTAATGTTAAACGCTTTTTCGTAGGTTAGGCTTCCCTGATCGGTGGTACGAACACGAACCGAATAGCTGCTCTTAGTTTCAAAATCCGGACTACTGCTTATCTGAAGGCTGCTTCCGTTGATATTGAAGGAAGTATTGTCGGTACTGCCCGTTCCGGCTACCAAGGTATAAGTAAACGTATTTGCAGCATCGGGATCGGTGGAACTCAATGTGCCCACGGTAGAGTTGGCAACCACGTTTTCGTTAATCGAATTGGCAGATAAAGCTATATCAGTTGGCGCATTATTAGGAGGCGCTTGTGTAGTAAATGTTTTATCAGATCCGTTAGCTGTTCCTTCCGAATTTACTCCAATAACCCTGTAATAATAGGTAGTACTTGGAGCTAATCCAGTAATTGCTTTGTTTACAGAAGTGACAGAACTGCCTGTAACCGGACTTTGATTGGCTATAACGGTTGTGCCATAACTTGTTGTAGTACCATACTCGAAAGTAACGGCTGTGCTTGCATTATTTGCGTTTACTGCTCCACGAAGCGTTGCACTTGTGCTGGTTAAATTATTTGCAGCATTAGTTGTCACAGTTGGCGGTGCTGGTATTGGAGTCCCTGCAACTATAAATCCATCAAGTATGCTATTACCTGTGGTGACAGAGTGAATACCATCTGCGGAAATATTAGACGTCATGATTACTCTTAGGTAAACAGTTGGAGTGTTGTCGCAAATAACAGGTAAACTAACGTTACTAATTCCTAGTAAAGTATAAGTTGTGGCATTGGCTGTACCTCCGGTTATGGATCCGCCAGCAATATCTGTCCATACAGAGCCATTTAGACTATATTGGAGTTTAAAATCGCGAGGGCCATAACGGCCCATACTATTATCAATCCAACCACACATCTTCCCGGAAAATTTCAAAGTAGTATATCCAACAGAGGAGAACCTGAATACCCATCCTTTTGTTCCACTACCATTATCCCATGTGCCAGTTTCTGTATTATCGTTAAATACCAATTGTGTCATGTCTGGATAATACCATGATGATGCTGATGCATGCGAAGCTCCACCAAAAGTTTCCATAACCGAAATAGAAATATTTCCAGCGGCACCTACATTTGCATAAGGATTGCGAAAAATACCATTTGATGCATCATAAATAGCATAATTATAATAACCGACAGATCCATCCCAGCCGACAATAGTTGTCTGGGCATATCCTCTTTCCGAATTAGCAAATCCCATCGTAAGAAAAATCAAAACCAGAAAAATATTCCAGAATTTCCTTTGATGTGCATTTTTATATTCATTAATACATTGATCACCAAACCAACTTGTGCTTTGGTGGTTATTTAATCTTTCACGGTCGAGCAAAGCATAAAAAGTGTGTTTTTTCATTAGGTATGTTTTTTAGTACAAAGGTTAAAGTGCAATTGATTCTCTTATTTATAGGAAGTTCTTGTTAGATAGATTAATGTAAAATACCTCCTCATCCAACATCAAGTCTAATGGAATTTTGTTAAGTATTTTTGTTAGTGAAACTTGTAATATCTCAATTATCCAAACCCAAATGGTTGCTTTCCCCGCAGTAGGGCAGTATTGATTAATACTGAAAGTAAATGTTGTTTCATTTAAGTAGTTTTTATCTAGTTTTTAAATTTTTTCTTCCATTTTATTCATCCCTGCCACTACGCAAAACATACCTTTTCTGAAAAGAAATACTTGAGAGTAGTCAGAATAGCTATGTGCTAGCGATAGTCGAGTGAACGTCCGGTAAGCAAGAAAAAACAGGAGATTCTGTTCTCTTTGCGTATCCCGATTAAAACCTGAAAACCACCCAACCCAGGATATTTCCATGTCAACAACAACTCGCTAGAATTTAAATTTTATATGTAACTGAAAATAAGTACATTAAATTTTCAAACCCATGATTTTATCTTACAATTTTTAAACGTGTCAAGTTAGAATTTTAGAATTTAAATTTCGAATGATTTACATATTTTTTTAAACGTTTGAATAATTTCGGAGGTAATGAAGAAAGGGTAAATAAAAAAATCCGGCACCTTTCGAGTGCCGGATTTAAAATATAGTCTAGTCATTACGAGCAACGTGAACCAATCTGCTGATTAATGGATTGCTTCGTTCCTCGCAATGATTCTATTATGTGATTTACAATTTTGCGAATAGCTTTTTCATGCTTACTTCACCGGCAATGATATTTTTCAAATCGCCGATTGCAACGCGGTCTTGTAGCATGGTGTCGCGGTAACGAATGGTCACGGTATTGTTTTCAAGTGTGACGTGATCGACTGTTACGCAGAAAGGAGTTCCAATGGCATCCTGACGACGGTATCGTTTCCCGATGGAGTCTTTTTCGTCGTACTGGCAATTAAAATCAAATTTCAGATCGTCAATAATCTCTCGGGCTTTTTCGGCCAGACCATCTTTTTTCATCAGTGGCAGAACTGCCAGCTTTATTGGCGCCAGCGGTGCCGGAATACGCAACACCACACGCATATCTTTTTTGCCATCTTCGCTAACCACTTCTTCCTCAGCGTACGATGCCGCCATAATTTGCAGGAACATGCGGTCAACACCGATGGAAGTCTCAACCACAAACGGAACGTATGATTCGTTCAATTCCGGATCGAAATAAGTAATCTTCTTTCCGGAGAATTGCTGATGTTGAGAAAGATCGAAATCGGTTCGCGAGTGGATTCCTTCCACTTCTTTAAAGCCAAACGGGAAACGGTATTCCACATCAACCGCTGCATTGGCATAATGCGCCAGTTTATCGTGTTCGTGAAAACGGTAATTTTCTTTCCCAAATCCGAGTGCCTGATGCCAGTTCATGCGGGTTTGTTTCCACTTCTGAAACCATTCCAATTCGCTGCCCGGGCGCACAAAGAACTGCAACTCCATCTGTTCAAATTCGCGCATACGGAAAATAAACTGCCGGGCTACAATTTCGTTACGGAAAGCTTTCCCGATCTGGGCAATCCCGAACGGAATTTTCATACGACCGGTTTTTTGCACATTCAGGTAGTTCACAAAAATTCCCTGGGCAGTTTCGGGGCGAAGATAAATTTTCAGCGCACCATCGGCTGTTGAGCCCATTTCAGTTGAAAACATCAGGTTAAACTGACGAACATCGGTCCAGTTGCGTGTTCCTGAAATAGGACAAACAATTTCCTGATCAATAATGATTTGTTTCAGTTCCTCGAGGTTGCTGTCGTTCAGTGCTTTCACGAAGCGGCCTTGTAAATCGTCCCATTTTTGCTGATATTCGAGCACGCGACCATTGGTCTCACGGAATTGTTTTTCGTCAAAAGATTCGCCGAAGCGTTTTTTGGCTTTCTCGATTTCCTTTTCGATTTTGTCTTCGTATTTGGCCAGTTGTTCTTCGATCAGAACGTCGGCACGATATCTTTTTTTCGAATCTTTATTATCGATCAGCGGATCGTTAAATGCGTCAACGTGGCCTGATGCTTTCCAAATAGTTGGGTGCATGAAGATCGCAGAATCAATTCCGACTACGTTTTCGTGCAGTAAAACCATGGAGTCCCACCAGTATTTTTTTATGTTGTTTTTCAGTTCAACACCATTTTGCCCGTAATCGTAAACTGCTCCCAGCCCATCGTAAATTTCACTCGACTGAAATACAAATCCATACTCTTTACAATGCGCAACGAGTTTCTTAAAAACATCTTCCTGAGCCATAATTATTTTTTTATTGGAGTTTTTCTGTTAATCAACCTCTTCAAAGTCAACATATTCGCCTTCGGCACTATTGGTGCGGCCCTGCTGACTTCTATTTTTCTCTACAGTAACTTCACCCTCTTGTTTGTTTTGCTGGTGGCGTTGATACTGCGTTTGCCGTGCCTGCATGTTGTTCACGGCTTTTTTTACCACGATGGGAAAAAGTAATCGCCCGATAAATTTTAATCCGAAGTAAATCACTACGATTATTCCGACTGTCTTTAAAAAATTTGTCAGGACTAAAATGACAAATAATTGATTCATAGCTTTTCTGAAATTAGAGCGGCTAAAATTAGTAATTTATTGGGAAACATCCATAATTAAAAAATCCCGATCAGTTGAATGACCGGGATTATGCCCTTATATTAAAAAAATCTTATCCGTTTAGTGCTTCAGCCCCATTGGTTACCTCCAAAATGGCATTGGTAATTGCTGCCTGACGAGCCTTGTTAAAGGTCAATGTTAGTTCGTCAATTAAGTCTGATGCATTGTCTGTAGCTTTGTGCATGGCAGTCATCCGCGCCCCATGTTCGGCAGCATGTGAATCGAGTAACGCTTTGTACAGCTGAATCTTCAACGAACGAGGAATGAGCTCTAAAACAATGTCTTCTAATGTAGGTTCAAAAATGTAATCCGGAATATTCCGATTCTTATCATCGGTAACGGCTGGCAAAACCGGAAGAAACTGTTCACTTACTAATTCCTGAGTTGCGGCATTAATAAACTTGTTATAAACCAATTCAACCCTATCGTATTTTCCGCTCACAAAATCAGCCATAACCGATTGAGCGACGATTGATACCTGATCAAAAGTGAGGTGGTCAAACAAATGGTTTTCGTCGCCAACAACATTAAACTTATACGACCGAAGTACCTTTCCGCCCTGCTTTCCAACAACTAAAAAATCAAGGTTACCAGACTGCAACTGCTTTTTGTAAGTAGATTTGGCCAATGCCATGGCCTTCTTTGAAATATAAGAATTAAATCCGCCACATAAACCGCGGTTCGAACTGATCAAAACGATCAGCACTTTCTCCGGTGCACGCTGAACGGTATAAACCGAATCATCAAAATTTTCCAGGGTTGAACTCAATGAAGAAAGCAATTCTGACAGTTTTTCGGCATACGGACGAATCTGCAAAATAGCATCCTGTGCCTTTTTAAGTTTGGCTGCCGATACCATTTTCATGGCACTGGTAACCTGTCGTGTAGTTTTTACCGATGTTATCCGGGTTCGTATTTCTTTTAAATTGGCCATTTGATGTAATTATATTTTCAGTCGGGCAATACTTATTCCGAGTATCTTTCGGCAACTTCGGCGGCAACCTTCTCGATTACCTGGGTTTCGTTATCCGATAAAACCCCAGCCCTTAACTGATCTAAAACGCCACGATACTGCATTTCCAACAATTCAAGAAAATCGCGTTCAAACAATTTCACTTTCTCTACCGGAATGTCGCGCAGCAATTCTTTAACACCACAATAGATAATGGCTACCTGATGTTCGATTTTCATCGGAGCATATTGTTGCTGTTTCAAAATCTCCACATTTTTTCGTCCTTTATTCAGAACCCGCATGGTTGCGGCATCCAGGTCTGACCCAAACTTCGAGAATGCCTCCAATTCGCGGAACTGAGCCTGATCCAGTTTCAAAGTTCCGGCAATCTTCTTCATGGCTTTTATCTGCGCGTTTCCACCCACACGGGATACCGAAATACCAACGTTAATGGCAGGCCGAACTCCGGAATTAAACAAGTTCGATTCGAGGAAAATCTGGCCATCAGTAATCGAAATGACGTTGGTAGGAATATAGGCAGAAACGTCGCCAGCCTGAGTTTCAATAATAGGAAGGGCTGTTAATGAACCGCCGCCTTTTACTTTGTCTCTCAAACATTCGGGTAAATCGTTCATTTTTGCTGCCATTTCGTCTGAAGTAATAATTCTTGCAGCACGTTCGAGCAAACGGGAGTGCAAATAGAATACATCACCCGGATAAGCCTCACGTCCCGGAGGACGACGCAACAAAAGAGAAACTTCGCGGTACGATACGGCTTGTTTCGAAAGGTCATCATAAATAATCAGGGCATCGCGGCCGGTGTCACGGAAAAACTCTCCAATAGCAGCCCCTGCGTAAGGTGCATAAAACTGAAGGGCAGCCGGATCGGAAGCCGTAGCCGATACAATCACGGTATAATCCATTGCCCCATATCTTTCGAGCGTATGAGCCAGGTTGGCTACTGTCGAACCTTTTTGCCCAACCGCTACATAAATACAATATACTGGTGTTCCTTTTTCAAAATTTTCGCGCTGATTAATAATGGTATCAATAGCTACGGCAGTTTTCCCGGTCTGGCGGTCACCAATAATCAATTCACGTTGTCCACGACCGATTGGAATCATCGCATCAATAGCTTTCAGTCCTGTTTGCAATGGTTTTGATACCGGCTGCCTGAAAATTACGCCCGGAGCTTTACGTTCCAAAGGCATAACGAATTTTTCACCGGTTATAACACCCTTTCCGTCAATAGCTTCACCCAATGTATTGATAACACGCCCAAGAAGGCCTTCGCCAACCTCGATAGAAGCTGTACGACGGAGCCGTTTAACTGTATCTCCTTCTTTAATTTCTTTGGTAAGACCCAGAATTACTGCACCAACATTATCTTCTTCAAGGTTTAATACAATCCCCTTTACGCCCGAATCAAATTCAATCATTTCATTCGATTCCACATTCGAAAGGCCGTAAATACGGGCAATACCATCTCCAACCTGAAGTACCGTTCCTACTTCTTCCAATTCGGCCTGACTTTTAAAGCCTTCCAGTTGTTGCCTGAGTATTACTGAAACTTCAGCAGGTTTTATATTTGCCATTTTATTCTGTTTTTCTATCGTTATTCTATTTCAATTCTGTTTGAAGCAGTTGCTCTTTTATTTTTTTCAATTGTGTCGATATACTTGCATCGTATTGTTTATCATCAACCCGAAGTACAAAACCGCCAATTAACTGATCGTTTACCTTTTGTCCCAATTCAACTTTTGAATGGAATTCCTTTTCCAGCATTTCTTTAATTTGCTGTATCATTGAAGAATCTAAGGGTTGTGCCGTTGTTAAAACAGCAGTTTTTATTCCTTCTTCACGCCGATACAGATCCTCCAGATTTCTGAATATTCCGGGGATATTTTTTTCGCGATTGTTTTCGGTAATGAGAACGAGAAAGTTCAGCGACAATCGATTTACCTTACCGCTAAAAATACTATTAATTGCCTTTATTTTCTGGGAAGTCTTTATAATCGGACTTTCAAGCAGCAGATTAAAATCGCTGCTTGTAGCACAAACATCAGAAATTAATCTGGCATCACGACGAAGTTCTTCTGTCAGTCCTTTATCTTTTGCCAGCGTAAAAAATGCCTTGGAATACCGAACGTTTATTTTACTTTGATCCATACAATTATTTCAACTTCAGATCGGTTAATAGATCCTGAACCAGTTTTTCCTGATCTTTAGGATTTTCGAGCTGTTTTTTTATCACTTTTTCAGCAATCATTACCGACAACTCGGCGACTTGCTTTTTAATGTCATTAATGGCAGCCGCTTTTTCGGACTCTATTTGCTGTTTCGCATATTCGATGCTCTTTTGCGCTTCAGCATTGGCCTGAATTTTAGCCTCGGCAACAATCTTATCTTTAATGTCGCGGGCTTCTTTCAGAATAATATCCTTTTCTTTTCGGGCCTCAGCTATAATCTGATCGTTGCTGGCTTTTAATCCGGCAACTTCCTTTCGGGCTTTTTCGGCTGAACCTAAAGCATCAGAAATTGATTTCTCACGATCTTTTAATGCTTTCAGGATGGGGCCCCAGGCAAATTTCTTCAGGATAATAAGAACAATCCCGAAAATGATGAGCATCCAAAATATTGTACCGTAATCCGGTGTTACAAATCCCATGGTTGTGTGATTGATGGTTAAAAGCAGCTCTTACCCCGGCAATCCCGGGGTTGAGCTACCATACAAAAATTTCTTAAACGAAAATTACCAAAGC
This sequence comes from Prolixibacteraceae bacterium, assembly GCA_019459525.1. Lineage (GTDB taxonomy): Bacteria > Bacteroidota > Bacteroidia > Bacteroidales > Prolixibacteraceae > Aquipluma. Next base: position 8,315 of record JAIBEY010000065.1, read on the forward strand.
ACAGATGATCACCGCAAAGAATGCAACACCTTCAATCAAAGCTGCGGAAACGATCATGTTTGAACGAATGTCCCCACTTGCTTCAGGCTGACGGGCAATTGCTTCCATCGCACTGGCTCCGATACGGCCGATGCCCATACCTGCACCAATAGCTGCTAAACCTGCACCTAAGGCTGCTCCCATTTGTCCGAGAGCCAATTCTGCTAAAATGATGAATAATGCAGTCATAACGAATTGAATTTATAATAATGAATAATTAATGATGCTCTGATGTTGCCATACCAAAATATAGCGCTGATAACAAAGTAAATACATATGCCTGTATAAACGAAACCAATACGTCTAACAAAACAATAAACACTGAAAAAGCGATGGAAACAACCGAAACTCCCAGCCCGGCCTCGGCTCCCATCAATGAGTTGAAAATAAAAATCAAACTCACGAATACGGTAACGATCATATGTCCCGCCAACATGTTTGCAAACAAACGCACCATCAATACGAATGGCTTGGTTATTACTCCTGAAAGTTCAACAATTGGCATTAACGGAATAGGAAATTTCAACCACCACGGAACATCCGGATTATAAATCTCTTTCCAGTAATGTTTGTTGCCGTTTATGCTGGTAATAAAAAAGGTAAACAGTGCCAAAACCAGAGTAACTGCTATGTTACCGGTAACGTTCGATCCAAAAGGGAAAACGGGGATCAGGCCCAGCAAGTTATTTATCAGGATAAAGAAAAAGGCGGTTAACAGGAAAGGCATGAATTTCTCAAATTTCTTTTCACCAATGGCTGGCTTGGCAACTTCGTCGCGAATGAAAAGGATAATTGGTTCGAAAAGGTTTTGCAATCCTTTTGGGGCCATATTTGCCCGCTGTTTGGCCGATTTTGCAATGCTCAGGAAGATGGCCAACAAAACAATAACACTTACAAATATTCCGGCTACCGTTTTGGTAATGGATAAACCGATGGGCAAACCAATAATTTCGCCTTTTTCGTCCAGCTCAACGATTTTGCCTTCGTGTTCGCCATCATGTTGTATTCTGAAATTCTGGTAAGCTTCGTGTCCATGATGGAATCTGGATGACATGAAAAAGTTCCATCCGTGATTTGAACTGTAAAGTATGATTGGTAACGGAACGCTAATATGAGTTTCACCAAAAGTTGCGATGTGCCATTCGTAGGCATCCGAAACGTGTTCGATTACAAATTTTCCGGCTTCAAATTTAGTATTGTGGCCACTTTCATTACTGGTGCTGTCGGCTTCACTTGCTACGGTGATTCCGGTATTCAAAAAAAAGGCAAATAGAATGAATAAAAAGTATCGTATGGTTTGTGTCATTTTATCTCTCTTTGAAATCTGGCAACAACAAATTTAATTTTTTAAACGGATAATAAATAAACTTTAATCACAAATTAATGAACCCCGGTTCTCTGCTTCACAACCCTTGAAAATTCATAAACTTCAAAGCTTGTATATACCAGATAGAGCATTAAATAATTCCCAATAAACGGTTTGGCTTGTTCCCGGTTAAAAATAACAAATGCAATGGCGACTGCTAAATAAAAAAACATTTTCAAGAAACTTATTGCCATGTACTGAGATGCAAATTTGGAACTCGATTTACCGGCAATCTTTAACAAATAAGCATGAACAAGGTTTGTTACCCCATAAAAAAAGAGTACAGCAACAGGGAGTATGGATATAAAAAATGGTTTCAAAAAGGTAGTATAAACAACTGCTCCCAGGATAAAGACGATGATTGTCAGAACAGTAGATTTTATAAAGAATCGTTTCATGTGTTGATAATTTAATAAAATATTTTTCTCTTTTCAAGGCCGTTCACTACAGGAACTTTCGAATAGCATGATAAACCGCACCAACTACCGACAAAATCATTAACCCCAAAGTAAATGCCGGAAAACCAAGATCAAGCCATTGATCGATTTTTACACCGATCCAAACTCCGATACCCATAATAGCAACCATCTCAAAAGCGAGGCTCGAATACCGGATAAAATCATCAAATTGTTTCTTTGGTTTTTGTCCCTTATCTCGGTTCATTATCGGCAGATTCACTACCCATTGTGCAAGTTCCGGCAAAATATGCGCCGGGTTCGATTGATAATTTGCCGGTTACCATATCGCCGGCAACATTGGAAGAAGCTTTGAGCGAAAGCAGTTCGGCCACGAACAAACTTCCTTTATGAGTTCCTGCAATTTCGCAACTCCTGCATCTTATTTCGCCTTCAGTTCGTCCTGAAGCACCAATAACAAGTCTTCCTTTGGTTTCCAGATTTCCTGTTAATTCTCCATCAATACGCAAATCTCCATCCGAAAGAATATCTCCCGTAATGCGGGTTCCTTTTGAGATAAGATTAATTACCTGCGGATTAATTTCATTTGTTTCTTTAGCCATTGTTTCTAGTTTTTTTGAAGGACTCCAAATATAGTTAAAGCTAGTTGTAGATTACAAGCCTAAGTTTTAAAAAAACGCAGATTGGTCAAATAAAAAAACGTGAATCCTGCCGGAAACACGTTTTTAATTATCTGTATTTAAAATATACCCGATTATATAAAATGATAAAGAAATGTCATTATTCCTTCAAAAGCAGGCTTTTTATTTCCTTCAATTTCCATTTTCACCTCCAACTGAACCTTAGAAATACCCCTCAGGTTGGTCACCGAACGCAAAACAACCCTGGTTCTCACCCGGCTGTTAACTAACACCGGTTGGTTAAATCTGAATTCATCAATCCCGTAGTTCACCAGCATTTTAATGTTTTCAACCTGAATAATCTGATCCCACATGTAAGGCAACAGAGAAAGAGTCAGGTAACCATGAGCAATGGTAGTCCCAAAAGCGCCTTCCCTTTTTGCCCGTTCTTCGTCAACATGTATCCATTGGTGATCAATTGTTGCATCAGCAAATTGGTTAATTTGCTCCTGAGTTACTGTCAGGTACTCAGATACGCCCAGCTCCTTGCCAACATGTTCTTCAAATTCGGCATGACTTCTTACAATTAATTTTCCCATAATCGGATGATTTATATAGGTTTATATTAAATCTCTCATTTCGGATCGTATGCCCACTTCAGGTAAATACTTCCCCATGTAAAACCAGCTCCAAAGGCAGCGAGAATGATGTTATCTCCTTTCTTCAATTGTTTCTCATAGTCGTACAAACAAAGTGGAATGGTAGCCGCAGTAGTATTTCCGTATTTCTGTATATTGACCATCACCTGCTCTTTCTCTAATCCCATGCGACGACCAACGGCATCAATAATTCTCATATTTGCCTGGTGCGGAACAAACCATGCTAAATTTTCACGAGTAACCAGATTTCGTTCCATAACCTCAATGGCTACATCGGCCATGTTTGAAACCGCCATTTTGAAAACGGTTTGTCCTTCCTGATAAACAAAGTGCTCATCATTATCTATAGTCTCATAAGAAGCAGGCCTTAATGAGCCTCCGCTCTTTATTTGAAGGTAAGGGCTTCCGGAACCATCAACCCTATTGATGTGATCAATAACACCTAAGTCCTCGGTTGTTGGCTCAAGCAGTACTGCAGCAGCCCCGTCACCGAACAAAGGGCACGTCGTACGATCCTTGTAATTCGTAATCGATGACATCATATCGGCGCCCAAAACAATTACTTTTTTGTACTGCCCGCTTTCAACAAATTTTGCTCCGGTGGTTAAGGCATAAACAAAGCCTGAACAGGCAGCAGTAAGATCGAAGCTCCAGGCATTAATTAATCCGGCTTTAAAGCCAATGATATTAGCCGTTGCCGGCAATGGGTTATCAGGAGTAATAGTTGCACAAATCAGTAAATCAATTTCTTCTGGTTTTGTTCCGGTTTTTTCGAGTAGTTCTTTAATTGCTTCAGTACCCATATCCGAGGTGGCCAAACCATCTTCTTTTAATATACGGCGTTCTTTAATCCCAATACGCTGCATAATCCATTCATCGGAAGTCTCAACCAATGTACTCAACTCTTCGTTGGTTAAACGATACTCCGGTAGAAATGCTCCAATGCCTGTTATTGCAGCACGAATTTTATCCATAATAAATTTTTTAAAATCAAATCTATCTTCTCCGACTCTCCCGAAAGGTTTCGGGATATCTGTTTTTAACACTAAAATCTGGAAAATAAAATGCGGCGCAAGATAGAATGAAAAAACCGAAAAGCAAAGTAAAATCAGGCAAAAAACACACCTAACTCCTTTTAAAACAATTCATTGAATTGTTCGAATATTAAAACAGGAAAGTATAAAATAGTCAGAAGAACGACTGTTCTCCTGACTATAGTTTTTGTTGTTATACTGTAACGTCTTTTTCGATTGCCAACTTACCTCTGTAGTATCCGCACTCCGGACAAACAGTATGATATTTTACAGTTGTACCACAATTCGAACAAGCAGCCAATGTTGCAGGCGTTGCTTTGTAATGTGTTCTTCTTTTGTCTCTGCGGGTTTTTGATACCCTGTGCTTTGGATGTGCCATCTTAACTTATCTTTATTCGTTATCTAATAATTTCTTTAAATCATCCCAAACCGAGTTTGGCTGCTCGTCTTCTTCAATAACATATTTACTCAACTTTTCAATCATTTCCGGATCGCAAGTTGAGTTTCCGTTTTCATCGTCCGGGTGAATCCGCTTAATCGGAATCGCCAGGCCAATATACTCATAAATCAATTGAGCCATATTCAATTGATAGTCATTCGTACTCACCCATATAACATCATCGCCCTCATTAAATTCCTTCTCACCAAATTTAACAAAAATACGATCCTGACTTTCAATGGGCTGATCGTACATTTCAAGGCAACGGTCACACTGAACCTTGATTGTTCCTTTCAGATCGAACCAAAGAACCATGAGTGCACTCTGTTTCTCAAGGGTTAAACGAACATTAACCTTACCTTCATCGACAAGACCACCTTCAAATTCATGAAAGAATTTGTCGTCCACTTCGTAGTCAAAAATATGCTTTCCTTGTGAAAGCCCCTTGAATGCTACGTTATAGAAAGATAGTATGCTCATTGCCTAAAAAAGTTTTGCAAAAGTATAAAAAATATACAAACGCCGAAAATATATTCATTTTTTTAACATCCGAAACTCTGAAAAAACACAAAACCACACAAATCATTCACTTACAACACATTAATATCGATATTGGTTGTTAATAAGTTATTACTTATTCAATATTATTCTAAACGTCGTCCCTTTGTTGATTTCCGATTGTTTCAAAAATATCTTCCCTCTGTGATAGTTTTCAACAATTCGCTTGGCAAGCGACAGACCCAGTCCCCATCCTCGTTTTTTAGTTGTAAAGCCTGGTTGGAAAACGGTTTTAAAATAGGCCTTCGAAATTCCTTTTCCGGTATCCGAAACATCTATAAAAATCTGATCGCTTTTATCAGTGATTGATACCTGGATTGTTCCAACATTATTCATTGCATCAATCGCATTTTTGCAAAGATTCTCGATTACCCAACTGAATAAGGAAGCATTCATCGGAACTTCATATCGTTTTTGCTGATCGAAATCCAAAATAAACTTAACTTTTCCTGAAGAGCGGGTTTTAAGGTACTCAACCGTTGAACCAACCGTTTCAGCAACATCTGTTAGCAAAAGTTCGGGAACAGAACCAATTTTCGAAAAACGTTCAGTAATCTTTTGAAGCCTTTCTGTATCTTTTTCAAATTCTGCAATAAGACCCTCATCAATATTCTGCATTTTAAGCAGCTCCACCCAAGCCATGAGTGAAGAAATAGGAGTTCCCAATTGATGCGCAGTTTCTTTCGACATTCCAACCCATACCTGATTCTGCTCTGCATTTCGTGAAGAACTGAATGCAAAATAAGCCACGAGTATAAATAAGAAGATAACTGCAAATTGTACTATGGGATAATATTTTAAATTTTCAAGTAAAACCGAATTGCTGTAATATAAATATTGTTTCTCTGTTTCGGAGAGCACAATAACGATAGGTTCGTTTTCACCCTTCATCTTACGAAGTTCACGCGATAATACTTTTTCTTTTCGATCTTCAGGGTAAGTGATATTCTTTGTATCCAGAATCTGATCCAGACTATCGACAATAATAATCGGAATAGATGTATTTTGAATAATTATATCATTCAAAAATGTAATGTCCTGATTCGAGTTAATGTCGAAACTTACAAGCATTTGAGTTGCCTTGGCCCATAGTTCAACATTCTTGCGTTCCTCAACGGCCATCTTTTTTACCAGCCAATTGGTGTAAAAAAAAGAACCAATACCAATACAAACTGCAAGTAAAAGCAGCAAAATTTTCCAACGACGTTTCTTAAAATAAAATTCCAAGATGAGATCTAATTAAGTTATGCACCAAATTTAACGGAGCAGCTTTCAAAAAAGTATTAAGAACGCTATCCTTTGTTTGCAAGTGCTTTAATCGTCTGATAAATCCCTTGCTGATCGAGACCGTAATCACGATAAAGCTCTTCAGTAGTTCCATGATCGATAAATTTATCTGGAATACCAATTCGCTTCAGTTCGCTGTTGTATTGATGATCGGCCATAAATTCCAGCACGGCGCTGCCAAAACCGCCCTGCAAAACACCATCCTCAATAGTTACGACTTGCTTATAACTCCGGAATATGGTATGCAGCGCTTTTTCATCCAAAGGTTTTACAAAACGCATATCGAAATGAGCCGCGCTTATTCCATCCTTCTGTAACATTTTAACTACGCGGCGAGTCGGAATTCCCATTGTTCCGATGGTTAGAATCGCCAAATCAGATCCTTCAGACAGTTGCCGGCTTTCCCCAACAGGTATAGCAACCATTGGTTGACGCCAGTCGATTACACAACCACAACCCCGTGGATAACGTATGGAAAAAGGTCCGTGATTTTCGTTTTGGGCAGTAAACATCATATGGCGTAATTCCAACTCATCCATTGGAGCCGAAACGATCATGTTAGGAATGGAACGCATGTATGCCAGATCGAATACACCATGATGTGTTGCACCGTCAGCGCCAACCAGACCGCCCCGATCAAGACAAAAAATCACCTGCAAGTTTTGAATCGCAACATCATGAATAACCTGATCGTAAGCCCGTTGCATAAAAGTTGAATAGATGTTGCAGTAGGGAAGCATTCCCTGTATAGCTAATCCGGCAGAGAACGTTACTGCATGCTGTTCAGCAATACCCACATCAAAAGTACGATTTGGCATCTTTTCCATCATCAGATTTAGCGAGCACCCGGAAGGCATCGCCGGCGTAATTCCGACTATCCGGCTATTCATCTCAGCCAACTCAATCATGGTGTGTCCGAATACATTCTGAAATTTTGGCGGTTTATTCACGGCACATTCGCAGTCGAGTAACTCACCGGTAACTTTATCAAATTTTCCAGGGGCATGATATTCTGTTTGCCGAAGTTCGGCCTGTTTGAACCCTTTCCCTTTTTTGGTGATCACATGCAGAAGCTTTGGCCCGGGAATATTACTTAAGCTCTTCAAAACTTCGGCCAGATAAACCACATCGTGCCCATCAACCGGACCAAAATACCTAAATCCGAGTCCCTCAAATAAATTCGACTGTTTTAAGAGCATCGATTTTATGGCATTCTCAGTTTTTTGAACCAGGCGCCGTGCTTTGGGACCAAATCCGTTTAATTTGCCAAGTCCTTCCCAAATATCTTTTTTTAAGCGATTATATGTTTGTGATTTAGAGATATTCAGGAGGTAATTACTCATTCCACCCACATTGGGATCTATGGCCATATTGTTATCATTCAGGATAACCAGAAGGTCCGATTTATTAACCGCCGCATTGTTAAGCCCTTCAAATGCCATTCCGCCAGTCATGGCGCCATCTCCAATTATAGCTACAATTTTCCGGTCGTTTTCCTCCTTAAGCCTGGCAGCGACTGCCATTCCGAGAGCTGCAGAGATGGATGTACTGGAATGCCCAACTCCAAATGTATCGTAAATGCTTTCTGACGGCTTGGGGAATCCACTGATACCTTTGTATTTCCGATTGGTGTGAAAAATATCTTTTCTTCCAGTCAGAATTTTATGTCCATAGGCCTGGTGACCAACATCCCAAACCAGTAAATCGTAAGGTGTTTTGAATACATAATGAAGAGCAACAGTTAGTTCAACAACTCCAAGACTAGCTCCAAAATGGCCGGGGTTCGTTGAAACTTCCTCTATTATAAAGTCCCTCAGTTCATTGCAAACTTCGGGCAGTTGACCCACATTCAACTTTCGTAGCTCAGACGGATCTTTAATCTGATCCAGTAAACTTCCCGTATTTTCAACCATCAAATCTCAATTTTGAATCCAAATATACAACTAATGAACTGGAATAAGTACAAGCCCAAAAGTCAAAAGTTCAAAAAACATTGGTTTGGGCAGACTCACATCGCGTTGTTGCCAAAGATTCCTCAAAGTTCTATATTTACCAGATCAAAAACACAAGTCATGAATAAAATATTCATTTTTGCTTTTATCGCCATGATCGGTACATCGTGCGTTTCATCAAAGAAATATAATACCCTGTCAGGGAACTTTCAGGAATCTGAAAGAACCGTACAAATGTTGAAGGAACAGAACCAAAGTCTAAAAGTTCAGCAAATAGAACTTCAGAGCCGTGTAGAAAAACTGATAAAAGATAACGGCGAGTTAGCGTCAAGGCTTGAGGAAGCCTCGCAAAATCTGAAAATTTCAATTTCGGGCCTCGAAAAGTGTAAACAGATCAATACTGAACTCGAAGATCAGCTAAGCAGCCTGAAAGCAGGAAGCTCTGAAGAAATTGCCCGGTTAATGGATAAACTTCAGCAGGCTCAAACCGACTTACAAAAACGAGAGGACATCCTGAAATCGGCCCAAATGGAATTGGACCAACGCAGCCAACGGCTGAAAGAACTCGAAACAGCACTCGCTCAAAAAGATGAAGCCGTAAAACAACTCAGGCAAAAGGTAATGGATGCCCTCCTGGGTTTCAACAACAAAGGTTTAACAATTCAGGAAAAAAACGGAAAGGTTTATGTATCGCTCGACGAACAACTTCTTTTTAAAACAGGCCAGTGGGAGGTCGATCCCAAAGGTCAGCAGGCGCTCTCGAACCTGGCTGAAGTATTGGGTCAGAATCCGGATATCAACGTCTTGATTGAAGGACACACGGATAATGTTCCTATGCGCGGAACCGGATCGGTAAAAGATAATTGGGATTTAAGCGTAATGAGGGCCACTGCAGTTACCCGGATTCTGTTAAAGAACAAAGCGGTAGAACCCAAACGGATTACGTCTGCCGGTCGTGGCGAATTTTTCCCGATTGATGAAGCTAAAACTCCGGAAGCACGCCAGAAAAACCGGAGGACTGAAATTATACTTACTCCACGGCTGGATGAAATCTTCAGAATTTTGGAGAATAACTAATTGGATAAAAGCTTAATTCGGAATGCGAATAATCCGGCGAACCCGATTATTGAAGCCAATAATTTCGGTATAACCAATTTGCAAAAGTAACTCTATGGCGCTTTCGTAATGACGGGCAATCTGTACCTGCCGATGAGCATCCGAGCTAAGCGTAACCGGAACATGATGTTTAAAACACAGTTCAAGTAATCTGGCACTGGGGGTAAACTCGGCACAAGGTCGGTCCATGCCACCCGTATTCAATTCAACAACTAAATTGTGTGCTTTAATAATCTTAATCGTATCTTCAAAAAGTTGGTCCTGATTGCTCTCCGGATATACTCTGAATTTTTTAATAATATCAATATGCCCAATAATGTCAAATAGCCCGGATTGAGCGGCTTGTTGCACCAAGCGAAAGTATTTTTCATAAAGCCTGTCGTTGGTCCATTTCCCATACAACGACTGGTCGGTATCAAAATTCCAATCGTCAATAAAATGAATAGAGCCAATCACGTAGTCAACCGGAATGCTCTCGATCAGATTTTTTAATTCACGCTCGTATTCAGGAAAATAATCAACCTCAATACCATATCTTATTTTTATCTGATCTTTGTATTTCAATCTGAGATCCATAATTTGAGTCGTCATTACCGGAATATCCTCTATTCTGATTGCCCATTCAACGCGCTTCAGGCACACGTGATCGCTAAATCCAATTTCATCCAAGCCCTTGGCAATTGCTTCCTGAACCATTTCTTCATAGGTATTTTTCCCATCGGAAAGAACCGAATGCATGTGGTAATCGACCATTCCTATCATGACTTATTGAATAACTTTAATTTTTATATTCCGAAATTGGGCTAATCCACCATGATCCTGTAACCCAATATGCCCTTTCTTTGCCATTCCGTAATAAGGGTAATCCTTCCATTTTCCCTTCTCTTTACGCAATTTCCAATCGGTATCCCATAAATAATAGTCAACTACTTTTTGGCCATTCAGGAAATGTTGAACACGCGCCCTATTCACAACAATTCTGGTCTGATTCCACTCGCTAATCTCTTTAACCACAGCATTTTTGGGAGCATGCATGCCGTAATTTGCTCCCGAGTATTGGTCGGCATGCAATTTTGCCGGCCAGCCTTTGTCGTCAATCAACTGGTATTCAGGACCAGATTCATAAATAGCCTTACCAATCCGCTCATTTACATGGTAAAAAACACCACTGTTACTTTGTGGTGCAATTTTCCATTCCAGATAAAGTTCAAAGTTCTGAAATTTTTCCTTGGTAATAATATCTCCTCCGTGATCGCTGCCAACACCGGAATTATTCATTACCCCATCAATAACTTTCCAGCCTGAGATTTCTTTTCCCTGAAAAGTCTTCCAGCCAGCCAGATTTATCCCGTTAAACAACAGCTGCCATCCATCTTTTTTCTCCTGCTCTGTTAAAATATTGATTTTATCACTTTGAGCCTTAACACCTAAAAAAACTGATATAGCAAGAGTAAAAACAATTATAAATTTCATATTCAAACAATTATAAATAAAGAAGAAACCAAACGGCGTTGGTCTTTAACCACAAAGTATGTGTCAAACCGGTATCATTCAATAATTTTCTGAAATTATTAACTTAAAACGATATGAGCAAATTCGAATGGTTTGATTTTCAAAATTACAGATGAAATCGCACAACGTCAACCGAAAACGCTTAATTTTAAAGTATGGAACTAAAATCTATTCTACAACAAAAAGACAAATGGATCATTGGCATGGTTCATATTGAAGCGCTACCGGGTACTCCCATGCATTCAAAGCCTTTTCAGGAAATTATAAAACAAGCATTAATCGAGGCTACCATCCTGCAAAATTCCGGAGTCGATGCCATTCTGATCGAGAACATGCACGATGTTCCTTACCTGAAGAAAAAAGTGGGGCCTGAAATTGTTTCCTGCATGACTGCTATTGCCTGTGAGATGAGGCATAATATTCATTTACCCATCGGAATTCAGATTCTGGCTGCGGCAAACCAGGAAGCACTAGCTGTTGCCTTAGCCGCCAACCTTGATTTCATCCGCGTTGAAGGTTTTGTTTTTGCCCATGTTGCCGACGAAGGTTATCTCGAAAGTTGTGCCGGGGAATTACTCCGATACCGGAAAATGATAGGAGCTGAACACATCCGGATATTTACTGATGTTCAGAAAAAACATTCGTCGCACTCAATTACAGGCGACCTTGATTTGAAAGGTCATGTTGAAGCAGCTACCTATTTTCTGAGTGATGGTATTGTTATTACCGGCACCTCAACGGGGAAAGAGGCTTTGGTTGATGATGTACTTGCTGCAAGGGAAAGTACTAATCTGCCAATTCTTATCGGCTCCGGAATAACTGAGATGAATATTGCAAAATACTGGTATCTGGCTGATGCATTTATTGTTGGATCGTGGTTCAAACAGGAAGGAAACTGGAAGAAACCGGTTTCGGAAGAGCGTGTAAAAAGTTTTATGCGGAAAATTTCGGAGCTTAAAAAAGCTAGAAGGAAAAACGGATCAATCGGGAATGTTGTGGAGGAGGATAAAAGTTTTTTTCTTTGAAGGAAAAAACGAATGGGATCAGCAGCAGACAAGAATTTTTTGGATTTGATTTTACCCCAAGGGATATTAGAATATTTTTTGCTTACCGATT
>JAIBEY010000096.1 GCA_019459525.1 Prolixibacteraceae bacterium
AAATGGGTTGGGCATACTAAGCGCTTATGCGGTTCGGAACACCGAAATCTGTTTAAAGGGAGAAGTAAGCAAACAAGCCGTTGCCACACTTTACGACATCCAGGGAAGGGTTGTTGTGGTTAAAAACCTGGAAGAAGGAAGCCTGAACACGATCCCCACCCCTTACATCAAAACCGGAGTTTACCTGCTATTCGTAAAAGACAACCAGAGAATCCACAAATTTAAAATCCCGGTAAAAGAATAATTGAGTTTAATATGTAATTAAAGAAGCTTTATTTTAAATCCGGCACTCGAAAGGTGCCGGATTTTTTTATGCTGGAAAAGGGCCAATCTTTCGAGAACCAAAGTTTTCCCGGCAGAAAGGGCTCTAAAATTATACATAGAGGAACATTGGCACTACTTCGGACAATGACCGGTAACTCTTGGAAAAAATTCTTTAACCTAAATTTCGTGATAGGAATTTGGGTTAAACGAAGCTTTGACGCAATGCTTAACGATTTGAATTCAACTCCTTATATTCTTTAGGTGTTAGCCCCGTTGTTTCTTTAAATACCCGGTAAAAGGTTGACCTGGATTGAAATCCTGAATCAGTGACAACCGAATCCATGGATAAATTGTTCGGAAGATTAATCAACAATTCTTTACCAAAATCAATGCGGTGTTCATTCACAAAGGCATAAAAATTATGATATCCACCTGCTTTTATGAGTTGAGTCAAGCGATATTTGGGAACCGATAACTCATCGGATGCTTCCTGAAGTGTTAATTCCGGATCTAAAAAAAGCCTTTTTTCTTTAAATAGTTGCAGAACTGTCAAATCCGCATTGGTTTCTTTAGAATCATCATTCGCATTAGAGTCCTTCATTTCCTGAATTGTGGCGCCAATAAAGGAGATGTCGGGTTGAACAATTGCCTGAAAGAAAATATAGAATGAAAAAAAAATCACAAAAATGTAGTAAACCATAAATACAGCATGATTACTATATGCTCCAAATAGTTCGGCTCCGGTGGTTAATCCCCTTATTCCAACTAATATGGCCGTCGATCTGATCCAGATCATGTTCTTTTTGGAGATATCAGAAACGGTTTGCTTCATGATAAAGTCGTTCCTTTTAAATAGTTTGTATATCATCAGAGCGTAAAAAATTCCCTGAAAGAAGACAATCAATCGGGTTAGAATAATCAAAACGTTGAATTGGAAATTTCCAGGCACATACACCTTGTAAAAATCATTGATATTCAGTATTTTCCAATCAGGATATCCAAAATAAATGATCAGTGTGGTAATAAAAACAACCCCTACTGGTATGAAATGTAAAGAATCTTTTAAGGTGATTTTATTATCCTTTTGAGTTAATCCTTTGATGTAAAAAAAGATCAACGGAGTTATGATCACTTTTATCGGACCAACCACCAACCGAAGATATACGATGTAAGTTTGGAATAAGGAAGTGGTCGGCGACAAGACATAGAATACTTGTAAAAAGAAAAAAAGGAAGAGGTATGTTAGGTTTTTTCTTTTCTGTGTGATAATAACGAACGCAAGCACAACAGAAAACGAAGAATAAATAACTAACAGTATAAAAAAAAGAATCGTTGCTGTCATTCGGATAAAATGAAAATTTAAGTTGATCAAAGATAAGCTCAAAAACTACAAAAACTATTAAAGTAATATTAAATATGATAATTATAATAATTTATTAGGACAGAATTTCACTTATTAGGAAAAGAAAATATTCTAAATATCCGAAAATTATACATCTACACTTTTTGGAACCGAACAGAATTCGAGTTATTGAGACATAATTACGTTTAGCTGGACTTTAAAGTTATTGACCCAATGATAAATTGTTTGAATATTCATACAATTAATTATTGGCATTTTTCGGAACCTTGTCGTTCATTGGATTAAGCCATACGGAGAAATAAAACAGAGCGAAAATAGATAAACGAAGATGTAGATTAATCTTAAAAACAAAGGTCAAAAATGGAGCACAAAAAGTTATATTTAAGTGTAGTACTCTTTTTAGTACTTGGCCTAATGGGGCTACATGCACAAGAAAGTGTTAACGCTAATGGCGGCAATGCTTTGGGCAGTGGTGGCTCGGTTAGCTATTCGGTGGGACAAGTAGTTTACACCACCAATTCGGGAACTACCGGCACGGTATCACAAGGAGTACAACAATCTTACGAGATTTCGGTGGTAACCGGATTCGAAGACATTAAATGGATGAACCTGAATTGCTCGGTGTATCCAAATCCAACAACCGATTATTTAACACTGAAAATTGATGCATTAGCCTCAATTCGTATCCGGAACTTGTCGTATCAGCTATTTGATATGAAAGGAAGACTTTTAGTATCCGGAAAATTGGAAAGCCACGAAACACAGATCGTCATGGTAAATCTGGTACCTGAAACCTATTTACTGGAAGTATTCGACCAAAACAAAATTGTAAAATCATTTAAAATCATAAAAAGATCACTCTGATGAAAAATCTATTTACCTTTTTCGCCGCAATCCTATTTACAGGAATTCTGTTTGCACAATCGCCTCAAAAAATGAGTTATCAGGCCGTTGTTCGCGATGCATCCAACAAACTGGTGGTAAACCATCAGGTAGGTATGCAAATTAGTATAGTACAGAGTTCGGAAGACGGAACAACGATTTATACCGAAACGCAAACACCAACGACCAATGCCAATGGACTGGTAAGTATAAGAATTGGTGATGGTGCTGGTTTTGCAAGCATTGATTGGGCCAACGGACCTTATTTTATTAAAACAGAAATTGATCCTGCAGGAGGAACCAGTTACACGATTACCGGCGTCAGTCAATTGTTAAGTGTGCCTTATGCCTTGTATGCTGAAAAGAGTGGATCTGCGGGTCCGCAAGGTGACAAGGGAGACAAGGGCGATCAAGGCCCGAGAGGAATTCAAGGTTATGATGGTGCCAATGGATTAACTACCTCCGTTAATGGTGTTACGCAGATAAACGGAGCAATAACCCTTACAAAATCAAACATTGGCTTAGGCAACGTTGATAATACATCGGATGCCAATAAACCCATCAGTTCGGACACTCAAGCAGCCCTGAATTTGAAAGTTGACAAAGAAGCAGGCAAAGGCTTATCAACAGAGGATTACACAACGGCTGAAAAAACAAAACTGGCTGGTATTGCGTCACAGGCTGAAGTTAACGTACAGGCTGACTGGGACGAAACAGATAATACGCTGGATTCATACATTGAAAACAAACCAACCTTGTTTACCACTTCTGATGAAACCGACCCTTTATATGCTGCAAGTCCGGCTGCTGTCATAACAAATGCCGGAAGCGGCGTGGTGATCTCAACTGATGAAAGAACTAAGCTTACAGGTATAGCCGTTGGTGCAGAAGTAAATGTAAATGCTGACTGGAATGCTATAAGCGGAGATTCTAAAATACTTAACAAACCAACATTGTTTACCAATTCTGATGAAACCGACCCTATATATACTGCAAGTCAGGCTGCCTCCATTACAAATGCCGGAAGTGGCATGGTAATCTCCAATGCGGAAAGAACTAAGCTTACAGGTATAGCCGTTGGTGCAGAAGTAAATGTAAATGCTGACTGGAATGCAGTAAGCGGAGATGCACAAATACTTAACAAACCAGCCTTGTTTAGCACTTCTGATGAAACCGACCCTGTATATACTGCTAGTCAGGCTGCTTCCATCACAGATGCCGGAAGCGGCGTGGTGATCTCCAATGCCGAAAGAACCAAACTCGCTGGTATTGCCACAGGCGCAGAAGTTAACGTGCAAGCTGACTGGAATCAAGCCACAACAACGGCAGATGATTTTATTAAAAACAAACCAACATTGTTTACCACTTCAGATGAAACCGACCCTGTTTATTCTACAGATCCTGCTGCATCCATTACTGATGCCGGAAGTGGAGAAGTAATCACCAGTTCAGAAAGAACAAAACTGAATGGTATTGAGGCCCAGGCAGAAGTTAACGTGCAAGCTGACTGGAATCAAGCCACAACTACGGCAGATGATTTTATTAAAAATAAACCAACTATTCCAGCCGCCGCCGATGGCTCTGAAACCATAGTTAAAGCCGGAACAAACATAACCGTTATAGGTTCAGGAACAACAGGAAGCCCTTACATAATTAATGCAGTTGCAAGCATGACACAAGTACAGAGAGATGCTTTAACACCCGTGGAAGGGTTAATGGTTTATAATAACACAACTCATCAACCTAATTATTATAACGGAACAGAGTGGATGAATTATGATGGTACATCCGCAAAAACACTTGCAATAGGAGTTGGTCACCAGGGTGGCAAAATTGCTTATATCTTCCAATACGACGACCCGGGCTATGTGGCGGGAGAGATCCACGGTATAATAGCGGCACTGTCTCGCCTAGCTAACACGAAAAAATGGTTTAATGGGAGTTACATAGTAACCGGTGCATCCTCTGAGAATATTGGTGATGCTGAGTTTAATACAACTAAAATAGTACAAGCTCAGGGGGATGGGGATTACGCTGCCAAATCGTGCTACGATTATTCTGTAACTGAGAACGGCGTTGTATATAATGACTGGTGGTTGCCAACTCGGAATGAATGTAGCAAGATTAGAGCATCTCGTCTGTACGGGGATGGAGTCTGGAGTTCTACCGAGGTTGATGATCAGAATGCGTATGCTTCCAATTTAAACATAAACACCTTCACAGTAGATCTTCAACAATGGAAAATTAGTACATACAGTGTGCTTCCCATTCGGTACTTTTAAACAATTAATTTAATCAACTCAAACCCAGAGATCTTACTCCTGGGTTTGAGTTGTATTACCAGACGTTGCCGGCAAATTAATCTAATTGGTAATTAGGTTAATTTGTTTTTCCTATAATGCCCGTCCGAACTTTCACAAATTTCAGGTTTATACAAAAAATGGAAAACATGGGGGCTGGAAGTCGTTTTTGTTTCGCTTGATGAAGACCCGCAAGATTTCAAAAATTTCACAAGCATCTTCCCCTTTATCAGTTTTGCGACTACCAGAAATGGGACAGTCCTGCGGCACACGAATACCATGTTTTCGCCACACCTATCCTGTTTTTATTAGACAACAAACAAAAGATCTTGCTTAGGCCCAACTCCGCTCAACATTTAGATTCCTGGTTTGATTGGTATCTGGAGCAAGGGAATAAGCAAAAGGTTGGTAAACATTAACAGATTGACAAAATCCGGGATCAATGAGTTAAAATCGATATTAATGGAAACCTATAATGACTGAAAATCAGATCCGGATCGTGGACGGCTTCGCCAGTTAAGTTATCTTATTCGCAAACCTTGAAGAAGATGATTTTAATATTATCCAGACCCCATCTATCAGAACCGGGGTTTACCTGCTATTGGTGAAAGATAATGAACGGATGCAGACCTTTAAAATTTCGGTAAGGGAGTAGTTGATTATACAAAAGTTAAATAAAAAATCCAGGACTCCAAAGGTATCGGATTTTTTTTTGAATCATAGGAAAACTTGATCAGAACCGTTTAACCAGGTTGAGATAAATACTGTTGTATTGGTTTGATTTCTCAAATGTTCCATCGTAGTTGGCCGAAAGGGAAAATTTTCTGCTGATTTGCCAGGAGAGTTCGAGTTCGGCCATGTGCTGAATGGATGAAGTACTTGAGGAAGGATAATTGTAATCGACAAACCGGTAAAAAATTCCGGAGCTTAATTTCGATGGAACAATATCCCGGTAGATTCGGATACCGTAAATCAGTCCATCCACATAACTTGATTTCAGCCAATTCGTCGAAAGGTTTACCGAAGCATTAATCCATGGTACTTGTGGAAAATTTAAGAACCCGTTGGCATTTAGCATCGGATGAAGGTCGTTTTTACGGAAACGATATCCTCCCGAAATTCCGGAATAGATAAATTTAGTTGGGTTGTAGTTTAGCCTGAATTGATACCCTTGCCGGGTGGCGTCTTCGAGCATCAGATCCAGATAGTTTTTAAATGTTTCGTAATAAATTACATTCTTCCGGGCATCGTAAGAAGCAAAAGCTGATAGTTTTTTGGAAAACCGGTAACGCAATGAAAGGTAAAGGCTGGTTAGACTTATCGTATTGGTTGGGATGCTGTCTTTCAGAGCATATAAGTCTATTTCAGTTGAAAAAAACAAATTAAGATTCTTTACCAGTGAGTTATCGTGCTGATAATAAGCAAAACGCCTGTCGGTTTTTCCACTGTTGGTTTGTTGAAAAAATGCAACCGAGTTGACCAACTGACCGGTCTGTGTTTTATAGTCATGCGAAAGATAAGTTCCGTATTCAAAAAGCTTGGGATTAAAACTATAATCAGTATAATCGGGATTAGTACCAACCACGGCCCCAAACGTAAAATTTTTGACCGAAGTTTCGGCCTGTAAACCATCAATCGCACCCAGGCTGGCAATACGAGGATTAATTTTCCGGCCAATCAGAAAACGGGTTTTATCATTCAGGTCATAATTTACCGATAGGCTGTAAATTTTTAAGGCATTGAAAATATTTTCCTTCACATTGCCCCATTCATTGGCTTTATGGGTGAACATGATATAACTGTCAGTCGAAAATTTCCCTCCTGAAATATGATCGGCTGTCATCGAAAAAGTGTAGCGCATTCGCTGATTAAAATCTGACGAATTTGAAAAGCTGGAATAAGACGAAGCCGACAAACGTCCCCTGATTTTTTGTTCCCTTTTCGGTTCTGTGGACGGTTTTGAGATATTTTGAGTTTGTACTGTTTGAATGGAATCCTTCCGTATGTTCGTTTCTGCAATAGTTTGACTGGTTGTGCTTTTAATCAGTTTTTCCGGTGTTCTGGTTTTCACGAATACAACATCAGATAGTTTAATATCTGAATTAAATAAAGGTTTTCCGACACACGATGTAGAAGAAACTGATTCAGCAACCAGCAAAGGAATTAACGTCTGATCTTTGCTGGTGTAAATTGTGTCACCAGCCTGAACCATTCCGCTACTCTCAAATCTCACATAGATATTTTGTAAGGTGATATAGGAAATCCTCCCTTCAGTCAAAGGCTTTTGCTGCCCCCAAAGCTGTAATATGGATAGAAAAAACAATATTATTAATGCGTATTTTTTCATGTTTATAATTTGCTTTTTATTTGCCACATGGAACACCCAATAATCATCCTCCTGTGAGAGAAAGGATTTCTCATGGTCGTTTCATCTACTCTTTTGTTAATTTTTCTGTTTTCTTGCTAATCATCTCCTTTCGGATGACATGAATAACACGCAGCGCTGGTGTAAGAATATCCGTTTACTCCTTTGTGATCGCCATCAACCGATGTTTTGTTGTTATGCTCGTGGCAAAGAATACAACTAAATTGCGAATAGTTGGTAGGCGAAGTATGACACTCAGCGCATTTGGTCCATTTACCCTGATGTTTTCCGCTGTAAATCGGAAAATACTGAGAATCATGATTAAAGGTTGATGGAGTCCAGGCGCTGGAGGTGTGGCACGATGTACAATCTGTTGGGAATTGAGCTGCTAAATGAGCTGGGTTTGTTGTATTCTTATAATCGGTTGTATGACATCCATAACACGTATTTGGGGTATTGGTATAGGTTCCGTTATGGCAGGCAGCACAGTCTTTAGCAATTGCAGCATGCGCACCGGTTAAAGCATAGTAATTATTGTGAATGGCAAATGAAGCCGGTTGCCAGTTCGGGTTGGTGGTATGGCAATCGTCACAGGAAACAGGTAATGCCAGTGTTTTGTGATTTGGATTTGTTGTCGCATTATAATTGGTTAAGTGACAACTGTTGCATTGCGTTGAAGTTCCGGCATAACCGGTTGTATGACAACTGGCGCACAAAACAGTGGTATGGGATCCCGTTAATGGAAAATTAGTTGTATTGTGGTTGAATGTGGTTTGCAGCCAGTTGGTCGAATTGTGGCATATGGTGCAATCTGTTGGGAATTTAGAAGCCACGTGATCTTTCGCATTGTTGTACTGAACCTGATGGCACGAAATACACTCGGATTTTGCTGAAGTTGTATTTCCAAGGTGGCAACTCGAACACTGCACTACGGCAGCGTGTCCACCTGTCAGTTCGAATCCTGTGGTGCTGTGTTTAAAGCTGGAAGGTTGCCAGGCAGTACTGGTGTGGCAGGTTTTACAGTCAACTGAGATTCCGGCAGCAGTATGGTTGGGCGTTTGTGCTGCAGTAAAGTTCTTTTGATGGCAAGCATTACATTCGCCTGAAGTTCCGGAGAAACCACTTATGTGACAACTGGCACAATCCGCTTTTGTATGTGCTCCGGTAAGTGGGAAACTGGTCGCATTGTGGTTAAAAGCGCCCGATTTATTTCCTTGCGGATGACATGCATAGCAGGATATACTTTTATACGAATAGCCGCTTGTCCCCCGGTGCTCACTGTCCATCTTCGATTGAGTGTGTTCGTGGCAATTGGTACAACTAAACACCGAATACGAATTACTCGTGTGGCAATCGGTACATTTATTCCACTCTCCTTTATGCTCTCCTGAATAAATGGGGAAATAACTGGCATCGTGTTGCCTGAAATTTGCCGGACTCCAGCCTGGACTGGTGGTGTGGCATTCGGTGCACGAAGTGGAAAAACCGGTTTGCTGATGGTTAGGTTTAGTAGTAGCGCTGTAGTCTTTTTGATGACAGGAAAGACATTCATTCGAGATTTTCTGATAGCTTCCCGTTTTATGACATTCCACACAGCTTATGCTATGTCCTTCGGTAAGCGGGAAAAATCCATGTTCAAAATTACTGGAATTCCAGCCGGTAGCTTTTACTCCATGACATTCAATACAATTGGTAGAGTAGCCCGATTGTTGATGATTAGGCGTTTTTGCAGCCAGATAATCACTTCGGTGACAATCAACGCACTCAATGCCTAACGGCTGAAATTGTAAATTGGATGCAGATTTATGGCACAATGCACAATCAGCCACTGCGTGATTTCCCTGCAAAGGGAAACGGCTCAGTTGGTGCATGGAGGTTGTATTTGCGATGATCCAGCTTTTTGTATTGTGGCATTTTGCACAATCGGGCCCAACGGTATTTTGGTGCATGTCGGTATGGCAGGCGGCACATTCGCTTTTTGCTTCTTGAAATTTGAGCGATTGATGGCAGCTTTTGCAATCAACCACCTGATGCTGTCCGGTTAGTTGGAACTTCGTTGTATTGTGATCGAATGTCATCGATGCCTTTGTCACTTTCCAGCTTTCGGATGTATGACAAAGCGTACAGTCGGTTTTAAAACCTTCTCCATGCGGTTTGTTTTGAGCTATCCCGGATAAGTTCAATACGATCAGTAAAATCGATGCGATTAAATATGACAGCTTATACATTTTGTATCGGTGTTTTTGTATTGTATAAATGGAACCGGAGCCGACTTAATTACGATATGGCATTTTGCACACTCAACTCCTTGGTGTCCGCCTTCAAGCTTAAATTTGGTAGTAGAGTGATTAAAACGGTCTGCTTTCCAGTTTTCAAATCCACCATGGCAGGTGGTACATTCAATTTTACCTTTTACATCAAATTGTTTTTGGTGTACATCAGCATGGCAATCTTCGCAATTGCCTTTCAGTTCTGCAAAACGTTGTATCGTCTGGTTGTCGGTACCTTTTTTGAAATGGCAATCACGGCACGACCTCTCGGCGTGCCTTCCTTTTAACTCAAAAGTTGTTGACTTGTGATCAAATACAACCGAACTCCAGTTCAGGGTGTTATGACAACTCTCGCACCGTCCTTCAGGAATGTATTTTTCTTCGATAAAACCTTTATGAATATTGTTGTGACATGCCATACAACGCTTGTCGGTAATCTGAAATTGCCATTCTGTAGTCTTTTTATGGCATGAAATACAAGGCGTTGCCGCATGTGCTCCATCGAGTTTGAAGCTGCTTTTATTGTGTTGCTCAAAAGTAAACGAAGAGCCCTTAAATCCATTCTGGTCATGACAATAACTACAGTCTGGCGTTATTCCCTTCTTCGTGAATTGCCCTTTATGATAATCGGTGTGGCAATCCATACACCGCGAATGTTTGAGTGGGGCAGTCAGGCTAACTTTGTGGCACAATTTGCAATTTACATTCACATGTTTTCCTTCAAGCCTGAAGTTTGTTTTATTGTGATCGAACTGGCTAATGCCTTTCACCGCCTTAAACGATTCTTCGGAATGACACTCTGTACACTTTTGGCCAAACTTGTTATCGTGAACATCTTTATGGCAGCTTACGCAACTGTTAAACGGAATGCCGCTAAACCGTTGAAATTTTTTCCCGTTCAGCGTGCTGACCTCGTGACATTTAGAGCAATCAACCGATTTGTGTTTGCCTTTTAATACAAACTTCGATTTGGAGTGATCGAATTTTGGTGCAAGCTTAAATGCTTCGTACGAATGACAGGATGAGCAATCGGCGGACAATGTTTTCTGGTGGTAATCGTCGTGACAGCTTGTACATTGAGTGTTTAGCCCCAGATACGTCATCTTCTTTTTTTTGATTGCCGGATCTGTAATACGCTCTGATTTATGGCAGTCGGCACATTTCTTTTCTTTGTGTTTTCCTTCCAGAATCCACCCGGTTTCATTGTGGTCAAATTTCTCTTTATCCAAACGTACAATGTCGTATTTCCGGCCGTGGTGGTCGCTGTGGCAAATAAAGCAGCTCTTTTTATAAACTTTTGCTGAAGAATGAAACCCCTTTTTCTGATCGATTCGCGCTTTTAATTCGGTGTGGCAGGCCAGGCATTTGTCAACCGATACTTTTTCGCCCAGTTCATGACATTTGGTACAGTTCGACATCCCTTCGAGATGGGCATGAGGTTCCGCCAGTTCGCCCGGAGAGATTTGCCCTGAAACCGTTATATTCAGAAAAAATAAGAGAAAGAGAATATAGAATATTTTGACTGAATTCATAATCAGTTTCTTAGTTGTGCTTTAAAATGGCATCGCCGAATTTCTTTGTAATTTTTATGCCTGCTTTTTCCAAGAATTGTGTTGGAAGCTCTCCCCCGGCAAAAATGTACACCAGATCATTTTCCAGAGAGGTAACTTCACCCGAAGCCAATTCAGTAATATTTACACTTTTATCCCCGATTGATTTCAAATTTGTATTAAACCGGACATCAATTTTATGGCTCGAGATTGCTTCTTTAATTTTTTCATTGTTTCGGGGCTTGATCCTGCCGAATGATTCGCCCCGGTAGGAAAGGGTAACCTGATTTTGATCAGCCAAAAGCATAGCTGATTCAATGGCCGAATCGCCACCACCCACAACTATTATTTTTTTGTTTTCTATTTGTTCGGGTTCAAGTAAGCGATAGGCAACTTTAGAACTTACTTCGCCCGGAATATTTAATTTTCGGGGAGTTCCTCTCCGTCCAATGGATAAAATCACCTTTCGTGCAGTGAATTGCTCTTTGTTAATTGTTTCAATGATGAATCTATTGTCTTGAAATACAATATCTTCAACTTTTGAGTGTTCTCTAATAACAATTTCATTTTTACCCAGCACTTCATTCCATAAATCCAGTAATTCTGATTTGCTGGTTTCGTACAGTTTAACTTTTCCAAAAAGCGGGATGTCCATGGGCGAGGTCATTACAATTTTTGATCTTGGGAAAGTATATACTGTACCACCAAGAGAATCCTGCTCCAAGGTCAATGCCGAAAGTTTATGTTTTTTTGCTGCCAGCGAGGCCGAAATACCAGCAGGTCCGGCACCGATAATAATCAGGTCGTACTCTGCTTCAATTTGTCTGTCAATTTTTTTTGCTAGATTTTCAACAGCTTGTTTCCCCTGCTCAACTGCATTTTTTATAAGTCCCATTCCGCCCATTTCACCGGCAATGTAAATGCCCGGAACATTGGTTTCAAACGATTGGTCAACATGCGGTAAATCAACTCCCCGCTTTTCAGTGCCGATGCACAGCGTAATAGCTTGGGTCGGGCAGGCATGAAAACAGGCACCGTGACCAATACAATGTGAGGCATTGATGGTGGTAGCTTTGCCATTGTATATGCCCAGTATATCTTTTTCAGGACAAGCACTTACACAAGCACCTGTTTGAATGCAAGAGTTCACATCCACAACTGGGTGCAGCGAAACAGGCTCATACAATCCCTCCTCTTTGGCAAATTTTATTTTAGCGGCAACCAGTTCCGAATTTTTATTTTGCTTCCTGATGTAGAAATAGAATATAGAAACAAACAGAATTGCTGTAAACGAATAAATGATAATATTTTCGGTTAATACTTCCATAATTTTAGAATATCCAACGGTAACCAAAAGTGATTGCCACGCCAACGTGGACCAGCATAATAATTAGCATCAAAATGGCAAATGGCAAATGTGCCACATGCCAGTATTTGAAAAGGTTTTGCATGGTAATAAGCCGGTCAATCTTTCTGCTTAAACTTATTTCAGTCTGGATTAAACCCATCACCTCTTTAAAGTTTTTACCAGCAATTTTTTGTTTTCTGAGAATGGTTTTAACCTCTTTTATCGTATTGCGTTCAAAAATAAATTTGGCAATACTCCTTTTTAGCATACTATTTCCCGATCGGTCAGGTCTTCTTTTTACAGCCTGCATAATAGCTTCCAGTAAGCTTTCGTCCAGCTGATAGACCTGAACCAGTTTTTGATTTAACGCATCTTTGGTTTGATTTATTTCATTCAGGCTCATTTCACGGCCTTCAATGGTCCGCGGAATTTGAAGGTAAATATATCTGCCTATTATTCCGCTTAGAACTACCGCCATCATACTCCAGAAGCTAACGGCAACAATTCCGCCAAATTTGAAAGCGGTATGATAAAGGACTAAAATTGGTCCCAGTGAACACAGGAAAATATGAAACTCCAACCAATGCTTTAGAATACCCAATCGCGAAAACATTCTGATTCGTTTGCGAAGCATATAAATGGACACTCCAACAATCATCATAAGCGAGCCAATGATTCCCAGTCCATGTCCTAATGCACCGCTTGGTTTAAGAATTTGATGATCGGGATGATCAAACCGGTGTTCAATACTTAGCAAATAATATTCATAACCGTCGAAGGCAAGATAGGAAGTAACAAGCAAGCCTATTAAAAACAGAACCAATACATATATACGATGAATGATATTATCTCCCATAGTCTCTTATTTTAATCGTTACGGTACCATCTCTCAGGAATAAGAATTACCGAAAGTATAAAAAACCTTGATAATGATCACAAAAAAACGTTAGATTTTTCTAACTAGTATGTACAGCTATCGATTAATTCGGAATTTTAAGTTTTAAAAAATTGTAAGTAAAAATGAAACATGATGCTGTTTTACAGTCAAGTATAGCTACTTATGCAAATAATTTCCGTGTTTACAATTTCTTAACAATCAGAAAAAGAGCAAAATAAATAGTACAAATGCTGCAAAACATGCCACTTTCAATTCGTAAGCATTTGGGCGTGTATTTATATTAAAAAGAAAGTTCCCTGTATTTTCGTTTTATTTTCGGATTCAAACGACGGTTTTATCTTCTGAATTTTTTTCACAAGCTTTTCAACTGATGAAAACCTGATTTTTCAGATGATTTTGTAAACGAAAAGGCTGTTAGCTTTGCAGCGTTCAATTAACGAAAACCAGAAAATAACAATTTAAAACGAGTGAAAATGAAAACGAAAAATTTGTTTGTTCATATGATGTTGGTAGTTTTTACGCTGATTTCTATCAACGTTTGGGCCGGAAACGAAGAGTCTTTTAATTCGAATTACAAGATCTCCCCCGATCTGAATTATAGTCCAAGTGCCGGTTTCCAGAAAAGCTGGGAAATTGCTTATGGCGAATCAAAAACCCCTGTTCATGTTTTCATGAAAGAAACTAAAAAGGGACAGGAATACCTGGTTCGCACGAAGTACTTCGAAGTAAAATACGTGAATGGTACACAGGGTTTCGGCGTGAGGATGGTTAATGGAACAGAAAGCACTGTGAGCGAAAGCCTGAATGCTGCAGTTCTGAATCAGACTCAGCTAAACAGCCAGAAATGTATTAGCAGCGAAGCAATTGGTAACGATAAGGTTTTAGAAATGATTGCCAGTTATCTTCCCGACTTAATCAATGAGCAATACAACAGCATCCTGAATTAATTCGATAGACTAAGAATTAACGAGCCGCTTCAAGCAATTGAGGCGGCTTTTTTATGTGGTGTTGCGAGAAAACTGCTTTAGCATTAGGAACGTACTTCATTTTGATTACTTATTACCTCAAAATCAAAAATATAATCTGCAAACTAGAGTCAATTTATTGTTTTATTTTCATAATAAGTTTAAATTTTGATTATATTTGAATTCATCGTTGAACCATTCAATAATACATAGTTATCCATAAAAAATTCAACTTACCGTATGAAGCCTAAATTACCTACATTGTTAATTGCAGTTCTCTTTCTAATCCTGTTTTCATGTAAAAAGGAAAATAATCAACCCATCATATCAAATCAGATTTTTGAGGTTGATGAAAATAATGCAGATGGAATACTGATAGGAAAGGTTTCCGCCTCCGATCCGGATGGTGATCAGTTGACTTTTGAGATAATAACTGACGAGAAGAAAACTTTTGAGATTGATCTTATGACAGGCAATTTATATGTAAGAGAAGGGATCACTCTTGATTACGAAACGATTCAGGAATATACGCTATTGATAAAAGTTACGGATAACAAAAAGAATGCGCTAACAAATTTTGCTACAATTAAAGTAGCGATAAAGAATTTAGCTGAGGTTCCTTCAAATGGCATGATTGCCTACTATCCATTTAATAATAATGCAATCGATGAAAGTGCAAATACCTATGACGGAAATGTTGTGGGATCAACTATTACCGAAGACAGGAAAGGCAAAGCAAACAGTGCTTACTCTTTTGACGGGAATAACGATTACATTGATTTAGGCCCCAACGTTGGTAATGGCATTCGGTCCATCTCTTTGTGGTTTCGTTTAGATAGGAATATTGACGGTAGCACTATCAATGCTAATACATTGGTAGCAAGAGAAGGTGATCCCAATAATATTTCAGAATTTGTTTGGGGATTTATACCCTCGGCCTCAGGATGGCCTGGTACTGAAGGGAAACTTAGGTTTATATATTTCAAAAACTCCTCTGGCTATTACTACATCCAATCGAATAGTGCTTCCTGGCAAAAAGACATTTGGCACCATGCTGTAGTGATCATCCATCCTGCTGAAGGAATGAAAATGTACATTGACAACGTGAAACAAGCTGATACCAATGCTTTTAATGAGGCCGCGGCTAACAATGTTATAAATACTTTCATAGGTTCCAATTCTACATATAATAGGTTTTTTAGCGGTAAAATTGATGATGTCATTTATTACAACCGTGCTCTAACTGAGGCTGAAGTCAATGAATTATATCAGCTGTAGGATTTAGCCAGTCTTTAATAATGATCCAATAATATCTTCTCATTACTCAATGAACAATACGACGGCATACAGAATTAACTTATAGCCTTTAAAAGCCGCCTCAAGCAATTGAGGCGGCTTTTTTATTTTCGATTACCCGATCGCTTCCTCCAAATCAATTATCTTTACCGCACCAGACGATTCAGATTATGAAGAAGGTTTTAATCATTACCTATTATTGGCCTCCATCGGGTGGCGCTGGCGTTCAGCGATGGCTGAAGTTTGCCAAATACCTTCCCGAATTTGGCTGGCAGCCCGTTATTTTAACCGTCGATCCTCATTACGCCAGCTATCCGCAGCGCGATGAAAGCCTTCTTGCTGAAGTTGATTCCAATTGCCTGGTTTATACCACTAAGAGCTTCGAACTTTATAATTTATACAAATGGGTTTCCGGAAAGAAGGAAGTTCCGTATGGAGGTTTTGCCAACGAATCGAAAGAAGGATTACTCCAGAAAGCTTCGAAATTCCTGCGCGGAAACTTTCTACTGCCCGATCCGCGTAAAGGCTGGAACAAATATGCCCTAAAAAAAGCTGCCGAATTGATTCAGGAGTTTAATATTGACACGGTGGTAACTACCAGCCCGCCACATTCTACCCAGTTGATTGGCTTAAAACTGAAACAAAAATTCAACATCAGATGGATTGCCGACCTGCGCGACCCGTGGACCGATATTTATTATTACAACCAGTTTAAACATACTGCTTTAGCTCTTAAAATAGATAAGAGTTACGAGCGTAAAGTGATTGAAAACGCCGATCGTTTAGTTACGGTGAGTGAAGATGTTAAACGCATTTTTGCTGAAAAATCAAGCCTTCAGATTGCTGCAAAAACCGCTGTTGTACCGAATGGATTTGATGAGGAAGATTTCAGGATCACCGAAGTTCAGGCCGAAACTCGGAAAATAATTACATACACCGGGACCATTTCCGAAGCATACGATGTAGATGCTTTTCTGGATGCGCTAGTCCAGATGGATACCAGCCTGAAATCAAATCTACTGATCCGTTTTGTAGGCAAAGTTCCATCCTCGGTAGCACAGAAATTCAGGAACACAGGCCTTGAAGTTGAACTGGTTGGTTATGTTGATCATTCCAAATCGATCGAATATTTGTTTCGGTCGGATTTGTTGTTGCTGGTTATTCCGAAGGTGAAAAATAACCAGGGAATTTTAACAGGCAAATTTTTTGAATATCTGGCTTCGCAAAAAACGGTGCTGGCCATTGGCCCCGTTGATGGCGACCTGGCGCGGATTATGGAGGAAACCCAATGCGGAAAACTTTTCGATTATGCTGATGCTGATGGAATGCTCCGCTTTGCAGAGGAAAAGCTGAATGCCCCATTTACGCCATCGGGCAACGTATTGGCCAAATCCTATTCGCGCAAAGAACTGACCCGAAAGATCGCAGAAATTCTGGGGGCCTAAAACTGAAATTCATGAGTAAAACGATCATCATAAACCGGTCACTTTCCGAATCCGAAATCAATGAAGTGGAACAATTGGCAGAGGCCGGGGCACAGGTTTTTGTCTTATCGGGAAACAATGTCCCGGATTTTGCCCGGCAGATTTTATTTACTCCGGATGAAAAAAAGCAGGTGAATTACCAAACGATGGCCGAAGTGCTGCGGTTTGGAGATTTGTCGGTTGGCGATCGGACAGTGGCCGAACTTTTCCGGATCGATACAGCCAGCGTTTGGCACTACCATAAGTTCAGGGTTTATTTTGCTGTGCGTAACCTGATGTATTTTTTGCAGCCTGTCAGCCAGCAATTCAGTTCTTTCAGCGGCCACATCTGGTTTGTTACCCCCGAAGCAAAGCCCTTGCTACATGTATTTCCTGAAGTTATTTTTCGGTTTCCGGAGGTTAAAAGTAAAGCCAAATTCAATTTTGGTCCGCTTTTCAGCTATCTGGCCTTGGTAAAATTTCGGTTTTTTAGCTATTTATTTTCGTCGCGCAAGAAACCAGAATACCTGCTGTACCTCACCGAAAAGTACTCCAACGTACTCGATAAAAATTCGTTGAAAACCAAGCCGGGACATCATATTCTGGAATATCTGATTTCGGAACTTGATGAGCGTTTTGCCTTGATGACCGAAGTGCTGATGCCCAAACCTAAAGGGAAATCGGATTATTCGTTTTCGTGGAAACAATTCCAATCGTCGTGGAATCATCATCCCAAAATTTTTCTGGAAGGTTTCCTGATTGCGGGATTGTTGAAAAGTGATGTCCGGAAATCGGCGAAAGAAGCGCAACAATCTATCCGGAGAGCCTATCCAAAAGTACGTGAAACCGAGCTATCAACCATTCAACAATTAATGCTCGAAGTTTTTCAATCGCTTGATCAATCATCGGGTTTCTTTATTCACCGCTATTTTGCTGCCCGCCATTATTTCAAGGATTTAGGAGTAAAGGCTGTAATTGCAGGTGATGAAAACAGCCCGTTAACCAAGTCGATTCTGGATGCTGCCAGATTCTGCGGAATAAAAATTATTGGCTTGCAGCACGGAACGATGCACGATTTGCATCCGGCTTATTTGTACACGCCCTGCGATAGCGAAAACCGGGTAATGCCCGATTTAACTCTGACCTGGGGAAAATATTGGGAAGAATTTCTGATCGAAAAAAGCAATTACCCAAAAGATTCAGTCGTTTCGATCGGACAAATCCGTACAGACATTATTCCGGTATTGTTGCAGTCTGAGAAACAGAAACAGGCTGTTCCG
The DNA here is from genome assembly GCA_019459525.1 of Prolixibacteraceae bacterium. GTDB lineage: Bacteria > Bacteroidota > Bacteroidia > Bacteroidales > Prolixibacteraceae > Aquipluma. The sequence continues at coordinate 18,245 of JAIBEY010000096.1, forward strand.
ATGCAACGAATTCTATTTGCATCGCAACCGCAGCGTGATCCGGAATTGAGGTATCAGGCGGCTTACGATGTGTTTAAATCTGCGCGTAAATTGCCTAAATCGCAGCTAATAGTGAAATTGCATCCGCGCGAGTTTGCCGATTCTGACTATTATTCGGCTATTGCGAATGAGGCTGGCTGTTCAAATTATATGCTGGATACCACTTCCGATTTGTATCAACTCATTGCTTCCTGCGATGTACTTATTACTTGTTTTTCTACCGTTGGTACCGAGACGGTTTATTTCTATAAACCACTGATTATTTTGGATCATCTGAAACAGGATATCGCCGGATATGCCGCAGAAGGAGTGGCTTTTCAGGCGACTAATGCTGACACGCTAACAACAATTCTATCCGGAATTTTGCGTGGAACCTTAAAAATTGACCGCCGGAAATACGATTCGTTTATCCAGAAATATGCTTTCCAAATCGATGGGCGAGTGGCAGAAAGATGTATCGAAGCAATTACGGCATCTGCTAAGGACAGCGCGGATAATATTTAAAACAAGTCAGGGTCCCACTTTAGAGTGAAACCCTGACTTGAATATGGCTTGGAAGTGATTGATCTAGAACAATCTCTTGAATCCGATTACTTCTTTAACTTCGTTGAGTGTTTTTTGTGCCGATTCACGGGCGCGTTCGGCTCCCATGCGGGCAACTTTGCCCAGGTAAGCTTCGTCTTTCAGGATTTCGAGAATCCGCTCGCGGATTGGGGCAGTGAAAGCCACAATGTCTTCGGCCAGTTGTTTTTTCAGGTCGCCGTAGCGGATGCTGCAATCGTTGTATGCTGCATCGAAATGGCTCACCACGTCAGGCGTTGAAACAATTTTTAGTAAGGTAAACAGGTTTTCAACGGCTTCAGCTTTTTTGCTGTTAGGCTCAGTCGGGCCAGCATCGGTAACGGCACGCATCACTTTTTTGCGGATGTCTTTCGGGTCTTCAAACAGGAAGATGCCATTTCCTTCCGATTTACCCATTTTCCCACTACCATCCAGTCCCGGAACTTTAATCATATCGCCACCATCGAAGGTAAACGGCTGAGGTAATGGGAATAATTCGCAGTTGTACATGCGGTTGAAACGTCCGGCAAACTTGCGGGCCATTTCCAGGTTTTGCTCCTGATCTTTTCCTACCGGTACAAATTGAGCTTTATGAATGATGATGTCGGCGGCCATTAAAACCGGGTAAGTCAGCAAGCCGGCATTTACGTTTTCGGGTTGTTTGCGTGCCTTTTCCTTGAACGAAGTGGTGCGTTCCAACTCGCCCAAATAGGCATTCATATTCAGAAAAGCATACAATTCAGATACTTCAGGAACATCGCTCTGGATAAAAATGGTTGATTTCTCCGGATCGATTCCGCAAGCCAAATATTCGGCAAGCACTTGCTTCACCCCGTTCTGAAGGTTTTCAGGAGTGGGGTGCGTGGTAAGCGAATGAATATCGGCGATGAAAAAATAGCAGTTGTAATCTTCCTGCATTTTCAAAAAACTACGCACTGCACCGAAATAATTCCCGAGGTGCAAATTTCCGGTTGGCCTAATGCCACTAACAACTATCTGTTTGGTCATGATTTTCAATTCAGTTCAATGGGCAGCAAAAATACACGAACTATTTTCAAATACCAAGAATTAAATCTTTTTCAATTTCCGGTTTCAAGTTCGCGTTGAATAGCCCTTTGAACAAGCTGATTCAGCGTAATTCCTTCAACACTGGCGATTTGTGTAGCTTGACGGTGTAAATCTGGACTAATCCTGACATTGAAACTACCCTTGTAAGATTTTTCTACTGATTTTCCTTCAGCCTTACAATCATTAATATGCTCTTCAACCATTGATTTAAAAGCATTCTCAAGTTCATCAACGGTCGTGCCTTCGAAAGTGACCAAATCGTTAATGCCTTCAATTTTGCCAAAGAAAACCCGATCATCGGTACTGAAATGTACCGATCCGATAAAATCTTTGTATGTCAATATGTTCTTCATAATAGTTCTTTGTTTTGTAATTCTTGTTCGATTAAATCCATTTGATATCGTTTTAAGATATTCCCGGGATGTGGTTTATGAAGTTTAATCTTGTGATTTAAAACTGCATTAATGAAAACAACTCTTGATCCAGAACCTTGTTCCTCAAGATAGCCAAAACCTTGTAGCAAACGTTTTAATTCGCCAAAAGTGAAATCTTTTGGTTTCGATCTAAACCGAAGTACTAATTTGTCTTTTGTTCCCATTCTGCAAATATAGAGAATTGCAACTAATTATTAGTTGCAATTGCCTGCGAAATGTCAAATTCTGTGAAGTTTTCAGTTTTTCTCTGTGGTTAACATTGAAGTTTTACAATATCAGCAATCCATTTTCCCGCAATTCCTTTATGGCCGGGCTGTTCCAGAAGAGTATAAAATCGTCGCCCGTGTGCTGTTCGAAGCTTTTTTCGAGTTCGCCAAAGGTAATTTGTGCCGGATTGTAAACTGAAAGCGCCGGAATTTGCTCCACTAACCATTCGCCTTCCTGCTGTTTTACCTGAATGACCAAATCGTGTTTTTTGTTGCTAAAGGTGAGTTCGGCCATTTCAAAGCTGTGGTTTTTCTTCTTTTTAGTATAAGTCCGGATCGATGGAACGCCGCCCTGCCAAACGATTTTGGCATTCGGACTGGCTGCTTCGTAAGCTTGTTCGTCAATCGATTGCTGAATATAGGTTGGAGCAACGGTCGTTCGTGGCACTTTAAAATCGAACCAATCCTGAAGCGGGAAATCGAAGCAAATGCCGTGCATGTAGTTAAAAAGCGATTTTTTGAGTCCTTCGCTAAATCGTTCGTGTTCGGTACCGGTTGGGTCTGAGTGAATCAAATCGTTGTTGGCAAATGTACCCGGTTTTTCGTTTTCAATTTTCACTTTAAATTGTGCGGGATTCAGGCCAATCGGACTGTGCGCCGTCATGGCAAACTGGTGCCAGAAACCGGATTGAACGACTCCTGCCTGGAACAATTGGCGCACTACTTCCAGCGAATCAATGGTTTCCTGGGTAGTTTGGGTAGGGAAACCGTACATCAAATACGCATGCACCATAATTCCGGCACGGGTAAAATTGTCGGTAACCTTCGCAACTTTCGCAACACTCACGCCTTTGTTGATCATTCCCAGTAGGCGGTCGGAAGCTACTTCCAGCCCACCGGAAACTGCGATGCAACCGGATTCTTTCAGGAGCAGACATAAATCGTAGGTAAAACTTTTTTCGAAGCGGATGTTGGTCCACCAAACTACGGTGAGTTTGCGGCGGATGATTTCCAAAGCCAAAGCCCGCATTAAAGCCGGTGGCGCAGCTTCGTCAACAAAATGGAATCCAATTTGGCCGGTCTGCCGGATCATTTCTTCCATTCGGTCGCACAAAACCTGCACCGTATTGGGTTCATAGCGGCGGATGTAGTCGAGCGAAGTATCGCAAAACGTACAGCGCCCCCAATAGCAGCCATGTGCCAGCGTAAGTTTGTTCCAGCGGCCATCACTCCACAGGCGGTGCATCGGGTTTACAATTTCGATCACCGAAAGATAGCTATCCAGCAGGAAATCGGAATAATCCGGCGTTCCGGATTCAAATTGCGAAAAGTCGTTTTGCCGGGAGCCGTTGTGGTAAACCACGTCACCGTTTTCGAGCGCGAAAGTGCGTTTCAGGTCGGCTTTTTCGCGTTTTCCGTCAAGGTATTCAATCAAGTTCAGGATTGGCGCTTCACCATCGTCGAGCAAAATGAAATCGAAGTAATCAAAAACCCGTGGATCGCTCAGCGAGCGCAGTTCGGTATTTGGGAAACCGCCGCCCATCGCGATTTTCAGTTCAGGATACTGTTTTTTGAGGTATTGAGCGCACTTGAATGCGCTGTATAAATTTCCGGGGAAAGGAACCGAAAAAGCTACCAGTGTTGGTTTTGAAGTTTCGATTTTCTCCTGAAGCAATTTCAGCAAAATATGATCAATAAAACTGTTTGGCTTTTGCAGCTCGGCATTCAGCTCATCGAAAGTGGCGGCAGATCTTCCTAACCGTTCGGCATAGCGGCTAAACCCAAAATGAGGATCGAAGGCTTCTACAATCAAATCCGACAAGTCTTCGAGGTAAAGTGTAGCCAGATGTTTGGCTTTGTCGCGGTTTCCCATCGTGCCAAAAGCCCATTCCAGATCTTCGGTTTGTGCAAAGCGCGAGGCTTCGGGCAAATAATTTCCTTCGCAGATGACATGAGCCAGCGTAACGTTTTTCTCCTGCAAAAATGCAATCACCTGATCGATGGTCTGAATATACGTTTCGCGCAGATTGTAAATGCGTTGAGCGTTTGGGGAAAGTTTGAAGTTTGAAGTCCGAAGTCCGGAGAAAAGGGAGGTGAGTCCTTCCGAAGAAAACAGTTTCAGGATCACTTCAATACCCAGGTCGCATTGAAATGAATCAATGTTTTGGGTGTTCAGAAACCCTTTCAGATAAGCCGTTGCCGGATAGGGCGTATTGAGTTGGGTAAACGGTGGTGTGATGAGAAGTACTTTTTGGCTCACGCTATATGATCTGTTAGTAATCAGTTTTAATCGCGGTTTAGTTCGTAAAAACGATCGACTTTCTCAATCATTTTCAGTTGTTCTTTTTCGTTCAGAAAGCTTGCTGCAAAAGAGTTTCTGGCCAACTGAGCCAGTTGCTCCTTCGAAAGATTTAGTGCGTTTGCCACTGCCAGGTAATTTTCATTGATGTATCCGCCAAAATAGGCCGGATCGTCGGAATTCACAGTGGCCATTATTCCTTTGCCAAGCATTTCTTTTAATGGATGTTGGGCCATATCGTGCACTACTTTCAGCTTCAGGTTCGAAAGCGGACAAACGGTGAGCGGCATTTTTAAGTTTGCCAGTTTATTAACCAGTAACGGGTCTTCGAGCGATCGGTTTCCATGGTCGATGCGCGAAACATGCAGTAAATCGAGGGCTTCCCATACATATTCGGGAGGACCTTCTTCTCCGGCATGTGCTACGGTAAGGAACCCGTTTTCCTTTGCTTTGGAAAACACGCGTTCAAATTGGGTTGGCGGATGGCCTTTTTCTGAAGAGTCGAGGCCCACGGCCGAAATCCACGATTGGTAAGGCATTGCTTCGGCTAACGTTTGAAAAGCCGAATCTTCGCTCAAGTGACGCAGGAAACTCATGATCAGCCGGTAGCTAATTCCCAGTTTTTCCTGGCCATCCACCAGAGCACGGCGAATTCCGGAAATAACCGTGCCGAATGGAATCCCCCGGGAGGTATGGGTTTGCGGATCAAAGAAAATTTCGGTGTGCAGCACGTTTTGCGAATGAATTTTCAGTAGATAGGCCCAGGTGAGGTCGTAAAAATCCTGTTCTTCAATCAGCACATTGGCGCCGCTGTAATAAATGTCCAGAAATTCCTGAAGGTTATTAAAATCGTAAGCTTCCTTTAATTCGCTGACAGAGCTGTATTTAAGCTGAACCTGATTTCGTTCGGCAATGCGAAACATCAGTTCAGGCTCAAAAGTTCCTTCAATGTGTAAATGCAATTCCGCTTTTGGTAAGCCCGAAATGAAATCTTCGATCGTATCCATAGACTTTCAGTGTTATGTATTACTCCGGAAAGTATTCCTTTTTGCCGGTTTCTGTCAAACCCTCAGGGCGATTTTGCATCGGTTATTTCCCTGTTTTTCTTAGCAGCAAATCAACCAGATTGCTGGCCGCTTTCAGGTTTTCGAAACTTTCGGGCAGCAACCAGTGGTTGATGTATTCGTTGTACAACCACGGATCGCCAACTGCTAAAACATAGCCTTTCCCAAATGTTGTTTCAGCAATAAAAACCGATTGACCATCGCCATCTTTCAATACCGGCTTTGCTTTTTTCGACAGGGCAATAGGGCCAACTTCTTTCATGTAAATTTTGTTCACACCTGCAAATAGCGGATGGTTTGGCAGGTTGATTTCAGCTCCCATCTCCCAGTCGCGGTTAACAACGGGGTTCAACGATTTGGTTTGAAACCGGAACCCGAAAGCTTCGGCCAGTTGATTAAAATGGGTGAATTCGCAGTTGGGGCCGTCGTTGGCCATCAGCAGTAAAACACCACCTTTGCTCACCCATTTTTTCAGGAATTTAACATCGCTGGCATCTACATAATTAGGGGTAGGATTTTCTTTGGTGGTGTCCGGATCAACGATAATGTAAACGTCAATTCCTTTCAGCGACTGGCTGTTGGGCCTGGCAATGGTTTTGAGCGCTGCGCCACGATCTTTAAACAGATCGCCGAGTTGCGAAAAACCACTCATCGCTTCATCGTCCCAGGTATAATGGAAAATTTTTCCGGTTTTGGCATTGGTTTCGTGATTGAACCAGTTATCTAATCCAACGGTTTTTTGCGCGAAGCTTACTGCAGCAAAAGCACAAAAGACAAAAGCAAGTATTGAAATTCGTTTCATGTCGGTAATCTTTTTATAGGATGATAATTGGGGTAAAAGTAGGTAACGAAGCCGACTTTCACAAAAATGTGATTTTGTATCTGACGGAAAAACTACTTTTTAGCGGAAACGCTTAGGATTCGCATAAGCTGTTCTACCGTGCCTGCAAGTAATTCTGCAGCACGTTCTTTCGATTCATCGAGGCTCATTGGCCGGTCTCCGATGGCAAAAACAGCGGTAATTCCCTGACTGTAAAGTCTGGTCAGATCGTCTTCAATCTTTCCGGCCAGTGCAATAACCGGAACCTGATATTTTTTACCCAATTGTGCCACTCCGCTGATTGTTTTTCCGAATGCTGTCTGCGAATCAATCCTTCCTTCCGCCGTAAAGACCAGATCTGCCCGACTGATTTGATCCTCCAGACGGGTGAGTTGATTAATCAGGTCAAATCCTGAAATCAGTTGAGCTTTGCAAAAGGCCAGCAGCCCTGCACCCAAACCACCGGCGGCTCCGGAGCCGGGAATTTCAGCAAAGTTGGTTCCGAATTTCTGCTGAAGAATAGTGGCAAAATGGGCCATATTTTCTTCGAGGATGTCGAGCATGGGAGGAGTTGCCCCTTTCTGGGGGCCGTAAACAAAGGTCGCCCCGGAAGTTCCCAAAAGCGGGTTACGGACATCGCAAGCTATTGTAATTTTTACGGTTGAAAGGAGAGGGTGAACATGCGAAGAATCGATGGAATAAAGATCGGCGAGCGAGCCTCCGCCCAGCCCAATTGGCTCTTCGTTTTTATCCTGAAGATCGAACCCAAGTGCCTGAGCCATTCCTGCACCCCCGTCGTTGGTTGCACTTCCGCCAATAGCGAGTATAATATTTTTGAATCCGTCATCCATAGCGGCTTTCAGGAGTAGGCCGGTTCCATAGGTTGAAGTAATCAGCGGATTTCTTTCTTCGGGAGTAATCAATTCAATTCCTGAAGCGGCAGCCATTTCAATTACGGCAGTTTTTCCATCGCCCAGAATTCCGTAGAAGGATCGGATTGGCCGGTTTAGCGCATCAACCGAAGGTGTTTCTTTAATCTTTCCGTTAGTTGCCGAAACAATTGCTTCAACGGTTCCTTCGCCACCATCGGCAACCGGGATGCACACCATTTCGGCTTCCGGATTAACTTTTTTTATGCCCGCCGAAATGGCAGCGGCTACGCTGGTTGCCGATAAACATTCTTTAAACGAGTCGGGAGCAATGACTATACGCATGGCTGAATCCGGGTTTGAAATTCAGCAGAAAAGTACTGAAAAAGTTTCAGGTGGCGAAGTTAAGCCAGGCCTGTTTCAGTGAACCTGAATTTATTCCGGAGTCTCATCAGGGAAAGGATTCCGAAACAAGTTCGGCATGATGCTGCGTCAAAAGAACATTAATACAGCGCTAGTTCCTGCCTTCCACCAATTTTTTGAGTAATTGTGTTTTTTCCTGAATATCGCTGGTAATTTCGCTTACCGATACCGTTGCCCCGGAAATAGCATCAATGCTTTTTCCAACCGTGAGCGGGCGGCTTCCATTGTATCCCTGAAATTGTTTCAGCCAGCCTTTATTGGTAACCTCCTGTCCGTGAGTGGCCTGGTAGTTGTAAATTTTTACCTGCTGTACAGAGAGCCCGGAGTCGAAAACAATCAGGTAATCAAAATATTCAGGAGTTTCAACATTCAATGTCTCCATAGGATTGGAACAGCCCCCCTGGCGGCAGCTGTTCACTCTTCCTATGTAAATGTATTTTTTAATGCTCTGGGGATCAGAAAGTACCAGGAATTTTCCCTGAACCGGATGGGAAATGATCAGTGATTCTGGTATTGCAATATCTTTCCAATCCGCATGACCAGCCCCGCTAACCTTCAGGAGTTCTTTTTTGAGCGTTTTGTCCTCAAAATCCAATCCTTTGGGAGGAAAATTAATGGTTGTAAACCAAAGACTGGTTGCCAGAATAAACAGTTTAATCATGGTATTTAATTAAAACATAACTCCTAAACCGGCGCTGAATACTTTAGTATAGTTGTCAGCCCCATCGGGTTTTACCCATTGCATATCCGTTTTCATAACGGCTCCCTGCGCCAGCTTAAGCGTTAATCCGCTGGTAATAACAGCGTTTTTATACGATTTGTTTTTGGTAATATTCGAAGGCACCTCCGCATGGGTATCATATCCTTCCAACCGTACAAAAGGGATCAGCTCTGTTTTTACTTTTTCGAAATGACGGAAAACGTTGTAGCCTGCTTCTACATAATAGCCGGTCATAACACTTCCCAGGTCGTTGAGCGGGCCACCTTTTTTGCCGGTAAACTGATTGTACTGATCGGCATTCGACAATCCGACCCGGTAAAACTGGCCACGCAATTGCAGTCCTTTCAGGTTATAACGGGCGTCAACGCCAACCATCGATATCCCCACAACTGATGAGTCTGCTTTCGCCAGGGCTGCATCGTTGTCTTTGGCAATTCCGTTATAAAGTTTGCTCTGTGTATCGCCAAAATAGCCCGATAATCCTACATTCAACCCTCTTATTCCGTAGTATTCCACTTTTCCGGTAAAGTTCGGGGAACTGATGTACGACGAAGCTCCTTTCTGGCGCCCGCTGCGTAATCCTCCTTTTCCGTTCAGTTTGGCCGTTCCGTCGTAGCCATTAAATCCGTTGACTATGTAAGCCTGATATTTCAGGAAAGCTGGCTGAATGGTTCCTGAAAGTCCAAATCCGACTTCACGCCAGGTTGATGGCGAAATTTTGTTGTCAATCAGCGGACGTTCAACACCATTAAACGTAGTTGGTTCGTGGTATTCGTTTACAATTCCCATCGGAATCAGGAGTAATCCGCCACGGAAATTGATGGATTTGTTGATTTTATGCTGAAGGAATGCCTGTTCGACATACACTTCCGAAACATGTTCGAATTCGAGTTCGGTAACAAACTGGGTACGGTCGCTGAATTGGTAGCCAAAAAGCATAACCATACGGTGCACATCGAGTTCGCCGTTTTGACGGATTTCGGAACTTAAGGGTTGGTGATAATGTACTTCGCCGTAGCCACCAATGGTGAGTTTATTATCGGAAGATAACAGCTTGTCGGCCAGATTTTGGTATGCAGGTTTGGTTTGGTCAGTGGTTTGTGCCTGTAAGAGACAGACAGACAGCACAATTGCTGCAGACAATAAGATTCGTTTCATATCTTCTTTTATAGATGAGTTTTGTGTGTCCAAAAGTATATGCTCTGTTCAGGATATAAAATCCCTAAAAGTGGGGATATTTAACCGGCTGGCTTTTACCCGTTTTTCCCAGAACACGTTTTAAAACACATGTCAATTTTTAATTAATCGGAATTAGTTACTTTGCGCGGCAAAAGTCAGGAAGGAAAAGGTTCCGGATTTAAGGAGATATTTTTGGCCCGAATTGAACCTATCACACTGATTTTGAGTTTATACAAAAAAGATATCATGACTAACCCAATCATTAACCGGTCTTATCCTGATAAAAAGGCCCTGATTACAGCGCAAGGCGATATTTCTTACAGCCAGTTGCTGAAACAGGTTGAACAATACGCCCGACTTTTCGGTCATAAAGGCTACTCGAAGGTGGCTATCTATGCCGAAAATAGTCCGGCATGGATTTTTGCTTTTTATGCTGCCCTGCAAAACAATTGCATCGCCATTCCTATCGACTTTCTGGCCTCGGCCGAAGACGTGGCTTACATCATTGACGATTGCCAGCCCGATTTACTTTTTACCAGCAACGGAATGGCCGAATCGCTGGCAAAAGTTACCGGAAAAATTTCGCACAAACCTGAAATACTGGTTTTTGAGGATATCACTTTGGATGAAACCATTCCCGAAAGCCAGTGGATGTCACCCGAAGATAACGGGACCACAGCAGTAATCATTTACACTTCAGGAACTACCGGAAGCCCGAAAGGGGTTATGCTTTCGTTCACCAACATTCACGAAAATATGGCTGGTGTTATCGACTGTAAAATTTTCATTCCTGAACGACAGGTTATGATTTTTTTGCCGCTCCACCATATTTTTCCGCTGGTTGGTTCGCTGATGACACCATTTCATGTGGGATGTACCGTCCCGATGGTTCCGTCCATGCAATCAGCCGACCTGATGAAAACTTTCGCCGACAACGAGGTAGGCGTATTTCTGGGTGTACCCCGTTTGTACGAACTCATGTACCGCGGAATTAAGGCGAAAATCGATAAAAGCGCTGTAGGGAGGGCATTGCTTTGGCTGGTAATGAAAACCAAAAACCGGAAGCTTGGAAAGAAAATCTTCAGTAAGGTTCACCATGGTTTTGGCGGTCACCTGCAATACATGATTGCCGGAGGCGCCGCGTTGAATAAAGAAGTTGGTGCTTTCTTTTATGGTTTGGGATTCGATATTATGGAAGGTTTTGGCATGACCGAGGCTGCACCGATGATTGCATTTCCACGACCAGGCAAGATTAAGATTGGGGCCACAGGCCAGGCATTACCCGGATTGCAGGTTGAAATACGCGACGGAGAAATTGTAGCTAAAGGCCCAAGCATCATGAAAGGGTATTACAACCGGCCCGAAGAAACTGCTGAGGTAATTAAAGACGGCTGGCTTCACTCCGGTGATTTAGGGTATCTGGATAACGAAGGGTTTCTTTACATTACCGGTCGGAAAAAGGAAATTATTGTACTTCCAAACGGAAAAAACATTAATCCCGTTGAGGTAGAAATGAAGCTGGACGGCTATTCGCCAGCCATCAAGGAATCGGGCGTTTTTATGCACAATGAAATGCTTCATGCAGCCATTTATCCTGATTTTGCTTATCTGGCTGAAAATGGGATAGAAGACATCAACCAGTATTTTCGCGACTCGGTGATTTCGCCGTTTAATGCCGAAATGAGTTCGTACAAGCGGATTATGCAGTTTACGCTTGTGAAATCGGAGTTGCCGCGTACCCGTTTAGCCAAATTGCAGCGATTTAAGTTACCCGAAATGCTCGAACAAAAAGAGAGCAAAAAAGCGGTGACCGACGAGCCTGAAACAACCGAATACCTTGCCATTAAATCTTTCATCGAAAGCCAGGTTGATATGGATATTTTACCCGATCATCATTTGGTATTTGATATTTCGATGGATTCGCTCAGCAAACTGAGCCTGATTGATTACATCGAAAAAAGCTTCGGGATTAAATTTGACGAAGAACAATTGCTCAAATTTCCATCCATCCGGAAAATTGCCGAGCACATCCAGAGCAATAAACTTTTCCATAAAACCGATCACGAGTCAACATGGTCAGGCGATTTAAAAGACGGTTCAGATGTTATTTTACCTAAAAGTTCCGTTTTTCTGGGTCCTATAGTCAATGCCGTTCGTAACATTTTTAAGCTGTTCTTTACGTTCGAAGGAAAAGGGATGGAGCATATTCCCGACGGTCCGTGTTTCTTTGCGCCCAATCACGAAAGTAAACTTGATGCTTTCCTGGTGCTTTCGTACCTCGACAGTAAAACGCTGAAAAATACATTTTCCTATGCCAAAAAAGACCATGTAAATAGTTGGGTTCGTCGTTACCTGGCGCGCAATGCCAATGTTATTGTGATGGATTTATCGAAAGATCTGAAAAATTCGATCCAAAAAATGGCGGAGGTGGTGAAGCAAGGGAAAAAGATTTTAATTTTTCCGGAAGGAACCCGTACCCAAAGCGGAAAGCTTGGAAAATTTAAAAAGACGTACGCTATTTTAAGTTCCGAACTGAATGTACCGGTCGTTCCCGTGGTTATCACCGGGGCCTACACAGCAATGTCGTCGGGCGCTAAAAAGATTAAAAAGGGGACCAAAATCAGTATCGAATTTTTACCGGCTATTTATCCGGAAGGAATGAAACCCGAAGAGTTGAATGATTTGGTGAAACAGCGGATTGTGGAAGCCAGGAAATAGGGAGTTTATTTCGTCTTCTTAATTGCAATCACATTGGGTATTTTCCAGAAATGGTCGTTGTCGTCGTTGTCGCAGG
>JAIBEY010000024.1 GCA_019459525.1 Prolixibacteraceae bacterium
ATTCTGGGCTTCGTCGAGTATCACAAAAGCATTACTTAAGGTCCGCCCGCGCATAAAAGCGAGTGGTGCAATCTGTATGGTTCCGTCTTTCATGAATTCGTCCAGTTTTTTTGCCGGAATCATATCCAAAAGAGCATCATATAACGGTTGAAGATAAGGGTCAATTTTCTCTTTTAGATCGCCGGGCAGAAACCCCAGACGTTCGCCCGCTTCAACGGCTGGGCGACTCAAAATGATACGTTTTATCTCCCGGTTTTTTAAAGCTCTTACAGCCAGGGCAATGGCTGTGTATGTTTTCCCGGTACCGGCAGGACCCATAGCGAATATCAAATCCGAATTTTTGCAGGCATCAACCAAAACCCGTTGATTTGGTGTCCTTGCCCGGATGGCTTTCCCGTTTATGCCAAAAAGCAATACATCTTTATCTTCTTCCTGATTTTCAGCAATACCCTCCGATTCATTCATAAAAACCTGATTGATAACATCATCAGGTAAAACGTTGAACTGATTGTAATGATCAGTTATCAGGTGAAACTTCGATTCGAAGCGTAATATTTCTTCATCATCACCCTTGATGATTACATCGTCGCCCCGGTAAACTATGATTAGTTTGGGAAAAAAGGATTTAATCAGGTTCATTTTGGCATTGTTCACACCGAAAAATTCCAACGGATCAATTCCTTCCAAATGAATTAGCTTTTCAAACATAGATGGTTGCAGCTTTTTAATGCCTTGCAAAAATAAGTACTTTTAGCAGATTCCGCAGGTAAATTGCGGGATAAGATATCAAGAATTGTCAACAATCGTTAAATTCTTTTATATACCTTTGCAGCCGCATAGGTTCCTATTTTAGGATTAAAAGGGAAACAGGTGAACCGGCTAGCAACCGGCATTCCTGCACAGTTCCCGCTGCTGTAATTCCTTTACAACTTTGTAACAATGAACCACTGTGCTGATTTAATCGGCGCGGGAAGGCGTTACAGAGAGGATAAGTCAGAAGACCTGCCTGTTCAACCCCGGATTTTGAAGCTTTCGGCGAAAAAGCGAAAACCGTGTATCCTTTTCATCTTCATTTCTGAAAAGCTGCAAAATCCAACTCATTTTTAAGATTTTACAGCAAATGTTTCACATTAAAGGTACATTCAAATTACTCGTTACTACTCTTCTGCTGGCATTGTTTCACCCCGCGGAAGCTCAGTTTATTTCTAAAATTATTGATTATTCACCTGCCCCGGGGCAATTCACTAATGCTGATTTCATTGGTACGCCAGCCGCAGCACAGTCGCTTGTGGGAACAAACAAAGGGATGGTTAGTTTGGGTGCTTTTGGCGGTTCTGTAACCGTTTATTTTTCATCGGGAATACAAAATGATCCGGCTAATCCGTATGGGGTCGATTTCACTATTTACGGAAATTCGTCATCAGCATGGTCGGAGCCCGGAATTATCCAGGTTATGAAAGATGAAAACAAAAACGGCATTCCAGATGAAACCTGGTACGAAATTGCCGGAAGCGACCATTACTGGAATTCTACCAATTTTTCTTACGAAGTTACTTACCTAAACAATAACCTGAATCAAGCCAGCAATATCGAATGGGTTGATAATCTGGGTAAAACAGGCATTGTTCCCGAAAACAGTTTTCATCAGCAACCCTATTACCCCAAAGCTGATTTATTTCCTCAAATCCCGGCCGATAAACAAACGTTGAAAGGAATCCGGATTGCAGGAGTGATTGATTTGTCGAATCCGGGTGTGGTCAACTCGTACCGGCGGGCTTTTGGATATGCCGATAATACACCCGTTTTATCGACTACCGAAAAACTACCTGACAATCCCTATACCTCCGCAATTGAAGGGAGTGGGGGCGATGCTATTGATATTGGATGGGCCGTAGATAAGAGCTTAAAACCTGTTCTTCTGGATGAAATTCATTTTATCCGGATTTATACCGGCATGAATGACATTGCCGGTTGGTTAGGCGAAGTATCCACGGAAATTACCGGAATACGCGATGTTGAACCGGCGACCATCAGCGGCCCCATATCTTGCTTGGTTATGCAGGACTTACCCATGAAAATTATACTTGGCGGTTCTTTATCTTTAACAGCCAATGTTTTCGAAAACGGTATCCGGCAAGAGAGTACTGCCATTAACTGGACCGTCAGTAATACAGATTTAGCTGTCGTCGAAAACGGGCAGCTAAAATCAAAAAAATCGGGCAGCTTACTTTTGCGAGCTACATCAGCAGCCAATCCGGCCATTTATACCGAAAAAGAAATTGGAATAATTGAAGCAGGAAAGGCCGTAATTACCAACACCACAACTGGTTTGAAAGTGAACGACAAACTGGAGCTTTCCGGAAAACTGACTGACCAAAGTGGAAATATCCTGACTGGAATTTCACCCAAATGGAGATCAGGCAATGAGTCTGTAGCCGAAATTATTTCGTACGACGGAAAGTATTACCTGAGAGGCAAACTGGCCGGTAAAACCTGGCTGTATCTTGAAGCTGCTGAAATCAAACTGCTTCCGGATTCGTTGCTCATGGAAGTCCTTCCTGAATCGGCGCTAAAAAAAGTGTTTTTCTCTGTCAAAACCAATGAAAATACCATTATTCCGCGGCAATCGGTTTGGGTCGATCAGTTCGATCTGACTCCGAAAGTGGATCATGCTCAAAAAAAATACGGATTGCAGGAAATTAATTTTGTGTCACTGGCTCACGCTATTGCATCGGCATTTAAAAATACAGACTTAACCAATGAGTGGGCGTTCCGGGATGATGCTGAGGGTGGATTGAAGTTGTATTTATGGAAAGTTCCAGAAAAGGACGAAGGCTCAATTGTTTATACGTTTGGGTACGGTGGTTCGCAAACCTCTCAATCAACCCGAAAAACCTGGGTAGTCATGCTCAACCAGCAGCAGATTGTTAACGGATTTGATCAAATCAAAGTAAACAACAACGACGAAATACTGATTTATCACCTTGCTGACAACAGCCTCCCCTGGACAGTTTCCCATCTGACTTCAGGAACTGATTCCGCAAAAAGAAATCAACCGATTGAAATACAGCTTAAACAGTATTCGTGTGCCATGGACGCCAGCAGGAATGTCGCTGTCAATTCTTCGGAAGCTGTTGCCAATCAGAAGGTTCAGTTTGAAGCAAAGGATCAGCCAATTGTCAGCCTTTCTACCGATGAATTTGGGAAAGCCACTTTTACCACCACCAAATCAGGAGATTATTTGATTACTTCAGGAATTGACGCCGCACGACTATGGGTAGAACCGATAACCGGAGTCCACACTTTCATAAAAAATCAGCTATCCTGCAAGGTTTACCCCAATCCGGTTACTGAATTTATTCGCATTGATTCTCCTTTTCCGATCCAATCTGTTGAGATTTTTAATACGAAAGGAGTGCTTGTTTGTGTTTCGGAGCAGGCAAACATTGATCTGTCTGCGATTCCTTCGGGAGTTTATGCCATTAGAGTCAATACGAACCACCAGATTTTTCAGCAGAAAATCGTAAAAAAGTAGTCAGGTGAAATCAAAAAGCAAAATCCTGACAACGACTCACTTCAAGGCAATTCTTTGTTGCCTGATGGTTTTATTTTATGCCGAAGACATTGTTGCTCAAAAACTTAATGATACAATTTCTATTCAGGAAGTCCAGGTTTTTGGTAAAAAGAAAATTGAAGAATCGGGCTTACTGATTACGCATATTGATACCATGCAATTACAAATGATGAAAACGTTGACCGTTTCGGAATTGCTTTCATCCTACTCCCCAATTTTTATCAAATCCTATGGGCGGGGCTCAACAGCTTCCGCTTCGTTTCGGGGAACAGCGCCTTCTCACACCCAGGTTTACTGGAATGGCATAAAGATCAACTCACCAATGCGCGGAGATGTTGATTTTTCGCTTTTCCCGGTTTATTTCATTGACGACATTAGCCTTCAGCATGGCGGAAGTTCTTTGCAATCGGGCTCCGGTGCTTTAGGCGGAAGCGTTCTTATCAACAATAAACCAGACTGGACAGATCGGTTGAGCATCAGGTATGTACAAACCATAGAAAGTTATGCTACAGCCAAAGAATACCTGAATGTTGGATTCGGAAATGGTAAATTCCAATTTAAAACCCGTGTATTTTCTGATCGAAGCAAAAACAATTTCCCGTATTTTAATTACGGAGTTTTACCGATGCGCGAAACCACGCAGACAAATGCCGGTTACTCCAAAATGGGACTGTTGCAGGAAGTTTACACAAGATTGGCAAAGCACACGTTTTCGGCCAAACTGTGGGCACACCAAAGCAACCGCGACTTGCCGCAGTTAATGTCATTCGAAGGCGATACCCGTGTAGAAACTCAGGATGATCAAAACATCCGCGGAATAATTAACTGGAAATACATTACCGAAAAAAGTAAGCTCGAATGGGTTGGGGGAGTGAATCTGAATGAACTGAACTACTTCAGATCAAGTACCGAAGCCAGTTTTGTGAATTTTGACAGCCGGAGCAAAGAAAAAAGCTTCAGCAACCAAATCAATTTTGACTGGAAACCCAGGGAGACTTTAAGCCTTAACTGGTCGTTCAATACATCTTACCATCAGGTTTCTGTTTTTGATCGTGCCCAGCAATTGGGGTACGATCAGGATCGGATTGAATTATCGCTTCTTAATTCAATTCATTGGCAGCCCAAACCTCAAGTATCGCTTTCATTTTTGTTTCGAAGTGAGTTGTATGACAGTCAATTAATAGAATTTATTCCATCAATTGGAATGGAATATTTTACAGATAAAAAGCAGCAAAGTTCGCTCAAACTCAATTTGGCGCGTAATTATCATCAACCGGGATTAAATGATTTATATTGGATTCCGGGAGGAAATCCGGACCTGAAGCCTGAAGATGGATATTCCGGAGATTTGGCTTTTGCATTTTCGAAAAAGAACAAAAAAATGACATTTTCTGGTCAATTAACCGGCTTTGCCTCGCTAATTGAGAACTGGATTGTATGGCAACCATCGGCAGGCGGGGCGTATTACTGGGAAGCCAATAATCTGCGCAAAGTATTTGCACGCGGCGTTGAAATTCAGACTTCAGTACATACAACGATTGCGAATGCAGTGTCTTTTGATTTGAGGGGCAATTATTCGCACGCGGCAACTTCAAACATTGACGCCGTTCCATCAGTCGATGAATCGAGAGGTAAACAATTGATATACATACCGAAACACAAAGCAAACCTGTTTGCCGAAGCCGCATTTAAAAACTATTATCTGAAAATAAATGCACCATTCACCGGGAAACGATATACTTCAAGCAATAATGTGGAATCGGACTATGAAAAAGTGCTGAACCCTTACTGGTTGTTTAATTTAACCGGTGGAAGAAGATTCGAGTTTAAGCCTTTTCGGGTTGATGCTTCCCTGAGTATTGAAAATTTAGCCAATACCGATTATATGGCTATTTTGTGGCGCCCTATGCCTGGCCGCTATTATTCTTTAACCTTTCAATTCAGTTACAAAAAGTGAAAGTATTCCTTACTATACTCATCTGCCTGATCATATTTTCGGCATGCAAGGAAAATCCTGTTGATACCGTTTTCTTTGACTTTTCAGGAAACAGGGGTGTTTACATCGTAAACGAAGGAAATTTCATGTACGGCAATTCATCGTTATCCTTTTACGATACCGATTCGAAACGGGTCTATAATCAGGTATTTCAGGCCAGAAATGGGGCACCGCTTGGCGATGTGGCTCAATCCATAGCCATCTGGAATAATCTGGGATTTGTAGTTGTAAACAATTCAGGCAAAATATATGTGATCGACAGCCGTACAGCCGAATTTAAAGGCACAATTTCGGGTTTAAGTTCTCCCCGTCACATCCATTTCGTCCATTCGCAAAAAGCGTATGTTACCGATCTTTACGCCAGAAAGATTACCATTTTCGATCCGCAAACGTTGCAGATTACAGGTAAAATACCTGTTGGCAATTCAAAATCAGAATTTAATCAGCATTCCACCGAACAACTGATTTCGTATAAAAATCTGGTTTTCATCAACTGTTGGTCGTATGACAATAAGATTTTGGTAATTAACTCTGATACAGATCAGCTGATTGATTCAATTGAAGTATTTAAACAACCAAACAGCATGGTTCTCGACAAGGAAAATAAGCTGTGGGTTTTAACTGACGGAGGTTTCGAGGGTAATCCTTACGGCTACGAACAGCCCGGATTGCTGAAAATTGATGCAGAAACCCGAGAGGTTGAGCGGTCGTTTCGTTTTGCAAGAGGAGAACACCCGTTGAATCTTTGTATCAATCCGACCAGGGATACCTTGTATTTTTTGAACCGGCATGTCTGGAAAATGGCTACAGGCGAAAAACGAATTCCGGAGCAACCATTTATCGAATCCAAATACACCAGTTCGTACGGCGGGTTTTATAGCTTGGCTATCGATCCGGAAACCTCTGAAATCTATCTTGGCGATGCTATTGACCATCGACAAAACGGACTGGTATATCGTTACAGCCGCAATGGAAAATTAATCGACGAATTTAAAGTCGGCATTTCTCCGGGCGATTTTGCCTTTAAAAAAGACTAATCCGGTAAACTAAAAGATCGGAACTTCGCGCTTAAAGGTCTCGTCGAGCGAAATAAAAGTTTCGGTACTGGCAACTCCGCCTATTTTCTGGATCTTATCGCTTAAAATATCGCGCAAATGCTCATTATCTTTGGCATAAACCTTAACAAAAATGGCATATTGCCCTGTAGTGTAGTGGCATTCAACAATTTCAGGAATTTCTTTTAGCTTTTCGGCTACGGTCGAATATAAGCTTCCCTTTTCGAGAAATACTCCGATGTAGGTGCAGGTCTTGAAATCAATTTTTTTCGGATCAATGTGGTAACCCGAACCAACAATTACATTCAGGTCAATCATCCGGTTTACCCGTTGATGAACAGCGGCTCTTGAAACTCCAACTTCCGAAGCAACATCCTTAAACGGAATTCGGGCATTTTTCGAAATGATATCCAATATTTTTAAGTCAATGTCGTCCAGTTGATTTCTTAAAGTCATAGCACTTATTTGAGTGAATAAAATTATAATGATTCAAAACTAGCTAAAAATCGATGATTTTGATAAAAAATTGAGCCTTTTAATTCATGTTGTATAAATTTCACACCACAGTCTGCAAAAAATAAAGGGTACCATTCCAAATGATACCCTTTACGCTATATTGCCTTGTATGTATTATTTAATTGGTACCTGACGTTTAAATTCCATTTCAAGTGAAATAAACGTCTCCGTCCGGGCGATGCCTTCAATTTCCTGAAGATCTTCATCGATGAGTTTTTTCAGGTGTTTGTTGGTCTTTGTCTGAACCTTGATGAAAATAGCATACGAACCGGTTGTGTAATGACATTCTACAATTTCAGGAATTTTTATCAGCTCTTCAACCACTTGTTTGTGGTATTTCGCTTTTTCAAGGTAAATGCCCATGTAAGCACAGGTAAAATAGCCAAGTTTTTGAGGATTCACAATAAATTCGCTTCCTGATACCACACCCAAATTGAGTAACCGTTGAACCCGCTGATGAATGGCAGCTCCGGAAACACCGCACTCACGTGCAACTTCCAAAAATGGGATTCTGGCATTCTTTGTAATCAGTTTCAGGATCTTCTCGTCCAGTTCGTCTATATTTGGAAGTGGTTCAATATGTAGGTCATTCATAATGTATAATTATAACGGTAGTTTATAAATTTGAAACCCAAAAGTATAAAAAAATGATAAATTTTAAATATTCTTGTTGAAAAACATCTTGTTTGTAATGATCTGAAAGCAAAAATGAAAAAAGCGCTCTTCTGGCTCTTTCTGTTGCGCCGGCAAATATACCTGATTTACCCTAAATCCGATCTTATTGCAAGGTTTTAATTCCGACCTGTTCCGCTGGATAGCTTTTCAGAAAGATCGATGATGTCATTTCCTGAAGGCGCCTGAAATACGCGCAATTCAAATTCAGGAATTATAGCCAATACATGGTCGAAAATATCAGCCTGAATACTTTCATACTCATTCAACTCCTTCACTTTACTGAACACGTATATTTCAATAGGCAAACCTGATTCGGCTGGTTGTAAATGCCTGACCAAAAGCGACATGTCCTGGTTAATTTTGGGGTTATTTTTTAAATATTCTTCCAGATACTTTCTGAAAATCCCCAGGTTGGTTTGCCTGCGCCCATTGGGAATCAGATCATTTTCAATTCCCAGGTTTTTATTGTATTCTGAAATCTCTTTTTGTTTTTCAACTACGTAATTGCTTATTAACCTGAACTTTTTAAATTTATCGAGCATTTCCGCATCGCAAAAACGTACACTCTTCATGTCGATGTTTATCGAGCGTTTAATTCGTCGCCCGTCGGACTCTTCCATGCCTGACCAGTTCAGAAACGAATCGGCAACCAGCGAATAAGTCGGAATGGTGGAAATGGTTTTGTCGCCATTCTGAACTTTTACCGTAGTCAGCGAAATATCAATAACACTACCGTTGGCATTGTGCTTGGGAACTTCGATCCAATCTCCGGGTTTAAGCATATTGTTGGCCGAAAGCTGGATACTGGCGACTAATCCGAGGATGGTATCTTTAAAGACCAATAAAAGTACTGCAGCAAATGCGGTGAGCCCGGTGAGCAATACCAGCGGCGATTTTTTAAATACAAAGGCAATAATAAAAATGATGGCTATAAAATAGACCATTATCATAACCAACTGAATATAGCCCTTTATCGAACGGCTTGCAGAATAGGGAGTAGTAAGGTAAATATCGTTGGCAGCCTTTAGTGCTCCTGAAATCACTTTAACAAATATGATCACAAAATAAATGTTCGTAAGTGTTCCCAGGAAGCTGGTGACCTCAAGAATTTCAGAAAAATTGGTCGAATAGTAAAAGACCAAAGCTGATGCCAAATGCGACATCGACTGAAATACTTTATGCTTCAATAAATAATCGTCCCAATCGGTTTTTGTATTTTCAACCAGCCGGTGAATGACTTTTATGGTTATTTTCTTCGTTATCCAATGAACAATGATTGCAACTAACAGAATAGCCAGAAAAGTTAATAAAACAGCCACCAGCCTGGCATACATTTCCAAAAAATTTAATTTCAGAAAGGTTTCATTTAAAAGTAAATAGAGTGATCTCATACAGAAAATATCATGTTTAGCAATTTCTACAATGGTGTGGGCAAAAATACGAAAAGCTTCAAATTTTACAGCTTAAATAAGCCGGGGAAAGAAAAGATTCACCATGAATTATTAACAAAATTCGGAATAGACATTCTTGATTTGTTTCGGGTTTAATCGTCTATTTTCTGCCGGTTCTGCTTAATCTCGGCTTTGATTCGTTTTCCGGTTAACCTTTTTTCAACCGAACTTCGGGTTGGCCGGGTATTTTTTCGTGGTTTAACGGGTTTCAGCGCCCTGAAAATTAGCTGGTAGAACTTGGCCACAGCATCTTCTTTATTCGAAAGCTGAGAACGATCGCGCTGAGAAACAATACATAAAAGGCCCTCTGAAGTAATTTTTGTTGCCAGCTTATCCAATAACACTTCCTTCTGCTCATCGGTTAATAGGACGGAATTCTGAATATCGAAACGAAGTTCAACTTTCGAGTTTACTTTATTCACATTTTGCCCTCCGGGGCCACTGCTTCTGGAAGTAATAAACTGAAATTCAGTTGATAAATCAGGAATATGTATAACGATATCTGTCATTACTCGTCTTTTTCCTCCTGTGGGTTCGCTTTGGCTTTTACTTTTTTGGCCGGTTTACAGGCATAATAGTAAGCCACTTTTTCAATGGCCTTGCGGATACTTACATTTATCGGGTTATAATCGTTGGCCATCGAGCTGTCGATAAAGTAAATCTGGTAATAAAAATCGGCAACAATCGGGATATTCATCCCCGAGTTGATTCGCTCCATAGCTAGTTTGTATTCGGCCGGAAATTCATTTTTCATGTGCGAGCAGGTATATACGGCCAGTTTCGCATTTTTATCGCGCACAGCCGAAAACCCAAAAAGCCGGCAAATCAGTCCGCGGTGATCGTATATCGAACATCCGGCAGTTTGGCCGGGGACCTGGGTTTTAGCCAGATTGATACAATGCTCTGGGTTGGTGTCAAGCAAATCTAACGCAGCTTCGTGAAGGTTGTTTTTAACCAAATAATTAGCCAATGGCAGAAATTCAAGAACATTCGCTTCAAGTCCTTTTTTAAAGCAGCATAAGTTGCAATTGGTCAGACACCTGAGCTTGGATTCTTTACCAAACTTCTCCGTTTCCTTATCCAATTGTTTAAAAACCCGTTCAACTTTCCTGATCTTGTCCAACATAAATGTAACTCGTGTAAAAGTGTGCCAAAATTAGCTGAAATGTTGAATAATTGTCTGGGTTTTTGAAAAGATTACCATCATTCCTGAATATTCTTAATCAGCTGTTGTTGCCTGTATTCCGGCCACTAGAAATGAAAAGATCAGTTGCTTTACGGCATCCAGGGCTCCGATCGGTTCGAAATACTTACCCGTCCTTCCACTTTGAAGCTTTTGGAGACCTTATACTGTAGAAACATGGACGCACCCTTGGTATTCATATCCTGAATGGTAGGGTTTAAACGGGGTTGCTCGAAAATTGACTGCGCGCCAAAACTATTTCCACCTACCGACAATCGGTTGTTCAGCTGGTAGATTGACTGGTTATAAATAATTCCTGACGAATAAAAAGGGGAAATTCCCGGGTATGTGATTGAGTGCGACATGGTGGAATTACGAGAATTATTCAGGTATTTCAGGAAGTCGAGATTTTTATTGTATCCGGGGAAAAGCGGTTGGTTAAACAGCGATTGATCAAATAAATTTAATCCTTCCGTATTAAATGAATCATCAAAAATTAATGGCTTTTCGATGTGGAGCTGCGGAAGGGCAACTTCGTTCTGAAATTTTGGAATCGTATCTAAAACAATTTCCTCTTGTGCAAAAGCGAATAACATTGCACAAGAGGAAATGATTGTTAAAATAAACCGTTTCATACGGTAATTGGTATTAGAATAATTTTAAACCCAAACTGACTACAAAAGTACCATTCTTTGTATCAAAATCCGGAGCATCATACAAGTCATTGCTGTAAGATTCCATCCGGGCATCCAAAGTCAGGAAAAGAAAATCGACTCCGGCGCCATACTGCCATCCGAAGAAATTATTTTTTAATCCGGATTCAGTAAAGGCCTGACCCTTAAGGCTCTTATCGGTTACGAAAGAAAATACAGGACCAGCAAGTACCCGCAGGTTAAATGCCTTCTGTTCAATCAGTTTAATACCAAGCAGAGCCGGAACATCAACCGTTTTATAATCAAACGAATTGACGGCATCCATGTTTACGTGATCGATTACCTCACCGCCCTTGGAGTTGTAATAAGCCTCTGGCTGAATGTAGAACCGACCAATATTGATTCGGGCAAATGCGCCAAACGAATAATTGTTGATCGATTGTGGAGTATAATCACTCATATCAGTCGAAATTTTCGAGGTATTGAGCCCTGCCTTGATACCTCCGTCGAAAAATTCCTGCGCATTGGCCTCCCAGGCAAATACGGCTAAAACGATAAGGATTGTAAGCTTTTTCATGTGTTAAAAGTTTTAAGATCAAAAGGAACTTGTCCAAAAAGTATGACTTTAGTGTTTGGATGATTCATTCTGACGTTTGTTTCACAGTTATCTGTTACAGATAGAACGTATAATTTCAGGATTCTATTGCTGTACTGTCAAAACTGCCCCTCAAATTTTCCATTCTGAAAATACATTTCCAAGTATTTTCAGGTAATTCGGTACAAATTAACTAATATTTTTCTGCGGGCAGATATTCCGACTGGATATTCGTCATCGAGGCAAAAATATTCGAACGGATTTGCGGATTTAGTTCGGCCAACTGCGCGATCAGCTTTTTGATATCCTTTCGCTTCGAATCTTTTTCGAAAGTACAAAGTTTAATTTCCTTTTTGAAGTTTCTGATCGTGGCAAACTGTTTTACCTCGTCTTCCGGTAGCAAAATTAATGGCCTGATAATTTTTAACTCGCCCCCGAACATCGGCAATTGCGGCGGCATAGCACTGATGCTCGACTGAAAGGCCATATTCATTAGCAGGGTTTCAATGGCATCGTCCATGTGATGCCCAAGCGCCAGTTTGTTGTAGCCCAATTGTCTGGCTGCTTCAAACAGAGCTTTCCTTCTGTTCCACGAACAAACAAAGCAAGGATTGTTATTTCCTTCGTTAAACAAATCCACATCAATAATCCGATGAATAAACGGAACCCTTAGTTTTTCGGCAAACGAGGCCATGTAATCCAGATCAATAGTGTAGGGTTGAGTTTTTAAGCTGATGTGGATAGCAGCCAACTCATATTTTACCGGATTAAATTTCAGCCGTCCGGCAAGGGTTTCGAGCAAAACCATCGAATCTTTTCCACCTGATAAACCTACCAGAATGCGGTCACCTTCTTCAATGAGCCCGTATTTCTGAATAGCTTTACCGACTTTTTGATTGACCTTCTTAATAACGACCGATTCCTGATGATTTGGTTTGCTCATGGATAGGTATTACAGATTGCAGCAACGAATATATTGTTACAATGATCCCCTGATTATCAGCTGGGTTGGTATGACCTCCGAAATCCGCTCCCTGGATAAAATAAAATGGGCACAGGCTTTTCCCATCCGGATAAAGTCGGTTGAAATCACCGTGATTCCGGCACCAACAATTTCTTTCATCGGGGTGTCGTTGTACGAAACAATACCTACCTCCGAACCTATTTTATAACCGTTCTTTTTACAATCCCTGACAATTTTAACCAAATCGGAATCTTTAATTACCAGGTAAGCCTGCCCGGGCTGCACCTCCCGGTTAACAATGTTATCGAGCACGGTATGCTTCAACTGATTGTCGTTGCAGAAACGATCAAAGGCTCCAATGGTTTCCACCGGGTGCGGGGTATTTTGCGGAAATACCAATATAAATTCTTCGTATTTCCGGATTAGTTCGAGACCTGAACTGAGACAATCGTAAACGGCCTGATTAAAATCCTGCGTTAAACTGGAAACTTCGTTTCGCGGATCGTTCCCCATATCCAGAATCAGCAGTTTCTTCGGGTCAATTTTCCTGACGACATCTTCCAGATTTTTATTGTCGATATTCATGACCACATACGTGCTGTAACGTCCGAGACTATTTTGTATCAACTGGCTAAATACTTCAGGATTGTAGTGATGAAACAAGAGGTCAACCGAATAATTATCCGGAAGATTGGCACGAAACGACTTATAAAGCTGCTCCTTAAAAGCGCTGAAATCGTCGAGCAAAACAAATACACGATACGATTCGGAGGCCACAAAATAACCCTTCGTAGGCGTTGATGAAATAATACTCCGCTGTTTTAAAATCGAATAAGCCTTAAAAATGGTATCGCGCGAAATGCCACTATCTTTATTGAGCTGATTCACCGATGGCAGAAAATCGCCTTCTTTCAGTATCCCAAGATTTATGGCTTCACTTACAGCATGAATGAGTTGCTGCAACTTGGTTTGTGAGGAACTTTCATCGAATTTAAATGCAAACTTTTCCATCGCGCTGTTTTTGTAAAAAGCCTGAATTGTATGTACAATTCAGGCTTTAAATTCCATTTATGTTGCGAAGTTAGCAAAATTTAAACTTAAGGTACTCCCAACTTTAGTTCATATAAATCACTTTTATTTATATAACGGACCATAAGTTGTACAGGCACGGTAATCTGCGCCTTCTTTATCGCTTCCGAAAGCCGACCATGCACTTGGCCTGAAGATCTGATCGTCGCTAACATTGTGCATGTTTACCGGAATCCGGAGAATTGAAGCCAGGGTAATCAGGTCGGCACCAATATGTCCGTATGAAATAGCTCCGTGATTGGCGCCCCAGTTTGCCATAACGCTGTACACATCTTTAAAGGCATCGGTATCAGCCAGACGTGGCACAAACCAGGTTGTTGGCCAGGTTGGGTCGGTACGTTTATCCAGGATTTCGTGAATATCCTCCGGAAGTTCAACGGTCCATCCTTCAGCAATTTGCAGGACTGGCCCAATACCTTTTACCAGATTGATGCGCGACATGGTAACCGGCATTTCGCCTGCGGTTTTAAACAGCGAAGAGTAGCCACCGCCCCTGAAATAACCTTTATTCGCCGGCGGCCATTGGGTATTCTCCAGACAGGCATTCATATCATTAGCTGTAATATCCCAGAATGGTTTCATAACCGGGTTGCCAGCCGCATCTTTTTGTTGCGCCGTGGCATCCAGTGTGGTCGAACCGGAATTGATCAGGTGAATGATTCCGCCACTGGCTTTCCCGCTCAGTTCTTTACCTGTTACGCGTTTCACCGCATCCGGACTCCAGTAAGTACGGACATCTGAAAAAATCTGGGCGGTATTCGTCAGTAAATGTCCGAATAACATCGAAACACCATTCAAACTATCGTTTTCGGTAGCAAAAACATAGGCTTCACGAATGCCATTCCAATCGAACGAAGAATTCAGTATGGCTTCAGTAAAATCGGCATTCGGGTAATAATCGGTCCACTGACGTTGTCCCTGGAAACCGCCAAGAATGGCATTCCGGCCTTTTGCTTCTTCGCCAAAACCCAATGCTTTGAGTTTTGGGTTTCCAACCATTAAATCACGGGCAATCAAGGTCATTTTTACTACAATTTCCCATTCCCAATCTTTTCTGGTACGGTCCGACTGGTGTTCCGGAGCATTTAAATCGGCTCCTTCTTTACAGTTGGCTTTGGTCCAGCTCATGGCTTTAGCGTATTCTTCCTTATCGTAAATACCCTGTTCCATGCGTCGGATAAACTCAACCGACTCTACAAATTCAGTGCGGATTCCCAGATATTCCTGAAAGAAATCCGGATCGACCATAGAACCGGCAATACCCATCGACGAATAGCCAATTGATAAATATGATTTTCCTTTCATTTGTGCAACAGCCAAAGCCGCTTTCACAAAACGAAGGATTTTTTCCTGCACATCCTGCGGAATGCTGGTGTCGCCAGCGTCCTGCACATCACGTCCATAAATTCCAAAAGCAGGGAGTCCTTTCTGCGAATATCCGGCTAAAGAGGCAGCCAGGTAAACAGCTCCCGGACGTTCGGTTCCATTGAAACCCCATACCGCTTTTGGCAAGAGGGGCGTGGTATCCATAACCTCGGTTCCGTAGCACCAGCATGGTGTAACTGTAAGCGATACGCCAACGCCTTCTTTTTCAAATTTATAGGCACACATAGCCGCATCGGCAACACCACCAATGGTTGTGTCGGCAATTACACATTCTACCTTTTGGCCGCCTGGAAAACGAAGATTATCTTCGATGAACCGGGCAGCAGCTTTAGCCATATTCATGGTCTGTACTTCGAGCGATTCGCGAACGCCCATTTCTCTTCCGTCAATCACAGGCCGGATACCCACTTTAGGCAAACGACCGATCAATCTTGTGTTCTGATTCATGTAACTGGTTATTTTTAAGTATGATTAGCTTATTTACAGTTGAATTTATTGTTGTCCTGTACTGTGCTGCTAAGTAAACACTTTTTTTCAGAAATTGAAATGTTATGGAATACATTTAAGGATTAAAAAGGGGAAAATAATCCCTGTCTTTCGGGATAGGTGAAAGACTGCAATCGTTTAAAGCAGCTCAATAAATTAGTTAGGGCCGCAAAATTTGCACGAATCGGAAATGGCTTGTGCCTGAATTTCCTGTCCGCTAATTGTATAAAAACCGCTTGATTTTTTGCGTGGCAGTCTTTTCGAATGGTTCGGGCTGTACGAGAACCGCCTGCACCTGCGAAAATTTATTGACATTCTGATTGATGTAATGCTGCAATTCTTTCAGCACTTCGTTCAGCTTTTGTTCGGCTTGTTGAGATCCGTTTTCAATCAGTTCTGAATATTTCGATTGCAACTCTTCCATGTTTAAATGTACGAGCGCCACCAGGCGACCTTTCTGGTGCACTACAAGCGATTCCAGCACATCGGGGTAATTGTTGATTACCGACTCAATCTCTTCGGGATAAATGTTTTCGCCACTGGCGCCAATAATAATATTCTTTAGGCGTCCGCGGATATACAAATAATTATCCTTGCCAAAAGCGCCCAGATCGCCAGTTTTAAACCAGCCTTCCGGAGTAATTACCTCTGAGGTTATTTCTGGTTCTTTGTAGTAGCCTTTCATTACGTTTGCTCCACGGGCCCATATTTCGCCTTCTCCCGTTTTCGGGTCCGGATTGTTTATTTTCAGTTCTACCCCGGTAATAGCCGGACCAGTGGATTGCAGCCGCGACTCGAATACTTTCATTCCGGCCAAAAGAGGGGCTGTTTCTGTCAATCCGTAGCCAATACTGTATGGGAACTTCGCTTCAATCAGGAATTGTTCCACCTTTTTATCGAGCTTAGCGCCGCCAATTCCGAAGAAATTGATTTCATCTCCAAACGTTTGCATCAGTTTTTTACCTGCCATACGGTTGAGTTTCTTCCGGATAAACGGTACTTTGTAAAGTTGGCGAACTGGCCATTTTTTTGTGAAGGCAGGCAATATTTTATTGCGGTAAATTTTCTCAATAATCAACGGAACGGCAAACATCATGGTGGGTTTTACTTCGAGTAATGCGGGAAGTAAAACCGATGGGGTAGGCTGTTTGCCCAGGTAATAAACGCAGGTTCCTTTGGTGAGCGGCATCACAAAACCCAGAGTGTTTTCGTAAGTGTGCGACATAGGCAAAATCGAGAGGAAGCGATCTTTTTCATGAACATTCCGTACGCATTGTGCATTTTCAGCAGTAAAACAAATGTTTTTGTGGCTCAACATAACACCCTTCGAATTTCCGGTAGTGCCGGAAGTATAAATGATGGCCGCCAGGTCGTCTTCTTCAACCTGATAGGTCTTGGTGCAAACGGAACCGGCATCATAAACAGGCCCTTCATCAAGTTCCGAAACCAGGCTAAAATCCTCCACTTTAATCAGGTACTTCAGCGAAGTAACTTCAATATCTTTAATTTTCGGGTTTAATTTTTCTGAAATAAACAAAGCTTTTGCTTCCGAGTGATTCAAAATATTTTCGATTTCGGAAGGTAAAAAGTCGGGGAGAAGCGGAACAGCAACAGCTCCCATAAATGTAGTGGCAAAATAGGCAATTCCCCAATTCGGCAGGTTGGCGCTCAGGATAGCTACTTTATCGCCCGGCAGAATCCCCAGATCCTCAAGAAAACGCATCAGCCCATTAATCTGGCGGTTCACTTCGGTATAAGTCAGCGGCTTTTCGCCCACCAAAGCCATAGCATTGTAACTACCAAATTTTCCGACTGCCCGGCCGAATAAAGCCGGTAAAGTAAGTTGATAAACCTGTTCCATATTTGTTCATATTTCATCCCAAAAATACAATTATTATCGAGCCAAGCTAATGGAACTTATTTATACGTATCAACAACTGTATCCAACACAATAAAACCGTTAAAAAAATAAAATAATGCTGAAAACACGGGTAGGGCTGTTTCAATCACGATTGAATAAACCTACTTTAGCGCAATAATTGAAGCAGCATGGTTTGGGTCCGGCTTTTAGGTACGTTTATTCTTTGGAGTATGCTTTCAGGAGCATTTGCCCAGTCCAAATATACCTTGAGCGGAACAATATCGGATGTTTCGAGTGGTGAAGACCTGACCGGAGCGGTTCTTTCGGTTCAAAATACCAACTACTCCACGATTTGCAATTCGTACGGCTTTTATTCCATTACGATCCCTGAAGGAGATTACCACATTTCCGTACGGCTTATCGGTTACGAAAACCAATTGGTACCCGTTCAGCTTCGCGCCAACCAGCTTATTAATTTCAAGATGAAAGAAATCAGCTACGAACTGGATAATATTGAGGTTCGGGGAGAAAGGGCTGACCAGAATATTACTTCGCTTGAAATGGGTAGCGTAAAAATTAACCCGAAACAGATCGAAAGTATTCCCGTATTTTTTGGCGAACGCGACCTGATTAAAACCATGCAGTTGATGCCCGGCGTAAAGCAGGCCGGTGAAGGAAACGCTGGTTTTTATGTACGAGGCGGTGGTTTGGATCAAAACCTGATTTTGCTCGATGAAGCGCCGGTTTATAACGCCTCCCACCTGCTGGGTTTTTTCTCGGTCTTTAATTCGGAGGCTATTCGCGACGCCAACCTGATGAAAGGATCGATTCCGGCGGAATATGGCGGTCGCGCTTCCTCTGTTTTGGACATCCGCATGAAAGAAGGAAACCTGAAAGATTACCAGACAACTGGCAATGTGGGTTTGATTTCGTCGAACCTGAGCCTGGAGGGGCCGATAAAAGAAGACGTGAGTTCGTTTATGCTGAGCGGGCGCCGAACTTATGCCGATTTATTTCTGCAACTGGCTCCTGATAAGGATTTACGCGATGCCCAGCTTTATTTTTACGATCTTAACCTAAAAACCAATTTTAAGCTGAATGAAACGAACAGGTTATTTGTTTCGGGTTATTTAGGGCACGATAAATTTCGAATGCAGGATCAGTTCGGCTTCGATTGGGGGAGCAAAACGGCTACCATCAGGCTAAACCACACGTTTAACGAAAAATTGTTTTCGAACAGTTCTTTTATTTATAGCGACTATTCGTACCAAATTGATATTGAAGGGAATAATGATGTAATACTGGGTTCGCGCATTCAGGATTTTAACCTGAAGCAGGATTTTAGCTGGTACTTAAATGCCCGGAATACGTTAAAATTCGGAGGAAACCTGATCTTTCATAAAATTGTTCCCGGCGAAATTGAGGCGGCTCCCGAAAGCGTTTACAGTTCGCTGGCAGTGCGGCCACGGCGGGCTTTTGAGAGTTCGCTGTATGTATCAAACAGCCAGCAGGTTTCCAAACGGTTTCAGGTTTATTACGGCCTGAGGCTTGCCCTGTTTTCGAATGTTGGTCCGGGTGATTTCCACCAGTTCGACGAAGATGGTAATTGGGTAGAAACCATTAGCTACGACTATTTCAAGTGGGTAAAAACGCAGGGTGGCCCCGAACCCCGTTTGGCCCTGAACTACCAGTTTAACACACAATCCTCGGTAAAAGCTTCGTACAACCGCATTTACCAGTTCATTCATTTGTTATCCAATTCAACGTCTTCAACTCCAACTGATGTTTGGCTTCCAAGCAGCGACTACGTGAAACCACAGCTTTCCGATCAGTGGTCGCTGGGTTATTTCAGGAACAGTAAAAAGAATCTGATTGAAACTTCGGTAGAAATTTATTATAAAAACCTGCAAAACCAGATTGATTACAAAAATGGAGCCGACCTCATTTTTAATTCGACAGTTGAAGCCGAACTGGTTTTTGGGCGTGGCTGGGCCTACGGAACCGAATTTCTGATAAAAAAGAACTACGGCAAACTAACCGGCTGGCTGGGTTATACCTGGTCAAAAACCATGCGCCAGTTTGAACAGATCAACGAGGGCAAAGCCTTTCCGGCTCGACAAGACCGTCGGCACGATGTGTCGGTAGTTGCCATGTATGATTTGAGCCGTAAGTTAAAAATATCGGCAGCCTGGGTGTATAATACCGGAAATGCTGTAACTTTCCCGAATGGCAAATATGTGATTGACGGAAAAGTAATTGGTTATTATACGCAGCGTAATGGTTACCGGATGCCCGACTACCACCGGCTTGATCTGGGCTTGACCTGGATACGCAAACAAACGGCTAAATTTGAGTCGAGCTGGAATTTTTCGGTTTATAATGCCTACGGAAGGGAAAATGCTTATTTTATTTCTTTCAGGCAAAGTGAAAAAGACCCGGAACAAACTGAAGCGGTACAAATCTCGTTATTTAAGCTCATTCCGTCAGTTAGTTATAAATTTAAATTTAAGTAAACGTTGAAACTTAAGCTCTGCATAACCATTCTTTCAATAGCATTTTTTGTGCTGAATTCGTGCGAAAAGGTTATTGAATTTGACTTGTCGGAAGCCAAAGAAGCCCTTGTTATTGAAGCCAATATCACCAACAACAAGGCTCCGTTTACGGTACTTATTTCTAAAACATCGCCCTATTTTGGAGATCAAACCGACAATCAGGTTTCGGGAGCCAAAGTAAGTATCTACTCCGATCATGGTACTCCCAGATATTTTACCGAAGTATCAGCTGGTGTGTATAAACTGGAAAAAACCAATGCAGTTGACGGATATTGGTACAACATTGATGTGGAATATGAAGGAGTTACCTATTCTGCACGTTCGTTTATGAATGAACCGGTTCCGATTGTAGATATGGGCATTTCGTATTTCGATGGGTTTGGGTTTTTCGATAGCGGATACAAGCTCAACTGTTACATTCGGGATCCGGCCAATAAAGAAAACTTCTACCGGCTGAAATACTATGTAAATGGTAAACTTAACGATAGCGAAATTTCACTTTATACCGATAAACTTTTTGATGGAATGGTAATCGGACTGGGACAAAGATCCATGGTTTTTCAGGAAACGGATACGCTCATTGTTGAAATACAGTCGATCGACGAAGCTGTTTATGATTATTTCTCGACTCTGGAAACCATTTCAGGCAATGTAATGGAACAAACAGCATCGCCCGCCAATCCAATCAGCAATTTCAACAATGGCGCTCTTGGATATTTTTCGGCATATTCGTTCGACCGGAGAACGGTGGTTATCAAAGATTTTTTAAGCGGGAAATAAAGCTTCAGTATTTTGAGATTCAGAAAAAATAATTTTTACGGCAGTTTATTCAGAGTGTCTGTCTCAAAAAAAGAAAGCAACTTGAAATTCAAATTGCTTTCCGGACGATAAAATGAAATGTGACACTTATTTAATTGATGATTAGCTTCTGGATGATAATCTCGGCCCCCAATGTTGATTTAACCAAATAGGTACCAGGCGATTGCTTCCCAATAGTAAATTCTTCAGAGATACGATCAATTTTCCGGCCGGCAATTTTTCTTCCGGCAATATCTGTTATTTCAATCATACTGCCATCTTCGGGCAATTGCTGAAAACGAACTGTAAATCTGGTACTGGCAGGGTTTGGAAACACTTCTACTTCAACTGATGTTCGGATGTCTTTTGCTGAAGTTGTTAATTTATTTGCTTTTAATAAAACACTTGCATATTCTTCATACCTCAATTCACCTTCATGTATTTCCGGCAAAACAGCCAACTGATCACCAGTGAGTGCATTCCACCGGTAAATCTGAATCGGATTTCCTGTTATAAAACCGATATCATTCATTTCATCTGCTGATGTGACGATGAGACTGGCTAAGTCTTTCGAAAAATGGTCAGCAGTTAATTTTAAACTACCCACACACTTGTTTCCGTCAAAGGCAGCCAGTTCGTCGCCTACCGAAAATCCGGATTCTGCAAGCCAGGCCCAATTGATATTCATATGATCAGAACCATTTCCGGTATAATTGCTGCCGAAAAATTGCGTTTTCGCTGGTTCTGCAACTGAAACAGCCGATTTAATGTAGCTTTTCTGTATGGTCAGAACTGCATCGGCACTCATACTTATCTTATAGCCTTTACCCGGAATAAAATTGCCAATACTATTTTTCCATACCCCTTTAACCTTCTCAATGGTATATCCTTTTTCATCCTGAACTTTAAGCAGTTTTTTCTGATCAATCAATACCTGAACTACGCTCATCGCATTTACAACGTCCGTTCTCGGATAAGAAATAAAATTCCATCCTTTCTTTAAGGGAATATCAAGAGGAAGTACAACGGGTTTTCCGGTAATTTGGAATTGCGTATTTGCATTTACACTGATGCTGTAACCTTCTGTTTGTGCTATTGATCCAATTTTGTTGATCCATGCACCATTCAGATATTCAAAAGAGTTTCCAGCTTCATCCAGCACTTTAACCAATGCACCCTGATCACAAAGCGATTTTAAAACGATGCCCATATTAGGGTTCGAAGGAACCACATTGGCAGAAAAAAAGTTAGTCCCTTTCAGGAGTTGTATCGTTTGGGTGTATTCGGTATAACTTACAATTTCAACAACGGCAGTTGCCCCCGTAGCAAATTTTCCATCTGTTAACCAAGACGACAAATCGTTTCGGTATTTAACCGCTTTTGCCAACAACTCTTTTTGGTTTTTACTATCCCAAATTTTAAACAAGATGGTATCATTCACGATAAATCCGTTGTTCGAACCATCACTTTCAGAAGCCTTAATACTAACAAAAGTTGAACTGACAGAAGTGTTAATCGCTTGTTGCAGTGTAGAAGCACCCACGCAAAACGGTCCGTTGAAGACAGCAATTTCGTCTCCCACTCCAAGAGGAAGACCGTCAAGAATAGCCGAGATTACAACAAAATTCATATGATTCTGTCCGTTTTCGCCTTCCCAAACCGTAGTGAAATGTTCCGCCGTTGTAGATTGAGCATTTACTGCTGCAAAACCAAATAACATAAAAATGAATAGAAGAAAAAGTTGTCTGATTGAACTTGCCGATTTTCTGTAAAATCTTTTCATTCGGGTTTTATTTTAATTAATAATCAGTGAATAATTGTATCCCTTACTAAAATCTCCACCAAACTTATTCTCCGAATTATTTATTCTCCAATTACTTGCCAGCAATCAGAAACAACAATTATTCTTCGATGAGAATAAAAAAAATCCATTTCAAACGGAATACCAATATTCAATTACTTTTCAAAATAAAACCAAATTCGACATTAACACACTAATAATGAGTTATTTATTTCAGATATAAATTTCGATACTAAAATCCGGATAATTCTGGCAGCATCGCTTAGGATGTTTTCAATAGTCAAAATCACACACTTGTGCTACTTTTCAGGTCTGGTTGCAATCAATTTTTGCCAACAACTCTTTTTCGGTAATTCCGGGGAGATAAACCTATTTTTTTCTGAAAGTCTTTCGAAAAATAATACGGGTCGGAATAACCCATCATAAACGATATTTCCTTGATCTTAAATTTACTGAAGTCGAGATACTCGCACGATTTGCTAATTTTGAGGTGCGAGAAATAGCTCAAAGGGCTATATCCGGTCTTCTTCCTGAAAATAGTGGTCAGGTATGAAGGTGAATAACCGGCTTCATCGGCAATTTCATTCAGGTTCAGTTTTTTATCCAGGTTTTGTTCCATAAATTGAATGGCGCGGGTAATTCCAGGATTTTGTTCTTCCATAAAATCGTCACTCGTTTTACTGGCATAAATAAAAGTTGCCAATAAATGCCCGAAAGTCAGGTTGATGTATTTGTAGTTGGCATTATAAAAACCTTTGGTCAGGTTATTAAAAAGTTCGTCGAAAAGCATAATCCGGTTCGCTACCATATTGTTGGCAGAGGGAATAATATCCCGCACCACCGTAAAGTCCTTTTCCATGATTTTACTTTTCTCTCCATTGAATTTACAGGTGTAAAAAACAGATGGGTCGGTTTCATTGGTTTGAACCTTAAATACAAATCCCTCAGGAATAATAAAATACTGGTTTTGCCTGAACGGAACCATATCGTTGGCAATCTGCAAAATACCTCCTCCTTTGGTACAAAAAATCAATAAATGGTCGTCCAACCTGATGTTTTCCGACCAAAGCGTTTCCTTTTTAATCAAAATTTCAGCTAACTCACACAAATACAAATCTTTGGTTAAGGGGTTGCTTTGCTGCTCTGCAACAATGTATGGAGGGACTTTGAAAAATCGCTTTTTAATAATCATAGCAAAAGGAATTGGTGCATCAAAAAAAGTAATATTTTACATCTTTATCAAAGAAAATACTATTTTTTACTGCCAGGTTAGCCTATACATTTACCTACTCAAATTCCTTAAACGATTAACCCATGAACGAATTATTAACTAAACTTTCTGAATGTATTGAATTTGGAAAGATTAATATGGCTTCACCATACCCGCCTAATATGAAAGGACAGGAAGGTGCCGATGAAATTACCCGCAAAGCCTTGGAAGAAGGTGTAAATCCGCAAGATATTCTGTCCCTCGGATTAATGCCGGGAATGGAACGGATTGGTGTTAAATTCCGCGAAAATAAAGTTTTTGTTCCCCAGGTTTTAATGTCGGCTAAAGCCATGAGCACTGCCATGTTGCACCTGAAACCGCATTTTTTATCAGGAGCTGCCAAACAAAAAGGGACATTCATCATTGGTACCGTATTGGGCGACTTGCACGATATTGGCAAAAACCTGGTGGGAATGATGGTTGAAGGAAACGGCTACAAAGTAATCGACCTTGGAACCGATGTAAATTCCGAAAAGTTTATTGACGCCGCCAAAGAAAATCCCGATGCAGTTATTGGATTGTCGGCCTTGCTTACAACCACCATGGTGAATATGGAAAAAATTGCCAGGGACATCAAGGAGGCAGTTCCGGGAACGTTGGTTACTATCGGGGGCGCTCCGGTAAATAATGATTTCTGTGCCAGAATTGGTGCCGACCATTATTCTCCCGACCCGCAAGGTGTGGTTGAATTCCTGAATACCAAATTTGCCTAAGCCATTTTCTGGCCTGAATTTATACGATAACATTATGAACGGACTTTCATTAATTAAACAGGCCATCCGGCTCGAACCCGTTGAGCGCGTTCCATGGGTGCCATTTGTGGGTGTTCATGGCGGATATTTAATTGGGGTTGATGCCGAGCAGTACCTGAAATCGGCACCCAACATGATTGCAGGACTGACCAAGGCCATTGAGTTGTATAAACCTGACGGCATTCCGGTTAGTTTCGATTTACAGCTCGAAGCCGAAATATTGGGCTGTAAACTCAATTGGGCCAAAGAAAATCCACCTGCTGTTGTTACACATCCGTTGTTGGAAGGAGTTTTGCTCAGTTCGTTAAAAGTGCCAACAGCCAACGATGGCCGAATTCCAATTGTTTTAGAAACCACACGGACTCTGCGTACTCAGAATCCCGAAATTGCCTTATACGGACTGATAACCGGTCCGTTTACGCTGGCATTGCACTTGTTGGGTACCGAAATTTTCATGAAACTGTTCGAAGACCCGGAATATGTAATGGAAGTCATGGACTTCTGCACCAAAGTTGCCATCAGCTATTCGGAAATGCTGCTGGATGCCGGATGCGATGTAATTGCCGTGGTTGACCCAATGACCAGCCAGATTGACCCGGCTTCGTTCGAAACGTATGTAACTCCTTACGTTTCACAAATTTTCGATTTCATCAGGCAAAAAGAAAAACTGAGTTCATTCTTTGTTTGCGGGCACGCACAGCAAAACATCGAAGCCATGTGCGATTGCCATCCGGATAACATCTCGATTGACGAAAATATACCGCTCGATTTTGTAAAAGAAATAGCCCTTTCGAAGAAAATAAGCTTCGGCGGAAACCTGAAACTAACCGTAGTTTTACTCATGGGCGATCCTGATGATTGCAAACATGACGCGCTTTCGTGCCTCGATTTGGGCGGAAATAGGGGCTTTATTTTAGCTCCCGGCTGCGATTTACCCATGCAAACACCGGTTGAAAATATTCAGGCCGTTTCGGAGTTGGTTTTTAGTCGGTATCTTCAGGATATTGCCCGAAACCTGGATAAAAAGGAGAGTAAGCTGGATATCCTGAACATGAAAGATTATGGCCAATCAGACAAAGTTATCGTTGATATTATTACGCTCGATTCCGAATCCTGCGCCCCTTGCCAGTACATGGTTGAAGCGGTAAAACGGGTAGCTCCGCATTTTGAAGGTGTGGTGGAATGGCGCGAACACCCGATCAAAAAGATGGAAGCAGTTTCCTTCATGTCATCGCTGATGGTGAAGAATATCCCGACCATTTGCATTGATGGAAAAATCGTATTTGTTTCTCAGATTCCGCCGCAAAACCTGCTGATAGAAGCTATCCAGAAACGGATCAACGAAAAACTGAAACTGAAAATCAAGTCGAAACGCAGTGAAGTGCTGATTTTTGGAGAAACCGAGCAGGA
This sequence comes from Prolixibacteraceae bacterium, assembly GCA_019459525.1. Lineage (GTDB taxonomy): Bacteria > Bacteroidota > Bacteroidia > Bacteroidales > Prolixibacteraceae > Aquipluma. The sequence continues at coordinate 26,068 of JAIBEY010000024.1, forward strand.
ATGTAAAGAAGTAACCAAACGTGTAAAACGGGCTGTTGCCGAATTGGGCAAATCAACCTCTATATCTGTAATTACCGATAAAGCGCAGATGGCTTCTTTCGGCATTAAAAAAGGACCGGCGGTTGTTCTGGTCAATTATAAGCTGAAGTCAGAAGTACATGTTCCGTCACTCGATGTGATCAAGGAATGGATAAAAGAAATCTAAAAGTTCGAAGTGAACTAAAGTGTGGAGTGCCTAAAGTTTGTATTATATAAAACGATTAACTTTAGGCACTCACTTTAACACATTTATCATGCGCAAAATCATTCACGAAATACAAAAGGGCAGGGTATTGGTTTCTGACGGAGCCTGGGGAACTTTTCTTCAGAAAAAAGGATTGCTACCCGGCGAATGCCCAGAACAATGGAATGTGACCCGTTCCGAAGATATTTTCGATATTGCCAAAAGCTACATCCGTGCCGGTGCCGATATGATTGAAACCAACAGCTTTGGTGGTAACTATTTTAAGTTGAAAGGATACGGACTGGAAAATCAGGTTTACGAGTTGAATAAGGCTGCCGCTGCAATTAGCCGGAGGGCCGCTGGTTCTGACCATTTTGTATTGGGATCTGTTGGCCCGACCGGAAAACTGTTGATGATGGAAGAAGTCACAGAAGCAGAGCTTTACGAGGCGTTTAAAGCACAATCGTTTGCTTTGGAAGCAGGTGGCGCCGATGCCATTGTGATTGAAACCATGACCGATCTGGAAGAAGCACGGATAGCAGTAAAAGCCGCCAAAGAAAATACAGCCTGCGAGGTAATTTGTACCATGACGTTTGATAAAATCCTGAGCGGCGAATACCGTACCATGATGGGAATTTCGCCTGCTGAAATGACAGAAACGCTTGTGGAAGCCGGGGCGACCATTATTGGGGCCAACTGCGGAAACGGCATTGCCGACATGATTGGTATCGTAAAGGAAATCAGGCAGGTAAATGCACAGATCCCGATTCTGATCCATGCCAATGCCGGAATGCCACAGTATTGCGATGGCGAAACCACTTTCCCGGAATCGCCTGCTGATATGGCCAGTCGGGTAAAAGAAATCATCGAAGCTGGGGCAAATATTATTGGCGGCTGTTGCGGTACAACTCCCGATCATATTTGCGAGGTTCATCATGTAGTAAAAAGCGTCAAATAAATGCCTGCCATTCCGATGCAACTGGTAACCGGTTTTTTAGGAAGTGGGAAAACTACTTTCCTGAAAAATTACCTGGACGAATTTTCCGGTTCCCGAAAGATTGGAATTATTCAAAATGAATTCTCGGAAGTGAATATCGATACCCTTGAAATTCAGCAAAATAAACCGGGGTTTGAAATTCTGGAAGTTAATAACGGCTCGGTTTTTTGCGTTTGCCTGTTGGGTAGTTTTGTCGATTCATTGGCTGCTTTTATTGATCAGATTCAGCCCAACGAACTGATTTTGGAAGCTTCAGGAATGTCTGATCCGCTGAGTATTGGCCAGATTTTGCAATCACCCGCATTAAAACACAAAATTTACTTAGATCATGTCTGGTGCCTGGTTGATGCCCTCAATTTCCGAAAAATATCTGGACTGCAAACCCGGGTCAATCATCAGATTCGCATTGCTGACACCATAGTTATAAACAAATCAGATCTTGCTGAAATTAAGGATGATGAACTATTTCAGTTAATCCGGAAATTGAATCCATTTGCTGATATTCAAACAACCTCATTTTCGAGGATTTCGTTTGAATCAAAGAAGGTAAATATGAAATTTATTCCACCCGGAGAAAACGCCGAAAATGGCAGACCGGACCTGGAATCACAGGTTATAAAAAGCACGCGACTGATTTCGCCGGAGAAGTTGAATGAATTTTTAGCATTCATACGGGAAGTTTGCATCCGGGGCAAAGGATACATCAATCTAACCTCCGGAACAAGAATTCTCTTGCAAATCAGCTTTAATCAGATCACCATTCAGGAAGTTGAAAAAATAGCGGCTCCCTCTGAATTTGTTGTGCTGGGAAATTTCCCGGACAAACCATCATTCCAAAAACTTTTTGATTATTATTGCCAATCATGATACGTCCAATCACTTATTCGTTTAGTGAACTCACTATTGATAAAGTTCACCTCTCGGCAATGCTTGGTTTTCCGGAGGGAAATCTCCCGGAGCCATTCGATTTGTATGTTGCTGAAGCATTTCAGGAAGCCGAAATGATCTGTGACATTCAGGGGGCATATTGTTTCACAAAAACGATTGAGTTTGGTGCTGGAAACGGCCAGTTGATTGTTGACGGACTCGAATTCGAAATTGGCAAAACAATAGCAAAAGAGCTTCGGCATTCAGAAAACCTGGCTTTGTTTATTTGTACTGCAGGTAGCAGAATCAGTCAACTGTCGCAGGAATTACTCACTGGAGAAAACCCTGTTTTAGGCTATATTTATGATGTTTTAGGTTCCATGATTGCCGAAGCAGCAACGGATAAACTGCAACTGGAAATCCAGAAAATTGCCAACGAACAGGGGTCAGCTATCACCAACCGGTATAGTCCGGGTTATTGCAAATGGAGCGTAGCCGACCAACACAAGCTGTTTTCCTTTTTTCCGGAAAATTGCTGCAAAATAAGCCTGTCCGAATCGGCATTAATGTATCCGATTAAATCCGTCAGCGGAATTATTGGGGTAGGAGCCAATGTTAAATTTAGGGAATATACCTGCGATTTATGCAACCAAAACGAGTGTTTTCAACGGTCGCACCGCAGAATTAAAGCATAAAAAGTATGAAAATAGTTGTATTGGATGGATATGCCCTGAATCCGGGAGACTTATCGTGGGAAAATCTGCAAAAATTAGGTGATTGCCAGATTTTTGACCGTACCAAGCCTGATGATATTTTAGTGCGGATTGGTAATGCCGACGTAATTATCACCAATAAGGTATTGGTTGACAGACATTTAATTGAACAACTTCCGTTACTGAAATACATCGGTGTGACAGCCACCGGGTATAATGTAGTTGATGTTTTAGCTGCCTCTGAAAAAAATATCGTTGTAACCAATATTCCGGCTTACAGTACCGATTCTGTTGCCCAATTGGTATTTTCGCATATACTGAATGTAACTAACCGGATCGATCTTCATTCCGGATCTGTTAAGGCAGGTTATTGGGCCAAAAATCAGGATTTTGCGTATTGGAAAACACCACAGGTTGAATTGACCGGAAAAACACTCGGCATTGTAGGCTTTGGCCGGATTGGAAGAAAAGTTGCAGAAATAGCGCAGGCATTTGGCATGAACGTTATATTTCAGAACCGCTCAATAAAAACGGATATTCCTCCCGGAATGATTCAGAAAAGTCTTGAAGTCGTTTTTACCGAAAGCGATTTTATAAGTCTGAATTGCCCGTTAACTGCCGAAAACAGCATGTTTGTAAATAAAAATATGATCCGGATTATGAAGCCAACAGCAGTGCTGATTAATACCGGAAGGGGAGGGCTGATCAACGAAGCTGATCTGGCTGAAGCACTGAATTCGGGGCAAATAGGAGCTGCCTGCCTTGATGTATTGTCAACAGAGCCACCAGCGCCCCAGAACCCGCTCATTGCAGCAAAAAACTGTTTTATCACCCCCCATATGGCCTGGGCAACAATTGAGGCCCGTCAACGTTTAATGAATATTACTGTTGATAATTTAACTGGTTACCTTTCTGGAAACCCCAAAAATGTAGTTCTACCTTAAATTGCTCCGGATTTTGGCAACACGTTGAATTTGATTACCGTAAGCAGAATTATTCGATAAAACATGGCAAAATGAAAACGATAAGCTTACTTGTTTTGCTGGACTTGTTTCTTGGATTTTCGGGTTTTCAGGAAATCGATAAAAAAGAAAGAAAAGCCAAACAGCGTATGGAAATGGCTCAGCTCATTGAAAACGGACGGTTCCGATTTGTTGCCCGTTCAGCCAACTCCGATTTGGGTCACTTCAATCAGCTCACATCTACTTATGATCTGGTTTTTGACAGCCTTCAGCTTAAAGCTTTTTTACCATATTACGGAAGAGCTTATTCTGCCCCCTATGGTGGAAGCGGAGGTGTTAAGTTTGATTTGATGGCCGGAAAAATTGATAAAAGTTGGAACGAAAGGAAGAAACTATATACCATAACTGCCGATGTAGCCAATTCGGATGATTCCTATTCTATTTTTCTTACAGCCGGGCTCGATGGCTATGCTGAGCTGAAAATTAATTTCAGAAACCGACGATGGATTAGCTATAGCGGAATCATCGAAAAGATTGAATCTGCCCCTAAATAACATACCATAAAAAAGACCAGAAATTCTGGTCTTTTTTATGGTATGTCTTAAATGTCAGCCCCTGGGGAAGCACTTAATTTTGTATCATTGTTATACTCTATTCTTCATCAAATTGATCGTCTCTATAATTAAAGTCAAGTTCGTTAAGATTTTCATCTGCAAAATCGTCGTAAATAGATAATCTTCTTTTTGCGCTCTTATCTTTATGCAATTTGGCACTTTTAATTGCATCGCCATCTGTTTTTAAGGGATCGCTACCTTTTTTTGTGATTTTCAGATTCTTGTTTGTTTTCATTTCGAAAAATCTAAAAGTTTGATAATTAAATTTTTAAAAGTTAATAAATACAATTTATATTCGTTTGTTAAACTATGAAAAAAAATATAAATATTCCTACTTTCTGTTATAAAATATGTTTCGGTGTTTTTTTTGAATTGCTGATTATCTGAATATTATGAACGACAACAGAAAAATTGAATGGAATACGTGCGAGCGAATTAAAAAGTTCCACATCTGTTCCATATATTTAAATAAGTCTTAAATTCGTGCTTATTATAATGAAGCGATGAAAAAAAACATAGCCTTTCTCCTTCTATTTTTATGCCAGTTGTCCTTTTCCCAGAGTTTTTACTCTGAAGATAAAAAGGCAATGAAACTGTTTGATCAGGCACGGCATGCTTACGAAAACAACTTGTTTGACAAATCGCTTGATTTCCTCAATAGTGCAATAGCACTGGATGCTGGCTTTTTAGAGGCATATCTGTTAAAATCGGATATTTATGAGGAGTTGGATTCCGTTCTTCTGCAAATAAATGCTTTGGAAACAGCGCTAAAAATTAATCCGGATAAATATCCAAAATCATATTTTGTTCTGGGGAATGCCTATTATCGTTCCGGAGACTATCAAAAAGCAAAAGAATCCTACAACACTTATATCCAGCGGGTTGATAATAAAGCTGCATTTTTTGCACGTACCCTGAAAAACATCGAAAAATGTAACGATGCCGCCAACCTGGTTAAACATCCGGTAAATTTCGAATCGGAGAACCTCGGAAAGAACATAAACTCTGATGATGATGAATACTGGCCAAGCATTACCGTTGATGGAAAAACAATTATTTTCACACGGCTTGTAGGAGCCCGGTTAAAATCAAATCAACAAATTCCAACAGCTCAGGAAGACTTTTATACTTCGGTGCTGATTAATAATGCCTGGGCACCCTGCGAGCCGATTGTAGATATTAATACCAACTATAACGAAGGAGCCCAAACCATTTCAACCGATGGCAGACTGCTTTTCTTTACAGCTTGTACGCGCAACGACGGGCGGGGTAGTTGCGACATTTATTTCTCCCGGAATAATTGTGGTGTATGGTCGGTTGCCCAAAACGCCGGAGAACCTGTAAATTCGCCATCATGGGAATCTCAGCCTTCGATCTCTGCCAATGGCGAAGAACTCTATTTTGTAAGTAACCGAAAAGGCGGAAAAGGTGGGATGGATATCTGGAAATGTGTCCTTAAAGGTTTTTCAGAATATGGAACACCGAAATGGGGAATCCCGGTTAACCTGGGCGATTCGATCAATACCTCTGGAAATGAAATGTCGCCATTTATCCATTCGGATGGTAAAACGCTCTATTTTGCGTCTGATTATTGGCCCGGTTTAGGTGGGTATGATATTTACTACAGTCGCCGGAAGAACGATACCATCTGGACTAAACCTAAAAATATCGGCTATCCGATTAATTCGCACAAAGATGAGCAGGGATTGGTGGTTGATGCCTCCGGAAAAAACGCCTATTATTCTTCTGACAGGCCCGGCTCTCAAGGACAGGATATCTATTCGTTCAAATTGTATAAAGAGGCCAGGCCTTCAACTGTTTCGTACATCAAAGGAAAAATAATTGATGCGGAAACCGGATTACCGATTTACGCCAATGTAGAACTGATTGATCTGGACAATTCGACCCAGGTAATTAAGGGCGAGGCTTGTGCAGATATAGGTGAATTTTTAATGTGTTTACCCTTGGGAAAAGAATATGCGTTCAATGTTTCGAGAGAAGGGTATCTGTTTTATTCTGAGAACTTTAAATTAAAAGAGGTTTCAGACATTATCGATCCGTATATCCTTGAAATTAAGATGCAAAAGATTAAAGTTGGAGGGTCGGTTGTGCTGCGGAATGTCTTTTTCGATACGGCTTCGCACGAACTTCTGAATACGTCGCGGGTAGAGCTTCAAAAACTGATCGAATTTTTAACTGACAATCCTTCACTGATCATCGAAATTGGTGGACATACAGATAATGTTGGCACACAAGATTATAACCAGAAATTGTCGTTCCGGAGAGCTGAAGAAGTATATCATTATCTGGCTGAAAATGGAATTGTAAAAACCAGAATGAGCTACAGCGGGTATGGATTTTCGCAACCTGTAATATCGAATGATACGCCCGAAGGCAGGGCGCTGAATCGCAGAACAGAGTTTAAAATTATTAAGAAATAAATCTCACGAGTTTACCATAAGTCGTATTTGTCAGCACAAATCTAATCAAATATCAAAGCACAAATTATCCAGATTAAACGGAGTTTCCTGATAAACGTAATAATTCAGCCAATTGGAAATCAGCAAATTGGCATGACCACGCCATCGCATCAATGGTTCTTTTTCCGGGTCATTATCCGGGTAATAATTGGCCGGAATTTCGATCGGAAGTTTTTTCTTTACATCCCGCTTGTATTCGGTGTCCAGTGTATATCTGGAATATTCGGAATGACCGGTAACAAAAAATTGCCGGCCATCAGGAGTCATTACCATATTCACGCCAGACTCAGCCGATTTTGAAACAATATTCAATTCCGAAATTTTACGGATATCTTCCTCCAAAACCTCAGTATGACGGGAGTGCGGTACAAAATATTCATCGTCGAAACCTCTGAAAATAGGTAAAGTGTCATTCAGGTTTTGGTGTTTGAAAACGCCAAACATTTTTTTACTGAGCAGGTATTTCGGAACGCCATAAAAATGATACAACCCGGCCTGCGCAGCCCAACAGATAAAAAGCGAAGAGGTTACATGCTGTTTCGACCAGTCGAAAATTTCCGTAAGCTCTTTCCAGTAGGTAACTTCCTCAAAAGGAAGCATTTCTACAGGTGCTCCGGTAAAAATCATTCCATCGTAGTTTCTCGATTTCAGTTGATCGAATGTCTTGTAGAATGCCGTCATATGTTCGTCAGAAGTATTTTTCGACTCGTGACCTTTCATTCTCAAAAAATCAATCTCTACCTGAAGTGGCGAATTCGAAAGCAATCGGATTAAATCAGTTTCCGTAGTAATTTTTATAGGCATCAAATTGACAATGATGATCTTTAGCGGACGAATATCCTGGTGCGAAGCACGTGATTCGTCCATAATAAATATATTTTCTTTTTGCAGCAATTCGATAGCTGGCAACTGATCCGGAACATTAATTGGCATGATTTCAATTTTTAATTAAAATCCGGAATTCCAGTGTAACCTGAAATTCCGGAATATCGATTTGTAAAATTAAGCAATTTGGCTTAGGGCTTGATCAAAATCGGCAATAATATCGTCAATATGTTCAAGTCCAACCGAAACACGCAATGATGATGGATAAACTCCTGCTGCAAGCTGTGCTTCATCTGACAACTGCTGGTGTGTTGTAGCAGAAGGTTGTATGATCAGCGTTTTGGCATCGCCCACATTTGCCAGATGGCTCACCAGCTTCAGGCTATCTACAACTTTTATGGCAGCATCTTTATCGCCCTTCACGTTAAACGAAAGCACACCTCCGGCACCTTTGGGCAGATATTTCTGAGCGAGTTTGTAGGATGGATTACCTTCGAGTCCCGGATAATTTACACTTTCAACTTTCGGATGCTTTTGCAACCATTTGGCCAGTGCCAAAGTATTCTGAATGTGGCGCTCCATGCGTAGAGAAAGCGTTTCGAGACCTTGAAGTAGCAGGAATGAGTTAAACGGACTTTGCGACGGGCCAATATCGCGTAAACCTTCGACACGTGCTTTTATAATGAACGCAATGTTTCCGAACGGACCATCGAAATTGAAGATATCCCAGTATTTCAGGCCATGATAACCTTCTGAAGGTTCAGTAAAGCCTGGGAATTTACCATTTCCCCAATTGAATGTTCCGGCATCAACAATTACACCGCCAATCGAGGTTCCGTGACCGCCAATCCATTTGGTTGCCGATTCAACCACAATGTTTGCACCGTGTTCGATAGGACGAACCAGGTATCCACCGGCACCAAACGTATTGTCAACAATAAATGGGATGCCGTGTTTTTTTGCCAAAGCGCCGAAGGCATCAAAATCGGGTACTACATATCCGGGGTTACCGATACTTTCCAGGTAAATAGCTTTGGTATTTTCGTCAATCAGTTTTTCAAAAGCTTCAACGGTCAGGTTTTCGGCCAAACGGGCTTCAATTCCCAGTTTCTTGAAAGTAACCGTAAACTGGTTATATGAACCACCATAGAGGTAAGGCGAGCTCACAAAATTATCGCCAATTCCCATGATGTTGGTAAAAGTCAAATACTGGGCTGAGTGGCCGGAAGCTACACCCAGAGCGGCAACTCCACCTTCAAGCGCTGCTATTCGCTGTTCAAAAACATCGGTTGTCGGATTCATGATCCGGGTATAAATATTCCCGAATTCTTTGAGCGCAAACAGATTGGCCGCATGTTCGGCATTATTAAACACATACGACGAAGTTTGGTAAATAGGGGTTGCCCGCGAATTTGTTGTAGGATCAACCTGTTGTCCTGCATGTAATTGCAGCGTTTCGAAATGTAATTTTCTTTCAGTCATGATACTTTATTTTTAGGGATTAAAATCTAATTGAAAAATATTCGATGTATTTCGGTTATGGCTTTTCGGGTGTCATTCTGATCAACAATAAGGTAACTAACCAAATCTGAAGCGCCCGAACCGCTCAGTAAAACGTTAATTTTGTGCTGGGCAACTGCTGTAAACAATTTCGCTGAAACACCGTGATGTTGCTGCATTCCATGACCAACAACTGCAATGAGTGAAACCCGGTCTTCAATGATTATTTCGCTAACCGAACTCAGAGGTAATTGTTTGCAGATTTGTCTCGCCTGTTCAATTTCATTTTTATTCAGGATGATATTAATGCTTACCTGTGAGGTAATTACAGAACGAATGTTAATACCGGAACGATGAAATGCAGTAGTTACTTTCGCCAGAATACCGGGTTTAAATCCAACTCCGGGACCGTTAAGCTTTAAGATGGCAATATCATTGGTATGAACCACACTTTTAACCACATTGGGCGAAACGAACGATTCGGAATTAATTATAGTCGTGAGCTCTTTCCCTTTGTTTTTCAGGCGGAAAACATGAATGGGAATGTGATTACTGATTAAGGGCTCAACGATGCGCGGATGGATAGAAAGCTCGCTAAAATAAGACAACTCGGATGCTTCGGCATAAGTTAGCCGTGGAATAAGCTTTGATTCATTAATAAACTCGGAATCGGATGTGCGGAATTCTTTGTCTAGCTCCCACAGTTGAAGTGTTTCTACTCCGGTAAGGCGCGTGATTGCTGCTGCCGAATAATCAGCGGAACGTGTCCCAAGCCGTGCAATTTTTCCTCCTGAAGTTATGCCGTACGAGCCGGGTATCAGATTAATTCCTTCCGGAAGAAGATTTTTCAACGGTTTCGATTCATCGGGCAAGAAAGTTGCATTTCCAAATTCTTCTGTCACACAAAAATTAATGTTTTCAGGGAAAACCAGTTTCGATTTAACCAGATTTCCGGACAGAAATACATACAGGATACTTGCAGTAATCCGCTCCGAGAAACTGATTACCTGATCTTTAAGAGCCAACGAAAAATCGCCGGTAAACTCAATACCCTTTAGCAAATTTTGTAGGTTATCCCGCTCGCTCTTCAGTATTTCGTTCCATTCAGACTGTTGAAATACGAGCAGTTTCTGTGTTATGATTTCATTTACTTTGCTGATAATCAGATCAGAAGTAGCAGTGTTACTAATCAGCAGATCAATACCTTGTTCTATGGTTTGTTGCAATTCTGGAATGGCAGAAACGACTACGGTTGTGTTATTTCCTGATTCGGACAAAAGGCTAGCAAAAGCTTCGAGTACAGGAGATTTAGACAAACTGTTTCCGCCAAATCGTACGACACAATTTGACATGATAAAAGTTTAAAAAGTTAATTTGGAAATAAAACAGAATTGGGTTTAGCCTTCAAAACAACATGATAATCACACCGCCTGAAGGCTAGCGCATTATCATATACATGGACATCATAGAATCATTGCATCCCATGAGATGGGAGGTAGAAGGAGTGCTATTTTTTTCTGAATGATTCATTGTATATAAACTGATGCAATTGAGTGCAAACATAAATAGTTTTTCAAAATAGACAAAGCTATACCCGATTTGTTTAGATAAAATAAGGTTAAATAATTGTTAAGCGCGAGAAAATTAGCTTGTAGTATATTCATTTACTGCATGTTGGCAGTGACTGATTTAGTGAATATTTGTTGCAACTATTTTTGCAATAAACCACGAATGACCACAGATGCACAAAAACATCCGAAAATAGGAGGCATGTAAGATATCGTTCCTACGGTGGATGCCTTATTTTTTCCCTTAACCGATATGACTTTTTCAATGTCAACCAACTCCGATGAAAAAACAACTTTAAACCCTTTACTTATTCCCATCCGGGTCAAACGTTTCCTGAGTTTTTTAGCCAGTTTGCAGTTATACGTTTTTGCAATATCGGTCACTTCCACTTTTGATGGATCAAATTTTCCGCCTGCCCCGAGCGAAGAAACCAACGGATAACCAAATTCAAGTGTTTTTACGATTAAAAACGTTTTGGGCGACAGGGTATCGATGGCATCAACAACAAAATCGTATGTATTAGCTTCCAGTAGATTGGTTATTTCATCATGTTCGAGATAGTGGTTGAAAACGTGAAGTAGTATATCCGGATTAATATCGCGGAACCGATCGGCAAGAATCTCAGCTTTTGGCCGTCCTTCATTACTTTTTAATGCCGGAAGCTGCCTGTTTCGGTTGGTTTCCTCCACCACATCGCCGTCAACAATTGTCATTGTACCAACTCCGGCCCTACAGATTTGCTCGGCAGCATACGCGCCAACTCCGCCCAATCCGACAACCAGCACGTGCGCATTTTTAAGCGTTTTTACGCCCTCTTCTCCAATTAATAACTCAGTTCGTTGTAACCAATTTGCCATTTCTGAATATAGTTTTGAAATTATTGAAGATTGCTTCAGTCAGCAAATCTTCGCTGGTCTTTAATATTTCTGCTGCAAATAAATAAATTTTTTGAATGGAAATCTCGCTGTCATCGGTCTCAAAAAACAAATGGTCAAATGGAATTTCGTGGAATGATTCGCGTTTTCTTTCATCGGTCAGGAACGATTCGCCTACCGAAAAATAGAAATCGTGACTGTTCAGACTTTTTGTAGTCTCCAAATTTCCATTGTAGCCATGAATAATCCATGGAATATCTGATTTTAACTCTTTTTTCATTCTTATCAGATCAGGATAAGCGCGTACACAATGTATTATCAGCGGTTTATGGTATTTTTCAGCTATTTCAATTTGCCTTTTAAAGTATAATTCCTGAATTGCGAATATCTCATTAATCGATCTATCCAGGCCACATTCGCCAATTGCAAGCAGATTCTCATGAACAGTTGCCTTCTCAATTGCCAGCAAACAATCGTCCGGATTAACCTTCCCGATGTGCCAGGGGTGCAATCCTGCGGAAAAAAGTTGATCAGCTATTGAAAATGGTAAATTCTGTGCAAAAACGTTCAAAATCTGAATATTCGTACCCAAATTAATTTGATGCGTATGAAGGTTTATTTGTTGCATGACTGTCAGAATGGTTTAACGAACATTTTCTCTGGGTTCAATGTTCGTATGGCATAATCATCCAAAGTTAATTGCTTTTAAGCGAAAATGGATTTGATCAAATATTTTATCTTAATTTTGATTTTCAATGATACTTAATATGAGCATTCATTCATTCTGCAAAATAGTACTCCTTTTAAGCATTTCATTACCGCTGGTTGCTGTCGGACAGATTTCCAGAGGAGGTATTCCCATTCAAATAGAGAAACTTAAGTCTGCTTTGCCAAACTCCGATCTGATCGTTTTGCCGACCGTCAACAATCAGGAAATGAGCCTAAAATACAACAGAAAGGGAGAAAATTTATTGAAGCCTTTTCGTTTTGCACATCCGTTTGAAGTATCGCTTACCCCTGAAAACTCTGGAAAATGGTACACTACCGAAAAAGTGAATGTCTGGCAATTGCGAATTCGTTCGGTTGATGCCTATTCGTTGAACCTGATTCTGGATCAGTATCATTTACCTGAAAATGCACGGTTATTCCTGATTGGCGCTGAAACTGGCGAAATAAAAGGCGCTTATACGTCCGACAATAATTCTGAAAAACAAATTCTGGCCATCGAACCGGTTGATGGTGATGAACTGACGATCCAATACGAAGAACCTGTACAGGTTACCTTCCCCGGAAAATTCAGGATTTCGCAGGTTGCCCATGATTTTGTTGGAGTAACCACCAAAGGCTCGCATCGCCCGCTGGGTATTTCAGGAGCCTGCAACGTTAATATCAATTGCGATTTGGTTAATGGAACGGAATCGATACGCGATGCCGTTTGCCGGATAATTATTGAAGGCTCAGAAATTTGCACCGGAACAATGGTAAACAATACCGCGCTAGACGGGGCTCCCTATGTCCTGACAGCCAACCATTGCATAAGTACCGAAAATAAAGCGCAGTCAACAGTCTTCCTGTTTAATTACGAATCGCCTTACTGCTCATCAGTTGATGGAGATGTGAGCCGATCGCTGGCTGGCAGTTCATTGAAAGCTTCGTTTGATAGCCTTGATTTTGCATTGGTTCGACTGAACACCGTTCCGCCATACCATTACCGTACTTATCTGGCGGGTTGGAACCGGAAGAATACAGCAGCCACATCTACCACCTGTATTCATCATCCGCTGGGCGACATTAAAAAGGTGGCCGTTGATAAGAACGCCCCAACAACTGCCAATTTTAGCAGCAGCGGATTTATTTACTCTAAATCAGGTTTCTGGAATGTTCTGAGGTGGGATAACGGCGTTACAGAACAGGGATCTTCTGGCGGTCCATTATTCGATCAGAATAAACAATTGGTTGGTACGCTTACCGGAGGAGCTGCAACCTGTACGTTGCCGACCAACGATTATTTCGAAAAATTTGCTTTGGCATGGAATCATAGAAGTGAATCTGCGAAACAGTTGAAAGCATGGCTCGATCCACTGAATTCGAACGTTGAAAAGCTGAACGGAATGGCTATGAATTCGGGTAAGACACTTTGCAGTCCGACTACAAACTTTAAGGATAACGATGCCCATGCTGCCTTACAAATAACCAGTGGCTCAGTTAAAAAGGGATATTGGAGCGGAACGAATTCGGCTGGGTTTACCGATTTTGCTGAAAAATATAATTTCTCTAAAAATTGTGAAATACATGGAGTTACACTCGGTATTGCAAAAGTAAAAACGAACCCGCTGTATGCCAATGCTTACGTTGACATTCGGGTGTATGAGGGAAATGAAGTGCCTGAGACGCTGTTGTATTCGGAGAAATTTGATATAAATAAGTTTTGGATTGATGGGATGAATTATTTGCCATTTAAAAGTACGGTAAAAACGGTTGGTAATTTTTTCGTTTCCTACAACCTTTCGCAAATGCACGACGGCGATACGCTGGCTGTATATATGGCTAACCGCACTGCTGATGTAACCAATAGTTTCTACCTGAGAAATACATCAGGCTGGTCGCCTTATAACCAATTGAACCCAACCGGAGCCGGTTCTGCTTTACTTACCGAATTGATTGCCTGTAATATTGATGATCCGACAGGTATCGACGATTATCAAACAGATTTGGCCGATGCCCGTTTCTTCCCTAATCCACTATCAGGCAGTTCACTTTTAACTGTTCAAACGGTTAATCCGATTGATTGCCCGGAGGAAATAGCCGTTTTTGATTTGTTGGGAAAGCGCTCCGGTGTGACTGTAACGCAAATAGGGCAAAATAGCCTGAATCTGAATTTTTCAGGAAAAAGGCCGGGAATCTACCTGATTCACCTCGAATCGGGTGGCCGTACCATAGTCGGAAAAATAGCTTATATGCCTTAAACTATTTGCCAGGTTCAAAGTACCCAGCCATCCGCGTAGCTTCAGTGGTATTTACAAAATCGGCTTTCGAGCTCCGGATCAGATCCACCACCGTTTTGTGAGACGGACAGTTGGTTATACTGATTTTTTTCTTTTGAGCATGAACTTTACCAACAAGGGCTTTTATTGCAGTAAAATCTTCAAAAGGAATATTCCCCGTTCCTTTCCATTTTGTTATTTCAGTAAAATCAACCTCAATGAGTGGCATTTTCTCCGAATCTAAATTTTTATCAACGTCGCTCAGGCTGCCAACTAAACCTAAAAAGCTGGACTTAATGCTGTTTATCTTTTCGAGCTGATCCTTGTCTTTAATTAAAATCCGAAGCTTTCCCTGATGCGCAGTTCCTTCTGATTTATAAGTAAGCATATCCGAGAAAGGCCGCATTTCGGCAGCAAGCTGTTTGTAAATCTGAACGGGCTGAGCGGTTAAATTCAGTATCAGAAATACATCGCCGGAATAGCCCGGAAGAATCTCGCCGTTATTCTTTTTAAATTGATTGAAAAGAGGGTAGAGGTAGGCTTCTGTAAGAGTTGGTAATTGATGTTTGGCGCTATCGGGCATTTGCGGGGTTACATAAAGCTTCCCGTAGATATACATAACGTCAGCCTGATAATTAACTACTCCGTGCCCGATCGCCTCCCATAATTCCGATGGATTGGTAAAATTACGTGACGAAATTATCGGTTTAAAGTTTTTTTGAGCATCAGCCAACTGAGCCATCAACAGGATAAAAATACCAATGAGTAAAGCCTTTTTCATGTGTTATAATTCGTTTTTAGAAGTACCAGTTTAAATACATCCACATACAAAACCTTCAGCCATACTTTCCAAATGGTCGTCAATTGCTTTTTTCTCCCGTTCGGTTCCTTTGCAATTATCACAAACCGGAAGATTGAGCTGTTTATTGAGTTCTGTCGTCTCCGGATCAATTTCCTTTCCGCACACAAAACACTGATTTGAAAAATCGGTCATTGGTCGTTATTTTTTTACTATTCCTGCTCAAATGTAAAGTAATAATTCAGGATTTGAAAACGCTTAGTTGTCCGTATTTGTCATTTTATAAAACACCTGATATTGTTTTTTACTGATTTATTGGCAGTTATTTCAACGAAAAACGCAATTCTGACCGATCTTTCGTCAATTCTCCGGATGGCATGATAATCGTAAAAACCAATTCAGATTTTAAACATTATAACTACATTTGTGACTTTCATTTTTGATCAATTAAAACCCAGATAATGGCATTTATAAACAAAATTCTCGGCAAATTTCTCGGCTCAAAAGCCGACAAAGATATGGCAGAAATAGCGCCACTTCTTGAACAAATTAAAAAAGAATATGAGCGTGTTAAATTACTATCGAACGATGAGCTAAGAGCCGAATCTGCCCGGTTAAAAGCTATCATTCAGGAGCGGATAAAACCCGAAGAAGATCGTATAGCAGAACTCAAGGAACAGGTTGAAACCGTTGATATTCAGGAAAGTGAAAAGATCTATCAGGAAATAGACAAACTGGAAGAAAAGATTGACGATAAACTAGAAGCTGTTCTGAATGAAATCCTTCCTATAGCATTTTCGGTAGTAAAGGCAACCGCCAAATTGTTTACCGAAAACGAACGGGTGGTGGTTAAAGCAAGCGATTTTGACCGCGATCTGGCTGCTCTGCGAAACAGCATCGTGATTGAGGGTGAAAATGCCGTTTGGATGAACAAATGGATTGCGGGTGGAAGTCAGATTACCTGGGAGATGGTTCATTACGATGTTCAGCTAATCGGAGGTATCGTATTACATCAGGGTAAAGTTGCTGAAATGGGTACCGGTGAAGGAAAAACTCTGGTTGCAACATTGGCAGTTTTCCTGAATGCCCTTACCGGACGTGGCGTACATTTGGTTACGGTAAACGACTACCTGTCGAAACGTGACTCGGAATGGATGGGACCAATCTTCGAATTTCATGGTTTGAGCGTTGATTGTATCGACAAACATCAGCCCAACTCGGATGGCCGCCGCAAAGCCTATCTGGCCGATATCACTTACGGAACCAACAACGAATTCGGGTTCGATTACCTGCGCGACAATATGGCTATCAGCCCGCGCGACCTGGTACAACGAAAACACCATTATTCGATTGTTGACGAGGTTGACTCGGTATTGATCGACGATGCCCGTACTCCGCTGATTATTTCAGGCCCCATTCCAAAAGGCGAAATCCAGAAATTTGAAGAGCTGAAACCTAAAGTTGAAAAACTGAATGCTGCCCAGCGCAATCTGGTTAACCAGTGTTTATCGGATGCCAAACGTATCTTGAATAATCCAAACGCTACTAAGGAAGAAAAAGAAGCCGGTTCGATTTTGTTGTTGCGGGCACACAAAGGATTACCAAAAAATAAGGCACTTATTAAATTCCTGAGTGAAGAGGGAATTAAAGCCATGATGACCAAAACAGAGAATTACCATATGCAGGATAACAACAAACTCATGCATATTATTACTGATCCTCTGTTCTTTGTGATCGAAGAAAAGCAAAATTCTGTAGAATTGACTGATAAAGGTATTGATTTGATTTCAAGTGATTTGGAAGATTCGTTGTTCTTTGTTTTACCTGATGTAGGTTCCGAGATTGCCGAAATTGAAAACAATAAATCGCTTACCAAAGAGCAGGTTCTGGAGAAAAAAGACGACTTGCTGACCAATTATGCCATAAAATCGGAACGTGTTCATACCATTAATCAATTGCTGAAAGCGTATGCCATGTTCGAAAAAGATGTGGAATATGTGGTTATTGATAATAAAGTGAAGATTGTTGATGAACAAACCGGCCGTATTATGGAAGGCCGCCGGTATTCCGATGGTTTGCACCAGGCAATTGAGGCTAAAGAAAACGTGAAAGTTGAAGCGGCTACGCAAACTTTTGCAACCATTACCCTTCAGAATTATTTCAGGATGTACCACAAACTGGCAGGTATGACCGGTACTGCCGAAACTGAAGCTGGTGAATTGTGGGACATCTACAAACTGGATGTGGTGGTTATCCCCACTAACCGGAAGGTAATTCGCGATGACCGTGAGGATTTGGTTTATAAAACC
Source organism: Prolixibacteraceae bacterium (assembly GCA_019459525.1). Classification (GTDB taxonomy): domain Bacteria; phylum Bacteroidota; class Bacteroidia; order Bacteroidales; family Prolixibacteraceae; genus Aquipluma. The sequence goes on from JAIBEY010000024.1 coordinate 43,785, forward strand.
AAACGCGAAAAATACAATGCTGTTGTTGAAGATATCGTGGCATTAAATAAAATAGGGCGGCCAGTTTTGGTGGGTACAACTTCGGTTGAAATCTCGGAACTGTTAAGCCGTTACCTCAAAATGCGAGGTATTAAACACAACGTACTGAATGCTAAACTACACGCCCGTGAAGCCGAGATTGTTGCCGATGCCGGTATGAATGGTATGGTAACCATAGCTACCAACATGGCTGGTCGTGGTACCGACATCAAACTGACTCCGGAAGTAAAAGCACTTGGCGGTTTGGCCATTATTGGTACCGAACGTCACGAATCACGTCGTGTTGACCGTCAGTTACGCGGACGTTCAGGACGTCAGGGAGACCCGGGTTCTTCACAGTTTTTCGTTTCGCTGGAAGACGATTTGATGCGTCTGTTTGGTTCTGACCGGATTACCGGAATCATGGATAAAATCGGATTGAAAGAGGGCGAAATGATTCAGCACTCGATGATTACCAAATCCATCGAACGTGCGCAAAAGAAAGTTGAAGAAAATAACTTTGGAATTCGTAAACGTTTGCTCGAATACGATGATGTAATGAACTCGCAGCGTGAGGTGATCTATAAAAAACGTCGTCATGCTTTGTTTGGCGACCGTTTGGAAGTTGATATTCTGAATACGATGTACGACATGATTGAGAACCTGGTAGCAGAATATCAGGCTAACGGGATGTTTGAAGAATTCAACCTGGAATTGATTCGGCTAATGTCGATGGAATCGCCGGTTTCGGAACAAGATTTCTCCCGAATGAATCCTGACGATTTGGTGGAAAAAATCTACCACGAAATGGTCGAAACCTATACGCGACGGACTGAAATCATTGCCAAGCAAGCCTACCCGGTTATTCGTGATGTATATGAACAAAAATCACATCTGTACACCAATATTGTAGTGCCTATTTCTGACGGAAAACACGTCTTCCAGATTGTAACAAACCTGGAGAAAGCCTATAAAAATCAAGGTAAAGAATTAGTAAAATCTTACCAAAAACAAACCGTACTATCAACCATTGACGAAGCATGGAAAGAACAACTTCGGGAAATGGATGATCTGAAACAGTCGGTGCAAAATGCTACTTATGAGCAGAAAGACCCGCTTCTGATTTACAAATTCGAGTCGTTCAATCTGTTCAAAATCATGATTAGCAAGGTGAACAAGCAGATTGTTTCCATTCTTGCAAAAGGGCATATTCCGATCAGCGAACCCGAACAAGTGCGGGAAGGTCATGAGCGCAGAGGACTTGATATGAGTAAGTTATCGACCTCAAAATCTGAAGTATCCAGCAGTTCAAGTCGTCCGGATGCACCTCAGGAACCCAAACAAATTCAACCGGTTAGGGTAGAAAAGAGGGTAGGGCGAAACGATCCTTGCCCATGCGGAAGCGGGAAAAAATTCAAATCATGCCACGGTAAAGATTTGGCTGAATAATAAAATTTATTGAAGCCTGTCAGCGTTTAAAATGCTGGCAGGCTTTAGCTTTTATAAAAACAACACCAACAAACGATAATATGGACATTCTGACATTTATACACTGGGACGTTAGCCCTGAAATCTTTTCATTGGGACCATTGCACGTTCGCTGGTACGGACTAATGTTTGCAGTAGGATTTCTTTTTGGCTACAGTCATGTTGAGAAGATGTTTAAACATGAAAATGATAATCCGAAATGGCTCGAAAGTTTATTTATTTACCTGATTGTGGCCACTATTGTCGGTGCCCGTTTAGGGCATGTCCTGTTTTACGGTTGGGATTATTATTCGCAACATCCTATTGAAATTCTGTACATCTGGCAAGGTGGGTTAGCCAGTCACGGCGGAGTTCTCGGAATTTTAATTGCCATGGTCATTTGGAGCAAAAAAGTTTCAAAACGCTCTATTCTTTGGGTTTTAGACCGGATTGTAGTTCCGAGCATTTTAGTAGGTGCTTTAATCCGATTTGGAAACCTGATGAATTCAGAAATTTATGGTATGCCAACTACGCTGCCCTGGGGATTTATTTTTGAACGGAATGATGAAACCGTAGCCAAACATCCGACACAAATTTATGAATCGCTTAGTTATCTGATCACTTTTGGTGTTTTGCTTTACATGTATTGGAAAACAAAGGCCAAAGATTACCAGGGTCTATTGGCAGGAGTATTTTTCATCATGGTGTTTACAGCCAGGTTCTTCGTCGAATTTATTAAGGAAGATCAGGAAGCGTTTGAAAAAGGAATGATGCTGAACATGGGACAATGGTTGAGTATTCCATTTGTATTAACAGGCATTGCTTTAGTTATTCTGGCCATCAGGAGAGGGCCGGTTTACTACCAAAACCAGATCAATCCTGCAAAAAAATAAGACGGGATTGCCAATAAAAGACCTGAAAACAGGAGCAAAATGTTCCTGTTTTCAGGTCTTTTATTGGTGTAAATTCACTCTTCCCTGATCTGTTTACCCAATCGTTCAATTTCTTTTTTTCTGATAGCCAGCACGTTAATATACCTTTGACAATTGGCTTTATGCTCGCTGTTATTTGCGGGCAAAGCTGAATACGATTTGACCAGCCAGTCGATGGAAACATCATGTTTTCCTTCCATCTCGGCAGCTACTGCCATATTGAAGCAAGCCTTGGCAACAATCTTCGGATTTTTATTTTTTGTTTCCCGGTTCCAGATTTCGGCGGCTTTCATCCACTCATTTTGAAGGGCATATTTTTCGGCTTTTAACATATCTGGATTACTCGATTTGTAGTACATCCGCTCCACAGATATCCAATTGGGAATTAGCTTTAAACCTAACGATTTTCCAAGGTATTCTGATGCGTTTTCCAGAATAGATCGGTGTCTGCCACGCCGCGAATTAAAGCTGTTAAATTCATCACCTTCATAAACTAATGTATCGATCTGATTATAGATATAGGAAGCTGTATCATTTTTTAATCCAATATTCCACACAAGGTAAGGCGTCGTGCTAACATAGTCGATAGAGCGGCTTATCATGGTATTGTTAAAAGTTAAAAAATCGAGAAAAATAAAAATGTCCGCCTGCGTTTTATTAAGTAATTCCTCCGAAGAATGTAACACGGAATCTTTTCGCCAAAAGTAATTCAGACTATCCTTATAATTTTTTACTTCTGCGAAGTATTTTTCTTCTTTTAAAAATCCGGTCAATGCATCAACACAGTGATTTGACAAGCTTTTATAGCTAATGGTAGTATCTACCTTAATCGTATTGTCATCGTAATAACTAAAAAGACAAGTGTCTGACTGGAATAAATCCCGGTTAAAAATGGCAACCCTATTGAAATCCTCCGGAAATATAAATACACCAGGTTTCATAACTTCAACCTGTACAACCCGAACCTGATCAGTTATTGCACAAGAAGTTAGGACCAGAATAGCGAGGAATAAAAATATATTTCGAGCAAAGATCATTGCTGTGCATTTAACTTTTTAATTTCATTTTTTCGCCGTTCAAGAACAACAGCATATTTTCTGATCAATTCATTTTCGGCTGAACGAAAAGCTCCTGAACTTAGCAGTGCCGATTCAGCAATCAACTCCAGTGCCTGATCAACATTTCCGTTCATTTCGCTGGCAAGTGCCAAGTTGTATTTTGCAATCAATTGGTTGCGTTTACCCGATGTGTTTGCATACTTATTCCATATTACCGAAGCTTCGTCCCATTTATTTTTTCCGGCCAGATCGGCAGCTATTTTTAAATCGGGATTACTGCAAGTCATGATATCCCGGTAAACCGTTGTCCATGCCGGTAAAAAACGTTTGGAATAGTTTTCACCAATTACACCGGCAGCCATTGCAACAGCCGATTTCTTATCCGGGATCTTGTATTTTTTATACGATCCATCAGCATCCGATTGATCCCAGTACAGGGTGTCAATTTGGGTATAACGGTCTATTATTTCGCTCCGGTTGTTATAGACCGACCAAATATTGGAAGTCACCACATTGGCACTCATATTGTCATGAGTTACGCTGTAAAAACAGGAGAACATGTCGAGTACGATTAAGCCGTCGGCTCCGGTTTGGGCAGCCAACTTTTTGTACCATTCGGTTTTGGCTGGTCTTATTTCGTTAACGCGGGTAACCGGAAAGGTATGAAAAGGCAAAACCAGCACACTATCGAATTGTGGCTGCTGCAATAACCTGGCCTCCAAAGTATCCATACACGTAGAAATTGCCAGGCTATCACCATTAAATCTTGATCTGTCTTTAATTAGCCTATAATTTTTAGCCTGATAGTTTTGCAACGTATCAGCCTTGTATTTCAGGTTCCGGGCAACCAGGGCAATTTTATGCATGTTTTCCGGGAAACTCCGCTCACCAGGTTTAAAAACTTCCATCGAATATTTTTCATAACTCACGCATGAGCTTAAACTCAGTAACAGAACAATCCAGAGCAATCTAGTCTTTGGTGACATGTTATTTAGTTTTTTGTATAGCCTCTTTCCGTACTTTAAGCTTCTTCAGATACATTTCGGTTTGATACCTGTAATAGGAGTAAAAAGATTTTAATCCCCATTCCATTGCCCCATCAATATCCCCATTCAATTCGCTAACCAATGCAAGGTTATATTCTGCCTTACTTCTTATTTTCTTATTTTTCGATTGTGCTAATTCCGACCAGTATTCGCGGGCCTCGTCATATTTATTCTCATTGATTAGTTGTTGTCCACGATCATTTTTAGGATTGAAAAGAAAATAGCCTCTTTTTTCTGAAGTCCAGGTAGGTGATAGTTTTTCATCAACTTCAAGGGCCACTTTTATTCCGGCGCTAATTACTGCCTGTTTGATGGATGGCAATTTGCTGAAAAGCTTAAATTGAGTATTGTCAATGCTTTCCCAATAAATGGTATCCGTAAGCGCAATTTCTTTAACAGGTAGTTTTTCTCCCGGTTTATAAATCCGAAAAAAAGCACCGTACTTTACATCGAGCGAAGCATAGTGTGAATGTTCAATACCCGTAGCCGGATTTTGATACTTTTCCGACGAATAATCGGTCATCACTTTAGTCGAGAATCTTTCCAGAACAATCAAGGCATCAGTATTATAATCACGGCATATTTGACTGACCTGTTTCTGGCTTAAAGTATCCGGAAGAATTTCATAAGGCAACTCCCGCGGAAAATTACGGTCAACCGGAACCACCACATCATACCGACCCGATTCATAAAGCAGCTCTGCCAGCCCTTTTACAATGGTGTCAGACGAAACACTATCTAAAACAATTTGTGAAAGCTGAAACCCTTTCCGGTAAAAATACAATTGCAAAGAATCTTCCTGGTAATTATCGAATTGCTTGTTCATGCTTCGGTTCATCAGGGTAATACTTTGGATATCAGCCGATAGTTCGTCGGTTGCCGGACGGGCGTTTTCAATAGTAAGCAATGCAAAATTACCTTTGCACGATACCAATAAAATACCGATTAGAAAAATAGTTATGGACTTGCTTGATATGATTTTCTTTAGTAACCGCATCTGTTAATTTTGTTAGTAAATGCCCCAGTATTTTCTGAAAAACCATTCGATGCTAAACAAAACAAGAAGTATAAAAAACAGCAATTTCAGATTAATCCATTCATTCTGGATAATTTGCTGATGCTGCTGAACTGCAATTTGTTTGTTTTGGCTTATGTCATCAAGTAATGTGCCATAATTTTTGAATGTATAAAACTGACCACCTGTCTGTAAAGACAACTGATATAAAACACTAAAATCGGCCTGAGTATTTTGTATTTCAAGGTCATTCTTTACAATACTAAAGTTCCCTTTTTCGGTAAACTGCTGGTTACCCAATTGAGTCTTAGCTTCAAAAGAGTAATCTCCGGGTCTGAGATTACCAGCATTCAAACGGTAAAAATCGCTTGTGCGGTCGAACTGGTAATTGAATTCACGAAGACTATCGTTCTTTATCGTGATACTGACTTCCGGAGTATTAATAAGCTCGTAGCTATCCGTATATAATTCGGCAGTCAGCTCAATATCGTCAGTTTCCTGATAAAGAGCCGGATGATAAACATTGAAGTTATCTTCGTTTTCTCTTAGTGCAAGATATTGGATCATTTTCTGTGTCAATTCGTTAAAAGCATCGTGATTTCCATTAGCCATGTAATTATGCAAACGCCAGCGCCAAATTCCTTCCCCAACAATGAACCCAATTTTCCTGCCTTTGTCAGCTCCAAATGCCATCAATGTTTTATTCGTTGGAATGTTTCGGATACTTTGATGTGCCAGATTTTGTATGGCAGGCATCAATTCTGTATTTCCAAACGGGGCGACCAAAGGAGGTGCTGTTTCAAATAAATCTTTAGTTCCTTCAGAGAGCATAAAAAGCGAAAAATTTTTATCAACTAAAGCCTGAACTTCTTCGGTATTTTTACTGGCCGAAATTTTCAGTCCCAAATCAAGTGTATTCAATTGTTCGAGTAAAGAATTGGGGCCAACAAGAAATAAAACGGGAATTCTACTATCTTTTATGCGGGCAAGTAACTTGCTGGCTACATTTTTTACCGAGGGCAATTGGTTTAAAATAATTAAACTGTAGTTCGTCAGGCTGTCGGGAACTTCATTGCCTGTAAATAGCTTAATTTCATAATTTTGCAGTTCCAAAATACTATTGCGAATGGCACCCAAATCTGGATGCGGGCCATCACTGAGCATCAAAAATTTTTGTTTATCCTCCGCTACCTGAATGACAAATTCGTATTCATTGTTCTTATGGTTAACTTCACCGTCAAAGGGCCGAATCCGGATTTTATAATGTTGTAGCCCAGCCGCTGTAGCTTCCAGATTAACGAATTCGAGTTTAAAATCATCATCAGAAGTTATAGCTAAAGTACTCGAATAAACCGATCTGCCATTATTTTCAATATCAATATAGGCCATTTTCGATTTTAGCTTCGAAAACTTCATTTCAATCTCAACCGGAAACTTATTTTTGAGAAAAGTAAGCTTGTTTGTTTTTACATTGCGGATTAAAGCATCGGTTTTACGAGTTGTATCGCCAACGCCAACCGAATAAATTGGAAATCTCAGGCCGGACACCAAATTCTCAGGATTCTGTCCCTGGTTGTATATACCATCGCCAATAATCAACATGGCTCCAATGTTCTTATTGATGTAATTGTTTTTAAGAGACTTAACAACCTGACCATAGTCAGACCTCCGATCGGTTCCGCTAAAAACATCAGTATTAGTTACTTTTTCGCCAAACGACCAGAATTCCAACTGATAGTCATCGGCAAACCGATCTTTTACAGTTTGCTGGAACTGACCGAGGGATGTGGCAAAAGACTGAACTGATTGCGAGTTATCAAATGCCACAGCCAAAATGGGTAATTCTTTTATTTTCTTTTTTCGCTCAATCAGCGGTGAAAGCAAGAATAAAAACATCAGGAAAATGGATAAAAAGCGAAGAGAAACCAGAAAAATCTTCTGGAATGTAGTTAAGCCAGAATTGGCTGGATTCCTGAAATACAACAAGTAGCTGATACCTATAGCTAAAAGAATGGACAATACAACAAAGAGTCCGGCAAAACGATGATCGAAACTAATTTCCAAAATATACTGAATTTAAGAAAGAGTCAAAATTAACAAACTTGAGCTAATAGGGCATTTCAAAAGGGAACTTTCTGTTTATTAAATCGAAGTATGCTGGATAAAATAAATTCATTAGTTTTAAATCTTCGCTTTAACCTGATAAGCAACTATAGCAGGGTAGTGGTAAATGTAAAATCGGGAAAATTCTTAAAATTCGGAAATGAAGAACATACTAGTTTTAATTCTATTGGTCAATTTACAAATATCTTTTGCGAAGGCGCAGTATTTTCAAACCGGACAGGACCCTTCGCAAATTCAATGGAGGCAAATCAACACATCGAATTTTCAGGTTATTTATCCGGAAGAGTTTGAAAAACAGGCACAAAGAATAACGTTTGTGCTTGAGAAAGTTTACAATTATGGCACAAAATCGCTTGATTTCAGACCCAGGAAAATTTCAGTAGTTCTGCATACACGAACA
>JAIBEY010000066.1 GCA_019459525.1 Prolixibacteraceae bacterium
GTTGGCGGATGCGACCAGTGTTTGGGGACCATAACCATTAATGGCAGTGCAGTGACACGCAATCCGGCCTATTATATCCTTGCACACGCAGCCAAGTTTGTTCGCCCGGGGTCTGTCAGGATTGGCTCCAATATAACCGAAAATTTGCCCAATGTGGCTTTTAAAACTCCTGACGGGAAAAAAGTATTGATTGTTATAAACGACAACGGCGCCTCACAGCAATTCAACATCAGGTTTAAAAACAAAACGGTAACCACCACCTTAGAGAAAGGCGCTGTAGGCACATTCGTCTGGTAATTTTGAAATCTAACTTTTAGGCGAAAACTCAACTTTGATCGTTTATCTTTGTTTTCATTTCGCTAATTAATTTCGAATACCATGCTAATTGTTGTTTCGCCTGCCAAATCGCTGTATGATCATTGTCCAGTTCAATTCGAGCCATTTTCGCAGGTCGATTTTTTGCCGGAAGCCGAAAAAGTTGTTTCGGTACTGAAAAAGAAAAAACCTGCCCAACTGGCCGGATTAATGGGTATATCGCCAAAACTGGCTGAATTAAACTATCAGCGTTTCCAAGCCTGGTCACCACCTTTTACTCCGGAAAATTCGTGGCAGGCCGTACTGATGTTTAATGGCGATGTTTATCAGGGATTAAAAGCAGAAACATTTACGGCTTCAGAATTTGAGACAGCCCAACAGCAATTGCGCATTCTTTCCGGAGTTTATGGCCTGCTTAAACCGCTCGACCTCATTCAGCCTTACCGACTGGAAATGGGAACGAATGTTTCTGTTGCCCGAAAAAAGAACCTTTACGAGTTCTGGAAAACCAGGATTACAGCCAAACTAAATCAGGAATTTTCGGAAACCGGAAAGAAAGTACTGGTTAACCTGGCTTCGAACGAATATTTCGGCGCCATTGACACAAAAAAGCTAAAAGCCCGGATCATTACGCCTGCATTCAAAGAACATAAAAACGGGCAGTACCAAATGGTTTCTTTCTTTGCGAAACGTGCCCGCGGATTAATGAGCCGTTTCATCGTTCAGAACCAAATCAGCAATCCGGAGGAAATGAAAGCTTTTGATATAGAAGGATATTATTTCAATAATGAGCTTTCTAACGGCGACAGTTGGGTGTTTACCAGGTAAGTGAATATTACTCGATACAAGATCCGCCTAATAACAAACTCCTGGTATCAGGAAATTGCGCACGTAATCATCAATACCATCCTCAAGACTTAGAAAAAGCTCCTTGTAACCAATCCCTCTCAATTTCTGAATATTGGCGCAGGTGTAATACTGGTATTTACCTTGCAAATCAGCTGGAGTATCAATAAAACCTATATTCTCGGTCAGTTCCATCGATTTAAAAACAGCTTTGGTCAAACTTAAATACGTTCGGGCTTCTCCGGTTCCAACATTGTATATTCCGGAATCTTTCCGGTGATTCATGAAAAAGAGGATCACTTTGGCTACATCTTCCACATAAATAAAATCGCGAGCCTGTTCACCATCCTTAAAATCGGGGTTATGCGAGCGGAAAAGATCCATTTTGTCGGTTTCGGCAATGGTATTAAAAGCCTGAAAAATAACCGATGCCATGCGGTTTTTATGGTATTCGTTGGGTCCAAATACGTTGAAAAATTTTAACCCGACCCAAAAATAAGGTTGCTCATTTTGCTCAAGCGCCCAACGATCAAAATCGTGTTTCGATTGGGCATATAAATTTAATGGCTGTAATCCGGGGATAAGCGAGTGGTCATCATCAAACCCGTTATGCCCATCGCCGTAAGTAGATGCTGATGATGCGTAAACCAGTGGCAAACCATACCGGATGCAGGCTTTCCATATTTTCTGCGAATATTCGAGATTAAGTTGCTGATAGATTTCAGGCTCCTGTCCAACGGTATCGGTACGGGCTCCCAAATGAATAATCATCTGTACAAACTTCTCGTTTGCGGCCAGCCAATCGAAAAAATTATCCCGATCGACCATCTCCGAATACGTTTTGGTGTGGTAATTCTGAAACTTTAGAGGATCATCGTATTTATCGACCAAAACAATGTCTTTAAATCCCTCCCTGTTGAGTTTCCCAACAATGTAACTTCCTATAAAACCCGCGGCTCCGGTAACTACAATCATAAAATACAGTTCATTAACATCCGTTAATTCTCTGAGACATTGTTTTCGATAATACAAACTTTAATTTCATAATTATATTGTATTACAGCGCCTAAAAAATTAACTTTTTTTCACACCTGCAAATAACTCTTTTGCTGAATTGGCTTTCGAACAAATCTCTTCAGGAACTCAGCATATTCAGGGTCTTTCCGAGGCAAATAAATTCTAAAGATGCAAAAGTAAAAATTTATCACTTCGGTTCCTGCCTGATATTGTTTTGTATTAAAGTTTGATCAATTTGTAATACTTTCTAGCATAAACCAACCCTTACACAACTCTTATAAGACTGAACTTACTACCTTTGCGGTTGCGTCAAGTATAATAAATCATTGTTCAGAAAGGAGTAAAAATGGAATTTTCGTTAAACGGAGCAGATGGAACCTATCGGAAAGTTGAAAAGTACGATCCGGAAACAACGGCAAGATTAAGTGCCCACTACAAAAATATTATTGATCTGTTGGGCGAAGATTCCAGCCGTGAAGGATTACAGCAAACACCTACGCGCGTAGCCAAATCGATGCAGTTTTTACTTCAGGGCTACGAGCAGGATCCGGAAGAAATTCTCCGTTCGGCCATGTTTAAAGAAGATTACCGGCAAATGGTCATTGTAAAAGACATCGAAATTTATTCGATGTGCGAACACCACATGCTTCCGTTTATTGGCAAAGCCCATATCGGGTACATTCCAAACGGATACATTACCGGACTCAGCAAAATTGCCCGCGTTGTTGATGCCTATGCCCGCCGGTTGCAGGTTCAGGAACGATTGACCACACAAATAAAAGATTGCATTCAGCAAACACTCAACCCACTTGGAGTTGCCGTTGTTATTGAGGCACAACACCTTTGCATGCAAATGCGGGGCGTTCAGAAACAAAATTCGACAACCACAACTTCCGATTTTACTGGCGCTTTTGAACGGGTCGCCACCCGCGAGGAATTTATTCGCCTCATCAGGGGATAACAGCGTAGCAGTTGTATTAACTACTCTTAACATTCCGGATACCGAAAATTCGCCAGAAGTATTATTTTTGCCCCCAATGAAAATACAGAAGAACATATTATTCCGACTTCTATTTCTGATGGCTGTCATTTTTTGTATAGGAACCGAAGTTTATTCCTATTCTGATGTGCCCGGCTATGGCGTAGAAATTTCTGCGGAAAGAAGTTGCGGGGATAATAATCTTTTGAGTGAAGTAGATTCTTTTGATGATGACCACATGAATCAGGTGGCTGGGCCATGCCTCGTTCCGGAGCCGCTAACGCAACTACCGGTTTCAGGCAACCGTTTCTTGGTAACACTTTTCTCCTGTTCGAACTGGCAACCGCCAAGGCATTCCTGAAAAATAATTTCAGTTAATTTCTGATAAAACAGCCGTTCCGACATTCATCGGACAGCAATTCCTTGCTTTTATTTTAGCTCAAAATAATAATGGTGGTTCAAACCCCTCTTATAAATATTTCTTGTCATGGAATACGATAACATTTTCGAAAACAAGCGCACGAATTATCATGGCTATTCGGATTACAAATACCAGTATCGATCCGGTTATGCCCCAAACATGCAGCATTCCTATCGGAACAACGACACCAGTTACAAATGGCTGTATTTTCTGGAATACCTTAAAAATAACCGGAAACTGAAACTCGCAATCGTAATCGCAATCGTTCTGATCCTGGCAATCCTCATTGCAGCAATTGTTCTTTTACTGCCATTAGTCTCAAAGTTAATCAGCTACATCAACCAGAATGGGCTGCAAGGACTTTGGGAGTCTGCGATTAACTTTATCAATAAAGTTTCCTGAAGTTCTGAAAGAAATTAAATATCTATATTAAAAATTGAGTTATGATTGTTGACATTTATGTTTGGATTGGTTTTATTGCTTTCGTACTCTTGTTACTGGCTATCGATCTGGGCGTTTTTCACCGTAAATCGCATGAGGTAAAAATCAAGGAAGCCTTAATCTGGAGCGCAGTATGGATTTCGCTGGCTTTTATTTTCAACTATGGCATTTACATTTTTATGGGTAAAGAAAAGGCTCTTGAATTTCTTACCGGCTACCTCATTGAGAAATCGTTGAGTGTAGATAATCTGTTCGTGTTTATCATGCTTTTTACATTTTTTAAAGTTGAACCCAGATACCAGCACAAAGTTTTGTTTTGGGGAATTTTGGGAGCTTTAATCATGCGTGCCATTTTCATTTTTGCCGGAGTTGCCCTCATCAGCCGGTTTCATTGGATCATCTATATTTTTGGTGCATTCCTGGTTTTCACCGGAATCAAGATGCTTTTCCACAAAGACGAAGAAGTTGCCCCGGACAAAAATCCATTGGTCAGGTTATTCAAAAAATTTTTCCCCGTATCAGAAAAAATGCATGGTGGCAATTTTTTCGTAAAAATAAATTCGAAAACAGTAGCAACCCCTTTGTTCATTGTACTATTGGTAGTAGAATTTACCGACCTGATTTTTGCTGTTGACTCCATCCCGGCCATTCTGGCTATATCAACCGACAGCTTCATCATTTTTACCTCTAACGTTTTTGCCATTTTAGGGCTGCGTGCCTTATATTTTGCACTTGCCGGAATAACCCAATATTTCCATTACCTCAAATATGGTTTATCGGCCATCCTGGTTTTTGTCGGCGTAAAAATGGTTATTGTCGGATTTTATAAAATTCCCATTGTCTATTCGCTCTTAACCATACTGGGAATATTGATCGTATCCATTGTGCTATCGGTCATTTTCCCGCAAAAAGAAAAAACAAATCAAACACTTAAATCATCATTAACATGAACTGTCCAATTTGCCACGTAGCCCTGGTCATATCCGACAAGCAGGGCATTGAAATTGATTATTGCCCCAAATGCCGGGGAATTTGGCTCGATCGCGGGGAACTCGATAAAATTATTGAACGATCTACTCCTGAAGGTCAGAGCAGGTTTTATGGCTCCAATCAATCATTTAATGGCCATCACAACGATCACGATAATCGCAGATATCAGGGTGATAGCGATTATTACAGACACCATAAACAAAAAAACTGGTTGTCTGATTTGTTTGATTGACATGCTTAAAAAAGACAAAGGACCGGCTTTCCTATGCCGGTCCTTTGTCTTCATCCCTCAAATTATAATTTCGGAAAAAGATCACCCTATTTCAGAAATTGCAAACATACAGGCGATTCCTGCGGAACTTTTATCCCCGTAAAGGTTAGTTTTCCAGATGTTTGATCGATTTTAAAAACGGTAATATCGTTGCTTCGTTGGTTGGCAACCAATAAAAACATGCCGGTAGGATCGAGTGTAAAATTTCGTGGCCAATTCCCTTCAACCGAAACGGTTTGCTCCATTTCCAATTTACCATTGATGTTATCGCGTTTAAACACAGCAATACTGTTGTGTCCGCGGTTCGATCCGTAAACAAAACGTCCGTCAGCCGAAACGTGAATATCGGCACACCAGCTTTCGCCTTCAAACTCCTTGGGCAACGTTCTAATCGTTTGAATGGATTTCCATTCCCCGCCATATTTCATCAAAACGGTAATGGTAGAATTTAACTCGCTGATGAGATATAGGTAACGGCCGTCAGGCGAAAAATCGAAATGGCGCGGCCCCGATCCGGGAGGAAGCTTCACAAAAGGTTGCGAGTCTGGTTTAAGCGGATTCTCGCCTACCCCAACACTGTAAATCTTTAGTTCATCGATGCCCAAATCGGCTACAAACAACTGTTTCCCTTTTGCATCAAACCGTGCGGAATGAGTATGAGGTTCGGTTTGGCGCCCGGGAAAAGGACCGCTTCCGGTATGTTGTATTTTCTGCATTAATGCAGTCAGGCTCCCATCTGGCAGCACATTAAAAAGCGACACATTTCCTCCGGTATAATTGGAAGCAACTAACATCTTCCCATCAGGAGAAAGGCAAACATGACAAGGATTTGCTCCATTGGTTTGCACATGATTCAGAAACTTAAGATTTCCTCCTTCTTCAATTCTAAATGCTGATACGCCCCCACTATGATCTTTGTCCGGATCGTCAACCTCGCCAACAGCATACAGGTATTTTTTATCTCCGGAGATTGTCAGAAACGATGGATTATTGCTCACTGTAGGCATTTTCAGGTCAACCAGTTTCCCGCTCCTGTCGTTAAACGAATAAACAAAAATTCCATTGGCCACTCCTTTGGTATAAGTTCCCACATATAAAATATGTTTTTTGGCTTCAACGCCCTGAATCATCAAAAAAAAGCTGAATAAACAGATTATGAATAGTTTCATCCGGATTATTTTTATGTATTTTACTAACTTATTTGTACTTCTGTTGTTTACAAATTACTAAGTCAAATTTAAAAATTTAAAACCATGAAACTAAGAATAATTTATTTGGGAGCCTTCGTAGTTTTCGGATTAAACGCGTTTTCACAAACCCTCACCAAACAGTGGACAACAACTGATGGTTTAAAAACTCCTGAATCGGTTTTATACGATGCCGGTTCGAACAGCATCTTTGTAAGCAATATTAACGGTCAGGCCTCGGAAAAAGACGGGAACGGCTTTATCTCGATTTTGGGTATCGATGGGAAAATGAAAAACCTGAATTGGGTAACCGGGCTAAATGCGCCCAAAGGACTAGCCATTTACAACGGGAACCTCTATGTGGCCGATATTGACGAATTGGTTGTCATCAACATTAAAGAAGCTCGAATAACAGACAAGATTAAACTTGAAAACGCAAAGTTTCTGAATGACGTAACGGCTTCGGAAGACGGAACCATTTTTGTGACCGATATGCGTGACAATAAAATTTATGTGCTTGAAAATGGGAAATTAACACTTTGGCTCGAAGATCAGTTAATCAGTAATCCCAATGGGTTATGGGCCGAAAACGGGAAACTGTATATCGGAACCGGTCAGATTCTTCAGGCCGATATCAAAACCAAAGAAATACAGGTATTGGTCAACGATTGCGGAGGTATCGACGGGATTGAAAAGCTGAAAGACGGTAATTTTATCTATTCGAACTGGAAAGGACTTATTTTCATTACCAAAGGAGTAAAATCGATTCAATTGCTTGACACGGTTGATAAACAGAACACTGCAGATATTGATTTTGTGCCCGAGAAAAACATAGTTCTTGTTCCAACATTTTTAGCGAATAGTGTAGAAGCATATCTCCTTAAACCATAAAATCAAAAAGCGTAGTCCAGATAATTGCCAAATTAAAAATAATGCGAACTTTGAAGCATTGATCTTTAAACCAATTATCATGGAAAAACCATTAATCGCTGCAAAAATACCAGCCCAGGTTACCCTTGAACCTGGCCCGTTTGCCTGGTGTGCCTGTGGGAAAAGCTCCAAACAACCATTTTGCGACGGCACCCATAACGGCACCAGATTTACG
This sequence comes from Prolixibacteraceae bacterium, assembly GCA_019459525.1. Lineage (GTDB taxonomy): Bacteria > Bacteroidota > Bacteroidia > Bacteroidales > Prolixibacteraceae > Aquipluma. The sequence goes on from JAIBEY010000066.1 coordinate 7,573, forward strand.
CCGGTTCTATTCAAAAAAGCCGAAAAGAGACACGCCTGGCTTTGCCAGTGCAAACAAACTACCGATTTGCCATATTGTGACGGATCTCATAAAACGATTTAGCAAGAAGTTTTTACCAATTTAGGCATTTCCCTTTATGTATAGCTGAAAGATCCGATTGGGAAAAAGATCGGATCTTTTTTTATTTCAACAATCACTAACTCTGCAAAAAAACCGAATGGGAACTCAAGTAAGTTTGTCGTCCTGGCTCGTTTACGCTCTTGCAGCACTTCTCCTGATTGCTATCACGGCCATCGTTTTCCTGATTATCCTGCTAAATAAGTCAACCAAAAGAAAGCAATTGCTGGAGTCTGAATATCAGGAAATGGGAAATAAATTAAATCAGATGCAACTCGATAACCTGGATTCGAGATTAAATCCCCATCTATTCAAAAACATACTCAATTCGGTACAGTCCCACGCCTATCAAACCTACTTTGCCTTGGACAAGCTGGCTAATGTCTTGGATTATATTCTTTACGACAGTCGCAAGAAATTCGTAACTCCCAAGCAGGAAGTTGAATTCGCACTCAACCTCATCGAAATCAATAAAATAAAGTTGAGCCCATTGTTTCAATTAAAGGTAAAAATGAAGGTTAACGAAAACGAACCGCTTTACCACCAACACTTGCTTGCCCCGTTTATTTCTACCGACTTAATTGAAAATGCGTTTAAACACGCCGATCTGCAAAGCCAGGATGCTTTTATTTCTATCGTTTTCGAGTTTAACGACAACACCTTTAAACTCACTGTGGCCAACAAAATATCAGAAAAAGCGCCTATCAAGAAAGAGAAAGGTGGCTTCGGAACGGAAGCGCTCGAACAACGGCTAAAGATTATTTACAACGACCATTTTACATTCGACCGATTTACCGAAGACAACGTTTATATTGCTCATTTAAAAATAGATCTGCTTGAATACAAAGCTAAAGTGCTTGCTGCTGGACGATGAATTGCCCGGGCTCTCGTACCTGAAACTACTTTGTGAACAAATTCCGGAACTCGAAGTCGTCAGGGCCTTTAACGATCCGGAATTATTCCTGAAGGAGTTTAGCTCCCTGGATTTTGACTTGTGCATACTCGACATCGAAATGCCGGGCATCAATGGCATACAAATGGCCGCCTTGCTCAAAGATAAACCCGTAATTTTTACAACAGCTTATAAAGACTATGCGACCGATGCTTTCGATCTGGATGCCATTGACTATGTGATAAAACCGGTAAAACCCGAACGACTCCAACAGGCCGCAAATAAAGCTATCCAGCGAATTAATTCTGAAATAAAACGCCCCAAACCCATCCTGCTTAATACCGACAAAGGAAATACCATGTTGGATCCGGCTCTGTTGGTTTATGCTCATACTTCAAAAATAGATAGCCGCGACAAGACAGCATTGCTGGCCGATGGCACAACCCTGCAACTGAAAAACATTTCGTTCGAAAAGCTAATTTCGTTTCTACCTCCAGCCGGCTTCTGCCGTATTAATAAAAAAGAACTGATTTCGCTGAGTTCTGTTCTGCATTTTTCGAACGACCAAATTACCACCAACATCTATTTTCAATCCGAAAAGCCGCTGGTGCTAACTTTGGGTGAGCCATACCGGACCGATTTTATCAGCAAAATAAGTCGATAGTTTATTACAAAATTTTACCTTCTCATTACATTCGTCATCCCTTCTGTTAAATAGCCGAGGTTTCTTCAATTTTTTTAATCCATATTTGAACCCGAATGCATCGGCAACGATCTGTCATAAAAAACAGGATATGAAACGAGCCATGAGAGACAACCTCACATACAGGAGAATGACTGTAATGGAGAGTTCCATCTGACAATTAAAAAACAAATTATAGACAGATGAAAAAAATTAGAAATCTACTTTTTTACATTGGCACTATCGGAGTATTCTCCATGCTGATGTACTGGATTGTTCTGAAAGGAAAATTACTAGAATTGGGACGAGACATTCAGGCTCCGGAAGGCGGGACAAGTCAGTGGGCAGAATTCGTCAGTTCCTTTGTACACAACCTTCAACATCCACTTTCCATACTCCTTGCACAAATTGTCACGATTATACTAACAGCCCGCATTTTAGGTTGGGTGTGTAAAAAAATAGGACAGCCAACCGTTATTGGCGAAATAATAGCTGGTATTGTACTGGGACCATCGCTAATCGGGTTGTACTTTCCCGAATTCTCTGCCGCTTTATTTCCAGTTCAATCATTGGGTAACCTTCAATTTTTAAGTCAGATTGGCTTAATCCTGTTTATGTTCATGGTAGGTATGGAGCTCGATCTGAATACATTAAAAAATAAAGCACACGAGGCTGTAGTAATCAGTCATGCCAGTATAATTTTACCCTTTGCCCTTGGAATCGGACTCGCGTATTTCATTTACCAGACCTTTGCGCCTATGGGCGTTCAGTTTCTGTCGTTCGGGCTATTCCTGGGTATTGCGATGAGTATCACTGCGTTTCCGGTTTTAGCCCGGATCGTTCATGAGAGAGAAATTCACAAAACACGATTGGGAGCCATAGTTATAACCTGCGCCGCAGTTGACGATATTACAGCATGGAGTTTGCTCGCCGCTGTAATTGCCATCGTCAAAGCCGGTTCATTTGTCAGTTCACTTTACACGATTGCAATTGCGGTAGGCTACGTGTTTTTCATGATTAAAGCAGTAAGGCCATTTCTGAAACGTGTTGGAGAGTTGTATCCAACGCGCGAAAACATGAGTAAACAAGTAGTTGCCATCTTTTTCCTGACATTAATTCTGTCGTCATATGCAACTGAAGTAATCGGCATCCACGCCCTGTTTGGTGCGTTTATGGCCGGAACAATAATGCCCGAGAATACCAGATTCAGAAATATGTTTACCGAGAAAGTTGAAGATGTGGCGCTTGTTCTGCTACTTCCACTTTTCTTTGTATTCACCGGCCTTCGAACCGAAATAGGTTTAATCAATGACCCCTATTTATGGAAAATAACAGGCCTGATTATTTTGGTGGCTATAACCGGAAAATTTCTGGGAAGCGCCCTCGCCGCCAGATTTGTGCGCCAAAGCTGGCACGATAGCCTAACCATTGGGGCATTGATGAATACACGTGGATTAATGGAACTCGTCGTTCTGAACATTGGATACGACCTCGGCATCCTTTCTCCTGAAATTTTTTCGATGATGGTTATCATGGCGCTGGTTACCACTTTTATGACAGGCCCGGCACTCGATCTGATTGAACGGATATTCAGGAAAAAGACCAGCATAATTCACGACAGAATTAGTCAAGTGAGCAAATTTAAGATTATCGTTTCGTTCGGAAATCCTGAAATGGGCCGGTCGTTACTCAGGCTTGCCAATGGGTTGGTAAAAAAGCAAATAGAAAATACATCTGTAACGGCCCTGCATCTTTGCCCGAATAATGTGCTGCACCATTACAATATGGATGATTATGAGAATGAAAGCTTTGCTCCAATCATTCGGGAATCGGAATTACTGAGCCAGAAAATTACCACATTGTTTAAAGCTTCTGACGATATTGATGACGATATTACTGAAATAACCAACAAAGGCGATTTCGATTTACTGCTTATCGGAATTGGAAAATCAATCTTTGAAGGTAGCCTTCTGGGCCGGATTCTGGGTTATACCACTCGTATGGTAAACCCCGACCGGTTAATTCAGAAAGTATCAGGAAAAGAAAAAATGTTCGAAAATTCGCCATTCGACGACCGAACTCAAAATATCCTGTCATCAAGTAAGGTTCCGGTCGGAATTTTTGTTGATAAAAACACAGGCAATTTCGATCAGGTTATTGTTCCTTTTTACACAGAGAATGATGGATTTTTAATTGAGTATATCCAGCGGCTGATTAAGAATTCTGAAGTTCAGGTTACCGCAACTGATCCTGCCGGTACAATCAGAAATCGCATTGAGATCAAGGAAGCCATAAGGGCAATTGAGCAAGAGGCGCCCAATCATATAACCATCCATAGCGATAAAAATATAGATGAGGAGTTTATCGGGCAATTTCAGTTGATGGTTATCTCTACGGAAGGATGGAAAAAACTGGTCGATTCACGAAGCGCATGGCTCAACCAGGTACCTTCAATCCTTATTTTACGGGCCTGATAAGAGCTCACAAAAAGATTTCTTTTTTCAGCAACTGGTATTCATGCTCAAAATTTGGAGTGAAAATACCTTTGCCAATGCTCGATTCAATTTGCCTGGGAGTCCAGAACCGCCCTTCTTCCACTTCTTCTGAATGAAGGTGAATACCTTTGAAATCGTGGCTCACAAAAGCATAAACCAATTCTGCTTCCAATTCACTTTCCCATCGATAGGTTTTTACCAGTCTGGCTGAAAATTCCTTCAGTCCGATTTCTTCCCAGGCCTCGCGCTTTAAGGCTGTTTCGAGCGTTTCGCCCGCCGAAATGTGACCACCTACAGCAGTATCCCATTTCCCGGGCTGAACCAGTTTATTCAGTGGCCGTTTCTGCAAATAAATGTGCTTTTGATTGTTTAGAACATGAAGGTGAACAACCGGGTGCAGCAACTTTTCTCCCCGGTGGCAAAGCGAGCGCGGCGCTTTCCCAATAATTCCGCCCTGTTCGTTGACCAAAGGCAGCCATTCTTCATCATTAGGAATTGGCAGTTTTTTGCGCAATTTCAGTTTCTGCTTAATGAATTCGTAGCCAAAAACCAAGGCAAACAAAATATAGAATAATCCACCACTAATAAAGGCCCACGCTTCGTTCGACAGGTAAAAAGCTGAATAAAAAACCAATAGGGTATGAAACAGGAAAACAAAAAACATCAGTTTCATTGTTCTTCGAAACTGAGCCAATTGTTGTTCATTCAGCTCCATGTCTTTCATGTACCGCTGAGTCATCAATCCAACAACATTCAGTTTCGAGAAAGCCGAAACAGCCAAAATCGCACACAGGATTAGCTCGACCAGTCCGGGTTTTAGCTTAAAGAAAATGTCGTTATCGAGTAAGATAGAAACAGAACCCAGAACTAAAAGTAAACCGGTATCGAAAAGGACAAAACGGTCGAATCGCTTTTCCTTGAACCAAATCCAGATCATTTCGGCAACACCAATGGCCAAAGCAGCAACCAGTCCGGCACGTGTTCCCCATATCTCGTCAATGGCAATAAAAACAAATAGCGGAATAAATCCGGGCAAAAGTTTTTTTAATAGTTCCGATCTGCTCATATCCTGGTAAAAAAAATCCCGCGGCAAACCAATGGGTTATCGCGGGATCATATCTTTTCAATTAAAAGTTACTTTTGCTGTTCTGGCGAATAACCCTTTTTTGCGTAAACGGTAGCCAAAAGCGTAGAAAAGCGTGGAATGCCAAGAGTTGACGAATAATCGAGCGCCTTAAATGCCAATTCTGAAGGAATTACCATAAATGCTCTGTCTCCTACATGCATTTTCTTTAAACCGATGTGCAGTCCGGTGATTTGCTGAACGTAACTTGAATTCACGATATCGTTGCTAACATCTACATAAAAGGCAAATGGCTCGTAATTGTGTCCTTTCCCGTCATCCGTTGAGAAAATCACAGTCGTGTCAATCAGTGTTATATTAAACTCCAGCATTACCTTGAACCCTGAACGAATCAAAGTGGTATCCTCACTGCGTTCCGTGAGCTGAAAATAAATTCCGGAAGCATCCTTAGCTTCGGTCAGGTTATTATCCTTCACATACTTATCCAACGCTACAAGCTCGTTTTCACGCATGGTATCCAGAGTATTTTCTTTGCACGAGGTATAAATTCCGGAAAGCAGGATGGCGAAACCGAGAATGTACAGAAATTGTTTCATAGTATTATTTTTTGCGAAAGTACGAAATTAAATCAGCATCTACTTAATATCTACAACTTCGATTACGAAAACCAAAGGAGTATTTGGCGGAATTGATGAATATCCTGTTGTACCGTAAGCTTTGGCCGATGGAACCAGGATTGCAGCAGTAGTTCCTTTACTCATCACTTCAATACCTTCTTCCCAACCAGAGATCAACCGATCGGTTTTGTGCACATAGGTCATAGTTCCGGCTTCGTTGTGGCTCGATGATGCGTCAAAAATAGTTCCATCCAGAAATAATCCCGTGTACTTTACAGTAACCTTATCGCCAGCTTTAACGGTGGCACCAGTTCCTTCTTTTTCAATGATGTAATAAATACCCGTTGAGGTGGTATCAATATCTTTCTTGTTGGTTACCATGGTTTCCAGCCAATCTTTTATTAAAGCGGCTTCCCTTTCCGGAGTATAATCGGCATAAGGATCATCTTTTCCACATCCGGAAACGATTACTGCGGTAAACAAAACTAAAATACCAATTTTAAAAAACGCATTCCATTTTTTCATGATTATTCTATTTTACTGATTGTTTAATTCGATCTTCAAATTCGGGCAGCAATTTTTCGAATTGAGCCAGCGCTTCAGGTAAAGATGCGTAAAGCTCCCCACCGGCTGCGTTACGATGCCCTCCCCCGTTAAAATATTTTTCTGAAACCTCATTTACCGCAAATTCGCCCTTCGAGCGGAAAGATGCTTTAATATATTTCTCTTTTTCGGTAAATAGCACACTAAAAATTACCCCTTTAATTGAAAGCGGCATATTTACAAATCCTTCGTTATCGCCAGTCTTAAAGTTAAAAGCCTTTTGATCTTCAAGCGTAATATACATACAGGCCGCATGGTATTCCGGATAAACAGTCATCCGGTTACTTAGGCAAAAACCCATCAAACGCATCCGGTCAGCCGAATAATTGTCATATACTTTCGAGTGAATATCGAGCTGATCGATCCCCATTCGAGTAAGCTGAGCCACCGTTTCGAACGTATTTGGATTGGATACATTAAAATCGAAAGACCCGGTATCGGTCATAATCCCGGTAAAAAACGAAGTAGCCGCATTTTTATCAATATACTGAACAAATTCAGTTGATTGAAGCACTGTAAATATTAATTCAGCGGTAGAACTGAAGGTGATATCGGAGATAATCAGGTCGGTAAAGTTTCCGGGATAAGGATGGTGATCGACCAGAATTTTTTTCCCTTCAAAGCTCTCTACCAGTGGTTTCATATCGCCCAGCCTCGATAGTTGGTTAAAATCCATACAAATCAACAGGTCCGACTCGGCAAAAGCTCTTGCTGACTGTTTCGGATGGTGACTAAAATTAATTACCTGGTCGTGCCCGTCCATCCAATGATAAAATTCAGGGTATTTGGTTGGGCTCACGATATTGACCTTGAACCCGGCATTCTTCAAAACCCGCCATAAACCTAAAACAGAACCCATTGCGTCTCCATCAGGATTCGTATGCGGTACTAAAACAATAGATTTGGAACTGTTTTTTATCAGTTGCTCAAAACTTATAATTAATTCTATATCAACTCTTTCCAATTATATTTCTTTTTAATAAGGTACAAAGATAAAAAAATGCAATAGTGTTGAGTGAGCAAATGTAAATTTTCATAACTTGTGTTCACTGGATAACAACACAAGAATTAATTTATATGACAGGCAATCAAACATTTACCATGATTAAACCGGTAGCTGTTAAGAACAACAATATCGGCCCTATACTGAAGATGATTAACGAAGCTGGATTCAGGATAAAAGCCATGAAATTCACGCACTTAACGAAACAACAAGCCGAAAAATTTTACAGCATTCATGCCGACAAATACTTTTTTGAAGATTTAACATCTTTTATGAGTTCAGGCCCTATTGTAGCTGCTATCCTTGAAAAAGAAAATGCGGTTGCCGATTTTAGAAAATTGATTGGGGCAACTGATCCGGCGAAAGCAGAAGAAGGAACCATCCGGAAATTATATGCCGAGTCGATGTCGCACAATGCTGTTCACGGTTCTGATAGCGACGAGAATGCGATTATTGAAAGTGATTTCTTCTTTTCGAAAGTAGAACGGTATTAACATGTCCCGATGCAATCCGGGGTTTGTACTACAGGATCAGGAATGTGCTTCTGCCAGTACATTCAGCTTTTTCCATTGATGAGTCAGAAAGAAAACCACGATAATGGCCGAACAGCAATCGGATATAGGCATTGAAATCCAGATGCCACGAAGCCCCAGGTAGTTAGGCAGGATAAATAAAAGAGGAATCAGGATAATTACCTGGCGCAGCAAAGTGAGTAATACCGCAATCTTTGCCTGCCCCATCGACTGAAAGAAATTACCAACAACTACCTGAAACCCAACGACAGGAAGCGCCAGTAATCCAATTCGCAATCCATCCTTCCCAAAATCAAGTAGCCCGCTATCCGACGAATTGAAAATCTGAACGATAGGCTCCGGGAAAATCTGCACCAGGGCAAATGCAAGCAAAGCAATGCCCGAAGCCGAAATCATGGCTATTTTCAAAGCTTCTTTTACCCGAGAATACGATTTTGCCCCATAATTAAAACCAATAATTGGCTGCGAAGCCATGTTAATGGCAACAATGGCCATAATTATCATGGTGGAAACACTGTTTACAATGCCCATCGCCCCCACCGCCAGGTCGCCTCCAAAAGCAATAAGTTTGGTATTTAGCAGCCCCTGAACAAAACTGTTGGCAATTTGCATAAAAAACGGTGCCATCCCGATGGCCATAATTTCGAGTAGTATTTGGTAATTGAACCGAATATTTTCCGATTTCAGTTTGACTACCGATTTTGAACTCCTGAAATGCAACAGCACCCAAACGGTAAGCACAATCATGGAGATGACCGTAGCATAAGCCGCACCTTTCACGCCCATGCCAAAACCAAATATAAAAATAGGATCGAGTACCAGGTTTGTTCCGGCACTGATGAGCATGGAATACATTGCTGTTCGGGCATTTCCTTCAGCACGAATGATGTTGTTGAGTGAAAACCCGACCACCTGGAAAACCGTCCCGGCCAAAATAATATTCAGGTAATCGTTGGCATAGCCAATGGTTTCGGCGGTTGCCCCAAACGATTGAAGCATGGGACCTTTGATAGAAAAACCTATAACGGTGATTAAAACAGATACCAGCAACATCAGCAAAAAACTGCTTCCGAGAACCCGTTCCGCCTTTTCCATATCTCGTTTCCCCATGTTGATGGAAACCAAAACACCTGCCCCAATACCAATCAGCATTCCGAAACCCATCACAATTAACATCACCGGGAAAATAACCGAGATGCCGCTTAGTGCCATAGAACCAACGCCCTGACCAATAAAAACGCGATCGACAATATTGTATAAGGCATTCACAAACACCCCAATAAAAGAAGGGATAAAAAACTTCAGCATCAATCGTGGTATGGGAAGTTCGGCAAGTTCTTTGGTTTTTTGATTCATTCGCTCAACTATTTTCGGCCACAAAGATATAACTAAGGATAATTCGCCATTGCGAAATTCTACATTTCAGAAATTCGGAAAGAAACCTTAACCTTAAGCCATAAAACAAGCAATCCGGGTTAAAGGCTCATTGTGTCTTCAATTTATTATTTTTGCAGAAAAAAGTAAATAAATCTGATGAGCATCGACAACATTCCACACGAACACCAAAACATACTGAAAGGCTTACAGTCTGAAGACTCTCTTAAAGTAATTGAAACGCTGGAAAAACTCCGGATATCGGGGAAAGCTTCTGACATTCCTCTCCTGATCGAGATGCTCCACATCAGCCAAAATTCAGAAATTAAATCAAAAATCACCGGTTTATTTGATAATTTAAAGGAAAGTGATGCTATTCCTCTGATTGTAGAAGCTATTCAGAATCAGAAATATGCTCCTGAATTAAAAGAACTGGTTTCGAGTTGTTGGGAAAATGGAATGGATTACAGCAAATACATCGCTTTATTTGTTGACCTGCTCATTGATAATGATCTGGAAGTGGCGCTGGAAGCCTATACCGTAATCATGAATACCGAAAATAAAATTGATCAGGCAATCATCGATCAGGAAGTTGAAAAACTTGAGAAAGCCTTACCTTCTGTATCAGAACAAAAAAGGCAACTCATGCTCGATGTTATTGATTTCCTCCCTTCTATAGGGTTTTAAAAGAAGCCTGCGCTCCATAAAAAAGACCAGATTGATTAATTTCAGTCTGGTCTTTTTTTATCCGATTGCCGGTTAAGTTTATTTTCCCGAAAAATACTTCATAAACTGGGCGCGCTCGTACAACATCGGATCCGGAATATTTTTATACGACAATCGTCCGCGAAAATCTTCAATTTTCTTAAAATTCCATTTCTTCATAAACGCCTGCAAATCGGCAACCATTCCGGCAATAACCTGTGAGCCGTTGATATAAACCGAAGAACAAACCTGGGTAACCTGAGCCCCTGCTAAAAGCTGTTTAATTACAGCCTCCCCGTCGTGAATACCAGTTGCAGCAGCAATTTCAACCTGTAGTAACTGCGATGAAATCAACCCAATCCAACGCAACGACCGACGAATATCTGACGGAGAACTAAACACTTCTGAAGCCACAAGTTCCATTTTCTCAATATTAATGTCGGGTTCGTAAAACCGGTTAAAAAGAACCAGGGCATTGGCGCCGTTTGCTACAAGCCTATCGGCCATGGCCACCAAATTGGTATAATAAAATCCGATCTTCACCGAAACGGGGATGGTCACACTCTTTTTAACTTCCGAGACTACCTTCAGGTAAAGTTGCTCAATTTCTTCTGCTGTCTTCTTTCGGTCGGTCGGAACAAAAAACAAGTTGAGCTCCAGGGCATCGGCGCCTGCATTTTCAAAATCTTTGGCAAAAACGGTCCACTCAGAGGCCGACATACAATTGATGCTGGCAATAATCGGAATTTCAGTTTCTTTTTTAGCTTCGCTCAGTAAATTCAGGTGATGGGTAATGGAGTTATTCCGGGTATAATTCCAAATGTAATCTTCCGCTTCAGGATATTGATTCTGAGGATCGCGGTTAATTAAATGGTTGACCTCGTTATTAATTTGTTCCTCAAAAATCGATTTCAACACCACGGCGCCAGCGCCAGCTTTTTCCAGGTCTTTTATTTTTTCAATAGAATTTGTCAGGCCCGAACTGGCAACAATTATGGGGTTTTTGAGTGTTAACCCCATGTATTTCGTTTCTAAGTTTGGCATATCAATAGGTTTAAATTATTAAGTCAGATAACAAACAGTTGTTTATTTAGGTTGATGAAATGTAATTTCTTTCTCCAAAAATGGTGCTCCCAATCCGTACCATCGTGCTTCCTTCGTCAATGGCCAGCAAATAATCGCCCGACATCCCCATCGAAATTTCCTTAAAGTCGGCATGCAAATTAAAATATGCGTTTTTTAGCTGGTCAAAATAACTTCTCAGGCATGCAAATTCTTTTCTGATTTGCTCTTCACTATTGGTGTACGTGGCCATTCCCATTAGTCCGGATATCCGGATATGTTCCAGCGATTTAAACGCTTCAGAGTTCAGCATGTCCACGGCTTCTTCCATCGAAAATCCGAATTTTGTTTCCTCTTCAGCTATATGAAACTGAAGCAGGCAGGGAATAATCCGGTTCACTTTTTTAGCTTCCGAATCAATGGTTTTCAGCAATTTAAACGAGTCAACGCTATGAATCAGATGTACAAATGGTGCAAGGTATTTTACTTTATTGGTTTGCAAATGGCCAATAAAATGCCAGTCGATATCCTTAGGCAATGCTTCGTATTTCCGGGCCATCTCCTGAACTTTATTTTCTCCGAAAGCCCTTTGCCCGTGAACATATGCTTCCATCAACAGTTCTTCCGGTTTGGTTTTCGAAACGGCTACCAGTAAAACGTTTCCCGGTAAACTTACCTTTATCTGATCTAAATTTCCAGCTACACTCATCATTCAAAAATAATACACAAAAAACGAAATCCGCGCCATATTGAAAAGCAATTTTCAGAATTTATTTTCTTCACAACCTTCTGCTTCCGCTAAATGCTGCGAAATATTTGACAATTAACGAGCTTGCAAAAATCCATAAATCAGGAACAAGTACACCTCCTTTTCGGTTTTGAGTCTCTTTTCCCTATCTTTGATCCCCGCTATGAAAAAGATGCAGTCACATACCATCAATCGAATGAATGAGCTGGGGACACAGGGCAAACCTTTTGTTTTCATTATCGACTTCGACTTTGAGAAACCCCTGATTTTAGAAGGTGAAACTTCGGAAACATTGCTCTGGAAAACTCCGGAATCCGGAAACTATGTTCCATCCGGAAACCGAAATCGGCCAGTTGACTGGAATGTACTGCCGATTGAATACGCAAAATATCAGGAAGCTTTCCAAAAAGTTCAGCATCATATCCACAATGGCGACACCTACTTGCTCAACCTGACCATGCCATCGCCGGTTAAGACCAACCTTACCCCTGAAGAAATTTTTCATAACAGCGAGGCGCCTTATAAAATCTGGCTCAAAAATCAGTTCGTGTGTTTTTCTCCTGAAATATTTGTCCGGATTCAGGATGGAATTATTTCATCTTTCCCGATGAAAGGAACCATTGATGCCAACATTGAAAATGCAGAACAACAGTTGCTGAAAAACGCAAAAGAAGTTGCCGAGCACCACACCATTGTTGACCTGATACGGAATGATCTGAGTATAGTTGCTTCAGATGTCCGGGTCGATCGGTTGATGTATATCGACCGGATTCGCACGAACCAGGGCGATTTATTGCAAATGAGCTCACAAATTTCAGGTAAACTTCCGGAGAACTTCCAGCGATCGATTGGTTCAATTTTGGCCCGAATGTTACCTGCCGGATCAATTTGTGGAGCTCCAAAACAAAAAACGGTTGAAATTATCGGCAACGCTGAAGGTTATAAAAGAGGCTATTACACAGGAATTTTTGGCATTTTCGACGGAAAAAATCTCGACAGTTGTGTTTTAATCCGCTATTTGGAGCAAGACGGCGACCAACTAATTTTTAAAAGTGGCGGCGGAATTACTTTTTTAAGCGACTGCCAAACCGAATACAACGAACTAATCCGTAAAGTTTATGTGCCAATTGGTTGAATCGATAAAGCTGAAAGACGGGATCATCTTAAACCTGGAATATCACCAAAACAGGATGAATCGGTCGATGGTTGAATGGTACACCGAAACTGCAATGATTCCGCTGGCATCTGCAATTTCGGTTCCGGCTGATTGCGCTTCAGGCGTATATAAGGTCCGGGTTTTATACCGGGAAACCATCGAAAAGATAGAAATTACACCGTACCTGTTTCGTTCGGTTAAGAGCCTAAAAATAGTTCACCACGAAACCATCGATTACCACCTGAAATATACCGATCGCCAGATTCTCCAGGAATTGTATGCCCGGCGTGGGATTTGCGACGATATTATCATCGTAAAAAATGGTTTGGTTACCGACTCTTTCGCCGCCAACCTGCTGTTTTTTGATGGCAAAAAATGGATAACACCCACAACTCCACTGCTAAAAGGAACTCAGCGGCAGTTTTTGCTCGACCGCGGAATTATTTCAGAACAAGAAATACGGGAAGATGAGGTTAAAACCTATCAGAAAGTAGGATTGATCAACGCCATGATTGATTTTGAAGAGATGCCGGTGGTTCCGATTGAGCGAATATTTTAGGTGATAAAAATGGGAGAACCCAAAGATTAAATTCGCTGAAGAAATTGTTCGGCTGTTAAAACCGGAATCTTCGATCGCTGAAAATCTTTCAGATTACGTGTTACAATCATATCATCCTCATTTTCAAGAGCTGTATAATATTGAATTGCATCTTCATAATCTTTAAAATCACTATCATTAAGCGATAGTCCAATAATTTTATCGTCCAGACTAACCACTTTGACCAGCAATTTCAACTTTCGAAGAATCAATTTTGCTTCCTCTGGTTTTCTTTCTTTTAAAAGGATGTAGTTTGTATTGGCAAAAGTTAGTGCAGATACGCTCAACTGAATTTTCATTTTATCAGCCATAGAAAAAAGTTGAGCTGCTGATCGATAGAATGGTTCTCTTTTCGCAAGCAAATCAATTACAATATTGGTATCCAGAAATAAACTTTTCATCTGTCTATAATTTGTTTTTTAATTGCCAGATGGAACTCGCTATCATAGTCATACTCCGGTGTGTGAGGTTAGCTCTCATGGCTCGTTTCATGTGTTTATTTTTTCAATATTGATCGTATAATTTTCGTATTAACTATTGTTTTTCACTTAAGTCGTCAACGCATGGAATTGAGCTTGCGAAATCCGCGAAGCGAATAGCCATAAATAATCATTTTCGGTTTGTATGAGCTTTAGCTCTTATGGCTATTTCATTTATATTTATCAGACAAGTAATTAGAGTAATCCTGCTTTAAATCAAAGTCATCCGACAGATGAATAACACCACTTAAGCTTTCAACCAATGGGGTGATTTCAGGTTCATCCTTTTGGGATTCCGTGATGGATTCAAGGTAGGATTCAACCATTTTTGAAAGGCTGATTTTATGATTCTTTGCATAGTCTTTTGCTCTTTCAATAACTCTTTTTTTTAACCGAATTGTAAGTTTTGTTTCCATGCGAATAAAGTTTGACGTACAAATATATTTATTTTATACGTCAGTGGCATCTTTTTTATCAACTTTGAACCGTAAGCCCGTCATAAGCCAGAAAAACATTTTCCGGAAGTTCTTTTTGCACATCGTCGTAAAAACCCATCTGATGCGAAAGATGTGTTAAATAAGCTTTCCCGGGTTTCACCCTGGCAATAATTTCCAGTGCCTGGTTGAGGTTGTAATGCGAAATATGATCTTCTTTACGCAAGGCATTTAATACCAAAACATCTAATCCGCGAAGCTTTTCAAGTTCGGTATCTTCCAACCGGTTTACATCGGTTACATAAGCCACAGAACCGAACCGGAACCCAAAAACCGGTAATTTATAATGAAACCCCCGAATCGGAACAATTTCAAGGTCTCCAATCTGAAAAGGTTTATTTTCAATTAAGTGCAAGTGCATCTGTGGAATTCCTGGGTATTTATAACTGGCAAACACGTAGTCGAAAATACGGCGGATGGCCACCTGAACGCGCTCTTCAGCATAAATATCGGTGGGCTGTTTCTGCACCCAGTTGAATGCCCGAATATCATCCAATCCAAAAATATGATCGACATGTTCATGAGTCAGCAAAATTCCGTTTAAATGACGGACCCGATGAGCCAACATTTGCTGCCTGAAATCCGGGCCGGCATCAATTACCAGGCATTGGGTTTCGGTTTCAATCATCACCGAAGCCCGCAAACGCTTGTCCTTTGGGTTATCCGACATACAAACCGGGCACTGGCATGCAACTACCGGCACCCCCTGTGATGTTCCTGTTCCTAAAAAAGTAAGTTTCACTTTGTATTATTTGATACACAAAAATAAGGATTGCCACCTGCCCTCCGAAGGTTTTTGCCTATTTTTGAGAAAAATTTACAAATGGCCAAATTATATCTGATCCCAACCACCTTAGGCGACACTTCCATTGAACGGGCTTTACCTCCCGATTTAACTCCATTGATTTCTTCGCTTCAGGTTTTTATCGTCGAAAACATACGCACAGCCCGGCGATTCCTGAAAAAAGTGAATCCAGCAATAGTTATTGACGACCTCACTTTCTTTGAACTCAACCAGCATACCGACAAAAAAGACATCAGCCGTTTTCTGGAACCAATCCAAAAGGGGCAAGATATTGGAATCATCTCGGAAGCTGGCTGTCCGGCAGTAGCCGATCCGGGCGCCGATGTGGTCAGGATTGCCCATACCCAAAACATCCAGGTGGTTCCACTGGTCGGACCTTCATCGATCCTGATGGCGTTAATGGCTTCGGGAATGAGCGGCCAGAATTTTGCTTTCAACGGCTATCTGCCCATCAAAAATCCGGAGAAAGCACAGCAAATAAAAATGCTTGAAAAGAGGATGCAAACCGAAGGGCAAACTCAGATATTTATTGAAGCGCCATACCGGAACGCACAATTACTCGACGATCTATTGAAAAACTGCGACCCGCAAACGACGCTTTGTATTGCCGTAGATATTACCCTGGATTCGGAATTTATCCGCAGTAAAACCGTTTCATACTGGAAAACTCATCTCCCGGATATACAGAAACGACCAGCTATTTTCATGATTGGGAAAGTGTAAGTGAGCACTGGGCACAGAGCGAAGGGCAGAGGGTAAAATGAGAATTTAGCTTAATATCGTGATTACCAGCCTTCGCCTTCCGCCATAGTTCCGAAACTCACATAAATAAATACCTTGCCATGTTCCAAGATTTAGTTGGTGATTAGTGATTGGAATCGTCAGGCTGGCGCCAATCAGCGACGATTTTAAATGTGCAGGCATATCGTCACTGCCTTCCAGTATGTGAATAAATCCCGGATCATTTTCAGGAACCAGCTTATTCATAAAGGTTTCGAAATCGTACCTTACCGACGGATCTGCATTTTCATTCAGGCTGATGCCTGCCGAGGTGTGCTGAATCAGGATGTTCACCAAACCTTTTTCTGGTAAACGGGGCAATTGCCTTTCGACCAGATCGGTAATCAGGTGATATCCGCGTTTAAAAGCCGGGAGTGTTATTTCGAGTTGTTCGGTCATATGAATTTCAAGTTTCAAGTTCCAAGTTTCGGGTTGTAAGGTTTAGCACGAAACCCGTATCGTGTATCCTGCAACAATCTGTTCTGCCAACTGCGACTGACCACTGAAAACTAAAAACGTTTCCCCATAAAATCGTCAAACGCATTGTAAACACCACCAGTTTGCTGCTTAACCTGCTGAATGGCTTGTTGTTCTTTCCATTGTTCGGCCATTTGTTTTAAGGTGGGGTCGGCATGTTTAAAAAACATTTTATATGAAGTGCAGAATCGAGGTTTGCGATGATCTTCCGGATCTTTAATCCGGTCTTTGGTACACCCGCCATAACAATTACGCAACCAGCTACACTGGCGGCATTCGCGTGGCAAAACGGCTTTGGCTGCCCCGAAGGTTTGCTGGGTCTTGGAATTTAGCATGTTAATAATCCGGTCGTGCATAATGTTACCCAGTTTCCATTTGGGTTCCACAAAAAAGTCGCAACTATACACATTTCCGTTGTGTTCCACCACCACATAAGGCCCACATTCCTTCATCATGGTACATTCCGGAGCTTCCATGCCCACATACGAATGAAAAACCGATTCGAAATGCCGGATAGATGTAGTTGGCACACCGTCTCTAAAATCGGCCAGCCACAAATCAAACATCCGGACTAAAAATCTACCATAATCTTCGGCCGTAACCGAAAATGGCGCTGCTTTGGCCGGATTGTCTTTATCGGTTTCTACAATCGGGATAAACTGCATAAATGTGTAGCCCAGGCTTTTGTAGTAAGCATACAATTCGTCGGGAAACTGAACGGAATAAGAAGTAAGCACACACATGGCATTGGCCGCCACACCCTCCTGCCGAAGCATGATCGCGTTTTCTTCAACCCGTTGGTGTGTACCTTTTTGCCCTTTATCCAATCGGTAGCGATTGTGAATATGTTCGGGTCCGTCGAGCGAAATGCCCACCAGCCAGTCGTATTCCTTCAGAAATGAAGCCCAGTTTTTATCGAGCAACAGGCCGTTGGTTTGCAATCCGTTACCCACCATTTGGTTGTGTCCGTACTTTTTTTCCAGTTCTATGGCCCTTTTATAAAAATCGAGTCCCATCAGCGTAGGTTCGCCGCCTTGCCAGGCCAGCGAAACATTATCGCCCGACTGCTGCATCACCTGCCTGATTAATTCTTCCTGAACGGCCGGGTTCATCCGGTGCACCGGAGTTTGATGAAACAGTGCCGATTTTTCGAGGTAAAAACAATACGCACAATCCAGGTTGCAATCCGGACCGGCAGGTTTTATCAAAACGGAATTTAAAGGACGGTGCTTGGCCATGTTGGTTGAATTTGTTATTCCGGACAACAAACTTATAAAATATCACAACTTTGCCGAATAGATTAGCCCTCCAGCAATCCTTTCCGGAGCAATATTTCCTGGAGTTCAAGAATCCGGACACGGCGCTCGTACGAAAATGCAGTACTGCTTTCCTGAAGATGGCGAAATAAAAACAGCGACTTCCGGAGATAATTGGCTTTGGTAACAGTAAACGAATGATCGATGTCTTCACCCAGAACCTTCAGAATATCGGCCAGCTTTTCCAACTGATCTTCGGAGGTAAAATGCGTTTTAACGAGTGCCAGAAACGATTCATTATCGAGCATAACAAACTGTTCGACATCCAGTTTCAACTCCTGAAAAAGTTCTTCCCGAACAACAGCCTCCATATCCTCCTGCTGGTTTTCTTCCTTCATTTTTAAAATCCGGCGCAATAATCCGGCCAGGAAAAGTCCCATCTCCTCGAATTGACGAACCAAATAATCTCGTGAAGCCATAGCAAAAATGGATTTAAAGTCAGGATTTAAAGTTAAGTTTATTTGCTTCATCTTTCAAAAAGTCTAGCCAATTCTGCTGGAAAGAAGTTTAACAAAAACATTCGCTTAAATACAATTAATAAGCTCCTGAACAGTTTATTATTGCGGAAGTATTATTTTTGCCGCTATGAGGTTAATCTTTACATTTTCTATCGTTTTCATACTGCTACTGAGTTCGGTCCGCTCGCACGGACAAAGCAACAATGCCACCTTGTTTGGAAAAATAACCGACGGAACAGGCAAACCCATTGAATTAGCCAATGTTTCCCTCAAAAACTCGACCATCGGGACCATTTCAAACCGCGACGGAGAATACCTGTTACGCATTCCGGCCAAAAGATCAATAACCATTGTTTTCTCAATCATTGGTTACCAAACCGTTGAAAAGGTCATCCACGCAACCGAAGAACAGCGGCTTGAACTGAATGTCCCGCTTTCGCAAATCGACCAGGAAATCGGGGAAGTGCAGGTTACCCAGCACCGCCGGAATAAAACCAATATGGACCGGATCGACTCCAAATACCTGACCAGCATGACCGATGCCGGTACCGGCGGCGTAGAAGC
The DNA here is from genome assembly GCA_019459525.1 of Prolixibacteraceae bacterium. Taxonomy (GTDB): domain Bacteria; phylum Bacteroidota; class Bacteroidia; order Bacteroidales; family Prolixibacteraceae; genus Aquipluma. The sequence continues at coordinate 26,615 of JAIBEY010000066.1, forward strand.
GCTGATTAAAACCTTACCCGGTGTTTCGACCAACAACGAGCTGAGCTCGCAATATTCGGTCCGTGGTGGAAATTTCGACGAAAACCTGGTGTATGTCAATGACATTGAAGTGTATCGGCCCTTATTAATCCGCGCCGGACAACAGGAAGGAATGAGTTTCATTAATTCTGATATGGTTTCATCCATCGAGTTTTCTGCCGGTGGGTTCGATGCCAAATACGGCGATAAAATGTCGTCGGTGCTCGACATAAAATACCGGAAACCCACCGAGTTTGCGGGGTCGGCTTCGGCCAGTTTTCTGGGTGGCTCGCTGCAACTGGAAGACCTGAGCAAAAACGGTAAATTTTCGCACATTACCGGAATACGGTACAAAACCAATCGCTACTTATTAGGTTCGCTCGACGAAAAAGGGGAATACGATCCGCGTTTTGTTGATGCACAGACCTACCTGACCTATAAATTCAATCATTCTTTCGATCTGTCATTTCTCGGGAACGTTGCGCAGAACCAGTACAATTTTATTCCCCAAACCCGCGAAACCAGCTTCGGGACATGGAATCAGGCCTACAACGCCACGGTGTATTTCGAAGGTCAGGAAGTTGACCGCTTTGCAACACAAACCGGCGCCTTGGTGGCCAATTACCACCCAAACGATCGTTTAAACCTGAAGTTTATCGCTTCGGGTTACCATTCGAAAGAAGAAGAAACTTACGACATTTTGGGGCAGTACTATTTAAACGAACTGGAACGCAACCTTGGCTCCGAAGAGCTGGGCGACAGTGTGCTCAACATCGGTGTTGGTACATTTCTGAACCATGCCCGAAATTACCTCGATGCCACCGTTTATAGTTTCGAACACAAAGGCGCCTACAATTCGGAACATCACCTGCTCAATTGGGGAATTAAAGGCCAGATTGAAAAAATTGACGATAAAATGAGCGAATGGATTTTACGGGATTCTACGGGTTATTCGATTCCTTATCATGGCGATAAAATAGAACTTTTCAGCTCGACCAACGCCGATTTTAATATGAGCTCCACCCGTTTTTCGGCCTACATTCAGGATACCTACCAAATACCGGTTAGCAAAGGGGCGCTTTATGCCACTGCCGGAATACGCTCGCAATACTGGTCGTACAACAACGAGCTTTTGATTAGCCCACGCGCAACCTTACGCTATTATCCCGATTGGAATGCCAATTTTGTATTTCACCTTTCCGGAGGTTTGTACGATCAGGCACCGTTTTATAAGGAGTTAAAAGACCGGAAGGGAATGATCTATCCGGATACCAAAGCACAGCGATCGGCTCAGGTGGTTTTCGGAACCGACTACATTTTCCGCGCCTGGGACCGTCCGTTTAAATTTTCTTCGGAGATGTATTTCAAGACTTTCATGAACCTGACCCCTTACCAGATTGATAACGTAAGAATCAGGTATTTACCCAACCAGGAAGCGCATGGTTATGCTACCGGGCTCGACATGAAAGTGAATGGGGAATTCGTCAGTGGCATTGAGTCGTGGGCCAGCCTTTCGGTGATGAAAACGGAGGAAGATGTTTTAAACGATAATCACGGCTACATCCCCCGCCCAACCGATCAACGTTTTAATTTCAGTGTATTTTTTCAGGATTATTTACCTGGAAACCCAACCTGGAAGATGCACCTGACTGCCTTTTACGGTTCGCGCCTTCCTACCGGGCCACCCAAATCGGAACGATATATGGATGTCTTCCGGATTCCGCCATACCGACGTATTGACATAGGTTTTTCGAAAATTTTGATTAACCAGGATCACAAAAAATACCGCTATAAAGCGTTTGACCAGATCAAAGATATGTGGCTGAGCCTCGAAGTTTTCAACTTACTGGGCATCAACAATACGATTTCGTATTTATGGGTAGCCAATAATACAGGCGATATGTATGGCGTTCCCAATTACCTGACCACACGAAAATTGAATTTGAAACTGACGGTAAAATTCTAAAAATGAAACTTCAAATTTATCAGGCTGATGCGTTTGCAGCCAACCTTTTTAAAGGAAATCCGGCTGCAGTAGTACCATTAACCGGATGGTTCGCCGACGAAACCATGCAACAAATTGCTGCTGAAAACAATTTATCGGAAACTGCTTTTTTCATTCCTGAAGGCGATCATTTTCACATTCGCTGGTTCACACCAAAATCTGAAGTTAAACTTTGCGGTCATGCCACTCTGGCCACAGCGCACATTCTATTTAACGAGCTAAATTTCGCAGGAGAACAAATGGCTTTCAACAGCCAAAGCGGTATCCTGACAGTAAAAAAAGCTGGGGATAAATTGCAGCTTGACTTTCCTGCCGATTTTGCCCGGGAAGCACAAGCTGTTCCTGTTTTTGCAGAAGCTTTCGGCGTTCATCCTCTGGCAACCTTCAAAGGAAAAACCGATTACCTTTTGCTGTTTGATTCGGAAGAAACAATTCGCAATTTCCAGCCGGACATTTCTTTGTTGCTGACTACCGATGCACGTGGAATCATGGTTACTGCCAAAGGAACAGAAGTTGATTTTGTCAGTCGGTTTTTTGCCCCGGCAGTTGGCGTAAACGAAGATCCCGTGACTGGATCGGCACACACGACCCTTATCCCGTTTTGGTCGAAACGACTGAATAAAACTGAGCTGACAGCCCTTCAACTCTCAGCGCGTGGCGGCCAATTGTGGTGCACGCTTTCGGGCGATCGGGTTTTAATTGCCGGAAAAGCAGTGACTTATTTGAGAGGCGAGATTGAGATTTGATCAGCCTTGTTTCGAAAATTAAGATCATACAAATTACATCCAGTCATTTATTAACTACAACCCTTAGCGAATTCTTCAAATAAAGACAGATCAGTCTTTATTTTTAAACCTTTTAATATCCTTGTTTGTTGGGATTTAAATTCAATTGCCAACACATGGCAAAATCAGGCTTTTATGGGTTTGTGAAGGTGTTCATATGCCGAAAATTTCACATATCCATTGAAAGTCTTGCCATATTTTGTTGTCATTACATGAATCTTAACTAACGATCTAAACGAAATGCATCGGTCTGTTGACTGCTGCATACTAAACCATGAGTTATGAAACGAAGGTCATTTCTGCAAAACTCAGCACTTTCCGCAGCCGGGTTATTTATCACAAAAGACTTATTCAGTAGTAATCAGGGACCGGTATATGGTCACAATGAGATGACCTACCGCTTGAATACAAGCTGGGGTGCGCTCAACCCTGAAAAGATACCGGTTAACGATTGTCATGAAATGATTCAGGATTCAAAAGGGCGGATAATTTTGCTAACCAACGAGACCAAAAATAACATCATTATTTACAACAAAAGCGGAAGCCTGATTGAAACCTGGGGAACTGAATTTCCGGGAGCACACGGACTTACAGTTCAGCGTACCGGGAAAGAAGATTTTTTATTCCTGACAGATACAAAAAGGCACCAGGTCTATAAAACTACCATCGATGGAAGGGTACTTCTGACCATTGATCCGCCAGCCGACATTCCGGTTTATAAACAAAAGGAGGCATTTGTGCCAACCGAAACTGCAGTGCTCGAAAACGGCGAATTTTATATCGCCGATGGTTATGGCGCTCAGCATATTCTGCATTACGATGCCAATGGTCGTCTAATTAATTCGTTTGGAGGGAAAGGCATTGGAGATGAGTTTTTCGATAATGCACACGGAATTTGTATTGATTACCGCAAAGAAACTCCATCGCTAATGATCACCGACAGGACCCGCAATGCTTTTAAACGATTTTCGCTTGATGGTAAACTGATAGAAATTATTCATTTGCCGGGCGCATGTGTTTGTCGCCCAGTAATAAAAGGAGATTACCTGTATGCAGCGGTATTGCGTTCTCCAAATCTTGACACGGTAAATTCGGGTTTTGTAACCATACTGAACAAAGAGAATAAGGTGGTTTCTAATTTAGGCGGATCTGAGCCTGTTTATGAAAACGGGAAACTGAATCCGCTACACCAAACCGATAAATTATTTATTCATCCGCATGATGTGTGCGTGGATGACGAAGGCAGTATTTATGTGGCGCAATGGGCTTCAGGGAAAGTATATCCTTATAAGTTTACCAAAGCATAGTTTGCTCAGTTGCTAAAAAATGCTTCAATCAATCTGATTTTTGATTATGAAGAAATACATTCCTATCTCGTTTATAATCGTACTCCTTTCAGGTTTAGGTTTGGGAGTTTTTTATTTTGGAAAGCCGAAAAACGACAATCAGAAAACCAAAATTTCCTACAACCGGGATATCCGCCCTATGCTTTCAGACAAATGCTTTGCCTGTCATGGCCCGGATGCCAACGTCAGGCAGGCTGGATTAAGACTGGATTTGCAGGCCGGAGCTTTTACTGAGTTACTGAATAACAAGGGCCATTTTGCCATTGTGCCGGGTTCTCCCGAAGAAAGTGAATTAATAAAACGTATTGAGTCCAGCGATCCGGCACTTGTGATGCCTTCGCTTAAAAGTAACCTTCCGAAACTGACTCCTGAAGAGATTGGCATTTTTAAACAATGGATTGCAGAAGGAGCTGAATATGAAAAACACTGGGCATTTTTGACCCCGGAAAAAGCAACATTGCCCGAGGTAAATAAAAAGAGTTGGGTCAGGAATGAAATTGATTATTTCATCCTCGACAAAATGCAGCAAAAAGGATTTAGTCCGAACGACGAAGCATCACGCGAAACCCTTATTAAACGTGCTTTTGCCGATATAACCGGACTGGCTCCAACCTATTCGGAAATTACCCGCTGGACGGCGGTTTCCGGTAAAGACTGGTACAACCTATTAATCGATACACTTTTGCTGAAACCGTCTTATGGCGAAAAAATGGCCATTATGTGGATGGATCTGGCTCGTTATGCCGATTCTTACGGTTTTCAGGACGACAACATCCGATCGCAGTGGCCCTGGAGAGATTGGGTAATACATGCATTCAATCAAAATATGCCCTACGATAAATTTTTAACCAACCAGATTGCGGGTGATTTGTTGCCCAATGCCACAAAAGAGAACATTCTGGCAACCGCATTCTTTCGAAATCACAAGTACACCGAAGAAGGTGGCGTAATCGACGAAGAATACCGTGTTTCGTATAATGTAGATAAAACAAGAACTTTCGGTAAAGCTATTCTGGGAGTTACGATCGAATGTGCCCAATGCCACGATCACAAATACGATCCTTTTTCGCAAAAAGATTATTTTCAGTTGTACGCCTTTTTTAATGAAAGTAAGGAAAAAGGATACGAAGGAGATGTTGGTCGGTCAACACCGGCAAAAAATCCCAAATTGCTGATCAGCAAGGACGAACGAAAAGGACTATTCTCCTACATTAATGCTTATGATACCACCACTTTGCAGATTTCGGTGATGGGCGACAGTGTAGTAAAGCGACCCACCTACATTTTGGCCAGAGGAAGTTACGATGCACCAACCAACATTCGGGTTAAACCCACTGCTCTTGAATCGGTCATGGCATTTGACACCCTCGCCTATCCCCGCAACAGACTTGGCTTAGCGAAATGGACTACCGATAAAAAAAATCCATTGACTGCCCGCGTATTCGTAAATTTCATCTGGCAGGAAATTTTTGGCAAAGGCATCGTCAAAACATCAAGCGACTACGGCTTACAGGGAGAAATGCCCACGCATCCGGAATTACTGGATTGGCTTGCAGTCGATTTTATGGAGCACAACTGGGATGTAAAATATCTGATCAAAAAGATTTTAACCAGTAACACCTATTGCCAGTCGGGTGAAATAAGTAAAAAACAATTGGAGCAAGATCCGGAAAATAGATATTATTCCAGATCTCCGCGGGTACGGTTTAAGTCGGAAATTATTCGTGATTGGGTTTTAAGCAGCAGTGGTTTACTCAATTCAGAAATTGGCGGTCCAAGTGTAAAACCATATCAGCCCAAAGGGGTATGGGAAAGTACCACTTCGGGGCGTGGAGTTTTGGCCAGTTACAAGCAAGATCACGGACCATTGCTCTACCGAAGGGGATTATATACCCTTTTTAAATTAACAGCTCCACCTCCGGGCTTAATGATATTTGACGCCAGCAACAGAGACCAGTGCGAAACCAAACGTACAAGCACAAATACCCCATTACAAGCACTAACCATGCAAAATGATCCAACTGTTTTGGAGGCCTCCAGAGTATTGGCTGAAAATATTTCAACAAGCTCAAAAAGCCTTGATGAAAAGGTTGAGCAGGCCTTTGAAACGATTCTTGTGCGTAAGCCTTCGAAATCGGAGCGGAACAAACTAACAGCTTACTGCAAAAAACAGCAGGAATATTTCACAGCTCATCCCGATATATTAAAGTTGAGCCTGGCTGTTGGGGAATTCAGGCACAAAAAAGAAATCCCCAATACTCCGGAAACAGGGGCATTAATGAAGACCATCCTGATCATTTACAATTTAGAAGAAGCAATTACAAAATCGTAAGATCTGATTATGAAAGAATTCTTAGAACATGGATTAAACCAAAACAGGCGTAAGTTTCTCTCGAAAATGAGCCTTGGCCTGGGTGGATTGGCTCTGGGTTCGCTTATGATACCCGGATTGTTTGAAAGCACCACCGAAGATGAACTTTTTTCGAATGTTCTTCCGCATTTTGCGCCAAAAGCAAAACGGGTGATCTATCTTTTCCAGAATGGAGCTCCTTCACAATTGGATTTATTTGATTACAAGCCCATGTTACAAAAAATGCACGGACAGGATTTGCCGGCAAGTATTCGAATGGGGCAACGGCTTACCGGGATGACCTCTAATCAGGCCAAATTTCCACTGGCAGGAACCAAATACAATTTCGCCCAATACGGAAATAACGGGGTCTGGATAAGTGAAATCCTGCCACATTTGGCTGAAATAAGCAATGATCTGTGTTTTATTCGCTCAATTTATACCGAAGCTATCAATCACGATCCTGCACTTACCTTTTTTCAAACAGGCGCACAGGTTGGAAACAGGCCAAGCATGGGCTCCTGGATTAGCTACGGATTGGGAAGTGAAAATAAAAATTTACCTGCGTTTTGTGTTTTACTTAGCAAGGGAAAAGGCAACGGACAAGGCGTGTATTCCAAACTATGGTCTAACGGATTTCTCGATTCAATCCATCAGGGCGTGCAATTTAGCAGCGGCGAAGAGCCGGTTAAATATTTAACAGATCCCGAATTTATTAACCGGGAAGACAAACGAGCGATGCTTGATGAGATTTCAGCACTCAACGACGAAGCGTACAAAAAAATTGGCGATCCTGAAATCGTAACCAAGATTCAGCAATACGAATTAGCCTATCGGATGCAGATGGCCGTTCCTGAAATTACATCTCTGCAAAACGAACCGGAATCGATCGTCAAAATGTATGGTCCGGAATGTTTAATACCCGGAACATATGCAGCAAACTGCCTGCTGGCCCGAAAGCTTTCTGAAAACGGGGTTCGTTTTGTGCAATTGTACCACCAGGGTTGGGATACGCATGGGAATTTGCCCAAAGAAATTGAAGGACAATGTAAAGATGTTGACCAATCGTCGGCTGCGCTAGTCAAGGATTTAAAGCAACGCGGCTTACTCGACGAAACGTTGGTGATTTGGGGAGGTGAATTTGGCAGAACCAATTATTGCCAGGGCAAATTGACCAAAGACAACTATGGTCGTGACCATCACCCACGATGCTTTACTCTTTGGATGGCTGGCGGTGGCGTAAAACCGGGTGTTTTTGGCGAAACCGACGAATTTGGATACAACATAACCAAACTTCCGGTTCATGTTCACGATTTTCATGCCACAGTGATGCACCTTATGGGTATCGATCATGAAAAGTTTACTTTTAAACATCAGGGAAGGAGATACCGATTAACAGACGTTGCCGGGAACGTGGTGCGCGACATAATCAGCTAAAAATATGAATGAGAAGAAAATAGGCCAAACTCTGGAATTGTGCTTGTGGATTTTAAATCCGTTTATGCTTGTGCTCGCCATCTTCGATCAACAAATACAACCCGGAGTATTTTTTCAATGGACAGGTAAACTTCATCCTTTGGTTTTACACTTTCCTATCGTATTCGGTATCTTAATTGCCATTTACTTCATGTTTTTCCAGCAACGCAAATTCCCCCCTGATACGGAGAAATTACTGTTTGCCATTAATGCGGTGTTTGCCTGCAGCGTGGCCATACTTGGGCTATTACTTTCCAAACAAAATGCCTACGATGGTGAATTGATTAATCTGCACAAATGGGGCGGAATTGCAGTAGCAATACTAAGTTTTGTATTTCTGTATGTACTAAATTTCAGAATCAGTTTAAAAAAAATTCTGGCGGTTTTGTTTGTATTGGTGCTTATCGGATCCACACACAAAGGTGCGCAACTAACTCACGGGGTCAATGCTTTAAGTTTTCCCAAAACTGCTGTTTTTTCTGCGGAAAAAGAACTGTCGGATACTACAGCAACTATCTATGAATTTGGAATTGCACCAATTCTTGCACAAAAATGTGTTAGCTGCCATGGCGCGGATAAAATGAAAGGCGATTTACAACTCCATACTCCGGAGAAAATTTTGCTGGGAGGTAAAAACGGAGATATACTCAAGGGTAATTTGAATGCTGAGGCTGGTTTAATTCAACGAATTCATTTGCCAGTAACCGATGAAAAGCATATGCCGCCGGACGGCAAAATGCAACTCACTTCCGAAGAAACAAGTATTTTAAGTAGATGGATAAAAGCCGGCGCTAATTTCAATACCAGATTGAACGAATTGGCCAAAGAAGATAGTTTGTTTGTTTTAGTGAATAAACTCAGGTCTGCTTCGAATCAAAAAGTTGTACAAGAAACAGATCTTCCTGACCTGGAAGAATTTAATTCCAATTATTGCACAACCAATTACCTGTTTTCCGGATCTGACGAGGTGGAAGTAAACTTCTTTCAAGGCTCCTTTTACAATCGTGAGAACCTGAAAAATTTGGAGAAGATAAAAAACAATATTGTGAGTTTAAATATGCAGGGAATGCCTTTAGCCAAAGAAGACCTGGATATCATTACCCAATTTAAAAATCTAAAAAAAATAAACTTAAACAGTACAGGTCTTAACATCAGCACCCTTGATCTATTAAAAACATTGACAAAACTTAAGGCTGTTTCAATCTGCGGAATAAAATTCACTGAAGCTGAATTGGACCGATTTCTCAATCAGGCCACATTTTCGTCACTCAACGTATGGTCTGATCATGTTAATGAAAAGCAACTTGAAAAACTAATATCGAAGCATCCGTCTATAAAATTCTATGTTGGAGATAATCTGGAGAATGTAATAATGAAAATAAATAATCCCGTTATTGAGCAAGATACATCCGTAATGTCGGATCATATAGATGTCAAAGTAAAGCATCTTCTGAAAGGGGTAGTCATCAGATACACTACAGATGGAAGCGATCCGGACAGTTTAAAAAGCAGCGAATATACCCGGCCAATACGACTTTCACAAAATACGGTTTTGAAGGTAAAAGCTTTCAAAACAGGATGGATAGCTAGTGACTTGGTACAGCGAACATTTTATAAATCAGGAATTCACCCTGATACCATATTCCTAATCAAAACACCAGATCAAAAATATCGTGGCAATGGAGCTAAAACGCTAATCGATTACGAGTTGGGTGAAACTAACATGTCAAATGGGAAGTGGTTGGCCTATCGGGAATCTGATATGGAATTTGTAATTGGTTTTAACCAGCCAAAATTGTTAAATTCGGTACATTTCAATGTGCTTGTTGATTTAGAAGCATATATTTTCCCGGTAAATTCAATAACTGTGCAAGGAAGCAATGATGGCAAACAATTTAAACCCGTGGCGAATGTCAGGTTACCAGAGGCAAATAAGTCTGAGCTCAAGAGAGTTAGTACGTACAGTTGTGATTTTCCCAAAGCTACTTCATTTAAATATTATAAGTTTATTGCTTCAAATCTTAAAAAATTACCATCCTGGCATCCAGGCAAAGGAGAACCTGCATGGATATTTGTCGATGAAATAATCCTGAACTAAAAATCCGGCATGCTAAAATTCCAATGACTGTTATTTCACTGAGATTTTACGCCGAATAGTTCAATAAAACTTTATTCTCGGTAGCTTGTTTCCCTTATCAAATTCAGAAAGCAAATATGAAACAAGTAAAATACACCAATGCACTGATTCACGAAACATCGCCGTATTTATTGCAGCACGCGCATAATCCGGTGAACTGGCAGCCGTGGGGCGAAAACGCGCTGAATCGGGCCAAAGCCGAAAACAAACTTTTACTCATCAGCATCGGCTATTCGGCTTGCCACTGGTGCCACGTGATGGAACATGAGTCGTTTGAAGATCCGGAAGTGGCGCAAATCATGAACAATCATTTTGTTTGCATCAAAGTTGACCGCGAAGAACGGCCCGATATCGACCACATTTACATGACTGCCGTGCAACTTTTAACCGGTCGCGGAGGTTGGCCGCTCAACTGCATCGCGTTGCCCGATGGCCGTCCAATCTGGGGCGGAACCTACTTTCAGAAAGAAAACTGGATGCAGGCATTGGAAGCCGTTTCCAGGTTTTATGCTGAAAACCTGAAAGAGACACTGGAATACGCGGTAAAACTACAAGAGGGAATTGAGCAAAACTCGCTGGTTCCAATCTCCGGAGAAAGATCAATGATCGATCCGCTGTTTGTGCCATCACTTTTAAAAAAGTGGCAAGACCATTTTGACACGAAAAATGGTGGAACGAAAGGCGCTCCCAAGTTTATGCTTCCGAATAACTGGCAATTTCTGCTTCGTGCCGGACAGGAATTTCAGGATGAAAAAATAGTTGGGCAGGTAAAACTTACCCTGAAAAAAATGGCTTTTGGCGGACTTTACGATCAAATTGGTGGTGGTTTTGCCCGCTATTCGACCGACGAGATCTGGAAAGTTCCGCACTTCGAAAAAATGCTCTACGACAATGCCCAGCTTTTGCAACTGTATGCCGAAGCCTACCAAACTGATCCCAATCCATTGTATCAGCAGGTGGTTTCGGAAACTGTTGAATTCCTGAAGCGGGAATTGTTGTCTCCTGAAAACGGATTTTATTCAGCATTGGATGCCGATAGCGAAGGCGAAGAAGGGAAATTCTATGTCTGGACGAAAACGGAATTGGCTCAGATTTTAGGCGCTGATTTTGTACTTTTCAGCGATTATTACAACATCAATTCGCTTGGATTTTGGGAGCACAACCACTATATCCTGATGCGAACCGAAGACAACCATTCATTTGCAGAAAAACACCAGCTATCCGTTGGTGAATTGGAAATTAAAACACGAAGCTGGAAACAACTTTTATTGAAAGAACGCGAAAAACGGGTGCGACCCGGGCTCGATGATAAAATTCTGGCGTCGTGGAATGCCATGACTATTTCCGAATTAATCAGTTGTTACAAGGCTTTTGGCACAGCGGAATATCTGGAATTGGCGCTGGCAAATGCCAGCTTCCTGAAACAAAAGATGATGACCGGGGACGAAAAAATATTCCATTCATACAAGAATAACCAGTCGAAAATTTCGGGTTTTCTGGAAGATTATGCCTTTGCCATTGAAGCATTCACCGCTATTTTTGAAGTTACCGGAAATGCAGAATGGCTTAGCATCGCTCGCCAATTAACTGAAACCGCTATTAACGATTTCTACGATGAGCAAAAATCCATTTTCTATTTCACGGCCAGTCAGCAAAAAGATTTGATTACCCGAACCATCGAAATTCACGATAACGTGATTCCTGCGTCCAATTCGGTGATGGCCAAAAATCTGTTTCGGCTCTCCTATTTGCTTGACCAACCGGACTATCTGAAAACGGCAAAAAAAATGTTCAATCGGATCATTGGCAACATGACGGACTATCCTTCAGGTTACAGCAACTGGTCGCAACTGATGCTCAATTTGAGTGGCAATCACTTGGAAGCAGCTATTGTGGGAGAAAATGCCATCACCTTACTGAATGAACTTCAGAAAAACTATTTGCCCCAGGTAATTTTCTGCGCCGGAACCACGAAAAGTGAGCTGCCTTTGCTGAAGGAACGGTTTGTCCCGGGAAAAACGCTGATTTATATTTGCCAAAACAATAGCTGTCAATTGCCCGTGGAAACCGTGGAGGAAGCGATTGATATAATCAGAAAGAAATAGTGATCAGAGTTCAGTCACAGTAGGCAAAAGTCATTGAGGATCATTCGTCTCACAAGCATTTAGTATTAAAAGCATTTGACGAATCATCAGAAAAACTACGCATGACTATAAATGACGATCTATTAACAACTAATGACATAAATTATGAATAGAAAATTATGCCTTTTTATCGCCATGAGTCTTGATGGTTTTATTGCCAAAACCGATGACGACATCAGTTTCTTAAATCAGGTAGAGCTGGAAGGCGAAGATTACGGTTACTCCGAATTTATTAATACGGTGGATACCGTTATTTTGGGCCGAAAAACGTACGACAAAGTTCTGTCGATGGGAGTAGAATCTTTATACGGCAGCCGGCAGGTTTTTGTGATAACCCGAACCCCGCGACCAGATTCCGGCAAAACAGTATTTTTTTCGGGGAAGCTTACTGATTTGGTTCTGTCGCTAAAGAACCAGCCTGGCCAAAACATCTATTGCGACGGTGGCGCCGAGACAATCAGCCATTTGCTTCAGGAAAATTTAATCGACGAAATGACTGTTTCTGTCATTCCGGTGCTGCTTGGCGACGGGATCCGGTTGTTTGGATACAAATTTCCAGAACAAAAACTTCAACTCGTAAAAAGTCAGAGCTTTGAAAAAGGACTGGTTCAGTTGCATTATGTGAAAATTTAAAGCCGGATGCTCCCTGTCGGCTGCCCAGGGAGTGTCACTTTAATTTTCATTTTCCATTCTTCGGGATTCTGCCGCCATTCCCTGACTTTTCCTCTTTTACATTTCAGCTGCTTTCCTTACTTTGCGGCTCAAATTCTTATGTACCTCACCGATGAAATCATTTCTGCTTTTTATTTTCAGCTTGTTTATACTGAATTCGTTCGCGCAACCCGACAAACAACAGCTCGAGCGCGAGTTATTTAATTTGCCCAATGTTTCGTTTTCCAATGCAACGAAGCCCGGCGATGCTTTTCTGACTTACGATTTATTCGTAAAACAACCCATCGATCACCAACATCCGGAGAAAGGATATTTTAATCAGTGGGTACAATTGAAACATCGCGGTTTTAACAACCCGACTGTAATGGAAACCCATGGCTACGGAATGGGACGCGGACAAAACGAAGTGGAACAGATCCTGAATGCCAACAACATCGGTGTTGAGTACCGGTATTTTGGCAAATCGATACCCGATTCCATGCAATGGGAATACCTCACCATTGAACAGGCCGTTGCCGATCTCCATGCCGTTAATCAGCTTTTCAAACAACTATACAAAGGCAAATGGTTTAGCACCGGCATTAGCAAAGGAGGACAAACCACGCTTTACTACAAATATTTTTATCCTGAAGATATAGATGTGGCCATTCCGTATGTGGCGCCCATCGACAATGAATTGGAAGATAAACGGATTTATACTTTTCTGGATACCATTGGTACTCCGGAATGCCGGCAAAAAATTCATAATTTTCAGGAATTTCTGTTGAAAAACGAAGATAAGGCTCTTGAAAAACTAAGCTGGTATGCCAAAGGGGCACGGCTAAAATTTAACTATACCGGCAACATCGGAAAATCGTTTGAATTGGCTGTACTCGAATATTCGTTCTCGTTTTGGCAGTGGGGTCGCTCCTGCGACAGCATTCCCACCAATAAAAAATTAGACGACTACCTTAATGAGCTCATCAAAACATCCGACATATCTTTTTTCTCCGATCGGGATATTGCACAGTTTGCGTCGCATTATTACCAGGCCACGCAAACCGGATATTATGGCTATAACATCGAGCCATTCAGGAAATACATTAAACATTTCACCACCAATCCATCGGCTATCTTTCCTCCCAAAGCAGCCAAAGCCAATGCTTTTTCACCTGAATTGTACCGCAATTTTAAAAACTGGCTCGATGAAAAAGGGAACAACATTTTGTACATCTATGGCGGAATAGATACCTGGTCGGCCCCTCGGGTTTTGGTTACCAATCGTGTAAACTCCAAATCGTTCCTGATTCCGGGAGCACACCATGGCACTGCCCGAATCAAAACGATGCCTGAAGAAATGAAGCAAGAATTCATTGGAAAGATTAAGGAGTGGAGCGGACTAAATGCAAAAACTGAAGTTCTGAAATAGAGTCAGAACCCAACAAAAAATCCCGAAACCTGCTGAAGATTTCGGGATTTTTTGTGCCTTCTATTTCAAGGTCATCAGAACTGATGGTAAATACTTTCTTCTAAATAAGGATGATTTTTAGGTACTAAACTGGCTTTCGACAAGGTGTTTGTTACGACCAAGGTAAACAGACCGAGGAAACCAAGATAGGTGCCGATTTCCAGAATACCGAATTTCGCTTCGTGAACCACTGCCGGCCAGATGTAATAATACAACTCGGTATATTGGCCAATCATCAAAATCACGATTACCGGTAAAATAAACAGCTTGCTGCGCGAAGTCATTCGGGGCATCAGGAACAGGAATGGAATAAACCAGTTCAGGATAATATTGGCATAAAACAAAACACCAAATGCGCCATGCGACCGATGCACATAAAACATGGTTTCTTCAGGAATATTACCGTACCAAATAATCATGAACTCAGCAAAATTAAAGTATCCCCAAATAATTGAAAGCATAAAAATATACCTCGAAAAATCGTGCAGGTGACTGTGGTTGAGCATTCGTAAATGACCAATTTTATTCAGAACGATAACGATAAGTGTAATAACTGTGGCGGCATGCAAAAAAGCGGCTATAAAGCTTTTTGCAGCAAAAAGTCCGCTAAACCAATGTGGTTCGAGCGACATAATCATATCAATGGCAAACAATGTAAAGCTGATGGCAATAATAAAGATCAGTACTTTGGAATACTTCTCCGATTTATAGAAATGTTCCAGTCCACCCTCAACATCTTCTTTCAACGATATTCTGCGCAACAACCTGATTAATACAATCCATAACCCGAAGAACAAAATCACCCGTACAAAGAAAAAAGGAACATTCAGGTAAGGCGCTTTGTGAGCCAGTAATGCGTCGGTTTCGGTAATTCCTTCGTGCGACCAGTGAAACAAGGAATGCATCCCGAAATACATCAGGAGGAAAAATACGGCAGCAACAGGAACGTACGATGCCATGGCTTCCGGAATACGTTTAAATGCCGAAGACCAACCCGCCTGGGCAATATACTGGATGGCACCAAAGAAAGCTGCACCTATTGCCAGCGACAAAAAATAATAGTTGTTCAGCAGATAATTCGCCCAGGCCCGATGCGGATCAAGTACGAAACCGGCAACCATGGAAATTACCCCGATTCCGATCAGCCCATACAGCAGACTCTTAAATTTCTGAGGAACAATCAGTTTATCATTCATTGTATCCATATTCATTTTATTCTTTCGTTTTCTTTCTGTCAAGAATATTATCTTCTCCGTCCGAAATATAGTCCTGACTTTTTTCTTGATTTTCTGTCGGACGGTTTTCCCTTTTCTTTTATTACCCGGGATTTCATCCCGGGCTACAATATTTTCACCGCTACGCGGTTAGTCAAAACATTAATATAAGTCGCCACTTGGAACTTGAACCCTGAAACGTGGAACTCTTCTATTGCTTGTGTAAAACATTTTTAATGTACATAGCCACTTTCCAGCGATCGTCAGGCCTGACCTGGGAGCCATGCTGAGGCATTACCCCGAAACCAACCGTAATGACATGGTAGATTTCACCTTCAGGGTTATTCCTGATTTTATCGGTTAACAAATTCGCCGGAGGAAACGGATATTTTTTACTGGTAAACAAAAATCCTTTCCCGTCGCCTTTATCGCCATGACAACTAATGCAATAAACATCATAGACGGCTTTACCTCTTCCCAAATGTTCCGGACTGGCGTCAAAAGGATTAACCAATTCTTTACCCGCGCTAACCCGATCGGTATCATTTTTTTCGTACAAATAAGGCTGATAGCCCAATGGAATAGTTCCCTCAACAGGATTGCGCATGGTTTTACCATCAGCAAAATTGGGGTTGGGGGTATAAGTTTCATAGGCTGCGGAATGAGCCATATCATCAAAATATTGCCATCCTGTAGAGTTCCGGTCGCGGTCGCACGATCCGAAAACGATGATTAGCGCTATTGCCGCAAGACCTTTTATAGTGTTTTTAATATTCATTCTATAAATGTTTTTTTCAGTTAGTAGCGGTTTATTTTTCATATATTTCTGATGCTCCGTTGGCCTCAAACAACCTGGTTATTTCAGGTTTACCCACTCCCATTTTTTCCTGATCGAGCAGAATAATAAATTTGTCATCGGTAGCACGTACATCAATAATTACAGCATTTTTCCCGGGGAAAATCTTTGCTCTTGCTGAAAACGTGAAAAGAGTTAAAATGGTAATGGTGAGAATTGTGGCTACAATGGTTACCACAATAAACGAAGGAAACGTGTTGAAAGGTTTTCCGCCAAACAACAATGGCCAATCAATTACCGCAGCGTAATACATGCCCCCAATGAGCATAACCACTGCAAACAATCCATAAAAAAATGCTGCTGTGGTAATGTTTGTTTTATTTTTCATTCCATGCAATATTTCATGAATCGGATAGGGTGTATAAACTTCTTCGATGACGACCCCTTTCTGCAACGCTTTCTCAAAGGCATCAATCAGCGTATGTTCGTCATTAAAAACACCGACTAAATATTTCTTATTCGTAATCATGGTGGTGTCCGGGTTTTAGGTGATCGGTTTGTTGCGTGTTATATTTTGAAATCATTTTTACTTCACTGATCGCAATCTGCGGAATGTAGCGGAAGAACAACAATACCCCGGCAGAGAACATTCCGATGGTCCCCACAAAGAAGCCAATTTCGACCAGAGTTGGTGAATAATCTGCCCAGTTAGCCGGAAGGTAATTCTTCGATAAAGAGGTTACTACAATATTGAACCGTTCGAACCACATTCCAAGATTAATCAGCAAAGAAATAATGAAAACAACCCAAAGGTTACGGCGGATTTTTCTCGACCAGAATAACTGAGGTAAAATAGCATTAAAGATAAACATGCCCCAAAACTGTATCGCATACTCGCCGGTAATACGGTTTTTAAAGAACGTGAACATCTCATATTCGGAACCTGAATACCATGCAATGAATATTTCGGTAATATAAGCTGTCCCCATGATCAGCGAAATGAAGACCAACACCCGGCAAACCGCGTCAACATGATTTTCAGTGATAAAATCGCCCATGTTATACAATTTTTTCATCAGTGTTACCAAGGTTAAAACCATGGCAAATCCGGAGAAAATAGCCCCAACCACAAAGTATGGAGGGAATAAAGTGGTATGCCAGCCTGGCTCTACAGAAACAGCGAAGTCGGTGGATACGATGGAGTGAACCGAGACAACCAAAACAGCGGCGATTCCTCCCAATACAAAAGCTAAACCTTCATAACGCAACCACTCTTTCGAGGAGCCTGTCCATCCAAAGGCAAAGAATCCGTAAACTGCTTTTTTAATTTTCGATTTGGTCGTATCGCGAATCGTTGCAAAATCAGGAACCATGCCGAAATACCAAAAACTGGCAGAGATGAGCAGGTAGGCTGAAATAGCCACAAAGTCCCAAAACAATGGGGAGTTAAAATTCACCCAAAGTGGGCCGCGCGTATTCGGATACGGGAAAACGAAGAAAAACAACCATGGGCGCCCCATGTGCATCAACGGGAACAATGCCGCACAAAATACCGCAACAACAGTCATTGCTTCAGCCGCACGGTTAATGGCTGTTCTCCATTTCTGACGTAAAATCAGCAGGAAAATGGAAAATGCAGTTCCGGCATGTCCGATACCGATCCACCAAACAAAGTTAATGATGGCCCATCCCCATCCTACCGTATTGTTAACGCCCCAAGATCCAACTCCCTGAGTCAGGGTTATATAAATACTATGGGCACCCCAGGCAAACATCACCAAACTAACCCCCATGGCAATATACCACCATTTGGGTGTTTGAGCATCAATAGGTGCCAGAATTTCCTGCGAGATCTGACTGAGCGACTTCTCTCCGTCAATTAATTTTCCTCGTACATCCGTTTTATACATAGTCCAATCTATTTCATCTGATTATTATCTATTTTTTCAATTGCCAGATGGAACTCGCCAACAACCTTTCTCTTGATAAAGAAGCAAATCTCAAGGCGAGTTTCATTTGATTGATGATCATGCCTTTGTATTCCTCACTTTAGTCAGGTAACCAACTGACGGCAAAGTGTGCAATTCTTCCAGCAAATGGTAATTGCGCTGGTCTTTAAACAGCTTCGAAATGCGGCTTTCAGGATTCTCCAGATCACCAAAAACAATGGCATTTCCGGGGCACGACTGCGAACAGGCCGTTTTGATTTCACCCTCAGCAATTGGTCGTCCTTCGAGTTTGGCCAACTGTTTTTTCTCCTGAATACGCTGTACACACATCGAGCATTTTTCAACCACCCCGCGCGAACGGACAGTTACATCCGGGTTCAATACCATGCGTCCCAAGTCACTGTTCGATGCAAAATCGAACTTATCGTTTTTCACATACTGAAACCAGTTGAAGCGACGAACGCGGTACGGACAGTTGTTGATGCAGTATTTGGTCCCTACGCAGCGGTTGTATGCCATCTGGTTGAGGCCTTCCTCGCTGTGAGGTGTGGCAGCCACCGGACACACATTTTCGCAAGGCGCGTTTCCGCAGTGCTGACACATCACCGGCTGGAACGAAACTTTCGGGTTCTCCGGATTTTCAGAATAATACCGGTCGATCCGGATCCAATGCATGATTCTTCTATTGCGGACCTGCTCTTTTCCGATCACCTGAATATTGTTTTCGGCCTGGCAAGCTACCGCGCAGTTTCCGCATCCGGTGCAGGAATTCAAATCGATAGCCATTCCCCAGTGATGCCCGTTATATACCGGAGCTTCATATAATGTTACTGATTTCGATTCGTGTTCGGCTTTCAACTCGTTACCTGAAACAGGATTTTTGATATAGTTATCTAATGTTGTCTCCCGAACAATCGGTCGGCCTTCCATCGAGTAATGGGTTTGCGAAATGGCCAACTCAAAAACTTTTCCGGCAACTTTTTCAACTTTTGCTGAAGTGAGGAAATATTGCCGTGTCCCATTTTCAATTCCGATGTATGGATACAGATTTGTCCCAGTCTGATCGCCTACTTTTCCGGCAATTTCGCGACCGTAACCCAGCGCAACCGAAATGGTATCTTTGGCTTGTCCGGGCTGAACGAATACAGGCAATTCGATGCCGTTTATGCTGATGACATCTTCATTTTTCAGCCCGTTTTCGGTAGCGTAAGCAACCGGAATAGCCGCAAAATTGTCCCAGCTTATTTTAGCAACCGGATCGGGTAATTCCTGCAACCACGGATTGTTGGCATATTTCCCGTTACCTATGGCTACACTTTCGTAAAGGGCAACTTCAATTCCTGAAACAGCACCTTTTATCTGGCTTGCTGCCTGAGAAATTCCGTCAGAAGAATACGTTAATTTTGATTCCTGAGCGGTTTCGAAAACACCGTTTTGAAGTGCAGTATTCCAGAAATGGCGGAAATCGGTTGTATTTTTTTGCTTCGGGAATTGAGTTTCTTTCCAGAAGTTTTTGATGTAATCGCGGTAATTGACATCAGCCCCAGTCCATTTCAGCAAGGTCGCCTGAGCCTGACGGCTGTTAAAAATTGGAGCTATTACTGGTTGTGAAAGACTGTAAATACCTGCTTTGGGTTCCAAATCGTTCCAGCTTTCCAGCAAATTACTTTCGGGCAAAACGTATTGACAAAGTGCGGTTGTTTCATCAGGCCTTTCCGATAAAGAAATGCTCAGTCCAGTTTTTTTGATGGCTTCAGCAAACTCTTTTCCTTTCGGATGGTCGTAAACCGGATTGGCATTCCAAACCAGTAAAGCTTTTACATTGCCAGCTTTCAAATCAGAAAGCAAACGATCTGTATCTCCATCGATTCCCTGTTTCGTCATTAAGGAATTTTCCAGGCCAATAGTTTGTCCGTAATTGCCCAGCAACTGGTTAATTCCGTTTACAAGCAATTGGATATTCACATCGTTACTTCCGGAGATCACGATGCTCTGTTTTTCATTTTCGAGCAAATCATTCGCCAAATCACTCACATCAACCGACGAAGGTGCGCCGGAAAGTAGCTGTCCGGATTTGGCTGTGGCGATAGCGTTATAAAGTGCCAGTACAATGGCACCTTCTTCCGAAGGTTTGATTGGGAAACGAACATCGGCATTCGAGCCACTCAAGGTCAAGCCCGACTCAAACTGATAATGGCGAAGCATTTCTTTCCGACCATCCTGTAACTGTCGGGCAGCAGTGTATCCTTTGGTATATTCAACCGTTGAGAGCCAGCTTCCGAGGAAATCGGCACCAAAGCTCACAACCACTTTTGCTTGTTTAAAACGATAATCAGGAATAAAAGCCGTTCCGAAACTCATTCTGTTCGCTTCCAGAATTCCGGAAGCCGAAACCGGATCGTATTGAATCCACTCGGTATTGGTCTGTTTTTCAGCAAATTTCTGAATGATTTCTTTGGTCGAAGGAGAAATAACAGTAGAACTTAACAGAACCACTTTCCCACCCTGAGAATTTAATGCCGCAAGCTGAGCGACAATCTCTTCATCGGCCTTCTCCCAGGTTATTTCCTGTCCGTTTTTCAAAGGTCCTTTAAAACGTGCATCGTCATACAAATTCAAAACAGAAGCCTGCATTCGGGCGCTGGTTCCTCCCTGTGAAATGGAACTCAATTCGTTTCCTTCGATTTTGATTGGCCTTCCGTCGCGTACTTTTACAATGATACTTCCATATTCATTTCCTTCGAAATAGGAAGAAGCGTAATAATTGGCAGTTCCGGGATTAATTTCATCAGGCTTAACCAAATAGGGAATTGCTTTATCAACAGGTCTTTTGCAACTGGCAACAATTGAAGCGGCAGCAATGCCGAAACCAAATGTTTTCAAAAAATCGCGTCGCGATGCGGCATTCAGCGCAGTATCGCCCCTCATCAGCATGCTCTTTTGTTTGGCCTCTTCACGCACCTCATCACGGCGTAATTCTTTTGGATTGGCAAGTTCTTCTATACTTCTCCAGTATGTCTTCATCGACGATATATTTTTTATTTTTTTACTTGAAACGTGAAACCTGGAACTTTTTAATAATGGCAGCGCATACAATCATTTGCCCCAATATTCACGGCACGAATGGTATCAATTCCGCCACCTTTAAGTTCATCGTGCAGTTTCATATAATTGTCGTAATACGCATTATCCTTGAAATTCACCTTGGTATCGCGGTGGCAATTGATACACCAGCCCATGGACAAATCGCTGGTTTGTTTCATGATATCCATTTCTTCTACGGCTCCGTGGCATTGTTTACAATCAACTTTGCCTACCCCAACATGTTGTGCATGGCTGAAAAAGACATGATCCGGAAGATTATGAAGACGTACCCATTCAACCGGTTTTTTGGTTTCATTGGCATCAATCACTTTGGCAATTTCGAATTTTCCTGAATTAGCACCTTCCCGAACCAAAACGTGGCAATTCATACACAACTCCATCGCCGGAATACCTGCTGATTTACCAAATTCGGCAGTATGGTGACAATATTTACAGTCGATCTGGTTATCGCCGGCATGTACTTTATGCGAAAATTTGATCGGTTGATCCGGAGCATAATTTTGTGAGCGTCCGAGGTTAATAGCCGCATCAGCAACCATTTTAACCTGAACGACCAATGCAACGATAAGAATGAGGACGGTAACAAAGCGGTATTTAATTTTATGGAAGAAAATAAGATCGAGTAACGCGAATGTCATTAACAAACCCAGCAAAAGAAAAATAACAATCTGGTTGATGGTCGGACCGGTTGAAGGAGGACCGGTTACTGCAAGATCATCCAGGTAAAGTTTAACTTTTTTGAGATCCTCTTCCTCGATTTTGAAATCTTTATGGGAAGCTTCCATCTTCTTTCCGTTGGGCTGCATGACAGCACTCTGGAATTCAGCAAAATCCTTTCCTTTAAATTTCTGTGCAATGTCCATCGCCGAGGGGTTCCAGTTCAAGGTATCGGAATGAGTCAATATGTGACAGGAAACACACGATTCGAATTTACGATCGGTAGGCAACAGACCTTTAAAAAAACGTTCTCCCCGCTGGATGTCCCCGTGCGAATGATCTTCGGTAAATTCATCGGTCTCATCTTCAACTGAAGATGCCGATAGCGGAATTGTATTGAAGATCAATAAGGATAATAACAATAAAAAAATAAAAGCTTTCAAACGCAAAAAGAAATGACGGAGAAGATAAGATTTTCTCATTCCAACAGGTTTAGTATTTAATGTATGATGAAACCATTTTTTCAAACTACCCAGATTAAACAATCAAATGCAGTAATGGTTTCTACCTTTAAATATAAAAAAATAAGAGACAGGTAACTTAAAGGAATACGAACAAATGTTGAATAAATGGAAATAAGATTAATTCATTGACATTTAAGCCCATTTCTGAATAACAAAACATGCAATAATTAGACTAAATAAATCGATTCATATTTTAATTAGATAAATTCGATGATATTTTTTCCAATACCTTCAACGCATGCATGAACATCCGCCTTATTATCGGAACATATCAGCAACCTTGAATGTTTGAATTTAGGACAGACGAACCGTTGGATTCAAAATTCAGGTGTCTTGGATGAAAGTTTTATGTCAAATATTAAATTTGTAATTAATTATAGCGACACAAAACTATTTTTTAGTTTGCCTCGCATTGCCCGTATAATATATTATTATCTTTAGTGCAGTTCATCAGATAAAGTTCAATTCTGTATGTTGAAACAAAGAATTTCTGTATTAATTGTCGATAGCGAATTGATATCGCTTAAACATACGATTTCCCTACTTGAAAAAAACGCTTCGGTTTCCAGAATCGACTCGGCAGAAGATACCGACTTGGCTCTACCTAAAATTTTAGATTCCTCACCCGATCTTATTCTGTTGGAATACCCACCAATAGGAAAAACAGGGAAAGAATTCATCAAATTCATTAAAACCAAACAACCGGAACCTACTATTGTATTTGTTTCAAAATCAAAAGATAATGCAGCAAATGCCATTCGCGAAGGGGTTTTCAATTACCTTTTAAAACCCATTGTACGCGAGGAGCTTGAAGAAATTATTGAGAAAACGCTGCATATTCAAACCAGTAATGTCCGGACCAGAATCAACCAGATTATTGAAAACGCAGTAGAAGACACCAAATTACAGCTTCAGACGGTAAGGGGCTATATTTTTATTGACACCGACGAAATCCTTTATTGCAAAGCCGATGGCGTTTATACCGAAATTTTTCTCACCAAAAACAGGAAAGAGGTTTGTTATTTATTCCTTGCCAAAGTAGGTACGATGCTACAGCCGCAAAATTTCTTGCGGATAAGCCGATCCTACTTAATCAACATGAAATATATCCGCAAAATCATCCGAAGCAACAATACCATCATCCTGAGCTCCGATGGCCAGGAATACGAGATTAAAGGTGCAAGACAGCAAATCAAACTACTGACAAAATTTAGTACAGAATAATCAAGATCATGGAGTTAACAAACATTTCTGCAATAATTATTGACGATGAACCGGAAGCAATTAATTTGCTCGAGATGTATCTGCGAATTTTTCCATACATTAAAATTACCGGGAAAGAAACGATTGCCGCCAAAGGGCTCGAACTGGCTAAGGAAACATTACCGGAACTGGTGTTCTTAGATATTGATATGCCCGACATGAACGGATTGCAGGTTGCCGACAAGATTCAGTCCGAAAATTTTTATTCGGAAATAGTATTTACAACAGCCCATTCGCAGTATGCCTACGAAGCATTAGGAGTTGAACCACTCGATTTTCTGACCAAGCCATTTTGCATCGCAGATATTGAAACAGTCATGCAAAAATTCAGGGTAAAAGCTGAAAAGAAAAAATATGAGCAGAAAGCAGATAGCTTTATCCATGCTCAATCGACTATCCCGAAGATGAAACTCCCAACTTTTCAGGGAGTATTAGTCATTGATATTAAAGATATTGTATTCATGAAATCGAAAGCAAATAATTGCGACATTTATTTGCTCGACGGCTCACTCGAAACCATTACCAGGAACATGAATACGGTAATCGGGATGCTTAATTCCCCGTCATTTTTCAGGATCAATAGAGCCACCTGCATCAACCTCAATTACCTGAAGCGGGTTGATAAAAAAAACCTCAAATGCTACATCGAATATAGAGATACACATCAGGAAGAAGAAATCACAAAAAGCCAGATGATTCATTTTGAGAAGTTGGATTTATTCCCAACCTTTCCGAATAGTTAACAGAACGGCTAAAGCCGAAAAGCAACTCGTACAGCTTTGCCTTATTCAAAACAAAAAAAGCAGACTTCCTGTTGATTATCTCACCTGAAGCCTGCTTTTTGTATCAATACGATTTCAATTTACTCAATTTTAAGTGGCTTTTCCACCCTGGTTTCAAGCAATGCAATATCAAGTACCTCCTGAATGGTGTTGACGTGATGAAACTTTAATCCTTTGATGTAAACCTCTTTGATTTCTTCCAAATCCCTTCGGTTAGCCTCTGAGAGAATAATTTCCTTAATACCGGCACGTTTGGCAGCCAGAATTTTCTCCTTGATTCCTCCGACCGGAAGCACTTTCCCCCGAAGCGTAATTTCGCCAGTCATAGCCAGGTTTTTCCTGACCTTACGCTGTGTAAATGCTGAAGCAATGGAGGTTACCATGGTTATTCCGGCTGATGGGCCATCCTTCGGGATTGCTCCCTCCGGAACGTGAACGTGTACATTGTAACGGTCAAAAACTTCAGGATTAATGCCAACCTGATCGGCATGCGAGCGAAGATATTCGTGCGCCAGCATAGCCGACTCCTTCATTACATCGCCCAAATTTCCGGTTAAAGTAAGCGAACCTTTTCCTTTACTCAAGCTGGTTTCCACATATAAAATTTCACCACCAACAGCCGTCCAGGCCAGGCCTGTTACAACCCCGGCAAATTCGTTACCCT
Organism: Prolixibacteraceae bacterium; assembly: GCA_019459525.1. Classification (GTDB taxonomy): domain Bacteria; phylum Bacteroidota; class Bacteroidia; order Bacteroidales; family Prolixibacteraceae; genus Aquipluma. Next base: position 51,949 of record JAIBEY010000066.1, read on the forward strand.
GATAAATCTCCTTGGTGTATTGTATTACACCCAAATATTCGCGTACATCGGCTTTGGTCATAATCCGGTTATATTCCTCACCAAAAGCAATCTTTTTTGCAACGCGCCGGGCAATTTTTGCAATTTTTTTATCCAGTTCACGAACACCAGATTCCCGGGTATAATTTTCTACAATATGCTGTATAACCTCTGTCGGGAAAGTAATCAGGTTTTCTTCCACTCCATGGTTTTCAAGCTGCTTGGGGATCAAGTGTCGTTTCGCGATTTCAATTTTTTCTTCAACCAGGTATCCGCTAACTTCAATCAGTTCGAGCCTGTCGCGCAAGGCAGGTGCAATCGTTGTAAGGGTATTGGCTGTAGCAATGAACATGACTTTGGACAAATCATACTCCAGCTCCACGTAATTGTCGTGAAACTCAAAATTCTGCTCCGGATCGAGAACTTCAAGCAGCGCTGATGCCGGATCGCCATGAAAATCTTTCGATACTTTATCCAGTTCATCCAGGATAAATACCGGATTCGACGATTTTGCCTTCTTAATGTTCTGCAAAATACGCCCCGGCATGGCGCCAATATAAGTTTTGCGATGCCCGCGAATCTCAGCCTCGTCATGCAATCCGCCCAAACTCATCCGGATATAGTTGCGCCCAAGCGCTTTGGCAATTGACCTCCCAAGCGAAGTTTTGCCAACTCCGGGAGGGCCGTACAGGCATAAAATCGGTGATTTCATGTCATTCTTCAATTTCAAAACAGCAAGGTGTTCCAAAATACGGTCTTTTACTTTTTCGAGGCCGTAATGGTCTTCGTCGAGCACTTCAGCCGCATGTTTCAAATCAAAAATGTCTTCGGTAAACTCGTTCCAGGGCAAATCAAGCAATGTCTGGCAATAGGCAAACTGAACCGAATATTCGCCGGCAGCAGGATTTAACCGTGAAAGTTTATGCACTTCTTTTTCAAAATGTTTGGCCGCATCTTCCGACCATTTCTTCAGTTTCGCCCGTTCTTTAAAATCCTGTATTTCCTGTTCGGCAGGATTACCGCCTAATTCATCCTGAATGGTTTTCATTTGCTGATTCAGCAAATATTCGCGTTGCTGCTGATCGAGTTCTGCTTTTACCTTCGTTTGAATATCACGTTTCAATTCGGCCATCTGTACTTCACGCACCAAATAGCTTATTGCCTGAATTCCACGCTCTTTAATATCGCTGATTCCGAGTAAAACCTGTTTTTCTTCCACTTTCAGATCGGTATTCGAACACACGAAATTGATCAGGAAGGTTGAATTCTCGATATTTTTAACCGCAAAAGAAGCTTCGGGCGAAATGTGCGACGAAAATTGCGCAATCTTTATCGACAAGTCTTTTAACGAACCCACCACTGCCGAAAATTCAACTGAATCATCAATCGGCTGAACATCATTTAACGGATTGATTTTGGCTTTAAAATAGGGGAACTCCTGGGTATATTCAACGACCTCAAATCGCTTCTTGCCCTGAATGATCACAGAAGTTGTACCATCGGGCATTTCCAGTATCTTTAACACCTGTGCAATGGTACCGGTTTCGTACAAATCATCTTTCGACGGATCATCGATATTCCCTTCTTTCTGCGACACTGTACCCAGCAGGCGATTGCCCCGATAAACCTCCTGAACCAATTGAAGTGACTTTTGCCGCCCTACAGTTATTGGCATCACAATACCCGGAAACATGACCGTATTACGTAATGGTAAAATTGGCAAAATGTCAGGAACTTCAGCACTCGTTAATTCCGAATCATCGTCATCAGCCAGAATCGGAATAAACTCGGTTTCGTCATCCATCAAGCTGGAAATTAATATATTCTGCATAATTTATTTTTTTTTTGCACTTCCTAAAAAGTCGAATTAAACACCTGACATACTGACCGACAGGAGTCGATAGTAAGTAACTGCGGTTAATTTTGCAATACCCATGCCAAATATATGGTTCGGCTTTGCCTCCGGGAGTTTCGGAATGTAATAAAACAAAAAAAGCTTCGACCATGCGAAGCTTTTTCAATATCTTATTTCGAACAGATTTATTTTTTTCTGTTCTCCATGTGTTTCGAATACCTGGTATTGAATTTATCAACACGTCCTGCGGTGTCAACCAATTTCATTTTTCCAGTATAAAAAGGATGCGATGCACTGGAAATTTCCAGTTTAATAACTGGATATTCAACTCCGTCAACAACTTCTGTTTCCTTTGTGTTAACAGTCGATTTGGTAATAAAAACATGACCGTTTGACATATCTTTGAATGCAACAGTACGGTAATTTGCTGGATGTATCCCTTTTTTCATCTTAATTCTCTTTTCTTTTGTTTTTTAAGGCTTGCAAAGTTACATATAGGAATTTAATTTCCAAATATTTCTGATTTAAATTGTGCTTTTTTTTCATCTATCGGCAATTTGTTTTTCAATTACCTGATAGAGCTCGCCACTTCAATCATTCCCGGCGATAAGAAAAGATCGGCTCATGGCTTGTTTCAACTAATCCTCTACACCAATAATCGGCACTCGTTTGAATGGTTTATTTCGATCGAACAGATAGCGCATGGTGTAATGAGTTTTCACGTGTACGCCCCCTACCGACTTATAAATTGCCAAAATTTTAGGATTAAAATCGCCTGCCCACGATAACTCTACCTCTTTATACTGCGGTTTGTGTTTCATGAGTTTATCCTGATGCCAGAAAATGGCCGATTCAATTCCCGATTTCTGGTATTTCGGAATAACTCCCATAATGAGTATCCGGGTTCGGGTAATGGTCTTTGTATTTTTATAATACAAGAACTTCAGGATGTTAACGAAATTCATTTTTCCATTGAGCTTTTTCAATATCTGGTTGATGTCCGGGATCATGACAAACAAGGCTATCGGGGTGCCATCATGATAGGCATACCAAACCATTTCCGGGTCAAGAATCGCTTTGGACGTTTTAATAAAATCGCGCAGTTCGTCCTTATCCAATGGCTGAAAATGATCGTGAAACCGCCATGCCTCATCATAAATATAGCAGAAGTCGTCGATAAACTTCTCCGTTTTATCGAACGAAAAATGTTCGAACGTATAGCCGGGTTTCTGTGCCACCCAGCCTGCAATTTTCCAGAAGCGCTCCGGAAATGGCTTGGAGTAATCGAGGTGATAGCTGTATTGTTCGAAATAAACTTCAAACCCGTATTTCCGGAAAAGCTCCTGGTAATACGGCGGGTTGTATGGCATCCCGAAACCCTGATGCATAAAACCATCAACCAAGAGCCCCCAGTTCATATAATTTTCACCAAAATTCACCGGGCCATCCATCGCTTCCATACCGCGTTCGCGATGCCAATCGCGGGCTGCATCGAACAATAGTTTAGCAGCTTCAAAATCATTTACGCACTCAAAGAAACCGCATCCTCCGGTTGGCTGCTCAAAAGTATGGGTCTTCTTCCGGTTCAGAAATGCCCCGATCCGTCCGAGCAGTTGGCCTTTATCATCAGTTACCACCCAACGAATGGCTTCACCTGTTTTAAATGATGGATTTTTAGCCGGATCGAACACATCCTCAACCATGCCATGTAATGGACAAGCCCAGTTCGAATCGTTTTTATAAATCAGGTGCGGAACCTGATGAAAAAGCTTTTTTGTTCCTGAATCGGTTACTTCGATTAGTTTCATTGTATCTCAGTTTTTTTACTTCAGATGAAAAACGAGTGGCAAAAGTACAATTCGTTATTGGTAACCGAAAATAGTATTTTTAATTTGCAAACAAAAACAGGGTGCGAATGACCCTGTTCGTTTTTTTAACCTGTAAAATTAAAGTGAATTTATATTATTCGATAGATTTTAAAAATCGGACGAATATTGATCCCAACTTTTTAAATTCCTATTTTTATGCCGTTGTAGCGATACAACTCATTTTGACAATGATTAAAGCTGCCGGCAATGGAGACGCACCAAAACTGGCAGCTTTTTAAATCTAAACTAATAGATCATATTTATTTTCAATCATCTTTTAACGACTACGGGGAAATCTCCTTTAATTTTAATTGCGTTAATTCATACGATTTAGGCCTTCTAGCATCGCTTGATACTTGTCAAGCATTTGCAAGCGATAATACACGTTTTTCAAGCCTTCAAGTAACGATCTGTCTTCCGCTTTTAATTCATACGCTTTTTCCAGATAAGGCAAAGCTTTTTTGAATTCTAAATCTGCCTTAACTTTCTCTGCTTCATATTTTTCGGATTGATTGCTTGGTACTGCATTCGCTACATCAATCTGTATCACTCCCAAATTATAATAAACTATTCCCAGGTTAAAAAAGGCATCAAAGTTACCGGGGTTCAATTCGATGGCTTTCAGGTATGATTTTATTGCTTCTTCCGGATTTTTCATCCGGTCAAACAAAATCCCCCGAAAGAGATAAAAAGATTCATTATTTGGTTCGTTAGAAATAGCCAGATTCAAATATTTCATGGCATCTTCCAGCCTGTTCCCTTTTTCGTAAATGTTGATAAGCTGTACAAGAATTGCACTATTCCCGGGATAATCTTTTAACCCTTGCTGCATGATTTCCAAAGCCCCCGTTGTATCTTTTTTACTCAGGTAACTTTCCGATAGTCGTTCATAAGTTTGGGCACCATTGTACTTGTACTTTGCGACTATTTTATAATACTCAATGGCTTTATCAAATTTGTTGGCACTGTATGCCGATAAAGCGGCATTGTAAATAATGACCGTATCTACCTGTCCGGGTGATTCGGCTTTAAAAACCGGAGTATCTTCAATTGCAAGAATCTGCTCGAAAGAAGCAAGCGCCCCATCGTAGTTTTGAGTATTAAATGCTGTTTCGGCCTGAGAAGTGAGATCGTGAATGAGCAATTGCAGCTTAATTCTGACACTACTCGAAAACTTATTCTTAGTGTCCAACTCAATTGCTTTCAGGTATGAGTTGAATGCTTCGGCCAGCGGGTCATCATGGAGCTTTTTATAGGTTTCGTCTTTCGATTGAAAAACTGCCTGATAAATTTCTCCCCGAACCTCCCATGTTCTGGGCCAGTTGATTGAGCTTTCTGTTTTCGGGTTAGTTGCATCAATAGCTTCTTCAATTGCAGCTATTGCTTTGTCTAGCTTTCCGGCTTCTTTATTGCCAAACGCACTGGTAACTTTTCCCTTTTGAGCAAAAAGAGTTGTGACGAAAAGAAGGAAAATGATTAGTACTGAAAGAGTTCTCATTTTTCTAAAGGCTGGGGTGAACCATACTGCAAAACAAACTCAATAGGCATAGTATAAGCGACATCAACAGCTTTGCCTTGTTGAATTCCGGGCTTCCATTTTGGCATGCTATAGACAACCCTAACTGCCTCATTATCGAGTGCAGGATGTAACGACTTTGTAACTTTAACATTAGATACCACCCCGTATCTGTTTATCACAAAACTCACAAACACATTACCCTGAATGCCAGCCTCTTGTGCCGACACCGGATATTTGATTTGCTGCGCAATATGTTTGCGTAAAGCCAACAATCCACCTGGAAATTCAGGCATTTTCTCAACTATGGTAAAAATCTCATTTTTACCTGAATTGGCATTTCCTTCGTTATTTGATTCTGTTGTTGTTGAACTTGACTTTTTACGAGTGCCGTAAGCTACAACTACTACTTTTTCGATATCTACATTTTCAGAAACCATTTTGATTGTTAAAGATTTTTCAAAATCAGGTGAAACCTTGACCGACTTATAACCAACATAAGATATAACAATAGAATTTGTGTCATTAAGATTTAAGTTAAAAACGCCATCGTTGTCGGTAACCGTACCAACTGGTTTTCCTGACACGACAACAGAAGCACCTTCCAATGGTTTGTCTTCCGAATCAACTACTTTGCCCTTTACCGTTTTTTCTGTAGCCGGTAATGTTTGCTCCTTTTTCTGCACCGTATTTTCAGTTTGTTTCTTTTTACTATTCTGAATAGGACTCTTCTCTGAGGTCGTAGGAACTATCTCTGATGTTGCGGGTTTAACATCATTTTCAAGTCTCGATTGATGCACACTAAGTCTTTCGTCTAGTGTATTCTTTTCGATAGGTAGTTCACTCCTGTTGCCGAAAGCCATCAGCAGCAGGGCAAGCAATGGGAGAAAGGTCGCCACCTTCCAACGCCATGCTTTACTGTTTTTTTGTTTGTTCATCATGATAATCCTTTTTTTAATTTGACAATGATTAAAACTGTTTGCAAGGGCGAACCGCCTTGGTCCGACACCTTTTTGAATAATGAGTAATTGGTATTGGGTTACATCGATGCCTGAATGAAGGGTTTGTTCGTCGGCCTGAAACTCGTGGATTTCTTTCATGTCGCCAATTAGCGCGTAAACCGCCGGGTTAAACCAATGAATAGTTCTGACCAGTTCGAGCAGCAATAGATCGACAAAATGATTCAGCCGAATATGCGCCTGCTCGTGCGCCAGAATGGCCGAACCATGAGCGTCGTAATCGGTCTGCGAAATAACCACCGAACGACCAAATGCAAAACTGGGTACTTCGCGGTCAACAATCAGCAACCGGTAGCCATCCATTTGCTGCACGGTTGCTTTTCGCGAAAGCAGGAAAATCTGGATAATATTCCGGATAAAAAGCAAGAAAGCAATAAGCACTCCGGCCAGATAAAAATAACGGAGCAACGTCTCCAACGGAATCGTCAGTTCGTTTGTTACTAGAGTTGATTCGGGCACAACCGACTGAACTTCAAAAGATGTTGCATTTTCTGTTGCGGGCAGGTTTTGAATTTGTATTTTGCTTTCCGAGAATTCAGGAATCAGTTCCACATGCAGGGGCGTTTGCATCAGTTGCGGCAACTGCACCAGCGGAACAACTACCGATGCTAACACAATAGTTAGCAAGGTTGCCCGGTTGACTGCAAACGAAGTTTCTTTGCGCATCAGCAGCCGAAACAACAGGTAAAACACACTGATGCAGATGGTTGATTCTAAAATATAAATCAGAAAAGTATTCATATTTGCAGGTTTTTGTTTGATTTATTAGTCTGAGTCCGACTCTAAGTCGGGCCCGGACTTGATCATGACAGTTTTTTAATTCCGAGTCCGACTTTAAGTCGGGTTCAGAATGCTTATAAATCCTTTTTCGCGTTCTCGGCTTGCCTGATCAGTTCCTGAATCTCTTCCAGCGAGATTTTCTCTTCCTGTACAAACATCGAAACCACCGAGGCATACGATTGATTGAAGTATTTACCCACCATGCTTTTGATGGTGTTTCGGCTGAATTCTTCGCGCGAGATAACTGCAAAATACCGGTGCGTATTTCCAAACTGTTCGTGGCCAACAAAACCTTTTTCTTCGAGTCCACGCACAATAGTCGAAATGGTGTTGTAGTGCGGTTTGGGGTCTGTCAGCAGGTCGATAACCTCTTTGACAAACAGGGAACCTTTTTCCCAAAAGATTTCCATAATTTCTTCTTCACGATTGGTCAAATGTTTCATAATAATTAAGCTTTGCTCAAATATAACTATATTTTTTAGTTTTAAAACTACATAAATTAGTTTCTTTACTATTTTTTATAGTTTTCACGTAATCTCACACATTCAAGCTCAATTAACAACATCAAACACATACTATTACAAAAAAAAATCCTGAATACGAAAGTCGCATTCAGGATTTTAAAAGCCCCGTGTTTAATCTACCAGATTTTACCTATTCAACAAGTAACGCCTGCTCCAACTCAATGGCTTTAGGAAAAAGAATGTTGTTTTCGAGATGAATGTGTCGATGTAAATCATCTTCAAACTCTTTCAACTTACCGTACAAAACCCGGTAGGTGTTGCAGGCATCTTCGGGAGCAGAATATCCATCGCTCAAACGGTACAACTGTTTCAGAATGATTCCGGCAGTTTCGTGCTCCTGCTCCATCACCGAAATAGGCGAAGCTATGGTTCCGAAACACGACGGATCGTTACAACTTCCGGCCGATTCTGCAGCAACCAGTTTTTTGATGTACGGGAACAAAACCATTTCTTCTTTTTGCATGTGCATCAGTAATTCGTTGGCCAATTGCTGAAACAGGTCATAAATTACAACAACTTCAGAATGATGTGCTCCATGAACTTCGGCTACTTTTTGCGCCAGTGGCAAAATCTGTGGGATGGTTTTGGTCACATACTGGTGGTGGGTATTGATAATGTAATCCGACAGGAAGTCGATTTTCCAGCTATCAAAATCGTGAGCTGCAGAGCCAGCCTGATGCTGAAGGGCTTCCAGATCACTAATCACTTTCTGTTCGTCACATCCACTTGATGCACAGGCTTCGGCTACCGATATTTTCCCGCCACAACAAAAATCGATACCATAACTGCTAAATACATCGGCAGCCCTAAAATCCAACTTCACAAGCTCTCCTACCGATTTGTTTCTTAAATTTTCCATCTTTATCTGATTTAATTGTTTACTTTATTTAACTCTGTCAGGATTTTGCCCCTGACAGAGTTCTAATATACTATTATTTTTTATTTCTCCTTTTTCTCGACCGACCAGCCAAAAACAAGTCCAGCCACAAAATAAACCAATGCAACGATTCCGACCGCAAAAATGGTATCGCCAATGGCACGCAGCCAGCGAAGGGTTTCCATGTGCGGCTGTTGCAGGAACTCTGCCGAACGGGCATACCACATACCATGTTTGACACTGGCAACTGTTTGCAGAAATCCGATAGGCAAAATGCTGATGAGAACCATGAGCATCAACCCGATATTGATGCTCCAGAAGGCAATCGACAGTGACTTATCTTTCCACACACTCTTCACCCACATGTTCCGGAGAACAAACAGCATGAGCGAAATTCCCAGCATTCCGTACACGCCAAACAAAGCGGTGTGTGCATGCACCGGAGTCGTATTCAAACCTTGCATGTAATACAAAGCAGTTGGTGGATTAATCAGAAATCCAAAAATACCGGCGCCAACCAAATTCCAGAATGACACCGAGATTAACCCGTAAATCGGCCATTTATAGGCGGTCAGCCAGTTGCTGTGGCGGCTCAGTTTAAAGTTGTGCCAGACCTCGAAACCCATCAGCACCAGCGGAACCACCTCGAGTGCGCTGAATGTAGCGCCAAGAGCCAGAATTGCAGTTGGCGTTCCGGTAAAATACAGGTGATGGAACGTACCAATGATACCACCCGACAAAAAGATAATGGTTGCCAGCAACACTGCGGTAGTCGCAGTTTTGATGCGTAACAAGCCCAGTTGCACGAAAATAAACGCCGACACAACTGCGGCAAAAACTTCGAAGAAACCTTCCACCCAGAGGTGAACCACCCACCAGCGCCAGTATTCGGCAATGGCCAGGTTGGTTTGTTGTCCCCACATCAGTCCGGCACCGTAAAACGAGCCGATAGCAGCCGAAGCAACCACAAACAGGATAATCAGGTTACGGCTTTCAGAAGGACGTTTCAGGATTGGGATTAACGGACGAACCATTAAAGTGAGCCAGATGAACAAACCAGCAAACAGGAAAATCTGCCAGAAACGGCCCAGATCGACATATTCGTAACCCTGATGTCCGAACCAGAAGTTTTCGGCCAGACCCAGTTTCTGCATCACACCCATCCATTGGCCAGCCAACGAGCCGACAACAATAACCAGCAAAGCACCAAACAGCACATTCACGCCCAGGCGTTGAAATTTGGGTTCGTAGCCCGAAACGGCCGGGGCAATGTACAAACCGGTTGCCAGCCAGGAAGTCGCAATCCAGAAAATAGCCAGTTGCACATGCCAGGTACGCGAAACGGAGAAAGGCAGAATATTATCCATGTTCAGTCCGTAAAATGCATTTCCCTCAACGCCGTAGTGAGCGGTAATCACTCCCATGATCACCTGCACCAGAATCAAGGCCGTAACCACGACAAAATATTTCAGTGTTGCTTTCATCGATGGAGTTGAGGTCATCGTGATCAACGGGTTGGTAGCAGGCATTTCGAGATGCTCTTCGTCATCGCGGGTGCGGGCATACTGATAGGCCAGCAAGGCAATGCCCAAAAGCAAAATAATCACGCTGAAACCCGTCCAGATATGAAGGTCGCCGGTAGCAACGTTTCCAACCAGTTCTTCGTGCGGCCAGTTGTGTGTATAAGTCAAATCACTGTTCGGACGTTCGGTTACGCAAGCCCACGATGCCCAGAAAAAGAAAGCATTCATTTTATCCATTCGCTCCTGACTTTTAATCGAGTTTTCAGGAATGGAGTAGTTTTCGCGCAGGACAGCCATTTCAGGATTATTGGTGAATAAACCCGAATAGAATGTACTCGTATTTTTGATAGCCAGAGCGCGTACAGGACTTACTGTAATCGTTTTAGCCGATTCGTCAAACGTATTTTTCCTGATTTCCTGCTGAAGTTTAATTTTCAGGAATGCCTGATCGGCTGGATCAATTTCAGCAAATTTCCTTGCAAATTTTTCCATTGAAAGAACGTCCAACATGCCAATTGCTTCTTTATGCAGCCAGTCGGCTGTCCAGTCGGGCGCCTGGTACGAACCGTGCCCCCAAACACTTCCCAACTCCTGACCGCCGATCGACTGCCAGATGTTTTGCCCGTCGCGGATGTCCTGCCCGGTAAACAGGACCGTTCCGTCGGAAGTCACCACTTTGTCGGGAATAGGTGGTGCCTGATGGTAAATTTCGATTCCGTAATAGCCCAGCACCCCAAAACTGAGGACCATTACCGTAATAAACCAAAACCATAATTTCCGAATGTTCATAGTGTGTTGTTTTAAGATTTTAATTTGATTTTGTGAGAATTCAGTTTACGAACGTAAAGATAGATCGGGCAAATTGTGTACTTTTATGAGCAGGATCATAAAGCCAAAAATCACTTAACAATTTCAATATCAGAATTTTAAATACATTTTTAACCAGATTTCGGAGATACGTTTTATTGAAATAAAAGATTAAAACCTCTTTTATTATTATTTTAGAGTCCAGCTATGATTAACGAAAGCATTCTTCTGCAATACGGCGCCATAGAAATTAACCTTGAAAAAGGAGCATTCCTTTTTCAAGAGAAAGAGCGAGCCGCCAATTATTTTCAGGTAAAAGCCGGGAAAGTAAAGATGTTTAACCTGAATTCGGAAGGGAAATTATTTACTCAAGGTATGTTTGAAGTCGGCGAAAGTTTTGGGGAACCTCCACTTTTCGACGATTCCGTCTATCCGGCCTGCACAGTTGCCGAAGAAAATACGTGCTTATATAAATTAGCTAAAGCTAAATATTTTAAACTACTGAAAGAGAATCCGGAGATACATTTGGCTACCACAAAGATGCTGGCTAACCGCCTGCTTTATAAATCGATGTTGCTAAAAGAAATATCGAGCTCCAAGCCTGAGAACCGGATTTTAAGCCTGATTGACTACCTGAAAAAAGAAAATAAGATTCCGGATGATCAGAAATTCGAAGTCAACCTGACCCGTCAGCAAGTAGCCGACCTTACTGGCCTGCGCGTTGAAACGGTGATCCGCTCGGTAAAAACACTCGAAAAAGAAGGAAGCCTGAAATTAATCGGGCACAAAATCTTTAGATAGAAACACACCATAACAAGATATATATCAGCAAATTAAAACAAAGAAAGCCCCGTTTTTCAACGAGGCTCACATTCAATTTAGGGGATAATTTTACTACTTATACAATACTTTTCATCGCGGTCATTTCGGCACGCAGCTCTTCGCCAATCAACTCAACATCATGGTAACGGATAATTTCGTTTACGCTGATCAGTTGTTTGTTGTCAACACCATTTCCTTTGCCTGCTCCGTATGGTTTTCCAATCACGTCGGTATCAATTTTCGACATGAAATTGGCCAACAGTGGTTTGCAGGCGTGATCGAACAAATAGCAACCGTATTCGGCAGTATCTGAAATCACACGGTTCATTTCGAACAGTTTTTTGCGGGCGATTGTGTTGGCAATTAGTGGAGTTTCGTGCAACGACTCGTAATAAGCCGATTCTTCTTTGATTCCGGCTTCGGTCATGGTTTCGAAAGCAAGTTCAACGCCTGATTTTACAAAGGCAATCATCAACACACCATTATCAAAATATTCCTGTTCGCTGATTTCCATCGTTCCGGCGGGAGTTTTTTCGAAAGCGGTTTCTCCGGTTTCGGCTCTCCAGGTCAACAGGTTTTTATCGTCGTTGGCCCAGTCTTCCATCATGGTTTTTGAGAAGTGGCCCGACATGATGTCGTCCATGTGTTTCTGAAACAACGGGCGCATGATGCGTTTCAATTCTTCTGAAAGTTCGAAAGCCTTGATTTTAGCTGGATTCGATAAACGATCCATCATGTTGGTGATACCTCCGTGTTTTAGCGCTTCGGTAATCACTTCCCAACCATACTGAACCAATTTGGAAGCATAACCGGCGTCAATTCCTTTTTCAACCATTTTGTTGAACGACAGGATTGAACCCGTTTGCAACAAACCGCAAAGAATGGTTTGCTCGCCCATTAAATCCGATTTAACTTCGGCAACAAACGATGAACTTAAAACACCGGCTTTGTGTCCGCCGGTAGCAGCAGCGTAAGCTTTGGCAATTTCAAAACCATCTTTATTCGGGTCATTTTCAGGATGAACGGCTATTAAAGTTGGTACACCGAATCCGCGTTTGTATTCTTCACGAACTTCAGAACCCGGCGATTTTGGAGCTACCATAATTACGGTAATGTCTTTGCGGATCTGCATTCCTTCTTCAACGATATTAAAACCGTGCGAATAAGAAAGAGTTGCTCCTTTTTTGATTAAGGGCATTACGGCTGTAATTACGCCGGTATGCTGTTTATCGGGCGTGAGGTTAATCACCAGATCAGCAGTCGGGATCATTTCTTCGTAAGTTCCGACTTTGAAACCGTTTGATGTTGCGTTTTTGTACGACTGACGTTGTTCTTTGATGGCTTCGGCACGCAAAGTATATGAAACATCCAGTCCCGAATCGCGCATGTTCAGACCCTGATTCAAACCCTGGGCTCCACAGCCGATGATCACGATTTTTTTACCTTCCAGCTTTTTAACGCCGTCAGCAAACTCCGAACTGTCCATAAATTCGCAGGTTCCCAATTGCTCTAACTGAAGACGCAACGGAAGTGTGTTGAAATAATTTGCCATTTTCTATGATTTTATTGTGTTAAAAATTTTGTTGTGCTCACTGATCATACAAAGCAAAACAATATTCGTTGAAATGCCGAGTAAAAAAACAAGTATTTTAGGTACTTTTCATGGATTTACAAATAGCAAAACCTAATTAAATAAAAATACGACCTACAAAACAAGCAGTTACAAACCAAACAACTTTGGTAATTTTACACATTACCTGAAAGTTTCAGTACGATACTGAATGGGCGTTGTACCGGTTTCGCGCTTGAAGAATTTCGTAAAATACGATTGGTCTTCGAAGTTCAACTGGTTGGCAATTTCCGAAACACTCAGATTCGTATGCACCAACAAACGTTTAATCTCCATCAGTTGTTTGGCTTTAATAATCTGCGAAGAAGTTTTGCCGGTCAGCAGCTTCACGGTTTGAGTCAAATGATTGGGAGTCACGCCAATCATTCCGGAATAATCGCTCAAGGAAAGATTTTTATGGTGATTTTCTTCGAGCAGGTGAAAAAAACGTTTGACCAGCATTTGTCCTTTTCCCTTGTTCAACATATTCGCAGTTACCCGATATCGGGCAGCGCAGGTTGTTAAAATCAAATCCAGGATAGAACGCAGCATCTCCGGCGTATAATCTCCTGTTTGACCGGTTTCGGCAATACTTTGCCTGAAGAGACTTTCCAAAAACCGTACATCGCTCTCGTTTTCAAGCGGCAGTGGCGGATTATCCTGATGGATGGTATAAAAGAAGGGAAATTCAATCAGGCTGTTCTGATTGCTTCGGTTAAGCAGGTAAAAATCGGCAGTGAAGATGAAAATGTATCCTTCGATGTCGTTCGAAAGTTCTAATTTATGCGCTTGCCCTGGCGACATAAAGAAAACACAAGGCGGTTTGATCTCGTATTTATTCCCGTCAATTACATGAAACCCTGAGCCTTTTTGCAGATACAGCACTTCAAAAAAATCGTGCCGGTGCGGGTATTTCACGCTAAAATGCCGGTGGGCATCGAACACCTCAACCTGAAACTGCTGACTTTTCCGTTCCGGAGAACTGAAGTTGTGCAGACTGTAAACCGGTAACTGTTCGGCGGGCTGTTTCATATTTTAAAGTTCGAAGTGCCTAAAATCCGGAGTGCCTAAAGTTGAAAGTACCCATAAAATTTTGGCACTTTAGTTCACTTTAGGCACTTCGAACTATTTTCTTAATCCATCTGTTCAAGCATGGCATCGCGCTCTTTCAGGAATTCTGAAAGTTTTTCGATGGTGCTACGGGTAATGGCGACCCTTCCGGAGCGGTTAAACTGGGTAACACCATATGGGTTCAATTCATCGAACAACTGCTGTGTTTCCCTGGAATGGCCGGTTTTTTCGATGACCACATAATCACGGGTTATTTCAAGAATACGCGCTCCTGAATTTCGGACAATTTTTTCGATCTTGTCCGATTCGAACAAAAACTCGGTTGATACTTTGTAAAGCGCAATCTCCTGATAAATCATCTCATCATTCGTGTTGGCATAAACTTTAATAACGTCAACCACTTTCTCTAACTGGCCAACCACTTTCTGCACCCGATCCGCTGTATCGCTGATTACGATAGTAAATTTAAAGATGCCCGGAATAGCCGATTCGGAAACCGTTAAACTATCGATGTTGATTTTGCGTCGGGTAAAAATGATAGTAATCCGGCTTAACAACCCAATATGATCTTCCGAAAAAACGGTTATAATATATTCTTGTTTCATTGCTGTATCTGTTTAAGATTCGAGTATAATATCTGAAATTGAAGCCCCGGTAGGAACCATCGGGAAAACGTTATCTTCCTTCTCAACAACCACTTCAAGCACATATGGGCCCTGGTGATCGAGCATTTCCTGAACCGCGTTTTCCAACTGATCACGCGAAGTTACTTTTTGCGATGCCAACCCGTAAGCTTTGGCAATACCTACAAAATCAGGGTTTTTCATTTCGGTAAACGAATACCTTTTTTCGAAAAACAGTTGTTGCCATTGGCGAACCATTCCTAGGAAATTGTTATTCAGAACAATGATTTTGATGTCGAGGTTGTATTGGGCAATGGTACCCAATTCCTGAATAGTCATCTGGAAACCACCATCACCGGCCATCGCAAATACAACGCGGTTGGGCTGGCCAATTTTAGCGCCCATGGCAGCAGGTAAAGCATAACCCATGGTTCCCAAACCTCCGGAAGTTACGTTGCTGCGCGATTGGGTAAACTGAAAATAACGCGAAGCAATCATCTGTTGCTGACCCACATCGGTAACCAAAACGGCATCGTGATTGGTTTTTTCAGAAGCAATGCGCACCACTTCACCCATGGTTAGTCCAACTTTCTTTGGATGGATATCACCCGATATAACTTTTTCGTATTCAATCTTGTCGCATGCTTTAAATTCGTCAAGCCATTCCTTGTGCGAATTTGGGTTCACATTATCAATCAGCATCCGGAGCGACTTTTTGGCATTTCCCAATACCGGTGCATCGGCTTTGATGATTTTATTGATTTCGGCCGGATCAATTTCGAGGTGAACAATTTTGGCCTGACGGGCATACGCAGCTACTTTTCCGGTCACACGATCGTCAAACCGCATACCGATTGAAATCACTACATCAGCTTCGTTGGTTTTGATGTTCGGTCCGTAATTTCCGTGCATTCCAAGCATTCCAACATTCAGAGGATGGTCAGTGGGCAACGCGGAAAGGCCAAGCAAGGTCCAGGCAGCAGGAATTCCGGTTTTTTCAATAAACTCCTTCAATTCGTCTTCGGCATGGGCAATAATAACTCCATGACCAAAAAGTACAATCGGCTTTTTTGCTTCGTTAATGATGTCTGCCGCTGCTTTTACCTGAAACGGATCTACCGGATATTCAGGAAGGTAGCTCCTTATTTTGGTACATTTTTTATATTCGAAATCAAACTGGGCAAATTGGGCATCTTTGGCAATGTCGAGTAAAACCGGCCCCGGACGGCCTGTAAGCGCGATATGGAAAGCCTTAGCAATAGCATCCGGAATTTCTTCGGCATGAGTAATCTGGTAGTTCCATTTGGTAACCGGCATGGTAATGCCAACCACATCCGACTCCTGAAAAGCGTCGGTACCAAGCAAAGGCGAAGCCACCTGTCCGGTAATACACACAATTGGGATGGAATCGATCTGGGCATCGGCCAACCCGGTAATCAGATTGGTAGCTCCAGGTCCGGATGTTGCAAAACAAACACCAACTTTCCCGGTTACTTTGGCATAACCTTCGGCTGCATGAATTGCACCCTGCTCGTGACGGGTAAGGTAATGCGTAACTTGTTGATCGTAATCATAAAGGGCATCATAAATAGGCATGATCGCACCTCCCGGATACCCAAAAATGGTATCAACCCCTTCTTCCAGAAGAGACTTTATTACAGCTTCTGAGCCGCTTATACGCTGTGTTGCCATTGTATTTAGAGTTTAATTTTATTTTCAATTTTTAAGTTTGAAGTGCCTAGAGTTCGAAGTGCCTAGAGTTTTAACTCCGCACTTTAGGCACTTTTTTAAATCAACCTGATTGCTCCGCGGTCGGCTGACGAAACCATGCTTGCATAGGCTTTCAGGGCTTTGCTCACCACACGGTCGCGCCCGACAGGGTGGAAAGCATCTTTGCCTTTACTGACTTCGGCAGAACGGCGTGCTTCCATTTCGTCATCACTAATCAGCACATTAATTTTCCGCTGCGGAATATCGATTTCAATCCAATCGCCGTCCCTAACCAACGCAATTTCACCACCCGCTGCTGCTTCCGGAGAAATATGACCAATGGATAAGCCGGAAGTACCTCCGGAAAAACGACCATCGGTAATAAGTGCGCAAGCTTTACCCAGGTTCATCGATTTGATGTATGACGTTGGGTACAACATTTCCTGCATTCCCGGACCACCTTTAGGCCCTTCGTACCGGATCACCACCACATCGCCGGCCTGTACTTTATCGCCAAGAATTCCGTTGCAGGCATCGTCCTGCGATTGGAATACCTTGGCAGTTCCTTTAAAATGATAGACTGAAGGATCAACTCCGGCGGTTTTTACAATACAGCCATTCCGCGCAATATTGCCGTAAAGAACAGCCAGCCCGCCATCTTTGTTGTAGGCGTGTTCGTAGTCGTGAATACAACCATGAGCACGGTCGGTATCTAATTCCTTAAAATAGTTTTCCTGCGAACCCATCACCAGGTTACGGCCTCCTCCGGGAGCCGATTTATATCTCCGGAAAGCATCTTCGATTACCGTTGGTGCCATTATATCGTATTTGGCAATGGCTTCTCCAAGCGTATTTCCATCGGCACGTGGAACCGACAAATCCAACATCCCGGCACGGGCCAGCTCGGCCAGAATACCGAGAATACCTCCTGCACGGTTTACATCCTGAATGTGATACGTCCCGTTTGGAGCCACCTTGCAGAGATTTGGAGTAACGCGCGACAATTCGTCGATGTCTTTCATGGTAAAGTTAACTTCACCTTCGGCGGCAATTGCCAGAATATGCAATACAGTATTGGTCGAACCACCCATCGCAATATCCAGCCTCATCGCATTTTCGAATGCAGCTTTGGTTGCTATATTTCTGGGCAATACATTTTCGTTCCCATTTTTATAATAATCGTAAGTCATTTCAACAATACGGGAGGCTGCTTCTTCGAACAAACGCTTACGATTGACATGCGTTGCCAAAATAGTCCCGTTACCCGGAAGTGCCAGACCAAGCGCCTCGGCGAGGCAGTTCATCGAATTGGCCGTAAACATTCCTGAGCAGGAGCCACAGGTTGGACACGCATCCCGTTCCACTTTCGACATTTGTTCGTCGGATACCGAATTATCGGCAGCCATCACCATGGCGTCAACCAAATCGTATTTTTTCCCGTCAACCACACCAGCTTCCATCGGCCCTCCTGAAACAAAAATGACAGGAATATTCAGGCGCATAGCAGCCATCATCATTCCGGGGGTAATTTTATCGCAATTCGAAATGCAAACCATGGCATCAGCCCGGTGCGCATTACAAACGTATTCAACGCTGTCGGCAATTACATCGCGCGACGGAAGCGAATACAACATCCCATCGTGTCCCATGGCAATTCCATCGTCAATAGCAATGGTGTTAAATTCAGCCGCGAAGCAACCTTTTTGCTCAATAATACCTTTAATATACTGACCAATTTCGTGAAGATGCACATGCCCGGGCACAAACTGAGTGAATGAATTGACGATGGCAATTACCGGTCGTCCAAAATGTTCTTCCTTCATGCCGTTGGCTCTCCACAGGCTCCTTGCACCTGCCATTCGCCTTCCTTCGGTCGTAGTCGCTGATCTTAATCTGTTTTCCATATCGTTTGGTCTGAAATTATTTTTCATTCGTATAAATTTTCAATTTTTATTCCTGCAATTTTGTATCAGCTTCAGATTTTCAATTCAATTCTCAACCTCATGGAATAGCCATTTAAACATTTCCGGTTGGCATGAGCATTAGCTCTTATGGCTATTTCTTCTAAAAAAAAGCCTTTCTCAACTGAATGAGAAAGGCTTCTAAGTCTTATAGCTTACATTATACCAATCTCATTCAGCACGAAGGAGGACCACCACGCTGACAATGACTAGAGATATAATGCTAATATTTTTCATTTGTGCTTTCGTATTATGTGGGCAAATGTAGAAATTAATTTGAACTTCCAAAATTAATTTGAAAGTAAAATACTCTTTTGTCTGAAAAACCAGAAGGAAACCCTTCGTATTTAAACCATTAAATCGCAAAAAGAATATTTTCGAAAACAATTTTCCATTTCAAACAGCAAATCTCATGTTAAGTTTTTACCGCTCCCGGTATTTTCTGGGATTGGCCAACCGACCCGACAATGTGACGGAAAACTGATTCAGATCTCCAAACTTTCTCCAGATTGTTTATTTACTTTTACCGAAGTATATGCTGTGAAAACAACTAAATGCCATTCCGAATGAAACTTCTGATTGTTGAGGATAACCTGAAATTACTTGATGCCATTACCGAAACGTTGGTTGCCGAAAAATTTCTGTGCGAAACTTCGGCCAATTATCCTGATGCCCACGAGAAGATAGTCATGTATAACTATGATATCATGGTTATTGACATCAATCTTCCGGGAGGTTCGGGGCTCGATCTGATTCAGGAAATTAAGCTACAAAATCCGGCTACCGGAATTATTGTCATTTCAGCACGAAACTCGCTCGACAACAAATTGGAAGGATTCGACCTGGGCGCCGACGACTACCTGACCAAGCCGTTTGACATGGCCGAATTGGTTGCCCGCATCAAATCGCTCATTCGCCGCCGGAACTTTGCCGGAACCAGCATCGTCAGTTTTGGCGATATTTCAATCGACACCACCCGGCGGGAAGTCACCGCCAACAGCCAGAAAATTGACCTCACCAAAAGCGAATACGATATTTTGTTGTTCTTCTTTTCGAATCCGGGGCGGGTTTTAACGCGCGAAAGCATTGCCGAACACATTTGGGGTGATAACATGGATTTGGCGGATTCGTTCGATTTCATTTATTCGCACATGAAAAACCTGCGAAAAAAAATTACTTCAACGGGCTGCGATGATCCGATCAAAGCTGTTTACGGAGTTGGTTATAAATTCGAGCTTGCCTGAAAAAATTACTCAATGAAACTGATCAAACGCACATACACGTACACGGCCAAATGGATGATTCCGGTTATTATAATTGGAAGTGTTTTTTGCTTTTACATGATCGAATACATTTCGTACGAAGAAACCGATGAGTTCCTGACTTACGAAATGCAACGGCTGATCGATTACCACGAAGCACACAACGACTTGCCCGAATTTCACCAGGTAGCCAATATCCTTCCTGATGTACGGTTTGAAAAACCAATGTTTAAAGACACCCTGATGCTGGAGCCGGGCGACAATGAAATGGTGCCCTACCGCGAACTGTATTTCACCATTAGCCACAACGGAAACGACCAGACACTCGTCCTCAGGCATTTGCTGATTGGGCGCGATGATATTGCAGAAGGAACACTGCTGATTATTTTGGGATTGATGTTCCTGATAACCGTGTTCCTTTACATCATGGTTAATTCTATAGCCGGAAAAATCTGGAACCCGTTTTACCAAACACTCGATAAACTGGTTAAATTTAAAATTAGCGGGCCTTTGCCTGAATTTCCGGCAACAGCGATCGACGAATTTCAGTCTCTAAATACCACCCTTGACACCCTGCTGAAGAAAATTGCCGACGACTACCGGCACAACAAAGAATTTGGTGAAAACGCTTCGCACGAACTGCAAACCCATCTGGCCATCATACGCGCCAATACCGAGAAACTGCTCAATAGTCCAGATACCAGTCTGGAACTGGAGGAATTGCAGAAAATATATACGGCTTCCACCAAACTGTCGCAGGTACAAAAGTCACTTACCCTGCTGAGCAAAATCAACAACCGGGAATACAGTAATCCGGTTAAGGTCGATTTCAGGAAAACAGTTGAGCAGGCTTTTGAAATTTTTACCGAAGCGATTACCATCCGCGAAATCAGCGTGGACAAACATCTCCGGGCCTGCACGCTGACGATGGATGCGGGGCTTGCCGAAATTCTCGTCAATAACCTGGTGAAAAACGCGGTAAAACACAACATTCAAAACGGGACGATCCGGATTATTCTTTCGCCTGTTGAATTGACCATCGAAAACAGCGGATTGCCGTTCAACGGGAATGCTGATATGTTACTCGAACGTTTTGCCAAAGGGAAGAGCGGGAATATAGGAATCGGGCTGGCCATCGTGAAACAGATTTGCGAACTGTATAATTTCCGCATTAGTTATACCGTTTCGGAGCAAGCGGAGCACAAAATCAGCATTTTTTTCCCGCAAAAGTAAAACTCCAGAATCTCTACAGAATTGCCCTTTACATTTGCTTCTGTAAACAATTAAAAACAGAAGTTATGAAACAGTTAAGCAAAATGTTAATGGCAGGTTTAATCCTGATGATTGCCGGAACAGTGCAGGCTCAGTACAAAGGCCCGGGAGCAAACAACAAGTCTTTCACCGTAAAAGAAGTTACCCAACAGGCATCGAAACTCGACCGGAGCGATACCCTGGTGAAACTTCAGGGATTTATCGTTCAGCAAATAAATGGCGACACGTATTGGTTTCAGGATGCAACCGGAAAAATCAAAATAGAAATTGAAAAAAATGATCTTCCGGCAGAACCGTTCGATGAAAAATCGGAAGTGATTATTACCGGCGAAGTTGACTACGATTTACTGGAAGGAACTGAAATTGAGGTTGAGCACATCGAAATCAAAACCTCCTGATCCGATGAAACGAACATGCCACGGTAACAATATTCATGGTGGTGGCACAAAAGGCCATGTAAATCTTGTGGAGAAAGCTATTTTATGGCATGGAGTTCCACATGTACACATTTAAATTTCAATAGATTAACAATATTTACGTATGAAAACTAAATTAGTTGTATTAGCCATTTTTTCAGCCTTTATGCTGACCAGTTGCGAAAAAGAAGATGAATTCCTGATTGACATCAGCCAGGTTCCTTCCGAAATTCAAACATTTGTAAGTACCCATTTCCCGGAACAAACCATTACCCGCGTGATCAAGGAAACGGAAGGTTCGGCTCAAACGCATGATCTTTATCTGGATAACCTCACCAAGCTTGAGTTTAACGGAACGAATAAAGTAGTTGATATTGAAGGCCAATCGAAACTTCCAGATTCGCTCCTTTCGGAAAACATCTTGATTTTTGTTGGGTTAACCTATCCGGATAATTACATTACAGGTTGGGAACTGGATGATAGCAACCAACAAGTTCAGTTGAAAAACGGAATTGAAATTGAATTTAATAAGAATGGCAATTTCCTGAGGATTGACGAATAATTCGGGTGCTCTGCGCAAAAGGCACCGGTTAATTTTTAGTCTGTGTTAACCCTAAAAAATACAAAACCCTGCAAGTCAGTAGATTTGCAGGGTTTTAATTAATTCCATTTTCAGTAGTGTCGGTTTGGAGGGATTCGAACCCTCGGCCCGCTGATTAAGAGTCAGCTGCTCTACCAACTGAGCTACAAACCGAATCGGCGACAAAAGTAACAGATTGTTTGTCATTTTCAAATAATAGTTCAGCGTATTTTAGATTTGAAAGCCCAAATTGTATGCTACTAAACTTTGATTCAAACAATAAATGCCCACTCCCTAAGTTTTATAGCGCCTATTATATTCTGATTAACAATCAGAAATACTTTCGGTACGAATTGTTTATCTTTGCTTGCGAACATTTGATTAAACATGGAAATTCTGACCTACATACCCGATGAATTTAAAAAATTCATATTGGTGCTTATTTTTTCATTACTTATTGGTCTCGAACAGCGGCGTCATCATATCAACGAAAATGAAGATCTCCTGTTTGGCACCGACCGCACCTTCACCTTTGTTGGTTTGCTGGCTTATGTCCTTTTTATTGCCGATCCGGTAAACTATATTCCTTTCCTAATCGGGTTTGTGCTGATCGGGGCGTTACTTGCCATTCAATATTTTCACAAAATAGGCCAAAACAGCAAGTACGGACTAACTTCAACCATATTGGCTTTATTAACGTACTGTATTCCAATTATGGTTTTTACGCAACCAGTATGGTTGGTTTTGTCGTTCATTGTTGCACTACTTTTAATCACCGAACTTAAAAGTCACTTCATTACCTTATCGAAAAAAGCCTCTGAAGAAGAATTCATCACATTGGCCAAGTTCATTGCGTTTGCCGGAATCATTTTACCGCTGCTCCCCGAAGCGAACATATCGGAACAAATACCCATTTCGCCCTATCATTTGTGGCTGGCCATCGTTGTTGTTTCGGGGATTTCGTATGCGAGTTACCTGCTAAAAAAGTTCGTTTTTCCCGATTCGGGTATTTTTTTAACCGGACTTTTGGGAGGAATATACAGCAGTACTGCCACAACTGTTATTCTGGCCCGACAGGAAAAACAAGGTTTGTCCGGACCACAAACGGTTGCTGCCATTATGATTGCCAATGGGATGATGTACCTGAGAATCCTTTTTCTGGCATTTATTTTTAACCGGGATGTGGCTACCCGATTAGCAATTCCTTTTTTGGCCATGTTCGTATTAACTTATATTCTGTCAAAAATAAGCCTGCATAAACAAACTGATATCAGTGATTCGGAAAATCAGGAGAGCAAGATGGGCTCAGGAAAGAACCCGCTGGAATTAAGAACTGCAGCCATTTTTGGTGTGTTGTTCGTAGTTTTTGCGCTGATTACAGATTTTGTATTAAAAAGCTACGGCAGTGCCGGAGTTACCGGATTGGCTTTTGTAGTTGGTGTAACCGATATTGATCCTTTTTTATTGAATTTACTTCAGCAAAAAGATGGAATTGGACAAACAACAATTGTTTTGGCCATTCTGAATGCCACCAACAGCAACAATCTCCTGAAAATGATTTATGGCATTTCGCTGAGCAGTAAAAATATCCGAAGAAATTTAATCGTCAATTTTACCATACTTATACTTGCCGGGTTGTTTATATCGTTACTCTTTTATTTACTTTAAACTTCGAAATGTATTCAGCATTTTTTTTAAACTTTAATCGATCAACATGAAACGTTTAACATCCCGATATTTTATTCCGATTGTCCTGATTGCCAGTATTTGGATTTATGGATGTAAAAAAGAAGAAGTTCCGGTCATTATTCCTGAAGCCAATGAGGTCAATAAATTTGTGTACACTGGGCTGCACGATTATTATCTGTGGAATAACGAGGTTCCGGCATTGTATTCAACCAAATACAACAATACAGATAGTTTAAACGCATTCCTGAATAGGTATAGCGACCCACAAGATCTCTTTACCAGCTTGTTATACCAGTACGAAAAAGTTGACCGATGGTCGTTCCTCGTTGACGATTCGCAAACGATTGACGACTGGATTTCAGGCATTTCAGAAACCATGGGATACGACTTTATGCTTGCCCGGATAGGCGATTCGGATAACCTGTTCGCATTTGTGCGCTACGTGTTAAAAAATTCGCCGGCAGAGAAAGCAGGAGTTAAACGAGGCGATATTTTCCTGAAAATTAACGACCAGCAATTAACAGTTTCGAACTACCGAACCCTGTTGTTTACCAATAAAACCTACACCGCAAGCTATGCAACTATAGCAGACTTTACGATTAGTGCAACCGGAAAAACGGTAACAATGACTGCCATCGAGATGCAGGAAAACCCGATCCATAAAGACACTGTTTTCGTGTATAACAATCAGAATGTTGGTTACCTGGTGTATAATGGTTTTACTTCCGAATTCGATATTGAGTTAAATAATGTGATTCAAAAATTTAAGGATGCCCATATTGATCAACTGATTCTTGATTTGCGATACAATGGAGGAGGATCGGTACAAAGCTGTATTTATCTGGCCAGTATGATTTATGGAACCGATGCCACCAAAATATTCTCAAAAGCTCAGTACAACCAAGGGCTACAAGATTATTTTGTAAGTGAATATGGTTCCTCAGCACTCAATGATAATTTTACTGCCACCATCGAAAAAACCGACGACAATCCGGCAACACCAATCCATACACTTAACCTGCAAAAAATATACGTTATAGTATCTGATAACACTGCTTCGGCCAGCGAGTTATTAATTAACGGACTTAAACCTTACATGAACGTAAAAGTTGTGGGAATCAACACCGAAGGTAAATATACCGGCTCTATGACCATAAAAGACTGGGACGAAAACGGGAA
Organism: Prolixibacteraceae bacterium; assembly: GCA_019459525.1. Classification (GTDB taxonomy): domain Bacteria; phylum Bacteroidota; class Bacteroidia; order Bacteroidales; family Prolixibacteraceae; genus Aquipluma. The sequence goes on from JAIBEY010000066.1 coordinate 76,930, forward strand.
AGTAAATCCGAATCACTCCTGGGCTATGCAACCCATTGTTGTTAAATATGCGAATTCAGCCGGAGTATCAGACTATGTTGACGGGCTCACCCCGAACATTAAAATGGAAGAAGATATTGCCAATCTTTTGCCTTTTGGCGACCCTAATGAGACACTGTTAAGCGCTGTACTGGCTGATATGAAAGGGAATGTCGTAACCGGAATGACTTTAAAATCGGCACGGATTGGATTGAAGAAAATGGCTGACAAACAGGATTTCAATCCTTTTGCCAAAGAAATGTACATTAACCCGATACGAAAGATAAAATCGGAATAAGGTCTATCGGGAACTCTGACTGAAAGCTCAGCCAGAGTTCCCGCTTTTTTCAAATCAACTTCCAGCCTGCGTTATTTTACCTGAACGGACTTTCTTACCAACCCAACCATGCTCCTTAGAACATTACTCCTTCTCGCTCTTCTTATCATCATTAAACCAGGATTTTCACAAGTTTCCGGAATAAGTTCCACCAATTTACCATTGGTTGTAATTAACACATCGGGTAAAACCATTTCTGATGCTGCAAAAATTCAGGCTAACATGAAACTGATTTTTAATGGCAATGGAGTAGTAAACAAACCAACCGATCCGGGAAATATTTATGACGGAAATATTGGTATTGAGATTCGAGGAGCCTATTCGGCGTCGCTCCCTCAAAAACCGTATGGAATCGAAACCCGTGATGCCAGCGGAAATAACCACAACGTATCGCTTCTCGGAATGCCCGAAGAAAATGACTGGATACTTTTAGCCAATTACAATGACAAAACGTTTATGCGCAATATGCTGGCTTTTGAATTGTTCCGAAAAATGGGGCATTATGCACCACGAACACGTATGGTTGAAGTAATCGTTAATAATATCTACCAGGGAGTTTATATTCTTACAGAAAAAATTAAACAGGATAAAGGCCGTGTAGATATTGCCAAACTGGCCGCCAAAGATGTTGCCGGCGATGATGTGACAGGTGGATACATTTTTAAAATTGATTATTACGATTCGTCCAACAGTTGGAAAAGTAATTATACGCCTCCCGGTTATCCGACCAAGAGCATCAATTATGTCTATTCCGATCCGGATGCAACGGATCTCCTCCCCTCGCAAAAGAATTACCTGAAGGATGCTGTAAACTCTTTTGAATCAAAACTGTATAGCACCAACTTCACTGATAAAACTACCGGTTATCCGGCCTGGCTCAATGTCAATTCCTTTATCGACTATTTTATTGTCAGTGAAGTATCCAGAAATGTGGATGGTTATAAAAAAAGCTGCTACTTTTTTAAAGATAAAAACAGCAAAGGAGGAAAAATAAACGCCGGGCCAGTTTGGGATTTCGACTGGGCTTGGAAAAACATATGGGATTGCAGCTTTTATCAAGCCACGAACGGTTCTGGATGGAGTTACAAGGTAAATGATTGCGGGAACATCTGGCCAAATTCAAACGGCTGGATGGTCCGGCTGCTTCAGGATGAGGAGTTTGCCAATGCCCTCAATAAAAGATATTTCGAACTTCGGAATTCCTACCTCAGCTTCAGTCATCTCCAGAGTTATATCGATTCGGTTAAAAACCTGGTCAATGAAGCTCAGGCACGCCATTATACCAAATGGAATATTTTAAGCGCTTCGGTTGGCGCTCCGGAAGTGGACAGCCAACCCGGAACTTATGCCGGACAGGTGACCCAGTTTTCGAATTGGATTAAAACCCGGTTGACCTGGCTCGATGCCAATATGCCCGGCAAATCGATACCCACAACGGTTGATTTGCAGCCACAGGCGTTCAGCTACCGGATCTTTCCAAATCCGACATCCGAACTTGTTTATATCGAAGCATCTTCAGAAATAAATGGGATTGAAGTATTTAGCAGTGGAGGAAAGCTGGTGTTGAGTCAGTCCGGAATATCAGCCTGCGAAACACGTGTCGATGTTTCCAATTTTGCGCCCGGAGTCTATCTCATCAACATGAAATTAGCAGGGAAACAGCCGATCCGCTCTAAACTGGTGGTTCGCTAATTCTCAAAATTCAGTTTTAAAACAGGTTCGATCAATTCTCAGGGATTTTTTATAGGTGGTTGATATTCAATTTGCTAAATTTAGAGCAAACAACCACAAATCACGCAACCATGAAAAACCTGTTTCCATTTCTGTTTCTACTTTTATTTACCTTTTCTGTTTCGGCTCAACAACTTCCGTTCAGGCTCGAAGAATTAACTGCTCCCGATTACATTAAAGCGGTAGAGAAATCGTCGAAAACGTGTATTCTGCCAATAGGTGTTTTCGAAAAACATGGACCACATCTTCCTTTAGGAACCGATTTATACATTGCCCGCGAATATGCTTTGCGTGCTGCTGCCAAAGAATATACGGTGGTATTTCCGTGGTATTATTTCAGCCAGATAAATGAGGCCAGGCACCAGCCCGGAACGATTGCGTATAGTCCGGAACTAATCTGGAAAGCCCTTCAGGAAACATTAAACGAACTTGCCCGCAACGGATTCGATAAAATCATTGTTGTGAACGGTCATGGTGGAAATAATGCTTTTTTAAATTTCTTCGGAATGGCTCAATTGTTTGAAAGGCGTTCGTACAGCTTGTACTGGTTTCAACCAACTGACGATCCGGAAGTGGTAAAAAAAGCCGAAGAACTGACAAAGCACGATCCTTATAACCAACATGCCGGAAACGAGGAATCGTCGGTATTAAAAGCAATAGCGCCAGAATTGGCTCATCTTGATCGGGCCAATCAGCAATCGGGTATCGATCAGGAACGCCTGAAAAACCTGGCAAATATTTATACCGGAATCTGGTGGTACGCCAAATTTCCGAACCATTACGGAGGCGACGGATTAAAAGCAAACGCGCAGGCCGGAGAATTGCTGATTAACTCCACTGTAGATCAACTGGTAAAAATGATTCAGGCTGTGAAAAAGGATCAGACAGTTCCTGCACTTCAAAAACAATTCTTCGATGAATCTGAAAATCCATTGAAGACCAAACAATAGTTTGGGTTTTAGTTTGTCTAACTTAATACTGCAAGTATGACAACACCATCGAAACACGAAATGATACAACAATCCTATCTCGAACTGGTATCGGTTCGAAACAAAATCATGGATTTTGAACAGGAAATGGCAGAAGAATTAAGTTTTGTCGCAGCTGAAAATCGGGTTCACGCGCGAAATCTGGTTCATTACACCGGACTAAAACGGCAAGACATTACTCGACTGCAAACCAGACTTTTGGCTTTAGGGTTAAATCCGCTTGATCATCCGGAATCCAATATTTTAGGAACAATTGATGCCGTGCTGGGCGCGTTAACTCCAAGCGCAGAACCATTACCGGCATTTAACCCATCGGGAGTAACATTTGAAGCGCATTCCACCACCAACACAGCCATTGTTATGGCAACCCTTCCGCCCGAAGCCGCGCACAATTACCAGATTTCTCTGCATTTACTGGAAGCAGGAATGAACATCGCCCGAATTCGCAGTTCTCGTGGTGATCAGCACGCATGGGAGAAAATGATTCACAACCTTCGTCGGGCTTCTGCCGATTCGAAAAAGAAATGTCTGATCATGCTTGATCTGGATAGTACCATTCGGATTGGTGAATTCCGGCACCACAATCCGGCTATTAAAATAGAACCCGAACGCAACGAAAAAGGACAGGTCGTTCGAAATGCTGTGGTACGATTTGTTCTGCCGGGACATCAGCCCAAGCCCGGAATTCCTGAAATTCCGATTGAGAAGGTTAATTATCACCTGCTGAAGAATAACGACAGCATCTTTCTGCGCGACTCGGCTGAACGCTCCCGAAGAATGCAAATTACTGACGTTAAGAAAGATTACATTGAAGCTGAAACCGATAAGACCATTTATCTCGACAGTGGAATCCGGATCATGTTTCTGCGGAAAAGTGAAATTATTGACCACGCCAACATAGGTAAATTGCCTTCGGTAGAAATGCAGTTAACTGTTTTTAAGGGCGATGATCTAATCATTACTCCTTCCGGAAACCCCGGACAACCTGCAATCCGCAATGATAAAGGACAAATTCTTCAACCTGCCGGCATATCGTGCACTTGTCCTGAGTTTTTCACCAGTGTAAACCCTGGCGAACGTATCTTTTTTCGCAACGGCAAGCTCGAAGGAATGATCCGGGAAGTAAAAGAATCCGAAATTCAGGTAAAAATTACCCAATCACGAAAAATTGGGCACCAGCTTTGCCGGGGACAACATTTGTTTTTTCCCGACAGCAACCTCCATCTTCCGGTTCTTAATCCGTCGGTCTGGCAGAATCTGGAATTTGCAGCTCAGCACACTGATTTAATCGGACTTTCGTCGTCGTACACTCCGGGCGATCTGAAATTGATTCATGAATTGATGAACGAAAAATCAGCAAAAAAGATGGGTGTAATACTAAAAGTAGAAACTCTTTCCGACTTAAAAAATTTACCTCAGCTTATGCTTGCGGCTATGCAGAATGAGCTGTTTGGCGTAGTGGTTCATCCTCAAAAATTAGCCATCGGACAGCAAACAGAACGTCTGGTGGAAATTCTGGCACAAGTGTCGGATTGGTGTAAAGCTGCCCGAATTCCGGTTGTGCAAAACAATCGGAACTTAACCGGATCTATGGAACCGCAGCCCTGCAACGATTAATAAAATAGCGAATTATGACTGCTTTATGGATTGGTATTTCCGCAGAAAAAAGGTGAATGCAACCGATACTCCAAAGAAAAATACGAAGACTGTAATTCCTAAAATCAATTCAACAACCAGAACCATCCAGCTTGCCTGAGTCTTTAGAAAATCGAATGACAATTCGTTTTGTGCAACGAGAAGCAAACTAAAAAGTAATTCGGTAAGCATCATTCCGGCCACAAAAGCCAATAGCCGAAACCATTTTGGCAGTTGCTTTTCCCCAAATCCGGGAACCGAATGGGTAGAAATTAGTTTGGCCGCAATAACCAGTGGAAGATAACAGAGGTAAAACAGGTTGGTTCGTGCAATCCCAATCAACAGGATCATTGAAAGAGCTCCTGCAAGGCTGGCGAAAAAGGGATTATTCATCCAGGCATTCAACTTATACATCAGGAAATCAATTTAAACCATTTCTGAAATAAAACTCCCAAAAACGGGATGGGATATTCAATTGCTTTAATTGTACCCACAAAGCTGTAGGTCCAGAAAACAAAAACGAAGCCCCAGGCAACAACATGATATTCAGGGATAAACCAGGTGATAAAAAAGCAAATAAACAGGCCAATCGACTGGCGCAAATAAAAACTGGTTATCGGGTCTTTTTTGATGCTGTTTAAAAGTAAGGCCACCAACCATCCGAGTGGTGTTAAATGAGCCAGCATCGATTTCGCTTTGGAATCCATGAATACAAAGTTACAGATTTACCGCGGCAATTTACAAAAAGAAAATAGCAACGCCACCAACCGTTATTACAGCGCCGATAATTTCTTTCCAGTTTACCTTCTCGTGAAACAGAAAAATTGCGGGAGGAATAATCAACACGGGAACAATGGACATGATGGACGCAGCAATGCCAGCCTGCGTATGTTGTATGGCCAGCAACGAAAACGAAACACCAAGAAATGGCCCGAAAACCGACCCAAGAGCCACCCGTTTCATTGCCGATTTGTGCTGTACGGCTTTCCAGATTTTTCCGTATCGTTTGGTAACCAAAATAATAACAGCAAAACCAATCATTCCGGTAATAACCCTGATGTGCGAAGCAGCAAACGCATCGTATTCGCCCATTCCCTTTTTACTCAGCACCAGGCCAACACCCTGCCCCAAGGCTCCTCCAAAGGCCAGCAATATACCTTTTATGCTGTAGCTGGTTGTAATTTTATGCTTTTTTAAAGTGTTGTCTTCCTGTTTCTCGCGCTTCAGGATAACGATTGAAATACCGGCAAGAGTCACCATCATTCCAAGCCAGTTCATGAGGCTCAACACTTCCCCCAAAACGATCCAGCTTACAAAAGCGGTAATTGGAGGTGCCAGGGCCATAATGAGCATTGCAATGCGGGCGCCAACAACCACAAACGACTGAAAAAGAAGCAAGTCGCCAATTACAAAACCAACCAAGCCCGATGCTGCCAGCCACAACCAGCTTTCGACGCTGGCATCAACGGGTAAAATCAACCCCCTGTGGAAGTAATTGACAACTCCATAGATAAAAAAGGCAATAACCAAACGAATGAGATTGACCTGAAGAGATCCGATTTTTTTGCCGGCCGATTCGAACGACATACTGGTCACCGTCCAGAAAACAGCGGTTAGCAAAGCTGCAATTTCGCCTAAATATTGCCCCATGTATTTGTTATAAAATGAAGAGCGAAGATAGAAAAAGAAGTGCCTAAAGCGAACTAAGTTGTCTAAAGTTAAAAGTTAAAACTCTGGACACTCCGGACTTTAGGCACTTCAAACTTCTTCCCTATTCCATATCGTTTAAATGCAGATCGAGTGCTTTTACCGATATCTGAATTTCACGAATTGAAACAGCCAGCGAAAGGATTAACAGCAGAAGGGCAATTCCGAACAGAATTTCGGCCCAAATCTGGAATTTCACATAGATCAGAAACATGCAAACCACACAGAGCAAAAGACTTGAAATGCCCAGTACCTGCATGGTCTGGGTCAATCGCAGGCGTTTCCGTAAATTCTGAATCTGACCAAGCACCACCGAATTGGGATTCTCTTTAAAACTGGTATGCAGGTTTCTTACCACCGAAGCATAGGCCAGAAACCGATTGGTATAAGCAAGAATTATAAGCGAAACAGCCGAAAACAGCAATGCCGGTGTAGTAAGTGTCAGTTGATCCATTTGGGTTAATTTATTGGATTTTAATAATTTACCATTTTATACATTTACTATTTACCATTTATCTCGCTTCATTCAGCCAGAAATGATAAATAGTAAATGGTCCAATAGTCAATCGAATTATTTCAATAATTCTGCCATTTTCTCCTGAAGTTTTGCTTCGCGAAGATTGCGGTCAATAATTTTTCCGGTTTTGTCGAGCAGGAGATTGGCTGGTATTGAACTCACCGCGTACATGGCAGCAGCTTCATTTTTCCAGCCTTTCAGGTCCGAAACATGCGGCCAGGTTAACTGATCGTCAGCTATAGCTTTCAGCCATTTGTCCTTATCATTATCAAGCGAAACGCCAAACACGCCAAATCCTTTAGCCTTGTAATTGTTAAAAGCAGCAACTACATTCGGATTTTCGCGGCGGCATGGGCCACACCAGGAAGCCCAAAAATCAACCAGGGTATATTCGTTTTTCGAATAAATATCACTCAATTTTACCGGATTCCCTTCGGCATCATTCATAGTAAAGTCCGGAGCAATTTGCCCGATGGCCACTGTTTTTAATTTGGCGACACGCTCAGTTAATGTAACTACCGTTGGCACAGAATCAAGTTTGGCATCGAATCCGTTCAGATAACTTTCCAAAACATCAGCTTCCATATCGTAATAAACACGACCCAATAAATATGGAGACACAAACGATGCCGGATTGGCTTTAATGTAGTCTTTCTGCATAGCATCGATGTTGTTAAAAATATTCTCAGCCAACACCATCAAACTGTCAGATTGATTATTAGCGCCATCTTTTCCGGCCTCTTTCGATTGTTTGTACAACTTCATCCCTTGGGCATCAAGTTCATCGATCTTATTCTGCAAGGCCTCAAATTCAGCATGTGTAGCCGATCCGGATACAGTGGCTTTGCTAAGCGAATCAACAGATCCTTGAATTGCAATCGATGAGTTTTCAATAAAAAACATTAGCTTTTCTTTCCCATTACTTAATTCCAGGTTGTAAACTTCCGGATTTTTAACTTCCCCTTTAAACTGACATTCACCGCTTTTAAGCTCAGCCGAATCAAGTTTTATCCATTCGCCTTTAATGCGTTGGGTTAAAAAAGCTTTCCCTTCGGCTCCTGACAGTTTCACATTTACCTCATAAGCTGGTTTTTTAGTACACGCAAATATCCCCAATAGCAGGGCAATCAATACAAAATTTCTCATAGTAAAATTTTTAATAATTATATGTATTTCAGCAATTTAAACAACAACAAACAAATCCGGAGAGCTAATAAATTCTAAAGCTTTCTCAATTCTATCAACAATGCTTCCACCTCGTTTATCGCTTCAATCTGGCTGCACGAAAAATTATTCAGCATAACAGAAAACGACAATTCTCTTCCCGATTTGGTTGTCAGGTATCCGGCATAACACCGCACCCGGGTCATCGATCCGCTTTTGGCCCGTAAACTTTGATTGGGGAAATTGTAGCTTTTAAAAACCGTCATTGTACCGCTTCCAACTGGTGCAAACGACTGATAAAAATCGGAAGCGTAGGCACTTTTTGTTTTCATGTAATTGAGAATTTCAACCATCTGACTGGCAGTTAACGCATTGAAACGCGAAAGTCCGCTGCCATCGCTCATAAAAAAGCCATTCAGATCAAGACCTTTGTTTTTCCAGAACTGGATAACGAATTTACAGCCATCTTTGGTAGTTCCGAGTCCATATTGCTGAAATGCCATATGCTTAAGCAAATGTTCTGCAAAAAGGTTCACACTTTCATGATTGGTTACCTTTATGATTTCGCGGAGGCTGGGCGATTGTAAGGCCGAAAGCAGCAATGACTGGTGGTCTTTGGTATTTACCTTTTCAAATTTAGAACTTCCCAAAACCGTAATATTGCTGGCGGCAAGTTTTTTCCTGAATTCGCTCGCCAGAAGCGCTGAAGGGTTTGGCATAGAAGCTTTAACAACAAAATCGCTCTTATTTCGTGGAATTGTGCCCCTGACGATTCGCTTATTCTCATCCGGACTTCCGAAAACGTAGGCCTGATCGCTGTTAACATACGACGACTGAACCTCATTTATTAATTCAAGATCCGGTATTTCAGGAACAATTTTTACGATTTTGGTTGGTCGTTCGGCAACAGGCTCGGAGCTTAGGTGAATTTCGTATAAATTATCGAACACCGAAATTCCGGAAGCACCGGCACCAAAATAGTTCCCAATATCTTCCCAAATCCAGGTATTCGGAATCATTTGCGATTCGTAAATCGTGGCATCGAGAATTATATTCCCCTTTATTGCCTTAATGTTTAAATCCTTAACTGCCGCAGTCCAATCATCCAGAAATTTACCCGTCTCCGGAAAATATTTCGATCCCAGGGTGGGGTCGCCGCCGCCGATAACCTGCAAATCGCCAATAAGCGTGTCGTTACGCACAAACCCCGAATACGAAAGCGTAGTTATAAACCGGAAATCGGGCCCAAAAACTTCCAGTGCGGTGGCTGTTGTCACCACTTTCATGATCGATGCAGGAACCAAACTCAACTGTGGCACCGACTTAAACAACTCTTCCCCGGTTTTGGTATCGGTAATTGCCAAGCCTGTGCTGGAATTAAGTAATCCGGGAGCTGTTTGCCAATCGTCAATTTTTTGCTGAATGGGTGTTGAAGCGGTTTGAGCAAAGCCATAGCTCACTGCCAGAATAAAGATACCTGTGACGATAATTTTGTGGGAAAGATACAATCTGCGCATGGCCTTTGTTTTGTGATGGAAAGATAGGGAGTTTGATTGAATTAACAGAAATGAAATTCGTTAATTAATTACTTTTTTATCCGTCAAAATTAACAATCCACAAAATTGTTTGTTGTTTAAATTTAGGTTATGCCTTTGGTTTAAAATGCTGTATTCTTGATGCTTTTGCTATATTTGTACAGCTTTTTTAAAAAGCATTTAGTAAACTGATAATTAGAACATTTATAAATACATTTTAAGTTTAATTCTAAACCATTTCACAATGTTTATTGATAAAGTAGTTGGTAGAGAAATTCTGGATTCACGTGGAAATCCAACCGTTGAAGTAGAGGTAACTCTGGAGTGTGGTGCTATCGGACGTGCTGCTGTTCCATCAGGTGCATCAACCGGAGAAAACGAAGCTATCGAGCTTCGCGATGGTGACAAAGGCCGTTACTTAGGTAAAGGTGTATTGAAAGCTGTTGCCAATGTCAATACGGTTATTGCCAAAGAGATTATGGGCATGGATGCTTCCAAGCAGGTAGCTATCGACAAAAAGTTAATTGCACTTGATGGTACCAAAACCAAATCGAAATTAGGCGCCAACGCTATGTTGGGCGTTTCTTTAGCTGTTGCCCGCGCTGCTGCCAGTGCCCTCGACATGCCACTGTACCGCTACATTGGCGGAACCAACGCTAAAACGTTGCCTGTTCCGATGATGAACATCATCAACGGAGGTTCACACTCTGATGCCCCTATTGCTTTCCAGGAATTTATGATTCGCCCCATTGGTGCAACTTCGTTCCGCGAAGGTTTACGCATGGGTGCTGAAGTTTTCCATCACCTGAAAAAAGTATTACACGACCGCGGTTTAAGTACTGCCGTTGGCGACGAAGGTGGTTTTGCTCCTGCTTTAGATGGAACTGAAGATGCCTTAAACAGCATCATCAAAGCGATCAAAAACGCCGGATACAAACCAGGCCGCGCTTCTGAAGGTGGCGATGTTTCTATCGCTTTAGACTGTGCTGCTTCTGAATTCTACAAAGACGGTATCTACGACTATTCGAAATTCGAAGGTCCAAACGGTGCAAAACGTAACTCCTCTGAACAAGCTGATTTCCTTGCTTCTTTGGTTGCCAACTTCCCAATCGATTCAATCGAAGACGGAATGAACGAAGGTGACTGGAATGGTTGGGTTGATTTAACTCAGAAACTGGGCGACAAATGCCAGTTGGTTGGCGACGATTTATTCGTGACCAACGTGGAATACCTGAAAAAAGGTATCGAACTGGGCGCTGCCAACTCTATCTTGATTAAAGTAAACCAGATTGGTACTTTGACTGAAACTTTAGACGCTATTGAAATGGCTCACCGTGCAGGTTACACTTCAGTAACTTCACACCGTTCAGGCGAAACTGAAGATTCAACCATTGCTGATATCGCTGTTGCCACCAACGCCGGACAAATCAAAACCGGTTCGTTGAGCCGCTCCGACAGAATGGCTAAATACAACCAATTGCTTCGTATCGAAGAAGAATTGGGCGCTTCAGCTATCTACGGATACAAAAAAGTGATTAAAAAATAACATTCGCATATTCTAAAAAGAAGCCGTCTGAATTAAGTTCCAGACGGCTTTCTTTTTTGCAAAATTTGTTTATTCAACTGATTTCTTTAAAATCAGTTCGTTGACAGTACCATCTCCGCCTGGACCTCCTTCTGATTTCATTTTAATCTCGTTGCCTTCTACCGTACCTTTGTGTTTAATCGTATTTCCCATCAGATCCAAATCGAACGAGAACTCTTTCCCGTCAACTTTTCCGTTTGTGATAGGCAACTCTCCCATAGGTGACACAATCGAACCTGTTAATGTGGCTCCATCAGCTTTAAAAACAAAGACAAGTTCCATGTCTCCATCCTGGCCTTTAATTGTAGTTTTCCATTTTCCATCAATTTCGGCAGCATTACAAACGAGTGTTCCAAAAAGAACGACTACAAATGCAAAAAATAATTTTTTCATTTCGAAAATTTTTAGTTTAAGTGATAACCGATAATTCATGTCAAATTACGTTATGCCATCTGGCTCATGAAACAATATCGAAGAACGGGCATTTTTTATCGCTGAAAAGGTTATTTATACCCAAATTTGAATCTGCTGACTTGAATCTTAACTATATTTTATTGCTTTTTCTGTTTTCTTTGCAAACTAATTTTTATTCATGTACAGTAAAGACGAAGCCAAGCTGCTGCGGAAAGAATTCTGGATCGTATTTGCACGGCGGTGCGAAATTGTTCCCGAATTGCGTCATAAAAAGAAAAAATGGGTATTGTACGATACCGGACTAAGCGGAATTGACCTGAAATTTGATGTCACCCGCAACGAAGCTATCGTGATGATTGAAATAAACAGCCGGTTGGAAAACCGACGGCTGGAAATATTCGAAACCATGCAAAAATACCGTATCCTGCTTGAAGCAGGTTTCGCGGAACCGCTGATCTGGGATTTTTGCTACACACGGGAAAGCGGACAGGAAGTCTGCCGCATCTACAAATCACTACCAAATGTCGATTTTCATCGCCAGAACCAATGGCCAGACATATTTAACTTCCTGATCGACAACATGCTCATTCTCGAAAACAACCTGATGGAAATAAAGGATGGGCTTGAAGCGGAGCTTTATTAGTCGCAGTATTCAGTCTCAGTCATCAGTTTTTACCTTCAAACTGCGACTGACCACTGACCACTTTCTTTTTTCTCCCATTTATTTTTTCTTTCCTGATGTAATGAATTCCTGATGACTTCGTCTTAACTTTGAAAACAAGCAGAAAAGAGTTCGAATGTTAGCCAGAGATTTTAAAACCGACGTACTTCCGATGAGCAACAAATTGTTGCGATTTGCGCTCCAAATCCTTCAGAATGAGGAGGAGGCAAAAGATGTACTTCAGGATATTTTCCTAAAACTCTGGCAAAAACGTGAAGAGCTCGTGAAGGTGGAAAATGTGGAAGCATTTGCCATGCGCATGATCCGGAATCGTTGTTTGGATGTGATCCGATCGCGGCGAACGGTATCAATGGAAATGGTAAAAAAGGGCAAACTGCCTGATGAAGATGGCTCGGACAACAACGAGCTGGAGATGGCTGATTCGGCCGTTTTAGTGAAACAGATTATTGCCGGATTGCCAGACTTACAGCGCACCATTATTCATTTGCGCGACATTGAGCAGTTGGAATACGAAGAAATAGCAGAAGCAACCGATATGAATGTGAACGCTATTCGGGTAAATTTATCGCGTGCACGAAAAAAAGTGCGGGACGAGATCTTAAAAATTCAAAACTATGGAATCACAGAAAATACACGTATTGCTGCAAAAGTACTTTGAGGCCGAAACCACCGTCGGGGAAGAAAATGAACTGATCACTTATTTTACTTCCGCAGATGTGGATGAAAACCTGAAAATGTATGTTCCCATATTTTCAGGAATGAAGGAACTTTCGGCCAACGAAGATGCTGACCTGGGCGAGGATTTGATGAATTATATTCTGGAATCGGAGCACAAGGAAAAAGTAAAATACCGTTGGATGTGGCAAATAGTGACCGGAGTTGCGGCTTCGGTGATTGTGGTGATGTTGTCGGTGAATTATTACACCAGCCAGAACCAATGGCGCGACACATTTACCGACCCCCAGCAAGCTTACGCTGAAGCCAGCAGGGCATTGGAATTTGTCGCCGGCAAATACAACAAAGGTTTGGCTCAACTGAAACCGATGGGGAAAATTGAAAAGGCAACTGATCCTTTAAATTCAGGATTTCAGAAACTGAACAAAGGATTTGAGCAAATGGAATCAGTGAATAAAAAACTTAAAAATGAATAACAATGAAACGAATTTTAATTACCCTGGTTTTGCTTATCCCATTGTTAGCGATGGCTCAGGAAAGTACGCCTATTGATAAGCTGTTTAACAAGTACGCCAATAAGGATGGATTTACAACTGTAAATATCAGCGGGAAACTGCTGAGCTTTGCCAGTAAATTCGACGACTCGAAAAGTAAAGAGACCGAAATGCTTGCCAAATTATCAGGTATCCGCATTTTATCGGTAGAAAATAAGGATTTGAACAAAGGGCTCAACTTTTATAAGGAACTGGAAGCCGACGGGTTCTTCAAAAACCACAATTATGAGGTTTTAATGGAAGTTACAGAGAACAACGAAGTCGTGCGTTTTTACGGGCGAAGCGGCGAAAAAGGAAAACTCTCCGAATTATTACTCGTCATTGGTGGCGACGACAATACACTTATCAGCATTCGCGGTGTAATTGATCCGGACGATATTGGTAAAATTACCGGATCACTCGATCTGGATATCAAAACCAAATAAAAAAAACTTACATCTTGCCGAAAAAGCACGAAGCCAGAAATCCGGTAATCAAGCGTTACCGGATTTCTGCATTTTATATGCCTGGATATTCCTGTCATCTTTGAACCCATACCATTCCCCTTCCGGAAAAATGTTATTACTTTTACAGCCATGGCGCAGGAGAGGGAACATATTCTTTTTACAGCAATCCGCAGTGGCAACGAAGAAGCTTTTAATAAAGCTTTTGATTTTTACTATTCGCGCCTGTGTTTTTTTGCCGACAAAATGCTTCACGACTTCGACCTGTCGCGTTCGCTGGTACAGCAAATATTTGTCGATCTGTGGATTAAACGGGAGAAACTCCAAATCGATTCCTTGCAGTCTTACCTTTATCAATCGGTTCGTAATTCGGCGCTCGATGTATTGAAACACAAAAAAGTGGAGTCGCGTTACCTGACTTCACTCGACCAATCGGAACCAGAGGAAATGACTGATTTAATCGAACAGGCCGAACTGGCACATCGCATCAACCGGGCGATACAAAACCTTCCGGAGAAATGCCGTGAGATTTTTGTACTTTGCCGTTTCGAGGAACTCAAATACGCCGAAATTGCCGACCGCCTCAACATTTCGGTAAAAACAGTAGAGATGCAAATCGGCATCGCACTAAAAAAACTACGGAAAGAATTGGCTGATTATCAAATGATCCAATTACTATCCATTATTTTCCCTAAAAAATCTCAGCTTCCTTACAGGGTACTTTAAAAGTAAGTCGTCAAAAGGGGTAAATAACCCAATTACCAGGCCGACGCATGCAAAACGAACCCAGCTATATGGATACTTTAATTGCCAAATCGCTTAGTGGCGAAGCTAACCCGACCGAAACAGACGAATTAAATCGCTGGATCGAAGAATCGCCGTTGAACAAGCGCCTTTTCGAGGAAAATAAACGGATCTGGCAAAAAAGTCATTCCTATTTCTCCGGTTCCGAAATCAGTTCCGACCGCGAAAAAGTCCAAACCCAGATCCATCGCCAAACTTCAAAACCGGCAAAAGCCGTTGAGTTACCTACTTGGTTATTTAAGGTGGCTGCCGTGCTGGCATTACCCGTTATGCTGGGCATTGGCTGGTATTTAGGCTCTTCGCGCACAGGCAGCGAAACACAGATGTGCGAGGTAACTGCCCCCAAAGGACAAATTTCGAAATGCGTTCTGGCCGATGGAACCGAAATCTGGCTCAACGCCGGAACGACGATCAGTTACGATCCGTCGCTTATTGGCAAAACCCGCGAAGTACAACTCGACGGCGAGGCCTATTTTAAAGTAACAAAAAACAAGTACAAACCATTTATAGTAAACACGGCACACTCGCAGATTAAGGTTTTAGGGACTATTTTTAACCTGAAAGCATATTCCGGAGAGGACCATGTGGAAACCACCCTGGAAGAAGGAAGTGTTGAATTTAGCCTGGTTGGAAATACTGCCGAACCGGTACTGCTGAAGCCTGGCGAACAGGCCGTTTATAACATTTCTGAAAAGAAAATTACAATTGGCATTGTTGAACCCTACCTGCATACCGCGTGGAAGGATGGTAAATTTGTATTTAAAGATGCCGAGTTACAGCAAATAATTCTGGAATTAGAGAAATTGTATGACGTGCGGATTCATCTGGAAAACGAATCGTTAAAGCACGAGCGCTTCCGGGGGATGTTTGAATACGAGCAAAATATTTTCAGCGCACTCGAAACGCTTGAGCGGCTTACCAACATCAAATACCGGATGAATGGACGGGATATCTGGTTACAATAGAGTTCCAGGTTTCAAGTTCCAGGTTTCAAGTTGCGCTTTGTTCGGGGTTAGTAAAGGTTTTAGCTTTCACCCTGAAAGGGTAGAATAGCAATAAACCGGGTGTATATGAGGAACGAATGCGACCCCGGAACAGGATGACGATATAAAATTTGCCAGCGAATTAACTAACTAAATATTAACCTAAAATTGAAAAACGTATGATGAAATAACTGCCTTGCCTTTTATTTCTGCGATTCCGGACTTTCGGAACAAAAAAAACAGGAACAGCTGCGAACTGTCCCTGTTGAAAAACGCAGAAATGCGAAAAAACGAAAATCATTTTTTTAACTAAAAACAACCAAATTTATGAAAATTATTCGGCAATCGAATGAGGGCTATTTGCCTTCGTTCAAAAAAATCTGGTTAATTATGAAACTTAACATTTTTCTCATTCTTCTGACAGTGCTTCAGGTTTCTGCCACGGTATCGGCACAAACTACCCGATTGGATCTGAAAATGAAGAATGCAACAATTTCACAGGTTTTCGATGAAATTGAACGGCAATCTGAAGTTTACTTCTTCTATAACAAAAATCAAATCGACGAAACCAAAACCATTAGTGTTGACTACCGGAACAAAACCATTGACGAAATCTTAAAATCGATGGTATCCGATTTAAATCTGACTTACGAAATTGCAGGTAAAAATATCATTATCAAATCTGCCGATCCGACAATAAATGGCACACAGCAGCGAGTCATTAAAGTAAATGGTACGGTAAAAAGTACTTCGGGCGACCTGCTTCCCGGTGTTTCGGTTGTTGTTAAAGGCACTACCACCGGAACCATCACCAACGCTGACGGAAAATATGATTTATCGAGTGTTCCATCAGAAGGAACGCTAATTTTCTCTTTCGTTGGAATGAAAAGAACTGAAATTGGTGTGGGTGGCAAAAGCACCATCGACGCTATTTTGGAAGATGAAACAATTGGTTTGGAAGAGGTGGTAGCCATTGGTTACGGAACGGCCCGTAAAAGCGATTTGACGGGCGCGGTAGCAAACGTACAAGGCGAAAGTTTAACCAAACGCTCGGCACAACAGCTTTCTACTGCCATGCAGGGCCAAATGTCAGGGGTGCAGGTTACCCGTTCATCGGGGGAGCCTGGAGCTTCGGCCACGGTGCGCGTACGCGGAATCACCACGCTTTCGAACAACGACCCTTTGGTGATTGTCGATGGTGTACCCTCATCGCTTAACGATGTGGTAACAGCCGATGTGGAAACCATGACTGTACTAAAAGATGCAGCATCGGCATCAATCTACGGTTCGCGTGCAGCAGCAGGGGTTATACTCATCACCACCAAACGCGCCAAAGAGAACCAATTCTCATTCGATTACAACTACGAATACAGCATTGACAAACCCACAACTCAGCCTAAGAACGGTGACGTTATCGACTGGATGAATGTACAAAACGAAGTAAAGTGGAATGATGGCGCTTCAGGTCCCTATTCGCAATACTCGCAAGAGACCATTGCATCGTGGCTTGGTAACAACGCTACTGATCCCTGGCACTATCCCAATACCGACTGGGTCGATTTAATCCTGAAAAAATCGACTTCACATGAACAGCATATGCTGAGCGTTTCGGGAGGGACAGCGAGACTGCGCACAAAGTCCACTTTTAACTATCAGAAAGGCGATGGCTATTACGAAAATAAGTCCTATGAACGTTTTGCTGGCCGTATCAACAACGACTATAAAATAACTGATTGGTTCAAAGCTAATCTCGACCTCGACTTCTCCAAATCAACTTCGATCGCTCCATCACAGATCAACGCTGTTTATTGGGCGTACCTGGTAGCTCCCTATTACACACCCCGATGGGAAGACGGTCGCTACGCCGATGTGAAGGACGGAGCCAACCCACTTGCAGGCCTCCAACAGGGCGGTACAAACAACATCGATTATTATAAGCTCGGCGGCAAGGCGCAATTCGACATCACTCCGTTTGACGGCCTTACACTGACTGCCATCTTTGCACCGAGATATTCGTTCACCAAGGGCAAAAAATTCTCACGCGCCGTCCCGGTTTTCTACGAAAACGGCTCCACCACCAATATGCAATCGCACAAGATCACCAGCCTCGAAGAATCGCGTAACGACAATAACAGCCTTACATCCCAGTTCTACGGCAACTATCAAAAGAAATGGGGCGACCACTCGTTCAGCGCCATGGCAGGTTATGAAGGTCACTCTTATAAGTGGGAAGAGCTTGGAGCTTCGCGTACCAACTATCTGCTCGACACCTATCCTTACCTCAACATCGGACCGGAGGACTATCAGTATAATTCAGGCAAAGCAGGACATAACTCCTACGAATCAGTGTTCGGACGCCTGATGTATTCCTATAAAAACAAATACATGATCCAGGGTAACGTCCGTACTGATGGCTCATCGCGTTTTTCAGCAGATTACCGTTGGGGTACGTTCTATTCAACATCAGCAGGATGGGTAATATCGGAGGAATCGTGGTTCAAAAATAATGTTGTGGATTACCTGAAATTGCGTGGTTCTATCGGCCAGCTTGGTAATGAGCGTATTGGTTCGGAATTCCCCTATCAGGCTGCCATTAACTTCGGTAATAGTTATATGTACGACAAGACGACACAATCCGTGTCGGCGATACAGAATGCGGCACAATATTATTATGCTTTCGAGAACATCACGTGGGAAACGACTACAACACAAGGTATCGGCCTTGATCTTCAATTCCTCGACAGCCGTTTACGTTTATCCGGTGATTACTATTATAAAAAGACCAGCGACATGTTGCTTACCCTCGGCTTCCCTTCATACTCTGGATTTTCAGCGCCCCAACAAAATGCAGGCGACATGTACACCAAAGGATGGGACTTAGAATTAGGCTGGTCTGACAAAATAGGCGATTTCTGGTACAACATTTCGGCAAACCTGTCGGACTACCGTTCGAAAATGGGCTATCTGGGCGATAAGCGCACCATTGATGGGAACTATATATACGAAGAGGGATCATACTACTACGAGTGGTTTATGTACAAAAGCGATGGTTTATTCCAGACCAATGCTGACCTCTACGATGAAAACGGTATCAAGTATCCAACGCTTACAGCAAACGATAAAGCGGGAAATATTAAGTATGTTGATACCGACAATAGCGGTACCATCAATTCTGACGACAAAGTGCGCCTTGGCAACTCACAACCGGAATACCTTTATGGAGGCAATGTAGCAATGGGGTGGAAAGGTTTTGACTTCAGTCTCTCGTTTCAGGGGATAGGGCACCAACGCGTACTGTTCAATTCTGCATGGATCCAGCCGCTAAAAGAACAATGGGGCGCCGTTCCGGAACTTTTATTGGACAACTACTGGAGCCAGCATAATACGGAAGAGCAGAACATTAAAGCCAAGTATCCGCGCCTGACCTATACCAATACCACCAATACTTATTCCGGGTCGGATTACTGGCTCTTCAATGGCGCCTATTTCCGCGTAAAAAATATCACGCTGGGCTATTCGCTACCTAAGAATTTGGTAAGTAATGCAAGAATCAAGGATATGCGCTGCTATTTCAGCGTGAATGATCTGCCGGCCATCAGCAACTATCCTGAAGGATGGGACCCTGAAGTGGGTTCGTCGTCGGATTTCATATCAACGTCTTTCATTTTAGGTGTTAATGTTAAATTCTAAAAAATCAATTGTATGAAAAAGATATTTTTAATTACCGTCTTATTTTCGACGCTCACCTTTTCGGCCTGTGTTGATCTCGACCTTAACCCCTTGTCTGAAGGATCCAGCGGAAATTGGTACTCAACACAACAGGAGATAGAAATGTCGGTAAACGATTTTTACCGACCTGAATTTTTCCCCATCGACGATATGGCCTGGGGTGATGACGTAACTGCTCGTAATTCTACCTCGGTTGTACAGAATGGGACAATGACTGCAGAAGACGGCACCGTAGGTGGTCGCTGGCAAAATTACTATAAAGGCATCGCTCGCGCATTGCGACTGCTGAATAATATGGACAACGCACGTACCTTAGGGGTATCCGAAGCAAAGATCACGCAATACGAAGGTGAAGCTTACTTTTATTTGGGTTACGCTTACGGCATGTTGGCGTTCCACTGGGGTGATGCCATTCTTGACAAAGTAGGCATGACGATTGACGAGGCCTACAAGATACCGCGTTCGCCTAAAGCCGATGTGCTGGCGTACAGTTACGAATGTCTGGATAAAGCTGCCGAGCGCCTGCCCACCAGCTACTCGGGCATACAGCGTGCTACGAAAGGCGCCGCTCTTGCATTCAAGGCCCGAATTGCCCTCAGAAACGGTGATTACGAAACGGCTGCAACGGCTGCAAAAGCCTGTATGGATCTGAACGTCTATAAACTACACAGCAATTACCGGAATTTGTTCACCGCTTCATGGTCGGACGAATGGATATTCTACTTTCGCGGCGATGTGACATTGAAAAAGTATTTCTGGGCTGCCGGCGACGTACTCAACAGCATTGGCCGTCTTGCAGGAGGATGGGGTGGACAAAAGGCTCCCTCTTACGAATTGGTATGCGCCTACCCATGTATCGACGGTAAACCCATTGATGAATCGCCGCTCTACAACCCCAAAGACTTTTTCGAAAATCGCGACCCGCGTATGACCATGACCATCGTACCCTTCGCCACGGCACACAACAAGAGCGTTCTCGCCGGAACATATAAACCTCAGGATTATGTGTGGCTAGGTTATGAATATTCTCCTGCCCCGAACAAGACTACTGTTTTCCGTGCTTCCGATGGCGCGCAGGTAAGCAATACCGATTCGAAAGCCCGTGCCGAACACGCTTCTTACACCGGGTTACTGTTTAAGAAGTATATTGACAATACATTCCTCGAAAATGGACGCTCTGGCGCACCCACCACCTATCCCATGTTGCGTTACGGCGATGTGCTGCTGATGTATGCCGAAGCCATGATCGAACTGGACAGATGTACGCAGGAAGTGTTAAACGTAACAATCAATAAATTGAGAGAGAGAGCCTACGCAGGGACAGGGATTACCTATCCGCAGGTTACACTTGGTAGCCAGGAAGCTATGCGCACGGTCGTTCGTACCGAACGTTTCATCGAGCTTGCCTGGGAAGGACATCGTTATGCCGATTTGATTCGTTGGAAACTTGCCGAAAAGGTTTACAATCGGCCAAGTTACTTCGTGCGCCGTGCATGGTCGGGATCAACCTCATGGAATGGCAACGAAGCTTCTGTATCAGCAGAATACCGCCAATTGATACAGAATTGGAAAGATGGAAACTACCCGATCGGAGGAACACCGCAGATTGATGAAAACGGCATAGCTGATCTCAGCTATATGGTTACTGCAGGTTATATCGTTGTGGCAAGCGAACGAAATTTCGATGCCGGACGCGACTACCTGTGGCCTGTACCTGATGCTGACCGTCTCATTAACGAAAATCTCGATCAGAACCCCAAGTGGTAACAGCATGAAAATGATAAGAGGTTGACTTCGGATTTCGTATTACCGATTTTTTAGTCAGCCTCTTATTTTTCAACGGAATGAAAGGGTTTCGTGCCCTTTATCAGCTTCACCGGAAGTATAGATTCATGAAAGGTACTTCAACCTGAAAAACTAACCCATTTAAATATATCTCAATGAAGAGAGTACTTATTTTTTGTGCTTTAGTGACGATTTTACTGAACAACAGTTGTATAAGCCAAAAAGAACAACCCAAATTAACATCTTTCAGCGGCATTTACCCTCACTTAGCCTATTACAATAACGAGGGCGAGTGCGGAACCGGTGCGGTAGTTCCATGGGCCGACCAGCTTTATGTGATTACCTATGGACCACATCTTCCGCTGGGTTCATCGGACAAGTTGTACGAAATTACTGCCGGCCTGAAACAAACTACCCGCCCCGAAAGCATTGGCGGAACCCCGGCCAACCGTATGATTCACCGGGAAAGCAACCAGCTTTTTATTGGCCCGTACGCGATTGATGCAAGCGGAAATGTGCGCGCGATTCCTTACTCAGGCATGCCGGGGCGACATACCGGAAACGCCCGTCATTTGACAGACCCCGCCGGAAAAATTTATTACGGAACGATGGAAGAAGGTTTCTATGAGGTGGATGTAAAAACACTGCAGCCAACCATGTTGTATCAGGATGGAAACATGAATCGAAAACCTGGTGAAATGGCTCAGGAAGCCAGTTTACTGGTCGGCGCCCATGGGAAAGGGCTTTATTCAGGACAAGGAGTAATGGTTTATTCAAACAACGGTGAAACCGGACAGGAAGCGCTGACAAATTTTGCAATAAAATCCGGAGTATTGGCCGAATGGAACGGTAAAGATTGGAAAGTAATTCGCCGCAACCAGTTTGTAGAAGTTACCGGTCCGGGCGGAATTTACGGCAATTCGAATTCTGAAACCGACCCCATTTGGGCAACCGGCTGGGATCATAAATCGGTGCTTCTTGGAGTTCGTAATCCGGAAATAGGTTGGAGTTTTTACCGCCTGCCCAAAGCCAGCCACAGCTACGATGGCGCGCATGGCTGGAACACCGAATGGCCGCGCATCCGCGACATAGGCACTGCCGAAAAATCGGATTATTTAATGACCATGCACGGCATGTTCTGGCGTTTCCCCGGAACATTTACCGCTGCCAATTCAGCAGGAGTCCGTCCGCGTTCGGCCTACCTGAAAGTGATTGGCGATTTTACACGCTGGAACGACCAGCTCGTTTTTGGTTGCGACGATTCAGCACAAAAAGAATTCCTCAACAAACGAAAAGTGAAAGGCTCAATCGAAGGCCCTGGCCAATCCAATTCCAACCTGTGGTTTACCTCTGTTGAAAAACCCGATCAGTTGGGACCAAACACTGCGGAAGGCGCGGTTTGGATTGCTGAAGAAATTAAAGCCGGTGCTGTTTCAGAACCATTTTTATTTGCCGGTTGGGATGTCCGTTCGGCCTGGATTAAAAACGATGGGAAACAGACCGTTTCATTTACTTTTGAAGTGGACGAAAACGGCAACAACAATTGGAAAACCCAGAAGTCGGTTACAGTAAAAGCAGGCGAATCTGCCAATGTGCCTTTTATGGCCAATGAAAAAGGCGAATGGATCCGTGTAAAAGCTGATCAGGCAAGCAAAGCCACCGTACATTTTTCGTATGCTCAAAAAGATAATCGCGGCAACACTTCTGATGTCCTCTTTGCAGGCTTGGCCAATGTTTCGGAAACCGAGACCTGTGCCGGATTGCTTTGGGGATTGGGCAACAACCGCCGCAAACTAGGTGTTCTGACCGGAACTGCTTCGGACAATGCTTTTACTGAAAGTGGCTATTACGAATTGGATTCACTGATGAACCTCGTGAAAAAAGAAGATGCAGAAACAGCGTCTTTCATTCGCGAAAAGTTTGCTATTCCTCAACAGGTAGTTACAATAGATGAGGCTTCGGTATTGGTTACCGATGATTTGGGTCGTCGCTGGCGGTTGCCGAAAGGAGACCCAAAATATGCCGGTTTAACCAATAATTCGGTACTACGTATTTGCCGCGAAGTAGCCACCGAGCGCGATCTGATGAACTGCGCGGGCACCTTTTATGAACTTCCTGCCGAAAATGCCGATGGGTTTGCCAAAATACGTCCGGTTGCTTCGCACCACTTCCGCATTCACGATTACGCCTCGTACCGCGGAATGCTGATTATGACCGGCATTGAAGCAAAAACGGCAAAAGGTAATTCGCACGTCATTACTTCAGAAGATGGCAAAGCAGCCATTTGGGCGGGAACCATCGACGATATATGGCAAATGGGCAAACCCGTTGGCGAAGGCGGTCCGTGGAAAAACTCGGCAATAAAAGCTGGCGTGGTTTCAGACCCTTACCTGATTGGATTTTACGACAAACGCAGCCTGAAACTTTCGCACGATTCGAAAGAAGCGATTACCTTCACCATCGAGGTAGAGCCCATCGGTCACGGCCCTTGGATGAGCTACCAAACCGTGTCGGTAAAATCAGGAGAGACTTTCGAGTATGCTTTCCCGGAAAGTTTCCAGTCACGATGGATCCGTTTTGCAGCCGACAAGGATTGCAACGCAACAGCATGGTTGACATACGAGTAAATCTTATAGTTGAGAACCTAAACCAATTGATATGTACAAATTAGTTCTTATTTCGCTAATGGCACTCTTCGGTGTCAGCGTTCAGGCGCAAAAAAAAATCCTCCTCGTCGAAGCCGAAAGTTTTGCAAAAAAAGGCGGCTGGGTGGTCGATCAGCAGTTTATGGACCAGATGGGCTCGCCGTTCCTGATGGCGCACGGAATGGGCATTCCGGTTAAAGATGCCTCAACAACGGTTCAGTTTCCGGAGAAGGGCAAATACCGCATGTTTGTACGAACCCGCAACTGGGCTGCTCGTTGGACCAATCAGGACGCTCCCGGGAAATTTCAGGTTTTAATCAACGGAAAAGCTACAGCTGCCGTTTTCGGAACCGAATCGATGGATTGGAGCTGGCAGGATGGCGGAGTGATCGACATCAGCAAAACCAAGTGCACCCTTGGATTGAAGGATTTAACCGGTTTTAATGGCCGTTGCGATGCGATTCTATTTTCTTCCGACCTCAATTTTACCCCACCTTCCGAAGTTAAAGAATTAGCCGAACTTCGCGGGAAGCTAAGTCCGGCAACCGTTCAGGTAAACGAAGCCGGGCAATTCGACCTCGTTGTAATTGGCGGTGGAATGGCCGGTACCTGTGCCGCTATTTCGGCAGCCCGCCTGGGCCTGAAAGTGGCGCTGGTACAGGATCGCCCGGTGTTGGGCGGGAACAACAGTTCCGAAGTTCGCGTTCATTTGGGCGGCCGCATCAACCTCGAGCCGTATCCGAACCTGGGTAATCTGGTCAATGAAATTGGCCCGTCGAAAGAGGGAAATGCCCGTCCGTACGAAAATTACGAAGACGATAAAAAGATGGAAGCCGTCCGCAAAGAAAAGAACATCTCGCTGTTCCTGAATTGCCATGCCAACAAGGTAAACATGAAAGACGGTAAAATTGAAAGCGTTCAGGCAACTAACACCGAAAGCGGACAAAAACTGCTGTTTACAGCGCCGCTTTTTGCCGATTGCACCGGCGATGCCACCATTGGCGTGCTGGCAGGGGCCAAATACATGACTGGTCGCGAAAATTCGAAAGAGTTTGGCGAATCAACTGCTCCGGAAGAAGCCGACAACCTGACGATGGGATCGTCGGTTCAGTGGTTTGCCGAAGATAAAGCGGGCGCCGTTCCTTTTCCGGATATCAAATGGGGAATTGAATGGAATGAAGACAAAGCCGAACACCTGATTCGCGGCGACTGGAATTGGGAAACCGGCATGGGAATCGACCAGGTAAATGAGTTTGAACGCATTCGCGATTACGGTTTGCTGGTGGTTTATTCCAACTGGTCGTTCCTGAAAAACCGTTCGATCGACAAAGGCAAATTTGAAAAGCGCCAGTTAAAATGGGTGGCCTACATTGCCGGGAAACGCGAATCAAAGCGTCTGGTGGGCGATTACATTCTTCGTGAGTCAGACCTGGTCGATCACAAGGTTTATCCCGACGGAACAGCCCCAACTTCGTGGACCATCGATTTGCATTATCCCGATCCTGAAAACACCAAACAGTTCCCCGGCAAAGAGTTTAAATCCATTGCCGTGCACAAACCAATTATTCCCTACCCCATTCCGTTCCGTTGCCTGTATTCGGCTAATGTACCCAATCTGCTAATGGCCGGACGCAACATTAGCGTTTCGCATGTGGCACTGGGAACAGTTCGCGTTATGCGCACAACAGGTATGATGGGCGAGGTGATTGGCATGGCCGCTTCGGTTTGCAAACAGCACAACACCGATCCGCGAGGCGTTTACACCAACCATTTGGAAGACCTGATTCAACTCATGCGAAAAGGCACCGGCAATCCGGAATTGCCCAAAATCCAGAATTACAACATGGGAAGTACGTTGCTGGGCAAACAACCACAACATTAAAAATTTTCGAAATAAAACCCACAAAGGGCAGCGGAGAAATCGGCTGCCCTTTGTGGGTTTTGAGAAATAGAAAAGGTAGCTAAATCCTCCGCTACCTTTTCATCTTTGTCCTCATTTTACCGAGTGATGCCGCTGCAAGTGTGTGAAAATAATCCATCAATCTCCTAAAAAAATGATAGACCTGAGGATTGGCATTGGCAATATTTTATGAATATACTTCCAGACTTTTTTTTGCATTTAGTTCTTTCTCAAGATTGAAATTGCTCCATTTTGTAAACCAATATTTTTGATAATTTTTAATAAAACTTATTATATTTCTGGTATCCAGACTAGTTTGAATCTCATCATAATCCGAGAAATTCTTACGATAAGTTTTAAGAATCTGCTCTTTATATGTCGTATCGATAAATGGACATGCCAACAAATCTAATATTAAATGAGAAAGTTCAGATGATTTTCTTCTTTTTTCTACTGGAATGGATTCAATGTGGGATAATATATATATCATAAGTTTACTTTTCAATGTAGTATATTTACTTGAATTCCCAATGTAAAACAATACAACGACTATAGAGAAATAGTTGAAGTTACACTCTTCAAAATCAATCTCATTATTCTTATTCAGAACATTGAGATATTTAGCCAATAATTTTTCAGTCAAACGAAAATCCTTATCCAAGTCCCTTAATACTATTAATAAATAAAGAGATTCAACCTGTGTGTAATCATTTAGCGTGTTTTTATTTAAAATGAATGTGACTTCATCCAATATCTTCTTAAATACTTTTTCCTGATTATTTCTTGAATGCTGAGGAATTAATTTATTCTCATTATTGCGATATCGTTTTTTATAAAACAGGATAAATTTTGAAAGTATGTGACTTACTTTAATCGTGGAGTTAACTCTTGGCGAAACAGAATAAAGGAAAAAAAGAAAATCAATAAAATTAACGATGTGGTCAGTAATCTCTTTTTCTACCTTTTGCTTTTTCAGTAAACCTTCGTTGTCAAGTTTTCCGTCAGATTCAAGGTCATTGCACTCTTTTAGGAATTTTGATGCCATCTTTAAGTTTTTGCCTACTTTATTATGAAGGATGGCCAACGTATAGTTTAGTACATCTTTATAATCGACACCTGTTTCTTTTATTATTATTTTGTACTGAGTTGCTAATTTATTCGAATCGAAATAGAATTTAAGCATGTAATCTGCAAAAAGGAGTGAGCCTTCTTCACTATCAATATTATTAGAGGCAACCTCTTTTTTCTTTTCTATTTGAAATCGTGGTTCATTCTCGAATAACTTGATAATTCTCTCTTTCGCAACAGTTATTTCTGTTATTATAGGCTTTTTATAATCTTTGGATTTCGAATTGTTTATTGCTAATTTAAACTCTTTTAGTTCATGGCGAAACAATTGAATTACTTCCTCTTTTATCAAATCAGAATCACAGAATAAAAAATAATCATCAACATAACGGTATAATTCGTAATGCTTTTTAAGAACGTATCCTTTATCTATCAGTTTGTTTTCTATATTCTTATCAATTCGTTGAAGTATAATCTCTGCAAAGATTCTTGAAAACTCAGGACCAATTACAATTCCGTTGGTTTCACCATAATTGGCATATTGAATAAATAAATCAAATTTTCCGGCAAAGGTCTTTTTTGACTCATCAACGTTTTCTTTTACAGATTCAAGTCCCAGAACAGCCCAGACAATTGAGTGGGTATATATGCTATCAAAGCATTTTGATAAATCAAACTTATATAGAAAATTATATTTTTTTTCTGCCCGCTGATATCTATAATCTTCATAAAATCGATAGATATTTTTGTACTTTTCAATTGAAAAAAAAGTTTTAAGGTTTTCATATTCAACTCCTTCAGAACTGAAACCATATTTCTCTTCCTCTTTTAACTGCGCTGCGATATTGGATTGGGTAAATGTATATTTACCAATACCTGCCGGTTTTCGTATACTGAAATTGCTTATCGAACAGTAATATAAAATCAATTCTTTATAAACATTATAGAAATCGATTAGTCTTAATTGATTTATTGGGTGAATAATAGTTAATTCTCTGAAATCTTTTTCTTTGTGAGTAATTTTAAATGGAAATGGGATTTTTCTGAAATTCCAGTCTTGCAATTCAATGGGCGAACTATTTATATCTTTTATTCCAAATAAAATCTCCAATATTAGCTTAAAAGCTTCTGCATCTACCCCTTGTAATAAGTTCTGATAGAAAAGTTTATTATTTATAA
The DNA here is from genome assembly GCA_019459525.1 of Prolixibacteraceae bacterium. Classification (GTDB taxonomy): domain Bacteria; phylum Bacteroidota; class Bacteroidia; order Bacteroidales; family Prolixibacteraceae; genus Aquipluma. Next base: position 105,009 of record JAIBEY010000066.1, read on the forward strand.
TCTCGATATTATTAGAAACCAAAAAACGATAGAAATATCTATTGGAAAAAGTAATCGGTATTTCATAAGGAAGAACATCGGCAAGGATCGCTCTCTCTTTGGGGTATTTGATGAGTTTTTTTTTCTTATTCATCCTTCCAGATTGATTTTATGATTTCAAACTTTGAGATAGTGCGACCGTACTTTTGGCTGTAAAAATCCCTTTCTTTTTGAGACAAACTAAAACTGTAGAAATACTTCTCTTTGTTAAAAAAGCCCTTTTCAAAATTGAAATTATCTAATATATGTTTCTTTAATGCTACTCTATTTAAAAATACGGGGACTGCGATATTATCAACTGCATTTTCTAATTCTTCATTCAATCTTTTCAAACTCAGTAAATTTGACTTTTTTAAACTTTCCAGATCACCATCTGTGTTAAGTGATAAAAGTGAATTTGAATAAAATATACCTGATTTTATTTGTTTTTTATTATGGAGTAAATGGAAATTTCCAGTAAGAAATTTTAAACGATCACTCAGATGGTTACGTGCTCTTTTTTCATTCTTCGGAGCGAATTTATTGTAGAAATCTATTGATCTAATTATTCTCTTTTTGTATTTATTCAATTTATGATCAGATAATTCAATCTTAACAGTAAATCTCTTTTTACCAGTCCTGTCTATTTGAAATTTATAGCCCAAGAAGGTTAGTGTTTCATTAAATGGAGTATCTGCCAATAAGTTCGTTTCATAAGTTTTACATTCTTTACCATTTTGCCCTTCATTTAGTTGTAATTGATTTTCTGTAATGATCGTTCTAACTTTACTTAGGTAATCAACTTTTGAGCTAACGGTTTTGGGAGTGAAAATCATAATAATATCATCAACATAACGAGCATAGTAGGTCAAGTCTTGAATGTTTTTGATTTCATTATCAATGTCCCTCATGAAAAGTTCCGATAAATAGGCACTGATTCCAATTCCTCTTGGAATGCCAGCTCCTAATGGAATCTTGCTAATATCTTTTTTGTTCTCAAATTCATAAAAAAGCTTACGAATTAACTTCTTTGAGTGTGGTGAAAGTAAAATATTATTGTTAATCTTTTCAAATAGTATGTTTTGAGGAATACTTTCATAAAAGCTACTAATATCTGTCCTTATTACAATTTTAGGGAATCCGTCCGCTAACAAGTAATAAATTTGCCGAACAATGTCATTTCTACTTGACTGTTTGACTTTAAAAGTCTTCTTAATGTTGTATTGCAATTGTTTAATGGCATAAAAGGAAGTTGCATTATTTGAGTTGATAGTGAAAATTTCAATATCTGAATTATACTTGATATTAAATTGAAAACTATTTTCAGCGACACTCTCAGCTATCTTTTTAAATTCGTTTAAACGAATTTCTTCCTTTCCTTGATTGATCTTTTCAAGCTTCTCTGCAAATTGGTTATATTCTTCTTTTGATAAATTCCCTTTTTCTGTTTTTAACCATTTCTTTTCTGCTAATATTTCTTTAAACTCTTCATGTTTAGCAAGATATTCATCGTTGATATACCCCCGATTAATGTTCCCTTTCTTATTTTCTGAAACAAAAATTTTATTGAAGTTGTAGTAAGAAAAGGATTGATCCAGCATGGGAATTTAAAATTGAGTTTAGACTTAAAATCATAAATATACAAAGTTCTTCAACTCAATAATCGTATTGTTAAAAACTTCTGAATAGTAATATGTCTAAATGGTGTTTAAACCCACCTACTATTTAGAAAAATTTTAAACGGGAATATTTTAATTAAATGCTTTTATTTGCTGTTCGCAATCTGAATATTCCGGGAATGACGGACATCAACCTCCATAGTAGCATTAACGAAAAACAGCTTTTCAACGATTTTCAGCACGGAAGTCAGGAAATCTTTGACTATTTTTTCGGGAAATATTACCCGGGTTTGTGTGTGTATGCTTACCGGATACTTAAATCGAATACCGAAGCCGAAGATCTGGTTCAGGACTTTTTTGTGCGGCTACTCGAAAACCGGAAAAATGTAAGAATTGAAAGCAGCATCAAATCGTATTTTATCCGTTCCATTCACAACCGTTGCCTCGATTATATCGCCCATCAAAAAGTAGTGAGCACCCACGAAAGTTATCGATTAAGAATAATGACTGAAGAAGATTTTCAGGACTACCCCTTACTCGATAACGAACTCCGCCAGCAAATTGACCGGGCCATCAGCAACCTGCCCGACGGCATTCGCGAAACGTTTATCCTCAACCGCTTTGAGGGACTGAGCTACCAGGAAATAGCCAGCCGCGAAAATTTATCGGTAAAAACCATTGAATACCGCATCAGCAAAGCATTGGCACAACTGCGTAAAGACTTGGGCGAGTACCTTCCGTTGCTGCTTTTATTGGTCAAATAAATTTCGGAATTATCGGATATATGGTTGATTTGAATAGCAACGGCATTTATGCCGTTGAAAGATGAATAATTCGTATTTTGGCTTTAGCCTAAACATTCAATTATTTCGGCTAAAGCCGGGATTTGACTGTTTCTCATTTTCCCCAGACCTAAAGGTCGGGGCTATTCATAACCTATAAACCTATAATTCCGATAAATTCTAATGAGTGCCCGTTATTTTACCTAAAATGTGAAAGCCCTTCGATGTCGGACTGGCCTAAGCCGATGAGCCGAAAAACAAGTGAAGACGGCGTTAAAAAATCTTTTCTGTTTGATCCCGGTGAAACCGGGAGAGTTTATCCCGGTTTTACCGGGAAGCCATCGAACGCTGGTTTTTCGAGCGAAGCGGATTCAGCCTTGACTTTTTTTGATTCCTTTTTTGTTGGATGGTGAGCCTGTCGAACCAGTCAAGGCAAAAAAGGAATTAGGGTTTGGGGCAAAGCCCCATCAAGCAGATCAATTTGGTAAACAACCGGATATTCAAATAAATTTTTACCTTTTTTTATCATTCGTTTTAGGGTGAAGCCCAACTTCGCCGTCATACCTGTGAAATAAATTTATGAGAACACACGATCACATACCCGAATTCGTAGTAGCTTACCTGCAGGGAGAAGCCACCGCTGAACAAACACTGGCCGCTTCGGAATGGCTGAAAGTAGCCGAAAACCTTGAAGTTTACCGGCAACTGGAAAAACTGAACAGCTTAACAGCCGACCTTCAGGCGATGGGTAAATTCGATGTTCGGCAGGCTAAACAAAAAGTACTTAAAAAGTACCGCAACCAGAAGTGGCTGGTAATTGCCAATTGGACCCAGCGAATTGCAGCGGTTCTGTTTATTCCTGTTTTGCTGACCGGAATCTGGTACTATTTGCAGCAGAACGAACTCCGGAAAAACCTGACCAGTTTGCTGGTCAATCAGGAAATTGTAACCCAACCCGGCACAAAAACGCACCTTTTTCTTCCGGATAGTACCGAAGTTTGGTTAAATGCCTCAAGCAGCCTTCGGTTTCCATCCGTTTTTGCCGGAGATGAACGACGGATTAAACTCGACGGTGAAGCTTATTTCAAGGTATTTAAAAATAAAAGCAAGCCATTTATCGTGGAAACCAGCCACCTCGAAGTTGAAGCGCTTGGAACTGCTTTTAACCTGTCGGCCTATTCGGGCGATTCAAAAATATCGACCACCCTCGAAGAAGGAAAAGTAAAAATTGCTGGTGGCGCGAATGCAAAAAAAGTCGCGTACCTCGATCCGGGCGGTCAATTGAACTATTTCCCTGAAAATAAAGATTACGAAACGCTTCAGGTCAAAGTTGAGGATGTGATTGCGTGGAAAGACGGCATACTCATTTTTAACCAAACCCCTTTTTACGAAGTTGTCGCCAAACTGGGCCGATGGTTTAATGCCGAAATGCACATCACCGATCCTTCCATTGCCAATTACCGCTTCACCGGAACGTTTACCAGCGAAAGCCTGGAGCAGGTCATGGAATTGTTGACCCTTACCACCCCCATTGATTATTCGAATACCCGAAAAGAAAAGATGCCCGATAACGCCAGCTATCCCAAACAAATAATACGAATATGGAAAAAATAAAATAGCCTATGAAATAAAAAATAGCGTAGAAAAAAAACAGGGCAGTTCCCCAACTGCCCTGAAATTAAGCCGTTCGAAGACGGATAATTTTTTAATTATTAAATAAAAAGTATTTCAAACGTATGAAAAAAAAATGTAATCGCCTAAGGTGGAATGGAATTCATCGCCCCTGGGTCAAAATCCTTTTTGTTATGAAGCTCACAGTTATTTTTAGCCTCCTGCTATTTAGCCAGGCATTTGCATTAAAAAGCTACTCGCAGCGGACTCTGCTCAATTTAAAAATGGAGAATGTTTCCATTAAGGAAGTTTTAAATGCGATTGAAGATAAAAGCGAGTATTTTTTCCTGTATAACGACGATTTGATCAATGTGAACCGCACTGTCAGTATTGATGCAAAAAATGAAAAAATTCAGGACTTATTGTCTCAGTTGTTTGCCGATAAAAGCATCAGTTTTTTGGTTAAAGACCGGCAGATCGTTTTGTCGCCGGTTGCTATCGGTGCTGAAAACAACGTTATCACCCAGCAAGCCAAATCGGTTTCCGGTAAAGTTACCGACTCTTCAGGAGCATCTTTACCGGGAGTGTCCGTCGCTATAAAAGGGACGACAACCGGAACCGTCACCACTGAAGATGGTTCGTACCATTTAGCCAACGTTCCGGAGAACGGAACCCTCGTTTTTTCGTTCGTAGGGATGAAAACCCAGGAAATCCTGGTCAGCGGCAAAACAACGGTTAACCTTACCCTCATGGAAGATGCCTTAGGGGTTGACGAAGTTATTGTGGTGGGTTACGGAACCCAGAAGAAAGTGAACCTGACCGGGGCAATCACTTCGCTCGACGGTGAAGCGCTTGCTCATCGTCAGGTTGCACAGTCGTCAATGGTTTTGCAGGGTATTGCACCGGGTGTTGTGGTAACGCAACGTTCAGGTCAGCCCGGAGAAGACGGAGGGACAATAAGTATCCGCGGAAAAACGACTTTGGGCGACAGCAACCCGTTAATCCTGGTTGACGGAATTGAAATGGGCATCAACAATATCGATCCGGCCATGATCGAATCGGTATCTATTCTCAAAGATGCGGCTTCGTCGTCAATTTACGGGTCGAGAGCGGCAAACGGAGTGATCCTGGTTACCACCAAGCGTGCCGAATTCGAAAAATTATCTATTTCCTACAACACCTACATGGGCTATCAGTCACCAACCGATTTGCCTGATATGGTTGGCGCTATCGACCACATGTTACTTACCAACGAAGCTTATGTGAATGTAGGTAAATCGCCACTTTATTCGGAAACGTACATTCAGGAATACCGCGAAAATATGGCTTCCAATCCCGATAAATATCCGGATACCGACTGGTACGACCAGATATTAACCGGAAGCGGGTTTATGCAAAGTCATTTCCTGACTATGATGGGCGGTACTTCCAAAGCCAAAATCGCGGTTTCGATGGGCTACCTCGATCAGGGTGGAATTATGGAAAATACCAATTACAAACGCTACACCATCCGTTTCAATTCCGATCTTCAATTCTCAAAAACGTTTGGTGCCCAAATCGACGGACACATCATGCAGTCGAGAAAGACAGCCCCTTCGCGCGGAACAGCAGATGCCATCCACTGGGCCGGTCGTATCCCGGCTAACCAGACCGGTGTTTTATCAACCGGACAATGGGGCGAAGGCTGGAATGGCGATAACCCGATTGCGTTTACAAACGATGGGGGAATCCGCTACGAAGAAGCTCCTTCGGTTACTTTAAACATCATTTTCAAATACAAACCGGTTAGCTGGTTTAATGTTGATCTGGCTTATTCGCCCAATTACTGGCAATCGAGCAGTTCTTCGTTTGTCAAGGCCATTCAAACTTACCGCTGGGATGGGTCAACCAGCTACAAGGCCCCTCAAAAAAGTACTTTAAGCGCTACAAACAACCGGCACCTCACCAATAACCTGAGAAGCACCGCAACTTTCGATAAAGTATTCAATAACCACGCGGTAAAAGCCATGCTTGGTTTTCAACAGGAAGACTACCGCAACGACGGGTTGACCGGTTATCGTGAAAATTTTGCATTCCCTGATTATCCGGTTTTAAATTCGGGAGGCGAAGAAAACCAGAAATCATACGGATGGGCTTCGGAATGGGCGCTCCGCTCGTTTTTTGGTCGTCTGAATTATTCGTATAAAGACAAATATTTAGCCGAAGGAAACTTCAGGTACGACGGTTCTTCGCGCTTTGTTGAAGGACGTAAATGGGGTCTTTTCCCTTCGTTCTCGGCCGGATGGAGAATTTCTGAAGAACCATTTTTCGCCAGTTTAAAAGATAAAATATCGAACCTGAAATTACGTGCTTCATGGGGTAAATTAGGAAACCAGAACATTGGTTCTTACCCGTTCTCATCAGACGTTAATCTGGCTTTAAAATATGTATTCGACAAACAAGTTTTAAGCGGGGCTGGTATTACCGATTTGGCCAACAGCGAAATATCGTGGGAAACAACAACTTCATCGAATATTGGGGTTGATGTATCTTTCCTCGAAAAATTTAGCGCCACCGCCGAATATTACTACAAAAAAACAGATGATATTCTGCTGTACCTCGACATTCCTAAAATTATTGGATTGAATGCGCCTGCCCAGAATGCCGGAGTGGTTGAAAATAAAGGTTGGGATCTGGCTTTAAATTATTCCGATTGGGATCATGAGTTTAAATACGAAATCGGCATCAACCTGTCGGACGTCAGAAACAAGGTTCTTGACCTGAAGGGTGTAAATAAAACCGGTACAACTGTAAATCATGAAGGCTACCCGATGTATTCGCTTTACGGTTTAAAAGCCGACGGGTTTATTACTCAGGAGGATTTTGATGAAAACGGAGTGTATAAATATGCCAAACAGTTTGGAAGTATAGCCCCCGGCGACATCAAATATGTGGATATGAACAACGACTCCATCATCAATTCGAACGACTATACCATTATCGGACAAACGATTCCCCGTTTAACCTTTGGGGTTAATTTTAATGCCAAGTACAAAGATTTCGATTTTGGGTTATTCTTCCAGGGTGTCGGAAAAGCCGACGGGTTGATTCGTGAACAGGGAATTATGCCATTCCTGATGGGTGGTACTGTTCAGGAACAACACAAAGACCGCTGGACTCCGGAAAATCCTGACGCCACGTTCCCTCGTTTTGCATTTAACGAAACCAACAACGAGCAAACCTCAAGTTTCTGGATGCGCGATGCGTCTTACGTCAGGTTGAAGAATGTTCAATTCGGATATTCGTTGCCCAAACCGATATTAAACAAGCTGAAAATGCAGCAGGTTCGGCTTTATTTCAGCGGACAAAACCTATTAACTCTCGATAATTTCTGGGACGGATACGATGTGGAAGCTCCTGTAGGCAACGGAGGTTATTATCCGCAGGTGAAAACTTACAGCATTGGCCTGGATGTTAAATTCTAAACTTTACTACACATGAAAAATTACATAAAAATAGTTGTCCTCGTCTGCTCAATCTCACTTTTTGGATGTGAAGATTACCTGGACCGGTATCCGTTAAATAATCCTTCGGATGCAACATTTCTTTCGAACGAGACGGAGCTAAAAATGGCTGTTACCGGATGTTACAGCGCACTTTGGTTTAAAATAGAAGATATGCCTTTCCACCTTTGCTTCGATGCCGCTACCGACATTGGTTTCGACCGTAACGGATCGGCGCTTCAGGCTTTGGGTCGCGGTGCGCAGGACTCCAGAAACGGAACGATCGTTGCCATGTGGACCAACCTCTATGCCGGAATTGCCAAATGCAATTATGTACTGGGCAACATGGAACGCGGCAAAAGCATAATTGCTGAAACCACCTATAAACAATACGAATCGGAAGTCCGGTTTTTGCGTGCGTTGTTCTACAGCTACCTGATTGAGTTATACGGTGGAGTTCCATTGGTTACAACTCCGTTAACACTTTCTGAAGCACAAATGCCCAGAAGTACAAAAGATGAAGTGGCTAACTTTATTTTGACAGAACTCGACCAATGTGCCCAATACCTTCCACAGGCGAATAAACCAACTTCAGGAAGGGCAACCAAAGGAGCCGCATGGGGTTTGGCCTCCAGGGTAGCTTTGTACAATAAGAAATGGGATATTGCAGCAACTTCGGCACAAAAGGTAATGGCGCTCGAAGGTTCTGAATTTGTCATCAACAACAGCTACATGGATTTATTTCAGTATGCCGGTCAAACGTCAAAAGAAATCATTTTTTCGATCCAATACCTGAAAGGCACCAATGTACATCCGCTGTACCGCTTGCTCGGAAGCCGCAATGCACAAGCACATACCAATAAGAAACCGGCTTATCAGCTGGCTGATTCCTGGGAGTGTACCGATGGAAAACAAATCGACGAATCACCAATATTCGATCCGAAACAGCCCTATAAAAACAGAGATCCACGCCTCGGATTTACCCTGGCCGTTTCAGGATCAACTTTCCTTGGTTTTCAGTACGAGACACATGGCGACAGCGTGCTGTGCTGGAATTACAACCTGAATCCGGCAAAACGGGTGGGCAACCTGGAAGCCACACATGCCTATGCCACATTTACCGGTATTGGCTGGAGAAAATATGCCGACAATCTGGATCGTTCGGCTATCAACGAAAGCGAATTAAATACCATCATCATTCGGTATGCCGAGGTTCTTTTGAATTATGCCGAAGCTAAAATTGAAGCTGGCACCATCGATCAGTCGGTTTTGGCTGCAATCAATAAAGTCCGCCAGCGTCCATCGGTGAATATGCCGCCAATTACCACCACCGATAAAAACGAACTGCGCAATGCCGTACGCAGGGAGCGCAAGTATGAGCTTTCCGGTGAAGGCTTCCGCCTGTTCGATATTCACCGTTGGGGTATTGCCGAAGACGTGATGACTCTTCCGGTTCTTGGACGAATGAAAAAATCGTACCCGGCAGTTGCTCCGGTGGTAAACGAAATTGGCACGGCTTATTATACCAATATCCCAGTCGCTCAGCAGGGCGAATCTGCCGATTTCAAAATGCGTGTGGTTGAGGTACGGTCGTTCGATAAAAACAGGGATTACCTGTGGCCAATTCCATACATCGAAATGGATACCAACCCACTTATGGAACAGAACCCGAATTATTAAACCTGATCAATTCAAGTCAGTTAATCCGGGGGAGTTCATCCTCCGGATTATTTTTTATAGTAATAACCTAAATCAAGACAGATGTACTACACTACCTTTTCTTCGCGATTTTTGGGTCTGGCGCTTTGCGGAATATTCGTTCTGCTATTCAATAGCTCCGGTATGGCCAAAAAGAAACAAAAAGAATTATCTGCCGATTTGATTGTGTATGGCGGAACTTCCGCTGGCGTGAGTGCTGCCATTCAGGCCTCCCGAATGGGCAAAACCGTGATCGTGATTGAACCAACCGACCGGATAGGAGGACTTACTACCGGTGGTCTGGGGCAAACCGACATCGGTAATAAAATGGTGATTGGCGGAATTGCCCGCGAGTTTTATCAAAATGTAAAAAGCTATTACCAGAAACCCGAAAACTGGAAATGGCAAAAACCCGAAGAATATCGCGATGGCGGTCAAACCCGGACTGATTCAAAAGAGGATGCCATGTGGACATTTGAGCCATCGGCAGCCTTAAAAATACTTCATCAAATGCTTGCTCAGGAAAAAGGCATTAGCCTGGTTTACAATCAGCGGCTCGACAGGCAAACCGGTGTGGTAAAAACGAACGGAGCAATCACTTCAATTGCCATGGAAAGCGGAGAAGTTTATAAAGGCAAAGTTTTTATCGATGCGACTTACGAAGGCGATTTGATGGCAGCAGCCGGTGTCAGCTACCGAATTGGACGAGAGTCGAACAAGGAATACGGCGAAACGCTAAACGGCGTTCAGGCCAATAAAGTGAGTTTAACACTAGGCAAAACCGTATCCATAAACTCTGCCCATCACAATTTCATCGATGGAGTTGATCCGTATCGTGTAAAAGGAGACCCTTCAAGTGGTTTATTGCCGTTTATTACACCCGGAAAACCTGGTCTCGACGGGCAGGGTGACAAAGGAATCCAGGCCTATTGTTTCCGCATGACTTTAACTGACCATCCGGAGAACAGAATTCCTTTTTTCAAACCGGAAGGGTATAATGAGTTGGAATACGAATTACTGTTCAGAAATTATGAAGCGGCTGATGGCCCTATTGAGAAAATGTACGATTATGGCGGAATTGTGCCATGGATCAATTCGGATATGCCAAACCGGAAAACAGATACCAACAACCAGAAAGGATTTTCAACCGATTTTATTGGCCAGAATTATGAATATCCGGAAGCCGGTTATGCTGAGCGCGAAAAAATTATTGAGCGCCACCGCAACTATCAGCAGGGTTTAATGTGGACATTGGCTTATCATCCGCGTATTCCTGAAAAAGTCAGAAATATAGTTTCGCAATGGGGAACCTGCAAAGATGAATACGAACGTGAAGACGGCTGGCAGGGACAAATTTATGTGAGGGAAGCCCGGCGTATGTTTAGCGATTATGTGATGACACAACGGAACTGCGAGGCTTTAACAGTTGCTGAAGATGCCGTTGGAATGGGTGCTTACGGCATGGATTCGCACCAGGTAAAACGGTATGTGGATGTGAATGGTTTTGTGCAAAACGAAGGCAATGTTGAAGCGCATGGCTTTGCCCCCTACCCGATCAGTTATCAATCTATTGTACCGAAGATTGCGGAATGTACCAACCTGGTAGTTCCGGTGTGTGTAAGCGCCACCCACATTGCATACGGTTCTATTCGGATGGAACCGGTTTTTATGGTTTTAGGACAGTCGGCTGCTACTGCTGCCTGCCTTGCTATTGACAACGGAACCAGCGTACAGCATGTGGATTATGAAAAACTTAAATTGCGCCTGCTGGCTGATAAACAGGTGTTGAGAATAAACCGATAAATTGTACATTTATGAACCAACTAAATTCTAAAATAATGACAAACAAGAATGATCTGATTATCCGATTAGCTGTCATCCTGATTTCCTTTTCAGTTCTTGGCTTTTTTACCAGTTGCCAAAGCAAACCCAAAAATTCCAACGAGTATTCGGCCGATCTGATTATTTATGGCGGCACGTCTGCTGCTGTAACTGCTGCCGTGGAGGCCGTTCAATCGGGCAAAACGGTGCTGGTGGTTTCTCCCGACACCCATTTGGGCGGACTTTCTTCCGGCGGGTTGGGTTTTACCGATACCGGTGATAAATCGACTATCGGCGGGCTGTCGCGCGAGTTTTACCACCGTGTTTGGCAGCATTACAACGATTCTGCCGCATGGAAATGGCAAAAACATTCGGAATATGGCAACAAAGGCCAGGGAACTGTGGCCATGGACGGAGAAAACCGAACCATGTGGATTTTTGAACCGCACGTGGCCGAACAGGTTTTCGAAGACTTTATTGCCGAAAATAAAATCACCGTTCTGCGCGACGAATGGCTCGACCGGACTTCAGCCGGAGTCACGAAAAAAGACTCAAAAATCATTTCTTTTAAAACGCTTTCAGGAAAAGTATTTTCAGGAAAAATGTTTATCGACGCCACTTATGAAGGCGACCTGATGGCTGCTGCCGGAGTTTCGTACCATGTGGGGCGCGAAGCGTGCTCGGTTTATGGCGAAACCTGGAACGGTGTTCAAGCCGGTGCCAAACATCATGGTCATTATTTCAAAGATCCGATTGACCCGTATAAAACACCTGGAAAGCCTGAAAGTGGCTTGCTTTATGGCATTTCGCCTGAACCCGTTGCACCCGACTGCACTGGCGACAATAAAATTCAGGCCTACTGCTTCCGGCTTTGTATGAGCAATCATCCGGACAATCGTGTGCCTTTCCCCAAACCGGAAAATTACGATCCGGCGAATTATGAATTGCTTGCCCGTGTCTTTGACGCCGGTTGGCGCGAATGGTTTGGTAAGTTTGATATCATCCCGAACCGGAAAACCGATACCAACAACCACGGCCCATTCAGCAGCGATTTTATTGGCATGAACTACGACTACCCCGAGGCATCTTACGAACGCCGGAAAGAAATCATCAAGGCGCACGAAGATTACCAGAAAGGCCTGCTGTATTTTGTGGCGAACGATCCGCGTGTGCCGAAGGAAATTCAGGAAGAAATGCAGGCATGGGGATTGGCTAAAGACGAATTTCCGGATAACGGGAACTGGTCGCGCCAGTTGTATATTCGCGAAGCACGACGTTTGCTGGGTGTGTATGTAACTACCGAAAATGATGTGCTGGCCAAGAGCGAGGTGCCCAGTTCAGTTGGAATGGGATCATACGCTATGGATTCGCACAATATTCAGCGCTATGTAACTGCTGAAGGTTTTGTACAAAACGAAGGTGATGTGGGTGTTCATCCGCATTCGCCCTATTCCATTTCGTATGGCTCTATTGTTCCGAAGCGTGAAGAATGCCAGAACCTGCTGGTGCCGGTTTGCGTTTCGTCGAGCCACATTGCTTATGGTTCTATCCGCATGGAGCCGGTGTTTATGATTCTGGGACAGTCGGCCGCTATTGCTGCCTGCAAAGCCATCGATACGGATCATGCCGTGCAGGATATTCCGTACGAAGCGCTAAAAGAAAAGCTGCTGGAACGAAATCAGATACTTAAACTGCAATAAAAACCGGCACATTATTTCCTGATTTTTCTAACTTTAACACGCTAACCAAACCCAAAATAAACTGAATGAAACGTCGTGATTTTCTCCGGACAACTGCTGCCGGAACTGCATTTGTGGCTACCTCCGGATGGTGGGCGGTCAACAAAGCCAATGCTGCCAGCCTTCAACATATCAAATACTGTTTTCAATCGGAACGTGAGATTCCGGTAGCCTACAAAGTGGATATCGTAGTCGTTGGCGGATCGACTGCCGGAGTTGCTGCTGCTATAACTGCTGCTAAAAAAGGGGCATCCGTGTTTCTGGCAGCGCAGGAACCTTATCTGGGCGAGGATCTTTGCGGAACTTACCGTTTTTTCAATGGTTCGACCACTTCGGATCTGGGGCAAAAACTGTTCGGAAATGGTCAACCAACACCCATGCTCATCAAACGCACGCTCGATCAGGAATTAATCAGTAACAAAATAGGTTTTTTGTATTCGACTTACGTGACCGATCTGGTTTACGACGAGAATAAAAAGATTGCCGGGGTCGTGATTTCCAACCGATCTGGTCGCCAGGTGGTATTGGCTAAAACCGTGATTGATGCTACGCCTCGCGCGATGGTTGCCCGAATGTCAGCAGCTAAATTCGCCGACTATCCTTCAGGAAAACAGGAATTTGGGTACATGGTGGTGGGCAACGATCCCAAAAACGCTTCCGGATTGAGACTGGTTGACGATACGCAGAAAATTCAGATTAAAGATAAAACCTACCCCGTTTACGAATATCGGGTCACGGTTGACATGCCTGATGCTTCGATGTCTTCGTTTGCCCGTGCCGAGCAGATTGCCCGCGACCTGACCTGGGACCCCAACCAGGTGGAATGCTCCGACTTGCTGTTCCAGGTTCCGCCTGATCAACTGGTGGGGCAAAAAAGTGCTGCCGACGAATCGGCGGATGTGGAGCTGATTAGTTTAAAAGCTTTTCAGCCGAAGAAGGTGGAACACTTGTTTGTATTAAGCGGATGTGCCGATATTTCGCGCAAAGCGGCAGAGCAACTGTTGCAGCCGGGTGCGATGATTCGCATTGGCGAACGTATTGGCGAAGAAGCTGCGATGCAAATGGTGGGTATTCGCGATGCCGCCAAACTGACGGTTCAGGGGAAATTGCTTCAGGAGCCTAAAACCGGTGATGTAGGCGAATTGCTTGCAGGTTTGAGACCAACACTGAACATTGGTGTGGTAAAAGCTGAACCGACACACTTGCCGGTGCTCGGAACCTGGGATGTAGTGGTGATGGGCGGTGGAACTGCCGGTGCTCCGGCTGGTTTGGGAGCTGCACGCAATGGCGCCAAAACACTGGTGATTGAGTACCTGCACGGCATGGGCGGTATTGGAACACTGGGGATGATTGGTCGTTATTATCATGGTTACCGGCATGGCTTCACCAACGAAGTGGATGCGGGCGTGAAAGCGTTGGGTGGCGAAAACCCACGCCAGAAAAAGAGTCTGGCAGAATGGGTGTTCGACTGGAAAACGGAATGGTTCCGTTCCGAAATACGTAAAGCAGGTGGCGAAATCTGGTTTGGCGTAATTGGAATTGGTGCCTATGTAGAAAATAAACAGGTGAAAGGTGTGGTCATTTCAACGCCATACGGACGTGGTGTGGTGCTGGCGAATACCATCATCGATTCTACCGGAAGCGCCGACATTGCCATTGCTGCCGGGGCCGGATATTCCTATACCGACGGCACGAATGTGGCCGTTCAGGGCGCCGGAATGCCACCGAAAAATCCAAACGATTTTTACAACAATACCGACTGGACGTTTACCGACGACTCGGACATGATTGATGTTTGGGCTACGTTTATAGTCGGAAAAGAAAAATTTAAAGATCAGTTTGATCTGGGGAAATTGCCTCAAACGCGCGAACGCCGCCGGATGAATGGCGATTTTACGGTTTCGGTGCTCGATGTGTATAACGGACGAACGTACCCCGATACCATCTCCATTCACGAAAGTTCGTTCGATACACATGGTTTTACCGTCGATCCGTTTTTTGCACTGAAACCACCGGCACACAGCGGGGTGGATGTGGTTGCCAATGTACCTTTCCGGGCTTTGCTGCCTAAAGGTCTGGAAGGAATTGTAGTGACCGGATTAGGAGCATCAGCCCACCGCGATGCGATGCCGGTAATCCGGATGCAGCCATGCCTGCAAAACCAGGGTTATGCTGTTGGTATCGGCGCAGCTATGGCTGCGGCCAACAATCAGCGCATCCGCTACATCGATATTAAAAAGCTTCAGAAAGAACTGATACAAATCGAAAGTCTGGAACCTCGGGTTTTGACTGATCAGGATAACTATCCGCCAAAGTTTGAAGACGTGCAGAAAGCTGCCAAAACGCTGACGCATGAACTGGAGGGGCTGGAAATAGTAATGTGGGACACTGAAAAAGGAATTCCCGTATTAACTGATCAGCTTCATCTGGCAGAGAATCAGGAAGAAAAACTGGTTTATGCCCGTATTCTAGGAATGCTGGATAGCAGTGCCGGATGGGAAGTTCTGCAAAAAGCAGTTGACGGATTTGAGCGTTGGGACAAAGGCTGGAACTATACCGGAATGGGGCAGTTTGGTATGAGCATGAGCTACCTGGATAGTCTGGTAATCGCTTTGGGCAAATCGCGCAAACCAGAAGTGTTGCCTTCAGTTATTCGACTGGCAAAAATGCTCACTCCTGACAGTGAATTCTCACATTTCCGCGCCATCGCCGTAGCTTTCGAAACATTGGCCAACGAACTTCCGGCCAAAACACTATTCGAATTGTTGCAAATGAAAGGCGTAACCGGCCATGCCATGACGACCATTCAGAAAGCCATTCAGGATACACCGGCAAGTGGAACGGATACAAGCACCCGGAACAACGCATTACGCGAAATTATTCTAGGTCGGGCACTCTTCCGTTGTGGCGATTATAATGGATTGGGCAACCAGATTCTGAACGATTATGCCAAAGATTTACGCGGGCACTTTTATCGCCATGCCACTGGTGTTCTGAAAATGGGCGCTTCGCCAAAAGAGAAGAAACTGGAATTGTAAAAGCCGGATATCACTAGCTGTTTATGAATCTGTTTATTAATTACAGATGGGGCCAGTCATATAAATAATCATGGTTTAGTGTGGGAGTATCCTTCAACGCTCGATTCATATTGTCAGAAACATATAATTCACTTTTATACACCTGAATCAGAAACGAATGGGAGCCAAGTTTAGTTATTGCTCAATCTGACAATTTTATTTAATTTAAGTGCATAAAAACGTACTTAAAATTTCGCAAAATGAAACAAAAACTAACTATCCTGACCATTTTATTGTTCACCTTTTGTTTTAGTTTTTCGCAAAACATTTCGGGGGTTTATAGCTCCGACTTTAACGAAATGACTGTAACCCAAAACGGAAATAAGATAACTGGTACCTATAAGTACAGGAATGGCCGTATCGAAGGCACTTTGAGTGGAAGAACTTTAACCGGATTCTGGTATCAGGATAACGGCAAAGGGAAAATGACATTCGAGTTCAACTCTGATTTTACTGAATTTACCGGAAAATGGGGATACAATGATGCTGAACCTTCGGGTAAATGGAACGGAAAAAGAATAGGGGGCGGACAGGTATTAATCGCAGGCGATGCAGGGAAAATAGACGGTGTTTTCAATTCCGATTTTAACGAACTGACCATTACCCAAAGTGGAAATTCAGTTACCGGAACATACAAACACAGGAATGGCCGGATTGAAGGCACGTTGAGTGGACGAACTCTAACTGGATTCTGGTATCAGGATAACGGCAAAGGAAAGTTAGTATTCAAATTCAACTCCGATTTTACTGAATTTACCGGAAAATGGGGATACAATGATGCTGAACCTTCAGGTAAATGGAACGGGAACAGGATTGGTGGAACAGCGAGCAGACAACTAATACCAGCAATAAAAGAAGCGAAAATAGACGGCGTTTTCAGTTCCGATTTTAACGAACTAACCATTACCCAAAATGGAAATTCAGTTACAGGAATATACAAATACAGGAATGGCCGGATTGAAGGCACATTGAGTGGGCGAACTTTAACGGGGTTCTGGTTTCAGGACAACGGAAGAGGAAAATTAGTATTCGAATTCAACTCCGATTTTACTGAATTTACAGGGAAATGGGGATACAACGATGCCGAGCCTTCGGGAAAATGGGATGGGAAAAGGATCAGTACCAGCCAAATATCTTCGCCGGCTCAGCCCACTTCAAGGCCTGCAATCCCATCTTCAACCAACCAGCCAAAGTCAGATGCAACACCAGGCACATCTCCAAAATTAAGTATCAATTTGAGTAACGCAGATGCTGTAGCGGGTAACTTAAACCAACATGCCATTCAGTTAAACATATTGAAGGAAACTTTCGATCAAAATATTAAACTGGAAGTTAAAGAAAACAGAAGTATTCCTCAATTTGACAAAAAAAGAGCAAATCTTATTGGAACACCTTTCGAAATTACGATTGACCAAAAGTCAAAAAGGCTTAATAAACCTATTCAGGTGAAAGTAAGGCTTGAACAAACAGAGATAGCGGCGTTAAACCACCCCGGAGATTTATGGATTGGATATTTTAACGGAAAAAGTTGGGACTATTTCAAGCCGCTAGAAGTAAATCTGAGTGAAAAGTATGTAAAGTTTGAAACCTACCACTTCAGTGAGTATGCCAAAGCACAACTCACAAAAAGTGAGATAATCAATGATTTTGCATATAAAAATGCAGTTAGTCAATGGGTTGAAAACGACAACAATGCGTTGACCAAACAAGCCGCAGAACAGATGGTGAGTGAAATTTTAAGTAAAAAAATGGGGCTGAATAATAAGTCTCTGGCTCAGGATGTTGTTGAAGCCATGATGCAGGAGAATGATTACACAACGCTTCTTGTGAATTACAATGACGGAAATATGGAGGACTTCAGCCAGAATGTAGCCATTTTAGCCGGGAAAAAAATATGCGATATCGTTACCAGCGACAGTAATGCAAAAGGTTTGTTGGGAATGGTAACCGAACACAGTTCGAAAGTTGGGACTGCGGTTAAAGTTGCTGTTGCGCTTTCGGAAGGTGATGGCGAAGCGGCTGCTAAAGAACTATCGATGGAAATTCTAAATTCCTTTCCGCTAACAAAATTGCTCACTACAACTGCCCGGCTGACCGAAATGCAAATTAACAGATGGAAGAATCAGGAGCTCGAAGCAGCTTATCAAGTTTTTGTAAATGGCGCTGATAGTAGTCTCCCATGGGGATTTCAGGTTGAGAAAGGAAATTTCGAAGAGTTGTGGAGCCAGTTGCGCGGACTTGAACCAAAGATTTACAGCGATGCCATTGACTACTACGCAGCATCAAAAGGAATGAAAACCAGCGAATTAAATTCGGCCATTCTGGATAAGATACGTAGAGATGCTAAAGAAAATATGCGAATGGAGTTTGAGAAAAGGAAAAATCAGGAGTCAAAAATTGAAACGATAAAGGCCGAAAACATGAAGCTTATCAGCGAATTCGAAAGAGCAAACCTTTTATCGCGCAACCGGTTTGGATTTACAGATGCTACCGATCTTGATTTTCGAATCGAGCGTTTGTTCCGAATCAAAGATATGATACTGAAAGATACCAAAAGTAGGCTGGGCTTTACCGGAATTAACTCGGGAGGAGTAATCTCTTCCGGAACTGTTGCCAATTTAATTCAGATCTGGTATAGTGAGAATGGCAAGGAAAAATACCGTCAGGAATTAATAAAAATGGGGAAAATAATAGAGGAGGAAAAAGTTCCCGCAAAAGCAGTAACCGCGAGCGATAAGCCCACTAACTCTCTTGAAGGAACATGGAAATTCGGCTATCCGCAAGCCGGCTATTTTTACTGGACTTTTAAGTCGAACGGAGAGTTCATCTTTGATGATAAAATGAACAATGGCGAGCCCATTACAGGCTTGTACTCTGTCAGCGGCAATACGCTCAGGCTTTACGGCCAGCAATCGCAATGCGAGAAAACGGAAGGGCTTTATCATTTTATTATTCAGGAAGGAGACCTGGAATTTACAAAAATTGAAGATACATGCACGAGTCGGAAGCTTACACTCATGCACGTGTGGAAGAGGTAACAGGAATCCAGAGTGGCTGTATAAATCAGAAATTAATAAACTGCTTTAAATATGGAAGCTAATAGTAGCGGATATTCACAAAAAATCAATGATCCGGCTTTCGCCAAATACCTAAAAGACACAAACCGGTGGTCAGGATATTTTTCACTGGGGCTGGCATTTGTGGCTGTTTTGGGCTTTTTCATCCATGGCGAAGTAAGCAATGATATGGAAAACCCAGAGTCCCTATACATCGGCTTAGTTATTGGCGGCATGTTTCTTCTCATTGCCTTTTACCAGGTTACAGCCCGAAACAGAAGTAAAACATGGGATGGAACTGTAATCGATAAAAAAAACATTAAAAAGCAGAGGCATGATAAGTATCAGGATCGTTGGATTGACTATCTGGAATATAAAGTAACAATAAAAGCTGACAATGGTAAAACGCATGATTTAACCGCCGAAGACGACGACACCAAATACAATTACTATCAGATAGGCGACCGGGTAAGGCACCACAAAGGGCTGAATTCATACGAGAAGCAGGACAAATCGGGCGACACTATTGTATTTTGCAATGCCTGCGCCAGCCTGAACGATATTAAAGAAGAGTTTTGTTTCCGATGCAAATGCCCATTACTGAAATAAAATTTTGACCATTATGCCTGAAATTTCTGAGAAGCTTGAATGGACAACCCGTGTTCCTGTATTTCGCAACCCAATTATCCTGAAACAACTGGGAATTGCAATTGGTATTCCTTTTGGAATACTGATTTTTATTTTGATAGTAACAAAAGCATATTACGCCCTGGGGCTCATTGCCGTTCTGTTTCTTTTTACTTATCTGTTTATCCGTTTGGTATGGGGTGGAAAGTACGATGTCGGGTTCGAGTTGAACCGAACAGGAATACGCAATTACACACTAACGAAGCAGTCAAACAAAAATCGTGTCATCAATATATTGGCTGTTGTTACAGGCTTACTCTCCGGAAAGCCAGCCGTGGCTGGTGCCGGAATACTTGCGCAGTCAAGACAGGATGTACTGATTCGTTGGAGCAATATCAGGAAAGTCAGATTTTATCCGGAAAATCAAACCGTGATCATCAAAGGTGGCTTTGCTGAAAATATTGCTGTTTTCTGCACCAGCGAAAACTATGCTGAAGTTGCTGCTTTTATTCAGTTAAAATTTCAAAATAAACAGATCATTCAGTAATATAAAAACTACTTAATCCGAAACGAACGATGTCAAAGCCCAATAGCAAATCCACCGAAGTACTAACACGCCTGTTCATTACAATGATTGGTGCTGCATTTGTGCTATGGGGTCTCTCAACCGTTGCGCTAGGATTTTTCGGAATAAAGGAAACCGCCGTAATTACTGATATCAGACGTGAACTTGGCGAACGAAATGAAGTTATGCCCGGCAGATATACCTATTATATCAGTTACACTTTTACGTTGCCCAATGGCAATAAGATTGATGGGGCCTCCCGGAAAATCGGTAGCGCAATCTATCTGAAAGCAGATGGAAAATCAAAAACTACTATAAGGTATTTTTCTTTCTTTCCATCCGTCAACGCACTGGAGAAAGATACCAAACCTGGCTGGGGACAATTGATCCTTATTGCGATAGGATGTTTCCTGATATTTATAATAAACAGAAGTAAAAAGATTACGCTCAGGAAAATGAAGTCCAATGATGTATGAATAAAAATTAATTTAATAACGCTATAGTATATGATTACCTTTTTTATTTCAATTGCACTACTGGTTCTTGGATACATTTTTTACAGTAAAGTGGCCGAACGCATTTTTGGAGCCGACGAAAAGCGTGAAACTCCTGCCATTAGTATGAAAGACAGCGTGGATTACATGCCCATGCCCAAATGGCGGACATTCCTCATCCAGTTTCTGAATATTGCCGGACTCGGACCCATTTTTGGAGCCGTAGCCGGGGCAATGTGGGGGCCGGTTGCCTTTTTGTGGATTGTCCTCGGTTCTATTTTTGCCGGAGCAGTACACGACTATTTTTCCGGTATGCTTTCGGTGAAACACAAAGGACTGAGTATTCCGGAAATTGTAGGAATTTACCTGGGAGTTAATACCAAACAGTTTATGCGTGGTTTTACGGTTATACTGATGGTTATTGTTGGAGCGGTTTTCATTATGGGACCGGCAAAGATTCTGGCCAGCCTGACTCCCGAAAACCTGACGATGACCTTCTGGGTTTGGGTAGTTTTCGTTTACTACGTGTTGGCCACTATGCTGCCCATCGATAAAATTATTGGAAAGATCTATCCGGTTTTTGGTTTTGCGCTGCTGTTTATGGCCGTAGGTTTAACTATTGCGCTGTTTGTTAAAGGTTATCATATTCCGGAACTGAATTTGGCGAACCTGACGAATTTCCATACTGAACCCGAAAAATTCCCTATTTTCCCAATGATGTTTATCACCATCGCCTGTGGCGCAATTTCCGGCTTCCATGCCACCCAGTCACCATTGATGGCTCGTTGCATTACCAACGAAAAGCAAGGGCGTGGAGTGTTTTACGGAGCTATGATTACCGAAGGTATTGTGGCCCTGATTTGGGCGGCCATCGGAATGGCGTTTTATGGCGGCGTTGGTCCACTCAATGAAGTAATGGTTGCCAATAAAGGAAATGCAGCCTTTGTGGTGAACGAAATTTCGAATTCGTTACTCGGCAAACTGGGCGGTGCATTGGCATTACTCGGGGTGGTTGCCGCACCAATCACTTCCGGAGACACGGCTTTTCGCAGTGCGCGTCTAATTGTAGCCGATTTTCTGAATTTCAAACAGGGGCCGATCAAAAACAGACTGATCATAAGTATTCCATTGTTTGCGGTAGGATTTGGCCTGACTTTAGTTGATTTTGCTGTAATCTGGCGTTATTTTGCCTGGTCGAACCAAACTTTGGCGATGATCGTTCTTTGGGCCATCACGGTTTATCTGGCTAAGGAAAAGAAATTCTACTGGATTACATTGATTCCGGCGCTGTTTATGACCACCGTTATAACCAGCTACCTGTTTTTTGCTCCTGAAGGATTTGGATTATCGTATATGATTTCACTTTCAGTCGGGTTAATTGCTGCGCTGGGAGCTGCTATCCTGTTTTTCCTGAAACTGGACAAAAGCAAACTAATTCCTGAAACGATTACCGTAAGGGATTAATTCTATACTTTAATAACAAAAGGAACACCCTCAATTCGCATCTGGCAAATTGAGGGTGTTATTATTCATTCCTAAAATAAAAAATTCCTATCCTTTATTTTCATATCCTTCCAAATGGACACTACCCACCGAACGCCCCGAAGGATCGGCATTGTTCTTAAAGCTGGCATCCCACTCCAACGCGATAGGCGTACTACAGGCAATTGATGGCACTGAAGGCACACAACTTGCAGCAGAGTCTGACGGGAAATGTTCGGTAAATATCGAGCGGTAGAAGTACTCTTCTTTCGACATCGGTGTGTTGATCGGGAACCGGAATTTAGCCGTGTTCATCATCTCATCGGTCACTTTTTCGGCAACCATTAATTTCAGTGAGTCAATCCAGTTGTAGCCAACGCCATCCGAAAATTGCTCCTTTTGGCGCCATGCAACACTTTCGGGCAAATAATCTTCAAATGCTTTGCGGACAACCCATTTTTCCATGCGTCCGTTTTTAGCCATTTTTTCTTCCGGATTAATTCGCATGGCCACATCCAAAAATTCTTTATCGAGGAACGGAACACGACCTTCAACTCCCCAAGCTGCCAATGACTTGTTGGCACGTAAACAATCGTACAAATGCAATTTGCCCAGTTTACGAACGGTTTCTTCATGGAATGCCCGGGCATTAGGCGCTTTGTGAAAGTACAGGTAACCACCGAAAATTTCGTCAGCTCCTTCGCCCGAAAGCACCATTTTTACCCCCATCGATTTAATTACCCTTGATAACAAGTACATGGGTGTTGAAGCACGAACGGTTGTTACATCGTAAGTTTCGAGGTGATAAATCACATCGCGGATAGCATCCAATCCTTCCTGAACTGTAAAATGGATTTGGTGGTGAACGGTTCCAATGTGATCGGCCACTTTTTTAGCAGCAGCCAAATCGGGCGACCCAATCAAGCCAACAGCAAAAGAATGCAATTGAGGCCAGTAAGCCTGCTCATTATCTTTCGATTCGACACGGAATGCTGCGTATTTTTTGGCAATGGCTGAAATTACAGAAGAATCGAGCCCTCCGGAAAGTAAAACGCCATAGGGTACGTCTGACATTAATTGACGGTGCACGGCATCTTCAAGCGCCTTTCTTAATTCCGCAATATCAAATCCGTTATCTTTAACGGCATCGTACGACTGCCACTCCCTTTCGTACCAGGTTTTTACTTCACCATCAGGGCTATATAAATATTTCCCGGGCAAAAATTCTTCAATTACACTACAGTGGCCTTCCAGTGATTTCAATTCCGAAGCCACATAATAATTACCAGATTTGTCCCATCCCTGATACAAAGGAATGATTCCGATATGGTCACGGGCAATCAGGTAAACATCTTTTTCCAGATCGTACAAAGCAAATGCAAAAATACCATTCAAATCTTCGATAAAGTCAGCGCCTTTCTCGCGATACAAAGCCAGTATGACTTCGCAGTCCGACATGGTCATGAATTCATAGGAATCACCAATTCTTTTCCTGATTTCCATATGATTATAAATTTCGCCATTAACAGCCAAAACCAGCTTCCCGTCTTTACTGTATAAAGGCTGGCCACCTGATTCAGGATCTACAATCGATAAACGTTCGTGTGAGAGGATGGCCTTATCGCACGAAAAAATGCCGGACCAATCCGGACCACGATGGCGAATTTTTTTCGACATCTTCAAAACCTGAGGACGCAATTCCTGCGCAGGAACTTTCAAATCAAATACACCTACAAATCCACACATAATATTTCGTTTTAAATATGATCGTATCCACAAATTATTTGAGTTCAAAAATAGTCAAATTGATCAATTTTTAAAATAATAGCTGACATTTTTCTACTTTATAGAATAAATACTATCAAATACATCAAATTTAGTATCATTTACTAAAATAGATAAAATGCAATTTCAGGCAACACTCCCCATGTAAATTCACCGAATCTTCGAAAAATATTTCATTTCGATCAATCACCCCCATTTCTGAATTGCGAACAACAAAAAATAGTGCGCATTTTTTGATATACCTGCCCAAAGTAATTTCGTTTCAAAAAATGGCCGAAAAATAAAAAAGACAGTCAAAAATGACTGTCTTTTGGTATATCGAGTTAAAAATATCGTCTAAACATTAAATCTGAAGTGCATAATGTCGCCATCCTGAACCACATATTCTTTGCCTTCAATAGCCATTTTACCTGCTTCTTTACAGGCTTGTTCCGATCCGAGTGCAATAAAGTCGGCATATTTAATTACTTCAGCCCGAATAAACCCCTTTTCAAAATCGGTATGAATAACTCCCGCAGCCTGAGGCGCCTTAAATCCGCGTTTGTAAGTCCAGGCCCTTACTTCTTTTACACCGGCAGTGAAATAAGTTTCGAGCTTAAGCAACTTGTATGCTGTTTTAATCAGTTTATTCACGCCCGACTCCTGCAATCCGAGGTCTTCCAAAAACATCTGACGTTCTTCAAAACTTTCCAGGTCAGCAATATCAGCTTCTGTAGCTGCGGCAATCATGAGCATTTCTGCATTCTCATCTTTTATGGCTTCTTTCACAGCTTCCACATAGGCATTCCCCGTAACAACAGATGCTTCATCCACATTACAAACATAAAGGATTGGTTTGTTGGTCAACAACTGAAGGTCTTTAACCAATTTGACATCCTGATCATCGATTTCGACCGTGCGAGCCGACTTTCCCTGAACCAAAACATCTTTATAGGTAGAAAGAATTTTGTACATCCGTTTGGCCTCAATGTCGTTTCCGGCCTTAGCCTGTTTCTCCACTTTGGCAATGCGGCTTTCTACCGTTTCCAAATCCTTTAACTGAAGCTCAATATCGATGGTTTCTTTATCACGCACCGGATTGATGGTATGATCAACATGGGTAATATTATCATTGTCAAAACATCTCAGCACATGTATAATAGCATCGGTTTCCCTGATGTTACCCAGAAACTTGTTGCCCAGGCCTTCGCCCTTACTCGCACCTTTCACCAAACCGGCAATATCAACGATTTCAACAGTGGTTGGAACCACACGTTCCGGGCGGACCAGCTCTTCTAGCTTGATTAACCGATCATCAGGAACAGTAATCACCCCTAAATTAGGTTCGATGGTGCAAAACGGGAAGTTTGCTGATTGCGCCTTTGCATTCGACAAACAATTAAAAAGTGTCGATTTCCCGACATTGGGCATTCCTACTATCCCACACTGTAAAGCCATGCTTTCTTAATTTTTAAATTTTGGTGCAAAGATAATCGAATCGGCAAACTTTGCAGCATTTAAAATTTGCTACCTGTTTTTATAACTTATTTATCTTCAATATACAGGTAAGAGCCAAGATTTATCAACACAATGGGAGATAATAATTTCGGGTTTATTACTTTTGCAGGCAAAGCCGTTTACTTATGATCTTAAATTCAATTTCAGTCGATTGTGTCATTTTTGGATTCGATAAATCCGGTTTATCTGTACTGCTCAACCAGATCGATAAAGACGCACTCAGAAAATCGCTTCCGGAACAAATAAGCTCTGACCAGATTAAGCAACTCTACGAAAAACATCCGGTTTTAACCAGCGATATTTACTGGAGCCTTTTTGGAGGGCATGTTCCCGAACAACAGGATTTGGACGAATTTGCGAAAACCCTGCTTTTTCAGGCTACCGGGCTAAACGATGTTTACCTCCAGCAAATCCATACGTTTGGCTCGCTCGAACGGGTACCTTACACCCGGGTAATCACTGTAGGGTATTATGCCCTGATTAATCCGGATTATTATGACCTGAAACAATCGACCCTGGCCAAATCGTTGCAATGGTTTAACCTGAATGAATTGCCGCCACTTTGCTTCGATCACGACCAAATTATACAACAGGCTTTATTGAAATTACGGCGGGAGGTGATGTATCACCCTGTTGGGTTTCATCTTTTGCCCGATAAATTTACGCTGACAGAAATTCAGTCGCTCTACGAAGTCATCCTGAATAAAAAAATGGATACCCGGAACTTCAGAAAAAAGCTGGCTAAAATGGAATTACTCATCGATTCCGGAGAAAAACAGCAAAATGTTGCCCATCGTGCAGCCAAGTTGTACCAGTTCGATATCCAGGTTTACGAGAGATTGAAAAAAGAAGGACTGAATTTCAGGATTGAATAGAAAAGTAATCAGTCTCGGACCATACATTTCTGAACACTGAGACTGAAAACTGAACACTCATACTGTCGAATTAAACCATTTCCATTTTACACCGTCTGACTACCAATGATTGTTTCGGGTATGACCAATGACCAGCAGATAGTAGATAGCCTGAAAGATCCTGTCACAAAGGAGTTAGCATTCAGGCATCTGATTTCCAAATACAAGGAAAGGTTGTATTGGCACATCCGGAAAATCGTTTTGAACCACGACGATACCGACGATGTTCTTCAGAATACATTCATCAAAATCTGGAATGGACTCGACTCGTTCAGGGCAGAATCGAGCCTTTTTACCTGGCTTTACCGGATTGCCACCAACGAATCGATCACTTTCCTGAACCAACGAAAACGAAAAAACATGTCAAGCCTGACGGATGAAAATCAATACTTAATTGATAATCTGGAAGGTGACTCCTATTTTGATGGAGATGAATGGCAAATGCTTCTGCAAAAAGCAGTTGCCACTTTACCTGACAAGCAGAGGCTGGTTTTTAATATGAAATATTTTGATGAAATCAAATACGAGGATATGTCGGAAATCCTGGAGACTTCGGTGGGTGCGCTAAAAGCATCGTACCATCACGCGGTAAAAAAAGTGGAAGAATTTGTTAAATCGCACGAAACCAGAATAGAACCCTGATTTCAGAAAATAAAGCATACCGAAAATTAAACTATTTGAAATTAAAGATGTCAAAGCCATATAATTAGAAGATCATGTACGAAGAAAAAAATATGGAACCCGATTTTTTGAAACGGCCCAAAACAAATCCGTTTCGAACTCCCGACTATTACTTCGAATCGCTCGAAGACCGGGTTATGGGAAATATTGAATATCAAAAAAAGAGAGAAAGTTCTTCAACCCGGATCATTCGCTTACTGAAGCCGGCACTGGGTTTGGCTGCGAGTTTTGCGCTTGTGTATGTATTGGTATATTATCCAATTAACACGTTCCTGCTAAAAGATACCGCAAAAACTGCGGTTACCGATACGATAACGGCTGACTGGTTGAATGAGTATTCCATCAACTTAACATCGGTTGACGAAAACCTGATTGTGAACGCTATTTTCTCAGAGGATACCACCAATCTCGCAGAAACAAATCCGGATGAATTTCTGGCTTATCTTTCTACCGGGTTGAACGATGTTGAAATTTATTCTGAAATTCAAAATTAAAGAATCATGAAAAAATTATTCCTGATAAGCATGTTGTCAATCTTTGCAGTTTCCGTTTTGGTTGCGCAGGAAAGAAGAGGACCAAGTCCGGAGATACTTGAAAAGATAAAAACTGAAAAAATATCTTTTTTTACCAGCAAGCTTGATCTGACGCCAGTTGAAGCACAAGCATTCTGGCCTGTTTACAATGAATTTGAAAAGAAAAGATTTGAATTGCAACGGCAGATTCATCAGTTTGAACGCATGCCCGATGAAACAATAACCAATCTTTCAGAAACCGAGATTGAAAAGATGACGAACAATTACATCGATTCATTCGAAAAAGAGGCTTTGCTCCTGAAAGAATACAATAAACAATTTCAGAAGATATTGACAAAGAAAAAGGTTTTGATGCTGTATCGAACCGAAAATGAATTCAGGTCGCATCTCATCAGGGAATACAAAAAGGGTCAAAAGAAAGAATAAAAAAAGCCGGAAAATCCGGCTTTTTTATCTTCACAATACGTATTTCCCTTTTTCTAAAAATGCTATAGTCTGATTTATACCCACGTACATCAGTGTATCTTCGCTCACAAACGAAACCTGTTGCCGGTAATCAGCCAGGAACTGCTCCAGGTAAACCGAAGTCCGTGCAGGCCTTCTGAAATCCATCGCCTGGGCTGCATTGTATAGCTCTATGGCCAAAACACTGTAAATATTAGTGGCTACTTTCAGAGCCTTTGTTGCCGCATTTCCACCCATACTTACGTGGTCTTCCTGCTCGTTCGACGACGGAATGGAATCGACCGATGCCGGTGTACTCAATTGTTTATTCTGGCTCACAATTGACGCGGCAGCATATTGCGGAATCATAAATCCGGAGTTCAATCCCGGATTTGCCACCAAAAACTCAGGAAGATGCCGATCTCCTGAAATTAGCCGATAGGTACGTCGTTCAGAAATACTTCCAATTTCGGAAAGAGCTATAGCAAGAAAGTCCAGAGATAAAGCCAGCGGTTCGCCATGAAAATTGCCTCCCGAAATAATCAGGTCATCATCAGGAAAAACCGTCGGGTTATCGGTTACCGAATTGATTTCAGTTTCGACCACGCCCGCTACATAATTTACCGCATCTTTCACCGCACCATGCACCTGCGGAATACACCTGAACGAATACGGATCCTGAACATGTTCCTTTTTTCGGCCAATTAATTCACTACCATTAAGTAGTTTCCTGAAGTTCGCAGCAGTTTGTATCTGGCCAGCATGCGGACGAATTTCCTGTACCTGGGACATAAACGGTTCAAGCAGACCATCAAAACTATCCAGCGAAATAGCGCCAATAATATCAGCGTAATCCATCAAACGGAAAGCTTTCAGTAGTGTAAATACAGCATGTGCACTCATAAATTGCGTGCCATTTAGCAATGCCAAACCCTCTTTGGCTTGAAGCCGAATGGGCTCCCACCCCATTTCAGTCAATACTTCGGATGCAGTTTTTTTTCTCCCCCGGTAATAAACTTCCCCCATCCCGATTAAAGGAAGAAACAATTTAGCCAGCGGAGCCAAATCGCCGCTTGCCCCCAGAGATCCTTGCTCACAAACAATCGGGAGAATATCGGCATTAAACAAATCGAGTATCCGTTGTACCGTTATTAACTGCACCGCAGAATTTCCTTTAGCCAGAGCATGTGCTTTCAGTAAAAGCATTAGCCGTACCACATCCGATGGAATTTCAGGGCCAAGATTACAGGCATGTGAAATTACAAGGTTTTCCTGTAATTTGCTAAGGTCTTCTTTCGACACTTCGATGTTGCACAATGCCCCAAATCCGGTGTTAATACCATACAGCGGACCGTCAGTTTCCCTGATTTTACGATCGAGATAGGCTTTACTTTTTTCGATCAAAACCACAGATTCTGTTGAAATTGCCAGCATTTTCCGACGCTCCAGAATCTCTTCTATAATTGGATAAGTTAATTTTTCGGGTGATATAAAATGAATTTCTCTTTCCATGTGAATGATTTTAAAGAATGGGAAATATCCAATATCCAACAAGGAATATCGAATTAGAAATTAGAAAAGTTTCAAATCTGAGTTCGCGTCAATCAAGACACAACTTGGAACCTAAAACTTGAAACATGGAACTAATGAAAAATTCAGGGACAACGGATGTCGCCCCCAATGATTTTTGATAACCGATACTCTTTTTGAAGAAGAATCATTTCCTGAAATTTTTCAGGAAGTAACTCAAAAGGATTTTATGCCGAAAGGATTTTTATCAGTTCCTGTGGATCAACCAACTGTTGTTCGCCAGTTACCATATTCTTGAGGTTTATTTTTCCCTGAAGCATTTCGTTCTCGCCAACAATAGCCACAAATGGTATTTTTTTGTTGTTGGCCCAAGTCATCTGTTTTCCCATTTTGCTTTTATCCGGGAAAATTTCGGCATTTATTCCAGCTTTGCGGACGGCTGACAGGATAGGCAAACAAAATGCTTCCTCTGCTGCACCAAAATTCACAAACATCAATTTGGTAGAATCGGCTGTGGCAGCCGGAAACAATTGCAATTGCGTGAGCACATCGTAAATACGGTCGGCGCCAAACGAAATACCAACTCCCGACACATTGGGCATCCCAAAAATTCCTGTAAGATCATCATAACGGCCACCTCCGCAAATGCTGCCCATAGCCACATCTTTGGCTTTTACCTCAAAAATAGCTCCGGTGTAATAATTCAATCCGCGCGCCAGGGTCAAGTCCAGTTCAACTTCAGTACTTAATTCCAACGTATCGAGGTAAGTAAATAACGTGCGAACTTCGGTAATTCCTTTTTTCCCTACTTCTGACTGACCAATGGCAGATTCTAATTGCGTTAATTTATCGGAAACCGAACCTGACAGATGCAGAATGGGCTGCAATTTATCTACAGCATCTTGCGAAATACCTTTTTCGATCAGCTCTTCGTTCACTTTTTCCAGACCGATTTTGTCCAGTTTATCGATGGCAACTGTAATGTCCACAATCCGGTCTTTTTCACCGATCACCTCAGCAATTCCGGCCAATATTTTACGGTTATTGATTTTAACAACGGTATTGATTTTCAACTTTGCGAAAACCTGATCGACAATCTGCACCAATTCCATTTCGTTGAGCAACGAATCGCTGCCCACAATATCCACATCGCACTGGTAAAATTCGCGGTAACGGCCTTTCTGCGGACGATCGGCGCGCCAAACCGGCTGAATCTGGTAGCGTTTAAACGGAAATGAAATATCATTTCGGTATTGTACTACAAAACGGGCGAAAGGAACTGTAAGGTCGTAGCGCAGGCCTTTTTCTGAGATTCTGTTGGTCAGGCGGATACTGTTTCGTTCCAGCAATTCCTGATCGGTCAAACTTCCGGCAAAATCACCAGAGTTCAGTATTTTAAACAACAATTTATCACCTTCTTCTCCGTATTTTCCCATCAGGGTCGAAAGGTTTTCCATGGCCGGAGTTTCAATGGGTTGAAATCCGTACAATCTGAAAATGCTCTTGATGGTATCGAAAATGTAATTCCGGTTGGTCATTTCAGCCGGTGAAAAATCGCGTGTTCCCTTTGGGATTGAAGGTTTCTGTGCCATGTTGGTAAATTATTCTGAAGGCGCAAAATTAAGCAAATTCAGGATAAACAGACATTCCTTCCACACAATTATCGCTTATAGAACTGATCAGTTAATCCGGATAGGTATTTGGCACATTCCGGATCGTTTTCCTTCGGCGCCCAATCAGCAAAATTTTTATCGTTCATGGGCAAATACGGGCCATCTTTAACCTCGTAAACCACAGTACCCGATTCGAGTGCAACAATGGTATGCCATGTTCCTTCCGGAATTTCAACGGCATAGTTTCCCTTTTCACGATCGAGTAGAACAAACTCGGTTGGGCTTCCCGAATTGTCGAAAAAGACAACGACCAAACTGCCACGCAAAACAATGAAAACTTCCCTTTTATCAGGATTTTCATGCTTATGTGGCTGAACATAGGTTCCCGGTTCAAAAGCATTCAGCAACCGGTTTATCGGATCGGCCAAATCGTCGTGATGGTTATGATTTAATCGCTTGCGCGGTGAATTTATTGCCTTTTGACTCAATTCATCCAGCGTTTCTTTGGAAACAATTTTCAGCATATTATTTTATAAAACGGATACAAAACGGATAACGGTAATATTCGCCATCATTGGCCCGAACACCAGCAAGCACAGTTAAAATAATGGCAATAAACGGAACAAAAAGAAGAAAAAAAATACCGACCAAAAGCAAAACCGCAATACCACTGATCATCAAATAAATCAAAATAGAAATCTGAAAATTCAGCGATTC
Source organism: Prolixibacteraceae bacterium (assembly GCA_019459525.1). GTDB lineage: Bacteria > Bacteroidota > Bacteroidia > Bacteroidales > Prolixibacteraceae > Aquipluma. The sequence goes on from JAIBEY010000066.1 coordinate 136,794, forward strand.
TTTACCCTGATCTGCAACAAAGGTGTATTCATCTTTCTTTAATGAATAAACAACCATCGGGCCTATCAAGTTGCCAAATGGTATTATTAATCCGAAAAGAGCAGATAAATGACACAACATGCCCCACATCCGTTCATCTTTATCGTCAATAATTTTGTACATAGGTAATTTTTTACCGAATTTACAACTTTCAGGTTAATATTTATCAGCCGTGCTTTTAAATAAAACAAAGTCCGAAACAAATAATTGTCCCGGACTTTGTATCTCTTTTATCAACTCAGCAGGTAACGTTAAGTCGCTCGTAGAGTAAAACTTCGAACTTCTGGCTGGATTTAATCCTTCACCAGTTTTTTATATTTCACACGCTGAGGACCGACGTCGCCCATACGTTTTTTGCGATTTTCTTCGTAATCGGTAAATCCCCCTTCGAAAAACACGACTCTCGAATCACCTTCGAATGCCAGGATGTGAGTGGCAATTCGATCTAAGAACCAGCGGTCGTGCGAAATAACCACGGCACAGCCGGCGAAGTTATCCAAGCCTTCTTCCAGCGCCCGCAAAGTATTGATATCAATATCGTTGGTAGGCTCATCAAGGAGGAGCACATTTCCTTCCTCTTTCAGCGCCAGAGCCAGATGCAGACGGTTCTTTTCTCCTCCTGAAAGGTATCCGCATTTCTTTTCCTGATCGGCTCCACCAAAATTAAACCTTGAAACGTAGGCCCTTGAATTCAATTGTTTACCACCAACAGAAATCAGATCATTACCACCAGTAATCACCTGATAAACGGTCTTTTCGGGGTCTATCGCTTTATGAGTCTGATCGACATAGGCAATTTTAACTGTTTCACCCACATCAAATGTTCCCTTATCGGCTTGTTCCAGTCCCATAATCAGTTTAAACAAGGTGGTTTTACCGGCACCGTTAGGACCAATAACCCCAACAATACCGTTTGGCGGCAGCACGAAACTCAAGTCTTCGAACAATAACCTGTCGCCATAACCCTTTGCAACAGCATCAGCCGAAATTACCCGTTCACCCAAACGTGGCCCGTTCGGGATAAATATTTCGAGTTTCTCTTCTTTCTGCTTAACATCTTCATTAACCATGCGGTCATAAGCTCCCATACGCGCTTTCGATTTTGCCTGACGCGCCTTAGGAGCCATTCGGATCCATTCCAGCTCACGTTCGAGTGATTTACGTCGTTTTGAAGCTTGCTTTTCTTCCTGCTCCATTCTTTTCGATTTCTGCTCTAACCACGAAGAATAATTGCCCTTCCACGGAATTCCCTCTCCGCGGTCGAGTTCCAGAATCCAACCCGCAACATTATCGAGGAAGTACCTATCGTGAGTAATGCAGATTACCGTTCCTTTATACTGTTGTAGATGCATTTCGAGCCACTGGATTGATTCTGCATCGAGGTGGTTGGTAGGTTCATCAAGTAACAATACATCAGGTTCTTTTAACAACAACCGGCAAAGGGCGACCCTGCGCCTCTCCCCTCCTGAAAGTTCGCCAACAAGCTGATCGTCAGGCGGACATTGTAAGGCATCCATCGCACGTTCGAGTTTTGCATCAAGGTTCCAGGCATCATGTTGGTCAATCTTATCCTGAAGCACAGCCTGTTCTGCATACAATTTATCCATCAAATCCGGATTTTCATAAACATCAGGATCTGCAAACTTCAGGTTAATATCTTCATAAGCTTTCAGAATATCAACAATTTCCTGGGCTCCTTCCTGTACAATCTCTTTTACAGTTTTTGTTTCATCCAGCCGGGGATCCTGCTCAAGGTATCCGACAGTATAACCAGGCGAAAAAACAACTTCACCCTGGTAGGAACTTTCAAGTCCGGCAATAATTTTCAGCAACGTTGATTTACCCGATCCATTCAAACCAATGATACCAATCTTGGCACCAAGGAAAAAAGACAAGGAAATATCCTTCAGTACTTGTTTTTGGGGTGGATAAGACTTGCTCACCCTATACATCGAAAAAATTATCTTTTTATCATCAGCCATATTTGTACTTTTTAAGTTTTTATAATCAAACGCATGTATTCAACTATCCAATGGAGGATTTGAGTTATCAAAAATAATGCTTTTTAAACTTTAAAAGCCGTAGTTTTATACTGAAGTAAATTTATCACTCAAAATAACACCGTGAAGCTTTTAATTGTCGACGATAATCCAATTAACCAAAAATTTCTGTTCTATTCGTTAAAGAAATATTACGAAATAGACACCGCTAATAATGGATTAGAAGCGGTTAATATACTTAACGAACAGGATTTTGATATTGTTCTGATGGACTTATCGATGCCTGTGATGGATGGTGCAGAAGCTACTAAAAAAATAAGGGAATCGCTTAAGTTTAAAAATCAGCATATTCCAATTATTTTTGTTACGACTAACGATTTTGAACACGAAAAACTGAGATGCATTGAGAACGGAGGGGATGATTACTTGATAAAACCTATTGATATTGAAGAACTTTTAAAAACAATAGATTTTCAACTCAGGCAGAAACATTCATTTCTTTAATAAATCAAAGAAAAATTCCCGACCATCTGCTAAATACATGCAATTCACACTAAAGGGAAACAAAAAAGGCTGATTCATCATCAGCCTTTTTCTATTCATAGAATATGTCTTATTCTTCAGATTTTTCTTCCGGAGCAGATTCTGTTGCCGGAGCAACAGGTGTTTTTGCAGCGGGAGCTTTTTCAGTATCTTTCTTTTTACCACCACGACGTGAACGAGTTGGTTTAGCTTTAGATTCTTTAGCAGCCAACATGTTTTCGTTAAAGTCAACTAACTCGATAATACACATTTCTGCATTATCACCAAGTCTGTTTCCGGTTTTAAGAATTCTGGTGTACCCACCTGGACGATCTGCAACTTTTTCAGCCACATCTCTGAACAACATAGCAACCGCTGTTTTACTTTTCAAATATTCGAAAACGATCCTGCGGGAATGAGTCGAATCATCTTTTGCTTTGGTGATAAGTGGCTCAACATATATTCTTAGGGCTTTAGCCTTAGCCAAAGTCGTAGCGATACGTTTGTGGAAAATCAATGAATTAGCCATATTGGATAACATTGCCTTCCGATGAGCGCTGGTTCTTCCTAAATGGTTGAATTTTTTACTATGTCTCATTTTTACTTATTCCTTGTCAAGTTTATATTTACTGATATCCATTCCGAAAGTCAAATTCAAGCTCACCAATAAGTCATCTAATTCTGTGAGTGATTTTTTACCGAAATTACGGAATTTGAGCAAGTCGTTCCGGTTATAAGTAACCAGTTCTCCCAATGTTTCAACATCTGCTGCTTTGAGACAGTTTAATGCACGTACAGAGAGGTCCATATCAACCAATTTGGTCTTCAGGAGCTGACGCATGTGCAATACTTCTTCATCAAACTCTTCGTTTGCAAATTTTTCATCCGAATCAATGGTGATTTTTTCGTCAGAGAAAAGCATAAAGTGATAAATCAGAATTTTAGCTGCTTCTTTTAAGGCATCTTTCGGATGTATTGAACCATCGGTAGTGATTTCGAAAACCAACTTTTCATAGTCAGTTTTTTGCTCAACACGATAATTTTCGATAGCATATTTCACATTCTTGATTGGTGTGAAAATTGAATCGATCGGAATTACTCCAAACTCAGCATCGATCGGCTTATTTTCAGCGCTTGGAACATATCCACGACCTTTGTTGAGGGTAATATCCATCTGCAATTTAACTTCAGGTTCCATCCGGCAAATAATTAATTCTGGATTTAAAACACGGAAGCCGGTCATAAATTTATTAATATCTCCAGCGGTAAATGTATCCTGTCCGGAAATTGAGATTGAAACCTTTTCGCTGTCAAAATCTTCAACTTCTCGTTTAAACCGGATTTGCTTCAGATTCAGAATAATTTCGGTAACATCCTCCATCACTCCTTTAATGGTAGCAAATTCATGGTCAACTTTGTCGATCTTTACAGTAGTGATTGCATAACCTTCCAAAGAGGATAACAGAATTCTGCGTAAAGCATTACCAATTGTAATACCATAACCTGGTTCCAATGGACGGAATTCAAATTTTCCGTACTTATCATCGGTTTCAACCATTATAACTTTGTCGGGTTTTTGGAACGCTAATATTGCCATAATAATACTGAGTATTTGATTATTTAGAATACAACTCTACAATAAGTTGTTCTTTAATGTTTTCAGGGATTTCTGATCTTTCAGGACGAGCAAGGAACTTACCTGTCAACTGAGCATTATCCCATTCCAACCATGCAAATTTACTATAACGACGTGAATTTACTGAAGCGGTAATAACTTCAAGTGATTTTGATTTTTCACGAACGCCTACAACATCGCCAGCACGCAAATGATATGATGGAATATTAACTACTTCACCATTTACGACAATGTGTTTATGAGAAACCAACTGACGAGCAGCCGAACGGGTAGGTGCGATTCCTAAACGGAAAACCACGTTATCCAAACGAGCTTCGAGTAGTTGTAACAGTACTTCACCAGTAACACCTTTTGATGCAGATGCTTTTTTAAACAGGTTAGAGAATTGTTTTTCCAAAACACCATACATGTATTTTGCTTTTTGTTTTTCTCTTAATTGCAAACCGTACTCAGATTTTTTACGTCTGCGGCTAGCTAACCCATGAAATCCTGGTGGATAATTTTTCTTTTCAAGTACTTTATCAGGTCCGAAAATTGCTTCTCCAAATTTCCGGGCGATTCTAGATTGAGGTCCTCTATATCTTGCCATTACTGTCTTAATTAATTAGATTAAACACGTCTTCTTTTTGCAGGACGACATCCATTGTGTGGTAGTGGAGTTACGTCAACGATTTCACTCACCTGAATGCCAACGCTGCTGATAGCACGAATAGCAGATTCACGACCATTACCTGGACCTTTTACATATACTTTTACTTTCCGTAGTCCAAGATCATAAGCTGTCTTAGCACATTCTTCGGAAGCAACCTGAGCAGCATAAGGAGTGTTCTTTTTAGAACCTCTAAATCCTTTTTTACCAGCAGAAGACCACGAAATTACTTCACCGTTACCATTGGTCAAAGACACAATGATGTTATTAAATGAAGAATGTATGTGTGCCTGTCCGATTGCTTCAACGATAACAACTCGTTTTTTTGTAGAACCAGTCTTTTTTGCCATAATTCAAATATCAATTATTTAGTGGCTTTTTTCTTATTAGCAACAGTTTTTCTCTTTCCTTTACGTGTACGAGCATTATTCTTTGTACTCTGACCACGAACAGGCAAGCCAACACGATGGCGAATACCACGATAGCATCCGATATCCATCAATCGTTTAATATTCATCTGGGTTTCAGAACGCAATTCGCCTTCTACCTTGATGCTTCCACTGATAGCCGCACGAATGGCAGCTAAATGTTCATCAGTCCAATCCTGAACTTTGATGTCTTTATCAACGCCGGCTTTTTCGAAGAGAGTCTTTGAAAGATTGCGACCAATACCGTAGATATAGGTTAATGCTATCTCTCCTCTTTTATTATTAGGGATGTCAACACCACTTATACGAGCCATAAAATAAATTTTTTACAAAGTTAATTAATTATCCCTGACGTTGTTTGTACTTAGGATTCTTTTTGTTAATCACGTACAAACGGCCTTTTCTGCGAACAATTTTGCAGTCGGCGCTACGTTTTTTAATGGATGTTCTTACTTTCATTATTTTGTGCTTTAGTTTTTATATCTAAAAGAAATTCTTCCTTTTGTCAGGTCGTAAGGCGACATTTCTACTTTCACTTTATCGCCAGGTAAAATTTTGATGTAGTGCATCCTCATTTTTCCTGAAATATGTGCAGTTACGATATGCCCATTTTCCAATTCAACCCTGAACATTGCATTCGATAATGATTCAATGATTGTTCCGTCTTGTTCTATTGAAGACTGTTTTGCCATAAATATATTCTAATTATCAAGGTATTATGATGTTTATATTCTAAATTCTCATTCAGCGTACAACACCGATACGGCAGATTAAAAATTTTCTGCTAATAAATCCGGCAAAACTACAAGAATTACCGGACTTATTAAGCTATTTATGTAAATAAATTAAACAAGTTTAGAACTTTCACTAATCCAAGGCATACATGCCTTTAATCCAATTAGGCCATTGCAGTACCACTTCCTGAACGTCCTTTAATCCGGCCTGATTTCATCAAACCATCGTAATGACGCATCAAAAGGTGACTCTCAATTTGTTGAAGCGTATCCAATACCACACCAACAAGAATCAACAACGATGTTCCCCCATAAAAATAGGCGAACTGTGTGTTAATGCCTGCCATCATCGCAAAAGCCGGAAGAATAGTTACAATCCCAAGGAAAACTGATCCAGGGAGTGTAATCCTCGACATGATGGTATCAAGAAATTCAACAGTTTTCTTTCCTGGTTTAACCCCTGGAATAAAACCACCGTTTTTCTTCATATCTTCAGCCATTTGCATCGGATTGACAGTAATTGCTGTGTAAAAATATGTGAAAAGGATAACCAACAAGAACTGGGTCATATTATACCAAAAACCTGTGTGGTTTGAAAATGCAGCCGCAAAGCCACTCAAACTATCAGATTTGGCAAAACCCGCTAAGCTAATCGGAATAAACATGATTGCCTGAGCAAAAATAATAGGCATTACCCCTGCAGCATTCACTTTTAATGGAATATACTGACGAACACCACCGTATTGTTTATTGCCAACTATTCTTTTAGCATATTGTACCGGTATTTTGCGGGTTCCCTGAACCAACAAAATTGAACCCATAAATACAAAGAATAAAACAACAAATTCTAACAGGAACATAACCATTCCACCACCTTGTTGTTGAATGCGTGAAGCAAATTCAGCAACAATTGAATGTGGCAGACGTGCTATGATTCCGATCATGATGATCAGCGAAATTCCATTCCCAATTCCTTTATCCGTAATGCGTTCACCAAGCCACATAACAAACATCGAACCAGCAGTTAATATAATGGTCGATGTTACTGTAAACATAGTCCCAGTAATGGCAAAAGCCGATTCAGGTAATTGCGCATGAAGATTTACTAAATAAGCAGGTGCCTGGAAGATCAGGATCGCAACAGTCAGATAACGAGTTAACTGATTAATTTTACGACGTCCTGATTCACCTTCTTTTTGTAATCGTTGAAAATAAGGTACCGCAATACCCATTAACTGTATTACAATTGAAGCCGAAATATAAGGCATAATACCCAAAGCAAAAACAGATGCTTGAGAAAATGCCCCACCTGAAAACATATCCAACAATCCGAGCAACCCCTCAGATGTTTGATTTTGTAATTGTTCCAATTGTGATGGATCAACTCCGGGTAAAGAAACATACGATCCTAAACGATAAATTAAAAGCAAGAACAAGGTGATCCCCAACCGGGATCTCAGGTCTTCAATCTTATAAATATTCTTTAGGGTTTCTATAAACTTTTTCATCAGGTTTAGAGTATTTCGGTGGTTCCTTCTAATTTCTCAATGGTCTCTTTAGCTCTTTTAGAAAATGCGTGAGCTTTAACTTCCAATTTAAGGTTCAATACTCCATCACCTAAAATCTTTACTTTATCCCTTTTAGAAGCCATTCCAGCATCAACCAAAACATCAACATCAACACAAGTGAGGTTTAATGACTCAGCCAATTCCTGAATAACATCAAGATTGATTGCTTTAAACTCTTTTCTGTTGACATTTTTGAAGCCAAATTTAGGAACAACACGCTGCAAAGGCATCTGACCTCCTTCGAAGCCACGGCGACTTTTAAAGCCTGATCTCGATTTGGCACCTTTGTGCCCCCTTGTTGAGGTGCCCCCGTGACCGGAGCCCTGTCCGCGGCCAACTCGCTTTACGCTTTTCGTTGAACCTTCAGCAGGTTTAAGATTACTTAAATCCATATTTCTTGATCTTAATAAGTTTAAACTTTTTCAACAATTACGAGATGTTGCACTTTATTTACCATCCCCAAAATTGCGGATGTTGCTTCGTGTTCCACCGAATGGTTAAGTTTTTTGATTCCTAATGCAATAAGCGTTGCTTTTTGCGTATAGTCAGAACCAATTTTACTTCTTACTTGTGTAATTTTTATCTTTGCCATAATAACTTATCCATTAAATACTTTATCCAAAGTAACACCACGGTGTTCTGCAACAGTATGCGCATCACGTAATTCGAGAAGAGCATTCATGGTAGCCTTTACTAGGTTATGAGGATTTGATGATCCTTTTGATTTAGCAAGGATGTTGTGTACGCCAACACTTTCCAAAACTGAGCGCATAGCACCTCCGGCTTTCACCCCGGTACCTGATGTTGCAGGTTTCAGAAATACACTGGCTCCACCAAATTTAGCGATTTGTTCGTGAGGAATAGTACCATTATGAATCGGAACCTTGATCAGATTCTTCTTTGCAGCATCTACTCCTTTAGAAATAGCAGTGGTTACTTCGCTGGCTTTGCCAAGGCCCCAGCCTACAATACCATCTTCGTTACCCACTACAACAATAGCTGAGAAGCTAAATGTGCGACCCCCTTTGGTTACTTTTGTAACGCGGTTAATAGCTACCAACCGATCTTTCAGTTCCAGATCACTGGTTTTTACTTTTCTGATATCTCCTGTCATAACTATTAAAATTTAAGGCCACCTTCACGGGCAGCATCAGCTAATTGTTTAACTCTTCCGTGATACAAATAACCATTACGATCAAATACAACAGCAGAGATACCGGCTGCCAGAGCCTTTTCTGCAACTGCTTTACCAACTTTCGCAGCTATTTCGATTTTAGTACCCTCGGCACCTTCGAAATCTTTATTAAGTGAAGAAACTGACATTAAAGTTTTTCCTGTCATATCATCAATCAACTGAGCATAGATCTGCTTGTTGCTTCTGAAAACATTCAAACGTGGTCGTTCAGCAGTTCCGGAAACGATTTTCCGGATTCTCTTCTTAATTCTATATCTTCTTTCTTGCTTCGTTAAAGCCATGGTTTTTAAATTTTACTATTTAGCACCAGCTGATTTACCGGCTTTGCGCCTAATAAGTTCACCAACAAACTTAACACCTTTTCCTTTATAAGGCTCAGGTTTCCTAAAGGATCTGATTTTGGCTGCAATATGACCAATTAATTGTTTATCGCAGCTTTTCAGCGTTACAATTGGATTACTACGTTTATCACTTTTTGCTTCTACCTGAACTTCGGCCGGAAGCTGAAGATAAGTGTGGTGTGAATAACCTAAAACCAAATCGAGAACCTGTCCGTCATGCTCAGCACGATAACCAACACCAACCAGTTCTAATTTTACTTCGTATCCTTTTGATACGCCAACAATCATATTGTTGACGAGTGAACGATACAAACCATGAATGGCACGGTGTTTCTTATCGTCTGATGGACGATTTGCAGTCAGGGTATTGCCTTCAATAGTGAAGGTAATATCCGGATCAACCTGTTGTTTTAGTTCGCCCAGCGGACCTTTTACAGTAACCAGATTTGTATCGCTTACTGTAACTTTAACACCTGCTGGTATTTCAATGGGTAGTTTACCTATCCTTGACATTATTATTCCTCCTAGATTAATAAACGTAACATAAGACTTCGCCTCCAACACCCAATTCCCGAGCTTCTTTATCGGTAATTACGCCCCTAGAGGTTGAGATTACTGCAATTCCCAAACCATTCAATACCCGTGGGATACTGTCGATATGGCAATATTTACGCAAACCAGGTTTACTGATTCTTCTGATTGCTTTAATAGCAGGAATCCGTGTCTCTGGGTTATACTTCAGTGCAATTTTAATATTACCCTGAAAGTTCACTTCATCTTCAAACTTATAGTTGAGGATATATCCTTTATCTTTCAAAATTTTGGTAATTTCTTTCTTGATATTGGATGCAGGGATATCAACCACACGATGTTTAGCCTTTTGGGCATTCCTGATTCGTGTAAGATAATCTGCTATTGGATCTGTAATTTTGCTCATTACTTCTTAATTATAAATTACCAACTTGCTTTTTTAACACCCGGAATTAAACCAGCAGAAGCCATTTCTCTGAAATTGATCCTACTGACACCGAACTGACGCATATATCCTTTCGGACGACCGGTTAATTTGCATCTGTTATGCATACGAATACGGGAAGAGTTCTTAGGTAACTTCTGAAGTCCGACATAATCACCTTCAGCCTTAAGCATGGCTCTTTTTTCGGCATATTTTTCAACAAGTGTTGCTCTTTTTACCTCCCGAGCTTTCATTGATTCCTTAGCCATATCTTAATTCTTTTTAGCATTTTTAAACGGTAAACCTAACTCTTTCAATAAAGCATAGCCTTCTTCATCTGTTTCGGCTGTAGTTACGAAAGTAATATTCATTCCGTTAATACGGGTAACTTTGTCCAGCACAATTTCGGGGAAGATAATTTGTTCAGGAATTCCGAGGGTATAATTACCCCTACCATCCATTTTACCTTCTATTCCCTTGAAATCGCGGATTCGGGGAAGAGATACACTAATTAAACGATCAAGGAACTCATACATGCGCTCTCTGCGTAGGGTAACACGAACCCCAATGGGCATTTTCTTCCTTAATTTGAAGTTAGAGATGTCTTTCTTCGATTTGGTTTGGACTGCTTTTTGACCTGCGATATTTGTAATCTCCTCTGTTGCGATTTCGATTAACTTTTTATCAGCAATAGCAGCTCCAACTCCCTGGTTGATGACAACTTTCTCTAACTTAGGTGCCTGCATTGCATTTTTATAGGAAAAATCCTTTACTAATGCAGGAACAACTTCGTCTAAGTATTTTTTCTTAAGTGTTGGTACGTAAGCCATTACTTAATCTCCTCTCCTGATTTTTTAGAATAACGAACTAATTTACCTTTATCATTCAGCTTCCTTCCAATTCGAGTAGGTTTCCCAGTTTTAGGATCCTTAATCATTAGGTTAGAAATGTGAATAGGTGCTTCCTTTTCCACAATACCACCCTGCGGATGTGCCGCATTCGGTTTTGTGTGTTTTTTAACCATATTAACACCTTCCACAATAGCTTTCTCGGTGGCTCTTATTACTTCAAGCACTTTACCTTCACGTCCGTTGTAATTGCCGGCAACTACAACAACAGTATCACCTTTTTTAATATGTAATTTCTTCTGCATCGTTCTGATTTTATGCATTAAAGTACTTCAGGAGCAAGTGAAATAATCTTCATATTTTTATCACGAAGTTCTCTTGCTACGGGTCCGAATATACGAGTTCCGCGCATTTCACCAGCGTTATTCAATAAAACTACAGCGTTATCATCGAAGCGGATGTAAGATCCATCCTGGCGACGAACTTCTTTAGTTGTACGAACAACAACAGCTTTTGACACGGCACCTTTTTTCATGTCACTTCCCGCTATAGCACTTTTTACTGTAACTACAATGGTATCGCCCAATGAAGCATAACGCTTTCTTGTTCCGCCTAATACGCGAATGCAAAGCACCTCTTTTGCCCCACTATTATCGGCAACGCTACATCTTGATTCTTGTTGTATCATGATTACTTAGCTCTTTCTATGATTTCCACTAATCTCCAACATTTTTGCTTACTGATTGGTCTTGTTTCCATGATCTTTACAGTATCGCCAATGTTACAGCTGTTCTTTTCATCGTGGGCGTAAAACTTGGATGTTTTGTTAACGAATTTTCCATAAATGGGATGTTTTTCTTTGCGGTGTTCAGCCACAACGATAGTACATTCCATTTTGTTACTCACAACAACTCCAATACGCTCCTTCCTTAGATTTCTTGATTCCATTACTAACTCTGTTTTGCGTTAATTTCCCTTTGACGTAGAATGGTTTTTAGTCTTGCAATATTCCTTCTTACACCAACAATTACTTGCGGGTTATCAAGAGGAGAAATTGCATGGTTCATTTTCATCCGTAATAAGGAATCTTGGTCGGTCTGTATTCTTTCCAGAATCTCAGCCTTTGTTAACTCTTGAATTTCTGATGTCTTCATTATTCTGCGATTTCAGATTCAACATAATCACGTCTAACCATGAACTTAGTAGTTACCGGTAGTTTTTGTGCAGCTAAACGAAGAGCTTCCTTTGCAACCTCATAAGGAACTCCATCTGCTTCAATCAATATTCTACCTGGTGTAATCGGAGCAACAAATGCTTCCGGAGCACCCTTACCTTTTCCCATACGTACCTCTGCAGGTTTTTTAGTAATCGGTTTATCGGGGAAAACTCGGATCCAAATTTGACCCTGACGTTGCATATGACGAGTTACGGCAACACGGGCAGCCTCAATCTGGCGTCCGGTAAGCCATGTCTCTTCCAACGATTTAATACCAAAAGATCCAAATGCCAACTGGTTGCCGCGCTGAGCCAGTCCTTTCATTTTTCCCTTTTGTACTCTTCTGAATTTTGTCTTTTTCGGTTGTAACATCCTTCTATACTTCTGAAAGGTTTACACTTTATTTTTTTCTTTTCTTAAATCCGTTCCCTTTTGGGCCACCAGGTGTAGGGCGTCCAGGTTTCTGGCCTACGTTTGGTGAAAGGTCACGCTTTCCATAAATCTCGCCTTTGCAGATCCATACTTTAACTCCGAGTAAACCGGTTTTAGTAAGGGCTTCTGCCAGTGCATAATCTATTTCAGCTCTCAGAGTGTGCAAAGGAGTACGACCATCTTTATACATTTCTGAACGTGCCATCTCAGCGCCATTTAAACGGCCTGAAACCTGAATTTTGATACCTTGCGCACCCATTCTCATGGTTGAAGCAATAGCCATTTTAGTAGCACGGCGGTAAGCAATTTTACCTTCAATCTGACGTGCAATGTTGATAGCTACAATTTTTGCATCTAATTCCGGACGTTTGATTTCAAAAATATTGATCTGAACTTCCTTGTTGGTGATCTTCTTTAACTCTTCTTTCAGTTTGTCAACTTCCTGACCACCTTTACCAATAATAATACCGGGTCTTGAGGTGTGAACAGTGATGGTAATAAGCTTCAGTGTACGTTCAATAATAATCTTGGAAATACTGGCTTTTGCCAAACGGGCATTCAGATATTCCCTGATCCTAAAATCTTCCACGAGCTTGTCGCCATAGTTGTTTCCACCGTACCAATTGGAATCCCATCCTTTGATGATTCCTAAACGATTAGCGATTGGATTAACTTTTTGTCCCATGTATTATTATTTATTCTGATTCTTTAACTTGAGTTAAACTCCCAAGACTAACGGTCACATGATTAGATCTTTTTTTGATCCGGTGTGCACGTCCCTGCGGTGCAGGCATTAGTCTTTTTAATATTCTTCCTGAATCAACAGAAACAGCTTTCACATACAAATTACTTTCTTCCAACCGACTTCCTTCGTTTTTTGCCTGCCAGTTTGCAATAGCCGACATAACTAATTTTTCGAGTCTGCGCGAAGATTCCTTTGAGGAAAACTTAAGTACATCAAGGGCTCTGTTCACTTCCATACCACGAACCATATCGGCAACAAGCCTCATTTTTCGTGGAGAAGTAGGACAATTCTTCAAAACAGCAAAGTATTGCTGTTTTTTAGCTTCCTTTAGTTCGTTTGCACTATTTCTTTTTCTAGCACCCATCGTGAATTCTTTTAATAGTTAATGAGAATCTCATTCCTTACTTTTTACCTTTGGAATGTCCCCTGTAAGTTCTTGTAGGTGCAAATTCACCAAATTTATGACCGACCATGTTTTCAGTTACATAAACGGGAATAAATTTATTTCCGTTGTGAACTGCTATGGTATGCCCTACAAAGTCAGGAGAAATTACTGATGCTCTGGCCCATGTTTTGATTACCGATTTTTTGTTAGTTTCATTCAAAACTAAAACTTTACGTTCGAGCTTGAAATCGATAAAAGGCCCTTTCTTTAATGAACGACTCATATTCTTCTCCTTTTAATTATTTCTTCCGTTTTTCTACAATATACCTGTTGGAAGCTTTCTTCTTCTCACGGGTTTTGAAGCCTTTGGCTAACAAGCCTTTGCGTGAACGTGGATGTCCACCAGAAGAGCGACCTTCTCCACCACCCATGGGGTGATCGACAGGGTTCATAGCTACACCTCTAACGCGAGGTCTTCTACCAAGCCATCTGGTACGACCAGCTTTCCCTGATCTTTCCAGGTTATGCTCGGTATTTCCAACAATACCTACTGTAGCACGACAAGTTATGAGCACCATTCTAGATTCGCCTGAAGGCAATTTCACGATAGCATACTTTCCTTCTCTCGAAGTTAACTGAGCGTACGTTCCGGCACTACGAGCCATCACACCTCCCTGACTGGGATGAAGTTCAATGTTGTGAACCAAGGTTCCCAGAGGTATTTCACCAAGTGGTAGTGTATTACCTATTTCAGGTGCAACACCGCTTCCGCTCTCGATTTTCTGGCCAACTTTTAATCCGTTGGGTGCCAGCATGTACCTTTTTTCGCCATCCGGATAAACCAAAAGAGCGATTCGAGCGGTACGGTTTGGATCGTACTGAATAGATTCTACAACAGCGGCAATACCGTCTTTATCTCTTTTGAAGTCGATAAAACGATATTTGCGTTTGTGGCCACCACCTATATACCTCATTGTCATGCGTCCCTGGCTGTTTCTACCGCCAGAGCTTTGCATGGGCTTCAACAATGATTTTTCAGGTGTTGATGCAGTAATAGTATCAAAAGCACCAGCAATCTTGTGCCTTTGACCCGGAGTAACTGGATTTAATTTTCTTACTGCCATTTTTTATTAAATATTACTGTAAAAATCAATAGATTCTCCTTTTGCTATTGTTACAATAGCTTTTTTGCTCATTCCGGTACTACCCGAAATTACACCGGCTTTGGTAAAACGAGACTTTCTTTTACCACCGTGTATTAATGTATTTACAGACTCCACTGAAACATTGTATAAACTTTCAACGGCTTTTTTAATCTGCAATTTATTGGCGTTCCGATTAACAATAAAACCGTAACGGTTAAGACCTTCGGCCTGACCTGTCATCTTCTCGGTAACGATCGGTTTAATTAAAATTTCCATTTTCAAGCCTTTTAAATCTTAAACAATTCTTCAATTTTACTTACTGAACTCTCCAGAACTATCACTTTTTTTGCATTCAAAATCTGATAAGTATTTAATTCTGAAGCAGTTATAACAGAAACTACCTGTAAATTTCTGGAGGACAAATATATATTTTTATTTTCTTCCGGTAAAACGAAAAGTGACTTTTTATCATTAATTTTCAGATTATTACTGATTTGCACCATTTCGCGGGTTTTTGGAGTTTCAAAAGAGAAATCTTCAATTACCAGAATTGCTTCTTCCAGAGCTTTGTAGGTTAATGCTGATTTACGTGCAAGCGATTTAACTTTCTTATTTAATTTAAAGTCATAGCTTCTTGGACGTGGACCGAATACGCGGCCTCCGCCACGGAAAACAGGTGATTTTACACTACCTGCCCTTGCAGTACCGGTACCTTTTTGCTTTTTCAGCTTTCTGGTACTTCCAGATACATCAGCACGCTCTTTGGAACTGTGTGTTCCTTGTCTTTTGTTGGCCAGGATTTGTTTGACATCCAGATAAATGGCATGGTCATTTGGCTCAATACCGAAAATTTGTTCATCTAAAGTAACAGTTCTTCCGGTTTCCTGTCCTGCTCTATTTAAAACTTTTATTTCCATTACTGATAAATAATTACGTATGAACCTTTAGCACCAGGAATTGATCCTTTAACTACCAATAAATTTGACTCTGGTATTACTTTCAAAACTTTTAAGTTCTGAACTGTAATGTTGTCATTACCATCGCGACCTGCCATGCGAATCCCTTTGAATACGCGTGACGGATAAGAAGATGCACCCAACGAACCCGGAGCTCTCAAACGGTTATGCTGACCGTGTGTTTGACCTCCAACGCCCTGAAATCCATGACGTTTTACAACTCCCTGGAATCCTTTACCTTTGGTCACACCTTGAATGTCAACCCATCCTTCTTCGTCGATGGAATCAACAGTGATTGTATCACCAAGTTTAAACTCTCCTTCGAGTTCTTTGAACTCAACAATTTTCTTTTTGGGCTCTGTTGTGGCTTTTTTGAAATGACCCATTTCAGCTTTGTTTGTGTGCTTTTCCTTTTTGTCGTCAAAGCCCAGCTGAATGGAATCATAGCCGTCAGTTGCTACCGATTTCACCTGTGTAACTACACAAGGACCGGCTTGAATCACAGTGCATGGGATGTTTTTCCCCTCAACACTGAATACGGAAGTCATTCCGATTTTTTTACCGATTAATCCTGCCATTTTTTTGTTTTTTACAGGTTATCAAACTTTAATTTCTACTTCAACGCCACTTGGTAATTCAAGCTTCATTAAGGCGTCGATTGTTTTTGCTGTTGAACTGTAAATGTCGATCAAACGTTTGTAAGACGACAACTCGAATTGTTCCCTTGATTTTTTATTAACAAAGGTTGAGCGTAATACAGTAAAAATACGTTTGTGAGTTGGAAGTGGAATTGGTCCACTTACTACAGCACCGGTAGTTTTAACTGTTTTTACGATCTTTTCGGCCGATTTGTCCACTAAATTGTGATCATACGATTTCAGCTTAATTCTGATCTTTTGACTCATAATGAGAAATAATAATACAGTTTATAATTATAATAAGTCTGTTCTTCCTTTAAGATCTTCAAGAACTTTAACTGCAAGTAGTTTTGGCAACTCAACGTATTTCGAGAATTCCATTGACGAAGTTGCACGACCTGATGATAAAGTCCGGAGCACAGTTACATATCCGAATAATTCAGAAAGTGGAACCATAGCTTTAATTACACGGGCTCCAGATTTTTCTTCCATTCCTTCGATTTGACCACGACGACGGTTCAAGTCACCGATAATGTCACCCATGTATTCTTCAGGAGTAACAATTTCGCATTTCATAACTGGCTCAAGCAATCTTGGACCGGCTTTCCCTGCAGCACTTTTGAATGCCTGACGGGCACAAATTTCGAATGAAAGCTGATCGGAGTCAACCGCGTGGAAACTACCGTCAAGCAGTGTCACTTTAAGGCTATCAACACTGAATCCGGCCAATGGACCGTTTGACAATGCAGATTCGAAACCTTTTTGTACGGATGGAATATATTCGCGTGGGATGTTACCTCCTTTAACGGCATCAATAAACTGAAGACCAATTTTACCTTCGTCGGCTGGTTCAACGCGAACAATAATGTCAGCAAATTTACCACGGCCCCCGGATTGTTTCTTGAACACTTCGCGAAGCTCGACTGCCTGTGTAATACATTCTTTGTAAGCAACCTGAGGAGCTCCCTGGTTACATTCAACCTTGAATTCACGACGTAAACGGTCAACAATGATTTCAAGGTGAAGCTCACCCATACCACGAATAATCGTTTGTCCTGAATCTGGATCTGTATTTACTTTAAATGTTGGATCTTCTTCTGCAAGTTTATATAATCCCTGATTTAATTTATCCAAATCTTTCTGAGTTTTTGGCTCAATAGCGATTCCGATAACTGGTTCAGGGAAGTCCATACTTTCGAGAACTACCGGGTTATCCAAATCAGATAATGTATCACCTGTACGGATATCTTTAAAACCTACAGCAGCACAAATATCACCAGCTTCAATTACATCAATAGGGTTCTGTTTATTAGAGTGCATCTGGTAAATACGCGAGATACGTTCTTTTTTACCTGTTCTGGAATTGAAAACAGTATCACCTGCAGTAATTTTACCTGAATACACGCGAATGAAACACAAACGGCCAACATATGGATCGGTTGCAATTTTAAAAGCAAGTGCGGCTAAAGGTTCTTTCACATCAGCTTTGCGAACAACCTCATCGGTGTCGCCATATTCTGTAGCAATAATATCTCCTTTATCAAGCGGACTTGGAAGGAAAGAACATACTGCATCGAGCAAGCGCTGAACACCTTTATTTTTAAATGCAGAACCACACATCATTGGAATAATTACCCCGGCAATAGTTGCTTTACGGATAACCGGAAGCATTTGCTCAACAGTAATCGAATTCGGATCTTCGAAGAAACGCTCCATTAAATCGTCATCAAACTCAGCAACTGCTTCAACCAGTTTTGCACGATAATCGTCAGAAATTTCCTTCATATCTGCAGGAATTTCTTCCATGTAGTAGGTTGTTCCTAACGTTGCGTCATCTCTCCAGCGAATGGCTTTCATTTCAATCAAATCAACCACGCCTTCAAATTTTTCTTCTGCACCAATTGGAATAGTGATTGGTATTGGGTTTGCGCCCAATTTTTCTCTCACTTCAGCAAGTACATTATAATAGTCGGCACCAGAACGGTCCATTTTATTAACGAAACCGATACGTGGAACACCATATTTTTCAGCCTGACGCCATACCGTTTCTGACTGAGCTTCAACTCCGCCCACAGCGCAGAAGAGTGCAACAGCACCATCAAGCACACGTAAAGAGCGTTCTACTTCAACCGTGAAGTCAACGTGTCCGGGGGTATCAATGATATTAATCTTGTGTTCAATACCATCATACTTCCAGAAGGTAGTGGTAGCAGCAGAGGTAATGGTAATACCACGTTCCTGTTCCTGCTCCATCCAGTCCATAGTGGCAGCACCATCATGAACTTCACCGATTCGGTGCGTAATACCTGTATAATACAGAATTCGCTCCGAAGTGGTCGTTTTGCCGGCATCAATGTGAGCCATGATGCCTATATTTCTGGTATAATTTAAATCTTTTGCCATTTTAAACCAATATCTATCCTTTAAACTAAAAACGATCTATCTAAACTTCTAAAAACTAAAAGCGGAAATGTGCAAATGCGCGGTTTGCCTCAGCCATACGGTGTGTATCTTCTTTCTTTTTGAAAGCTCCACCTTCTTCGTTATAGGCTGCAACAATTTCACCAGCAAGTTTCTCAGCCATCGAACGGCCTGAACGTTTGCGGGCATATAGAATCATATTTTTTACTGAGATTGAAGTTTTTCTTTCAGGACGGATTTCCATAGGAACCTGGAAGTTAGCACCACCAACGCGGCGACTTTTTACTTCAACATGAGGGGTAATTTTTTCGAGTGCTTTCTTGAACACATCTACCGGACTGATTTCTGCATCTTTCATTTTTGCAGTAACGATGTCCATCGCGTCATAGAAAATTTGATATGCTACTGACTTTTTCCCGTCGTACATTAAATCGTTAACAAAACGGGTAACCAACGTGTCATTAAATTTTGGATCGGGCAGAATGATCCTCTTCTTTGGTTTCGATTTTCTCATTATGTAATGCTTTTGTGTTAATTTAAATTAGCTGTCGTTTTTTTCGCTGTCTTCAATCGGTCCCGATGGCCTCTTTACTCAACTCAAACCACAAAGCTAGAACGTCAATAAATTAAAAAACTAGTGAAATATTATTTTTTCACTTTAGGCCTCTTGGTTCCGTATTTCGACCGTCTTTGTGTACGACCTTCAACACCGGCTGTGTCCAAAGCACCGCGAATTAAATGGTAACGAACTCCTGGAAGGTCTTTTACCCTACCACCGCGAACCAATACAATAGAGTGTTCCTGAAGGTTGTGTCCTTCTCCCGGAATGTAAGCGTTCACTTCCTTCTGATTTGTTAAACGTACCCTGGCTACTTTACGCATAGCTGAGTTCGGTTTTTTAGGAGTTGTTGTGTAAACACGAACACATACTCCCCTTCTTTGTGGACAAGAATCCAATGCCGGAGATTTACTTTTCTCCGCGTTGCTTTGTCTACCTTTTCTAACTAACTGCTGAATCGTTGGCATATAGCTACTCTTAATTTTAATAATACGTTACGCAAAAAATTGGTTTGCAAAGGTATCGCAATTTTGCACATTTCCAATACCTTACACTCCGATTCCAAGAGATTTCTCTTAAAAACGGCTCGCAAAAGTACTAATTACCAATAGAAAACCCAATAAAACCTTCAAAAAATTGTACTTTTTTTCGATTATTCTTAACGTTGTGATTTTGGCAGTCTTAAGTAAACCTTACTGTGATGGAGAAATGCGGTGTTTTAGGAGGGATTTAACCGGATTTATAAATCGTTGTATCAATCTTAAATCTTCTGTTATTATTTCTGCCGAACCTTTCATTTCCTGGCTGAATTTAAGTTGAATATTGTAATTGGTGAGTAGATCCTGTGGCAGATCAACTTCAACAATATAATTTTCGTTGTTCGGTATCAGCGAAATACTTTTAACCGAGCCCCTGATAAATCCATATTCCATGTATGGGAAATTATCAAACCGAATGTTGACTTTCTGCCCGGCAGCTACTTTACCGGCACCCTTAACGGGTAAACTGATCCGCCCAATAATAAGCGATTGCTTTTCAGGAATAACTGTAAATACGATTTCGTCCTTTTTTACCTGCTGGTTTTTGCTCCAGAAATTGGTAAAACTCACCCTCCCTTCTATCGGAGTCCGGATGATAAAAGATTGTTCCCAGTATGCCAGACGGCTCTTTAAAATATTCATGGCCTCAATCAATGTATTCTGAGCCTTTTTCTTCTGATCAGCAAATTCCATTTCAGCATCAACCACATCTTGTTCAAGTTTGAGGCTGGCAGTTTGGGTTTCGGCCAGTTTCGTCTTGGCCACATTCAGGTTATACTTTTTCTGAATATAAAGAGTTTTCGACTTTTCCAAGTCCAGATCTGACAATACACCTTTTAGCTGCAACGCCGAATCGCGTTTAAACTGCATATTCGAAATACGGTAATCAGCTTCCATGTCTTGCTTTTCGGCCCATAGCCGGTTGTAGTAAATCCGATTCATGGCTACTTGCTGACGAAGTGCCTTGATTTTTCTGGGATACAATTTTAATCGAAGAAAAGCAAAATAATCGTTGTGCAAACGCACAAAACTGGAATAGTCTGATTGAATATCGCCCAATTGCAGGTCGGTTTCAGGCTGAACCGAACTCAAGGTATCGAATGTCAGCATGAAAGGCTCCATCCGGAGCAACATTTCCTTCAATTTCATGGCATCCTGAAAATTGGCAGTGCTTTCGAGTATCGCAATAATTTGATTATCGGAAACAATTTGCTGATCGGAAACGATGATTGAATCGATGCGGGCAGTGGTGCGTGCAGCCAGGTATGCCGGTGGATTTTCAGAAAGGACAACAATATTGGCATTGATCACATCCGGATAACGAAAGAAATAACTACCCAAAAGTAAAAGGAGAATAATTCCGAAAATGAGGGAAATACCCGAACGAATCATCCATCGTGGCGACTGCTGCACAATCTCCTGGAATTCATCGCTTCGCAGCTCTATTTCTATCCGTTTCTTTTCTTTCTGCATTTTCTTTTAGTGTTCAGTCTCAGTGTTCAGTCTCATTGTTCAGTAAGGGTTACTGCCAACTGCGACTGGACACTGCCAACAATCAGTTCCCCAACTCCAGTTGGTTTTTTACTAAATTATAATAAGCGCCATGTTTGGCGGTTAATTCTTCGTGGTTACCTAATTCAACAATACTGCCTTTTTCGAGTACAATAATCTGATGTGCGTTTTTTACTGTACTCAACCGGTGGGCAACAACCACAACTGTTTTTCCTGCAAAAAAAAGATCCAGGTTTTCGAGAATGACTTTTTCATTATTCGCATCGAGCGCATTGGTTGCTTCATCGAAGAAAATAAATTCAGGATTTTTATAAATAGCCCTGGCAATTAAAATACGCTGTTTCTGCCCTTGACTCAAACCAACCCCTTCAGGGCCAATTTTAGTATTATAATTTAAAGGTAGCGTTTCAATAAATTCCTGAATATTTGCCATTCTCACGGCATAACTTAATCGCTCCTTGTCAATTTCATCGTTACCAATGCCAATGTTATTGGCTATGGTATCCGAAAAAATAAAACCATCTTGCATAACGGCGCCACATTTGTCGCGCCACCAATGTTGTTTGTAGGCCGCCAAATCGGAATCGCCAACTTTAATTGCCCCTGAAACCGGTGGATAAAATCCGAGCAAGAGTTTTACCAAAGTAGTTTTTCCACTTCCGCTCGTGCCAACTATAGCCGTAACTTTTCCCTGCGGGATCACCAGATTAATAGTGTTCAAAACCTTGAGCGAATGTGGCCCTTCGTACTGAAAGACTAAATCTGAAATATGAATATCAGCAGAAGCTGGCAATTGGCTTAATTTTCCTTCCTGATCCTGTTCTTCGTCTTTCGCATTATGGATTTCGCTTAATCGCTCCAGACTGATTTTAGCATCCTGCGAAACCTGCATAAATTCGATCATCTGATCGAGTGGACTATTCATTTGACCGATAATATATTGTACGGCCAGCATCATACCCAAAGTCATGTCACCATGAACCACCGACGTAGCTGCCAGAACCGTGATCACAATATTTTTAGTTTCGTTGATAAAAACTGAACCGGCCTGCTGGTATTGCTGTAACGACAGATTACTGATATTGACCTTAAATAGCCTGGCCTGAATCCGTTCCCATTCCCATCTTTTCTGCCGTTCGTAGTTGTTTAGTTTTATTTCCTGCATGCCGTTGATCAATTGTATCAACTTGCTCTGATTATCGGCCAATTGAGTGAATCGTTTAAAGTCGAGTTCCCGTCTCTTTTTCAGGAAAAGAAATACCCACCCCATATACAATATCGATCCGAACAGGAAAACAAGAAAGATGACCACATTATAAAAAACCAGTACAATACTAAATATGATGATGTTGAAAACAGAGAAGATCACATTTAATGATTGTGAAGTCAGGAAACGTTCAATTCGTTTATGGTCACCAATGCGCTGAAGCAAATCGCCAATCATTTTGGTATCGAAAAAACCAATCGGCATTTTCATCAGCTTAATCAGGAAATCGGAGATGATACTTATATTAATACGTGTGCTGATGTGAAGCAATATCCACGACCGAATGAAATCGACGGTCATGCGGCTGACAAAAAGCATCATCTGTGCAGCCAGCACCAAATAAATGAAATTAATATCCTGCGTGTTGATACCGACGTCAACAATACTTTGAGTCAGAAACGGAAAGATCAGCTGGATTAAACTCCCTACCAAAAATCCAATTATCAACTGGGTAACAAGCTTCCGGTGAGGTTTCAGGTATTTGAGCAGAAATTTAAAATTGCTTCGGTTCATTTCTTCACCTTCCAGGTCAAAGAATTTGGGTGTCGGGTCAAACAATAAACAGATTCCCTTTTGCTCGCCATGTCGCACAGTTGCCAGCCAGTGTTTCCTGAATTCTGATTCGGAGTATTCAACCAGGCCAAACGCCGGATCGGCTACAGATATGATTCCTTTACGAAATTTATAAACTACCACAAAATGATCCTGATCCCAATGAACGACGCAGGGTTTGGGCGCTTCCAGTAATTGTTCAATCGTAATACGTGCCCCGATTGTCCTGAAGCCAATAGCTTCGGCGGCATCGCTAAGACCAAGTAAAGAAACTCCCTCACGACTAATATGAGCCAATTCTCGAAGCCGCTGCAAAGAGTAAGTTTTCCCATAAAAAGCAGCAATCATGCGGAGGCACGAAGGTCCGCAATCCATCACATCATATTGTTTGAAAAAGGGAAATTTTGACATATAAAAATCAATGTTGCTCAAAAATAACAGAATTAAGCGAATCTCCCATTTTCAGATCACATTATTGTAACAATGCTTAAACAGGAATACTTCCGACAATGTATGAACAGTTCCGTTTTTATGGTCGAATTAAAAATTAATAAATATTTATTCGAATTTTGATCATAATAAATCAAAAATCAAAAAACTGTATATAAAACTGTTTATCATCATCTTATTACCCGCAACCCGCACAGGTTGATAAAGTATGTTTATATACGATTTTTAAACATTCAAAAAAAATATTCAAAAACATGTTAACGCCACATCTATTTGTTTATCTGATATTTACTATCAACAGTTAATTAACCTTAAAAACCACAATCCATTGATTATCTTCGGATTTAATTCAGCAGTAAAACTCACCTTCTCATAACAAATCCAAGTAATCCAACCGCACCTTGATTGTTAATTAATTATTACTAATTTTGGTCGTCTCTGTTGATTCAGGCCTCAGAAAACTGATAATGAATGAGTAAAAAACCAATATAACTATCTAAATAACATGAAAGTCTATAAAACAGATGAAGTTCGCAACATTACATTAATTGGTAATGCTGGCAGTGGGAAAACCACCCTTGCAGAAGCTATGCTTTTCGAGGGTGGAGTAATAAACCGCAGAGGTGATGTTGGAAGTAAAAATACAGTATCCGACTACCATCTGATTGAGCAGGAATATGGCAATTCTGTATTTTCTTCGCTCATGTACGTTGAAATTAATGGTAAAAAAATCAACATTCTGGACACTCCCGGGATGGACGATTTTTGCGGCGGGGTAGTTTCTTCTCTCCAGGTTGCAGCGCTCGGGCTAATGGTTGTTGACGCCTCGACTGGCATTGGTGCCGGAACAGAATCGGCCAACCGCCATGCAGAAGCAGCCAATGCCAAAATGGTTTTTGTATTGAACCATTTGGATAACGAAAATGCGAATTATGACCAGGCTGTAGAAAACCTAAAAGCAAAATTCGGAAATAAAGTAACCGTTGTTCAATATCCGGTTGAAACGGGAGTCGGATTCAATACCATTATCGACGTATTGAAGATGAAGATGTACAAATACGGCCCTGATGGGGGAAAACCTGAAGTATTGGATATACCCGATTCGGAAAAGGAACGTGCAAATGAATTGCACAATGAGTTGATTGAAATGGCTGCCGAAAACGAAGAATCTTTAATGGAATTGTATTTCGAACAAGGTTCCCTTTCGGAAGATGATATGCGGAAAGGCATGAGAATAGGCATGGTAAAACGTGATTTATTTCCGGTATTCTGCGTTTCGGCCAAAAAAAATATGGGGGTTGGCCGTTTGCTCGAATTTGTTTGCAACATCGCCCCTGCACCATCACAAGTACCTATGCGCCAAATCATTCAAGGAAAACAAGTGATTATGAGCGAAACAAGTCCAACTTCATTATTCGTTTTTAAAACGGCCCTTGAACCACACGTTGGCGAGGTTACCTATTTTAAAGTAATGTCGGGAAAGGTTACTGAAGGAAAAGATTTGTATAACACGTTTAATAATGGGAAAGAACGGATCTCGCAGTTGTTTGTAACCGCCGGAAAAACCCGTTACCCCGTTACCGAATTGGTCGCCGGCGACATCGGTTGCGCCGTAAAACTAAAAGACACCAAATTTAACCAAACACTTTGCGACAAGGAGCTCGATCTTAAATTTGCCCCGATTGTATTTCCGGACCCTAAATTCAGGATAGCTATAAAAGCAGTAGCTGAAACCGATGACGAAAAAGTAGGCGAAATTCTGCACAAAGTGAAAGAAGAAGACCCAACTTACCTGGTTCAGTATTCAAAAGAATTGAAACAACTGATTGTGGAAGGCCAGGGCGAATACCACCTGAACACCTTAAAATGGTATTTCGACCATATCCATAAAATTGACATCGAATTTAAATCTCCTAAAATACCATACCGCGAAACTATTACCAAGTTTGCCCAGGCTGACTATCGCCACAAAAAACAATCAGGCGGATCGGGTCAGTTTGGAGAAGTACATATGATTATTGAGCCTTTTGAAGAAGGAACCGCACCCAAAAACATGTTCGTTTATGGCGGAAAAGAAATGAAAATTTCGGTTCGCGACACGCAGGAAACTCCACTGCCCTGGGGCGGAAAACTTGTTTTTCACAACTGCATCGTCGGTGGTTCTATAGATGCCCGCTTCCTTCCGGCTATCCTGAAAGGGATTATGGAAAAAATGGAAGAAGGTCCGCTCACCGGTTCGTATGCCCGCGACATTCGCGTTTACATTTACGACGGCAAAATGCACCCGGTTGACTCCAACGAAATCTCTTTCCGTTTGGCCGGACGAAACGCATTCAGTACCGCATTCAAAAATGCAGGCCCAAAAATCCTGGAACCGATCTACGATCTGGATGTTTGGGTTCAGGGCGACCGAATGGGCGATGTAATGAGCGACCTGCAGGGACGACGCGCATTGATCATGGGAATGGGCAGCGAACGAGGTTATGAAAAAATTACCGCCCGCGTGCCACTTAAGGAAATGAACAAATATTCAACTTCATTAAGTTCGCTTACAGGTGGACGTGGTGTTTTCAACATGAAATTTGCCGCCTACGAAAAGGTGCCTCAGGAAGTACAGGACGAACTTTTGGCAACTTATGCTGCCGAAGAAAAAGACGAATAGCAACCAAAATCTATCTATTCCATTTATCTACACTAAAACGAGAATACCCGGGAATGCCACCCGGGTTTTTCTCGTTTTTATTTTAAAATCGAGAATACCTCAACCTTAAAATCATCAATGAACCTGTAACCCAGAGAATCAAAGAACTTGTATCGGTTCAAAAAAGAATGGTCAAATATTGCGATTCCGTTTTTACATTTTTGGACGACCATCATATTCCGCCCGATAATAATGCTTCAGAAAGAACCATCCGAAATTTTAAGGTCAAACTCAAAGTGAGCAACTTTTTCCAATCCACTACTGGCTCTGACGGCTATGCCGTAATCAGATCAGTAATTGATACTGCAATCAAAAATAAACAAAGCCCCGACGAAGTCACTCGATTAATTGCTATCTTACCTGCGGCTGAATCGTGACAAAAACAAACAAATTACAAACAGAAAAAAACTGACAACCAGATTCATAAAGTTGAAAAACAGTAAATACATCACCCTATTATTAATGGCCTTATTCATAGCTATTTTCAGTTTCCCTGAAATAGACCTTGATTACAATATTGGCATTGACCCTCCTCTAAAATGGCTATACAATCACTTGTTCTCTGAAAGACTTACGATAGGTAGGGAAATTATCTTTCCACACGGGCCGCTAGCATTTTTCATGTACCCCTTGGCGGATAATTTCATTTTATCGGCCCTCATCACAATATTTTTGCAAACAGTTTTTGTATTTCACTTATTCAGCCTTTTGGGTAAAGAAAAATGGCAATACTGGATACTGACTGCGGTATCCTCATGGCTTATTTTTAGTCTCTCAAATTTCAATCAGCTTATTCTTTCCAATATCTCGGTAGCTTTTTTGTTATTCCTGAGCAATAAAAAACCAGCTCCAAAATATTTTGGACTGGTACTTACTGCCTTTGCTTTTTATATAAAAGCCTACGTCGCTATTATTGCAGGAACGCTCACGTTTTCCTTATTGGCACTTAATTTTTTCTGGAATAAAAACTATAAACAAACATTTATTGACGTAACTGTATTGCTTGGATCAATGCTATTGCTTTGGATGTTAATTTACAAACAACTAGGAGGATTCATAAATTACTGTATCGGAATGATTCATTTAGCTGGCGACAACTCTGCTGCCGCTGCTTATTATCCAAATAACAACTGGTGGCTTATAACCCCTTTTCTGATAATTATTGGGTCAATCGCATTTCTGCAAAAAACCAGAAAAGGTAATTTTTTTGGATTCCTGTTCTCTCTTAGTTTCTTTGCGACATGGAAATACGGCATGGCTCGCGAAGATTACTATCATGCGCGCACCTTCCTATACTTCATTGTTGTTTCAATGATTCTGTTTTTGATTTACAACCACAAAAAACGAATCATCAACACCCCCATAATTTTGGGTGCGCTGGTTCTATTTACCGCTAATATGAGAAATGTGGAGAATCCGCAGCCACTCGTCATCAACTATTCAGGTATCGAAAATTTTATCCGGTTCGTTTCATCATTTCAGCAAATAAGAGAAGCAAGCGATAAACAAAACACAATAAATATTGCAAGCAACCGTCTTCCGGAAACTGTCCGAAATCAGATTGGTAATGCGTCAGTCGATATTTATCCTTGGGACTACACCATTATTGCTGCCAATCAATTAAACTGGAAACCTCGTCCTGTAATACAGTCGTATGCAGCTTATACCTCATGGCTCGACAAAAAGAATGCAGTCCATTTTAGTAGCGCCAATGCTCCTGAATACTTTATTTTCGGCTTGAACAATATCACTCCTGACCTGAATGGAGGGAAACTGGTAAGTATTGATAACCGTTATTTACTAAACGATGAACCGCAAACTTTGATTGAATTGATCAAGAATTATTCGCGGGTTTATTCCAACGAGAATTTTCTTGTATATCGAAAACGCGTTCAAGCTTTAGACGTTAATTCGTTATTAACAGAAACTCTATCAACAAAATGGAACGAATGGATAACTGTCCCAAACTATACAAATCAGCTTACCAGACTAAAACTGCATATCGGCCGGAGTTTTTCAGGAAATGTAAAAAGCTTTCTTTACAAAGATGAATTGTATTATATGTATTTTAAAACCAAGGATGGCAGCATTTTGAAGTACCGGATTGTCCCGCAAAATGCAGCCGATGGAATCTGGATTTCGCCTTTCTATACCTCCGCAGGAAATTATTCTCCATCAGAAACAATTACTGAGGCATTATTGACATGCTCTGATAAAAAAATGGTGGAAAGTTCAGTTAATTATGAATGGGAACATTTTGATATCGACACAAAAACAATAAATAATTTTTTCGGTAAAGATTCCACAAACATTCCTGAAATCTATGTAAATGAAAGTATTCTTTTAGAATCCGACAATCCAAACTGGAATGGATTTGATCCACAAAAAGTGATAACAGACCGAACCAACAATCAGAAATTCTATCAGCTAAAGCCTACCGATTTCTCACCATCATTTAAATTGGATATCGACAGTTTGCTAAAAACACCAAAACGCATAACGGTTGATTGTTGGATCAAAACAGATCCAAACGACCACTCTACGCTGGTAATCGAGACTGAAAGCATAACAGGAGAAAAAAATTGGCAAGGAATTGAAATCAACCGACAAATCATTGATCAAGACGAACTCAATCTTGTTTTCAGTTATATTGATCTGAATTCACAGATTAAAAAAGTCACCATTTACATCTGTAATAATGGAAATAAACCAGTTTCGATTTATTCGATGAACATAAAACTGTTAAAAACTGAATTTTAAAATCGATCTTATTTTGCCTTTAAACGTTTCTGTTCATTGCGATCAGAAATACTTTAGCACAAAAATTTAATCATTTTTACACTTATAACCTTCATTTACTGAATCCTATTCCGCTCGTATTCCCAATCTTTGATTTCTTCAAATTTTGCAAATCCTTCGGCAACCGATGGATGCTGTAATACTGATTCAACGCTAACTTCAGGAATTAATTCATCAGCTATTCCATTTTTGATGAAAATAAAGTTAAAGCCAAGATCATTCGCTCCAACTAAACGATATCCTTTTTGTTTGGCCAATTTGGTCATTGCAATTGGCGAAGCACCATGATATACAGGATGCTTACCCGGGAAAAAATAATCTGGATCATAAGGAACTACAATATCCTCAAATCCAAATTCGTTGTGAGTTTCGATAATTACGACTTTCGGCTGCACCACATTAATTGCGTCCCAAACCCAATAATCGTTTCCGTCCAAATCGATGGAGAGAAGTCCAATTTCTCCTGAAAATCCTGCATCTGTAATAAGCTGATTGATATTCTCGCGCTTGATCATTGCACAAACAAATCTGGGCTGATACATCCACGGATGTGGGTACTTTGCGAAGAACTTTCGGCCTCTGGCTATGCTTTTGAGATTTCCGTCGATAAACAATCCATGCCAGCCAAAATTAAAAATCAGGTTCGCACTATTGCTGTTTACACCATCGTCGGAGCCAAATTCTACAAAAGTTTTGTTATCCATTCCAATCACCGAAAAGATGAAAAGCAGCAACCCATCTTCCTCAAATTGAGAAAAGACCCGAAATCCGGTATCCTTTAATTGGGGAAGTGTTTTTTTTCGAATACATTCCTGATAATGTAAAAATAACTGTCGTTGGCTAATTTGCGTAGACGGATTAAAACGGCTCCTGATTTTTACGATCAGAAAAAAATCTTTCAGGAGATTCCTAATTATACTCCTCATTTTACTTCCCTCTGAATAAATGAAAGAATCCACTCGTTCGTCGCCTCTCGTTGTCGCGTCCCCGCCCTTCAACAACGTAATAATACACTCCAGGGGTACAAACTTTTCCACCAACTTTTCCGTCCCAAACTGATTGTGGAACTGTCTTAACAGTATTGTCAAAATTAATAACGTTGTTGCTTTCCCACACATGCAGTATTTTTCCCCACCGATTAAAAATGGAGATTTTAATTTCCTTCATCGACCAGAATTTGACGATAAATTCATCATTAGTTCCATCGCCATTGGGGGTAAATACATTGGGGACATCAACAAATGAGGTATCTGCCTCAATATAACCGTCGAGATAAAGCGTATCGTAACAGGTGTGAAACTCCGATATTTTTTTTGAAACTAATTTGACCTTATATTTTCCGGAATTTTCAAAGGTATAAACAGGGCTATCGCTGAATATTTTGATCAGGATACTATCTTTTACGACTCCGTTATTTGCTGCACTTTCACGCTTAATTTCATCCAAATCTCTAAAAATAAACCACTCATACTTACCGGCATCCCCATTTTCCGACTCATTGGTAAAAGTAACTTCAAGCGGGGCTTCACCCTCATTCTCGCTCACTGAGAATAAAGCCTTCGTTACAATCGACAGATATTGCACATCAGCCTCGGCCTCGCAGCCAAATTTATCGGATACAACCAAGGTATAATTGGTGTCTTTGGTGGGCGGATCAAATATTTCCGAACGAATTACCCGGCTCACCACATTATCGCCATCCATCCACTTTACCTCTATCTCTTTGTTCATTTCCAAAGGTTGACCGCTGGCCAGGTCAGTATAAATGAGTTTAGGCGTATCAAAGGTTCCGTTCAGCGTAAACGAGTAACAGTCCGACTCCGGAATCTCCGCAGTGGCATCAATATAGTTGTTAAAAACCCAGGCGGTATAGGTTTTCTCTCCAGATGCCGCAGTTACCTTCACCCGATAACCACCATCTTCCAGGTTCGAAATGGTTGAAGTTGAGTTGCCGGAAAGATCGCTGGAAAAAAAGACAAAACTTCCTGAGGCAGCATTGTATTTCTGCCATTCAAAACTTCCGGATTCGCCATTTAAAGTATTTGCGGTGAGGGAGGCATTTTTTTCATCTTTTGCACCGCAAAAAACATGAATAAAATCCTGTACTCCACTCGAATATGCTGTTGACACCACTTCGTTGGCCACAGAGGTAATTTGTGCAAGACCAACTGACGGTAAGGAAATTAGCCCAATAAAAAAAAGCAATTGTCCAACCAATTTTAATTTATTCATTCTTCAAATTCTTTACTAATGCACAATATTAACGCTAAAAATTGATTTATCTTTTGTGACTCCTGAAATTTTCTGAATTGGCATTGTTGAAAACTACTTACTTTGCAAGCCTGAAATCAGGAAAAACAGTTTTACTTTTGGTGTCCATTATCGAAACGAAAAATATCGTGCAAAATTATTTAGAAGGTTTAAATGAGGCTCAGCGGCAAGCCGTTGAAAACATCCATGGTGCATCGTTGATTATTGCTGGCGCAGGATCAGGAAAAACACGGGTTTTGACTTACCGGATTACTCATTTGTTAAAGAACGGGGTAAAACCCGGTTCTATTTTGGCCCTCACGTTTACCAACAAGGCAGCCAAAGAAATGAAAACCCGTATCTCGGAGATGGTTGGTCAAAATACGGCCAGATACCTGTGGATGGGGACTTTCCACTCTATTTTTGCCCGAATTTTACGAACCGAATCCGAAACACTTGGTTATCCGTCGAACTTTACCATTTACGATTCGGCCGACTCGAAAAGCCTGATCAAAAGCATCATCAAAGATTTAAACCTCGACGACAAAACCTACAAGCCCGGTGTGGTATCATCGCGTATTTCAGCAGCAAAAAACAACCTGGTTTCGTCAGAAGTTTATGCCCAACTGCCCGAAACGGCCGAATACGACCAAAGCATAAAAATGCCGCTAATCAGCCTGATTTACAAGGAATACGCCAAACGATGTTTCCTTGCCGGGGCTATGGATTTTGATGATTTACTGATGAAAACCAATGCGCTTTTCCGCAACCATCCTGAAATTCTGGAGAAATACCAACGCATTTTTGATTATATATTGGTTGACGAGTACCAGGACACAAACCACTCCCAATACATGATCATCAAAAAACTGGCTGCCAAACACAACAACATTTGCGTGGTGGGCGACGATGCTCAAAGTATTTATTCATTCCGGGGAGCACGAATCGAAAACATCCTGAATTTCCAGACCGATTACCCTGAACACAAGGTGTTTAAGCTGGAACAAAACTACCGCTCAACCCAAACCATTGTTGATGCGGCAAACAGTGTAATCGCCAAAAACAAAAGGCAAATCAAGAAAAATGTATTTTCGGAAAAAGAAAAAGGCGCGTTAATTAAAGTAATGAGCGCCATTACCGATAATGAAGAAGGCTACCTGGTTTCGAACGAAATTATAGAGACCCGAATGCGTGAACATTACCTTTTTTCTGATTATGCCATTTTATACCGCACCAACGCCCAATCGCGTATCTTCGAAGAATCGCTGCGAAAACGGAATATACCCTACCGGATTTACGGAGGACTTTCATTTTATCAGCGGAAAGAGATCAAGGATTTGCTCAGCTATTTCCGGATGGTCATCAATCCGAAAGACAATGAGGCATTTAAGCGGATTATCAATTATCCGGCGCGTGGAATCGGGCAAACCAGCCTCACCAAACTCGAACAGTTTGCCGGCCAAAACAACCTTTGTATCTGGGAATTTGCCACCAATATTCCGCTGCTGTTAAGCGAATTCAACAAAGGTACCGCCGCCAAAATCAACGAATTTACCCAGTTGATCAATGCTTTCAGGGAAAAACTTGAAACCCACGATGCATTTGAGTTGGCCAGCGAAATTGCGACTGGCTCTGAAATCATGAAAGATTTGTATAAAGATCAAACTCCGGAAGGTGTGAGCCGTTTCGAAAACATTCAGGAATTACTCAACGGGATTCAGGAATTCTCTATTTCGGCGCGCGAGGAAGGAACGCCTAACAAACTGAATAATTACATGGAGGACGTTGCCTTGCTGACTGATCAGGATAACGAAAAGGAAGATGACAACGACCGTGTGACGATGATGACCATTCACTCGGCCAAAGGACTCGAATTTAAAAATGTATTTATTGTCGGGGTAGAAGAAAATCTTTTCCCTTCAAATCAATCGGGGCAAAAAACGCTGGAAGATTTTGAAGAAGAACGCCGCCTGTTTTACGTTGCGCTTACAAGGGCTGAGCAAAATGCCTATCTCACGTATGCACGCCAACGATACCGATGGGGAAAACTGGATTTCTGCGACAAAAGTAGGTTTATCGACGAAATTGACCCGCAATACCTGAACCTGCCGGTAGAAAAAGATCAGGCTTTCTTCGGAACAAATACCGACCTCCCATTTGCAACGCCCAAACCACGGCAACAAGCTGCAACCATTCCGGGACTTCGGCCATCTTCGGCCAACCAACCCGATTTGCAGCGTAAACTAACACAACTCCGGGCTGCCAAAAAAGAAACAGATGCCTTTGAATACAGCAATCCGGAAGACATTCAGGCCGGAATGCTGGTTGAACATCAGCGTTTTGGCC
Organism: Prolixibacteraceae bacterium; assembly: GCA_019459525.1. GTDB lineage: Bacteria > Bacteroidota > Bacteroidia > Bacteroidales > Prolixibacteraceae > Aquipluma. The sequence goes on from JAIBEY010000066.1 coordinate 170,622, forward strand.
GAGGGAAAGTACTACAAATGGAAGGTAAAATGCCCGATATTCAGGCAACCGTATTTTTTCAAAATGCCGGAAAAAAACAATTACTGCTTAAATTCGCTAAACTGCGGATAATTAATTAGTTTTGTACCAGAAATCCAACTTCAATTAGTTTTTTCAGCTTTATTTTGAAGTCAAAACTATTTTGATTTATTTTGCAGCATATTCGTCTTCATCCTGATTATCTACCAGATTTCCTTTTTTTGAGATAACAGCCTGATTTTTAAAGAAAACTTTATTTATTTACATGGATTATAATTCTAATCGCAGTAAGTTGCCTTTGCCTGAGTATGGCAGAAACTTACAAAATATGGTCAATCATATTCTGACCATTGAAGATCGCAATGAAAGAAACCGGGCCGCCCGGACGATCATTGACATTATGGGTGCTATGTATCCATACCTGAGAGATATTAATGATTTCAAACACAAACTTTGGGACCATTTAGCCATTATGGCTGATTTTAAATTAGACATCGATTATCCTTACACACCGCCGTCACCGGAATTTTTCAATACCCCGCCACTGAAGATACCTTACGATACAAACAAAATTAAATATCGTCACTACGGAAAAACAATTGAATTTTTGCTCGAAAAAGCGGCAGTTCATGAAGATCCCGCAGAACGCGAATTGCTGATTAAACTGATAGCCAATCACATGAAAAAAAGTTATGTGATGTGGAATAAAGATTCGGTGACTGACGATAAAATTTTACTGGATATTGAAGAGCTTTCAAAAGGTAAAATTAAATGTACCGACCTGGTGCTTACCGAAACAAAAGATATTTTATACCGAAATCAGAAAAAACAAAACACAGGGAATAACAATCCTGGCCGTAAATTTCAGAAATCTGACGATCGCAAGCAACAGCGCCAGTAAAATATCGAATTCGAGACTAATCTTATTTATTCACCCTCCTTTTCTTTCGCGAGATGGCAACATTTAAAATCGAAGGTGGTAATCAATTGCACGGAGAATTGCACCCGCAAGGCGCAAAAAACGAAGCGTTACAGATTCTTTGTGCGGTATTGCTAACACCTGAAAAAGTTCAGATTACCAACATTCCCGAAATCAGTGATGTCATCAAATTAATTGAAATTCTGAGTGAACTCGGTGTTAAAACCGAACGGCAAAACAAAGGGAACTACCTGTTTCAGGCCGACGAAATCAGGCTCGATTACCTGAAAACAGAAGCCTTTGCGCGAAAAGCAGCCAGTCTCCGCGGATCAATTATGATTTTAGGCCCACTATTGGCCCGATTTGGGATGGGCTATATTCCACAGCCTGGTGGTGACAAAATCGGTCGCCGACGATTGGACACCCATTTTACTGGTCTGCAAAAATTGGGGGCAACCTTCAATTACAATCCTGACGAACATTTCTATAGTGTCGAAACTTCAGGGTTAAAAGGAACCTACATGCTTCTTGACGAAGCTTCGGTTACCGGAACCGCCAACATTGTGATGGCCGCTTCGATGGCTGAAGGCACCACCACCATCTACAATGCTGCTTGCGAACCCTATGTGCAGCAGTTGTGCAAGATGTTGGTATCGATGGGTGCAATTATCGACGGAATTGGCTCCAATCTACTCTCCATTAAAGGGGTCAGTTCGCTAAAAGGCTGTACCCACCAAATACTTCCGGATATGATTGAAGTGGGAAGTTTCATCGGCCTTGCTGCTATGACCAATTCAGAAATTACAATCAAAAATGCAGGGATACAACATTTGGGGATTATCCCTGAACAGTTTAAAAGACTGGGAATTAAGATTGAAGAACAAAACGACGACTTGTTCATTCCGGCCCAGGAGCACTACGAAATTGAAACATTCATTGATGGGTCAATCATGAATATTGCCGATGCGCCCTGGCCGGGGCTAACTCCCGATTTACTTAGTATTTTTCTGGTCATCGCCACTCAAGCTAAAGGCAGTGTGTTAATCCACCAGAAAATGTTCGAGAGCCGGTTATTCTTTGTCGATAAACTGATTGACATGGGAGCACAAATTATTCTTTGTGACCCGCACCGAGCCACAGTTATCGGACTCGACCATAAATATCCGCTCAGGGCAACCAACATGAGTTCGCCCGACATCCGTGCCGGGGTTGCTTTGCTTATAGCAGCCTTGTCGGCCCAGGGAACCAGTAAAATATCCAACATTGAGCAAATTGATCGTGGTTACGAAAACATTGACGAACGATTAAATGCCATAGGTGCCAGAATTACCCGATTGAATTGAGCCGGACTCCGCTTGATCCATGAAAAAAACATCTGTTAATATTTCATAACGAAACAAGTGACTTTAACAAAGCTGTATTTGAATTGTTATTTTTGTTCAGGTCATAAGAACTAAAGATTTAGAAGAATGAAAATGAAAATCACAATGCTTTTTATAGCTCTTTTTGCGTTGGCAATCGGAACAAATGCGTCGAACCCAAAATCCATGACAACTGGAACGAAAGAAGCAGTAATTGGGCTAAACATAGGAGATAAAGCTCCTGAAATCATCGAGAAAACGGCTGACGGGAAGGAACTTAAACTGTCCTCGTTACAAGGGAAGTTGGTTTTGATTGACTTCTGGGCATCCTGGTGCGGACCATGCAGAAGAGAAAATCCGACGGTAGTTGCATCATACGAAAAATACAAAGACACGAAGTTCCAAAATGCCAAAGGGTTTACCGTTTTTAGCGTTTCGCTTGATAAAGATAAAGCTGCTTGGAAACAGGCCATTGTGGCCGATAAACTAGGCTGGGAAAACCATGTTAGCGATTTGCAGGGTTGGAACGCAAAATATGCAGCAGTTTATGGTGTACGTGGTATTCCTGCAAATTGGCTTATTGACGGAGAGGGAATTATTGTTGGCAGAAACCTTCGTGGTCCAGCATTAGAGCAAGCAATTAAAGCGCTATCAAAATAAATATTCATGCGCAAACAAAAAGGGCAGTTCGGTTAAATCGAGCTGCCCTTTTTGCGTTTTAAACCACCATGATGTCAGTTCACAATTTTTTAAAATGCCAATTTGTCAATCGTAAGGCCTATGGCAGTATATTTGCAGCTCCGAAAACGAAAATTTTAAAATTCAGGTACAATGACAGAAGATAAAGCTAAAGTTAACGAACAACTTGAAAACGAAACGCCCGATTTGAGCGAGCAAAAAGAGGAATCGGCTCACGACAAAAAAGAATCGAAAAAAGATAAAGCTCATAAAAAAACAAAGGCCGAAGAGCAATTGGAAAAAACAGAAACAGAACTACTTGAACTGAAAGACAAACACATTCGGTTACAGGCTGAGTTCGACAATTACCGCAAAAGAACATTAAAAGAACGGATGGAATTGCTGAAAACTGCCAGTGAAAGTCTGCTGGTTAGTATTCTCCCGGTAATTGATGATTTCGACCGCGCGATGCAAACCTTAGATGTTGTTGAAGAAGAAAGTCACGTAAAAGACGGTGTTAAACTGATCTACAACAAATTTCAGGATTTTCTGAAGCAGAACGGGGTAAAAGAAATTGAAGCTAAGGAACAAAGTTTTGATACCGATTTGCATGAAGCCATTACCAAAATACCTGCCCCGACAGAAGAATTAAAAGGGAAGATTGTTGATGTGGTTCAGAAAGGTTATTATTTGAATGACAAAGTAATACGTTTCTCTAAAGTAGTTATAGGCGAATAGCCTGATTTATTTGTATAAAAATGACAAAACGCGATTTTTACGAAATTCTGGGAGTCAGCAAAACTGCGACTGCTGATGAAATAAAAAAGGCCTACCGGCAAAAAGCCATTCAGTTTCATCCTGACAAAAATCCAGGCAATAAAGAAGCTGAAGAAAAATTTAAGGAAGCTGCTGAAGCCTACGAAATATTGAGCAGTCCGGAGAAACGCCAGAAATACGACCAGTTTGGACATGCAGGAATGGGCGCTGGTCAGGGATTTAGCGGCCACGACATGTCGATGGACGATATTTTCTCCATGTTCGGCGACATTTTTGGTGGCGGTGGTTTTGGCGGATTCGGTGGTTTTGGCGGTGGAACGCGTAGTCGGGGACCACGTCAGCATCGCGGTTCCGATCTTCGCGTTAAAGTCTCACTTAACCTGTTAGAAGTCCTAAACGGTGTTGAGAAAAAACTAAAAGTAAAAAAATACGTTCCCTGTACCCATTGTAATGGCACCGGTGCCCAGGGAGGATCATCCTATTCCAATTGTTCCACCTGTAAAGGGTCCGGGCATGTTATCCGCATCCAGAATACCTTGCTGGGACAAATGCAAACAACCTCAACCTGCCCCACCTGTAACGGCGAGGGACAAATAATTACCAACAAATGTGTGCATTGCCAGGGTGAAGGTGTTGTTAGGGACGAAGAAGTAATTACAATTAAAATACCGGCAGGTGTTGGCGAAGGAATGCAGCTCAATGTGGCCGGGAAAGGAAATGCCGGCCGACGTGGCGGAGTTAACGGCGATCTTTTTGTTGTGATCCAGGAAGATGAGCATCAGGATTTAGTTCGCGACGGGAACAACCTTATTTACAATTTGTTTGTAACCTTCCCCGAAATTACCCTGGGCACAACCAAAGAAATCCCAACGGTTGACAGTAAGGTTAAAGTTAAAATTGAGCCCGGCACTCAACCCGAAAAAATTCTTCGTTTACGCGGGAAAGGATTACCTGATGTAAATGGCTACGGAAAAGGAGATTTACTGGTTCGCGTACATGTATGGATACCAAAAAAATTAACGTCCGACGAACGCAAATTATTGGAAAAGCTTCAATCGTCGCCCAATTTTATCGATGGTCCCGATCAGGCTGATCGGAATTTCTTCGAGAAAATGAGAGATATATTTGATTAGTTTACAACTCCAATTTCATACAAAAACGACCGAAAAAATGAATGTTTTCATTCTTCCGGTCGTTTTTTTGTAATCTGATTTTGCTTATTGAAAGATCTCCATTGAATCGAGTGCAGCCTTGTATTTTCGGGCATTTTCGTTGTGACCCGATAAGTTTTTCGAAAAATTATGGTAGCCTGAAAAATCCTCACGGGCACACATGTAGATGTATTGCGTTTTAGCAGCATTTAAGACCGATTCGATACTCGAGATTTCAGGAAAATTAATTGGCCCCGGTGGCAAGCCCGGATATTTATAGGTATTGTAGGGCGAATCAACTTCCAGGTGGCTTTTCAAAACCCGTTTGATACGAAAGTTTCCCAACGCGAACTTCACCGTCGGATCAGCCTGTAAAGGCATTCCGCGTTTAATCCGGTTCAGGTACAAGCCAGCCACAATGGGTTTTTCATCCTTCTTATTTGTTTCTTCCTGAACAATTGAAGCAACAGTCATTACCTCTTCAGGAGTTAACCCCCATTCCTTGGCTTTATTCTTTCGTTCTTCTGTCCAAAAACGTTTGTATTCCATCGACATGCGTTCCAGGAACTGATCGGCTGTTGTTGTCCAGTAAAACTCGTAAGTATTCGGAATAAACATGCAATGAAAGGTGCTTTGCGTAAAACCAAATTTTTCGTGAATGGCCGGATCGGTAAATTTTTGAAGCAGTTCAACCGAATCGGGTTCGATATATTTGGAAACCGCCCCTGCCAATTCCTCGATAAATCTCAGGTTATTAAACGTAACTTGTACGGGCTGTTGGTTTCCCGACCGCAACATATTCAAAATCTCATTGGTATTCAACCCTTTATCCAGTAAGTATTTACCTGGCTTTATCGATTCGGCATATTTTTTTCGTTTGGCAACCCAGTTGAAAGCCTTGTAATTGATAATGATTTCATGCTTCTTTAAACTATCGACCACCTGTTCGTAAGTAGCATTGAGCGGGATTATAATACTTCCCGGGGTATGGATGTTGTGATCAAAAATATATTTATAAAGCTGGTAGCCTCGAAATCCGGCTACGGCAATGGCCATAACAAAAACAATAGTGATCCATTTATTCAGGCGGGGGAACAGCATAAGTCTGCTTTTTTTGATTACATCCATACTAATTCTGGTTTTTTTGCATAAAAATAATCATTTCATTTAAAGTACCTAAACTGAAATCAAAACCACAAACGCAGAATCAGGCTTAAATATCTGAATGAATGTTTGTAATATTTACCTTAAATTCTGAAGTAAAGAAATACAGTCGTATTTGGTTTGCCTGAATTTGCTTATTTTCGTGTCCGATTTAACATGAAAATAAAATATCCCACATGCACCAGGTTAATTTAACTGACAATATATACTACCTAGGGTTTAACGACCGGAGAACTCATCTATTCGAGAATTTTTGGCCTATTCCGTATGGAGTTTCATACAACTCGTATTTAATTGTCGATGAAAAAATTGCATTGATTGATACTGTTGAACGTACTTTTATTGACGATTATCTCGACCAGATTGAAGCATTAACCGGTGGCCGTCCTGTTGATTATCTGGTCATCAACCACATGGAGCCCGACCATTCAGGAGCTTTAAAAGCAGTTGTTACCAAATACCCAAACATCACACTTGTTGGCAACAAAAAAACCTTCGACATGGTGGCCAACTATTACAAGTTATCAACCCAAACACTCGAAGTTTACGACGACTCGGAGCTTCCTTTAGGGAAACACCGTTTATCGTTTACAACCATCCCCATGGTTCACTGGCCCGAAACCATGGTAACTTTCGAAACTTCGGAAAAGATTTTATTCACCGGCGATGCCTTTGGCTCATTCGGGACTCTGGATGGTGGCATTTTTGACGACGAATTGAATATGGCCAGTTACGAAGAAGAACTGATGCGGTATTTTACCAATATTGTTGGTAAATATTGTCCACATACACAGCGAGCACTTAAAAAAGTACAAACACTGGATGTTAAAGTACTAGCCCCGACACACGGCCCTGTTTGGCGAACTGACCTGAATTACATTCTCGGCAAATACGAGAAATGGAGCAGTTATGCGACCGAAACCGGCGCAGTAATTGTTTACGGCTCGATGTACGGGAATACAGCAAAAATGGCCGATGTCATTGCCCGCCAGTTGTCTGTTCGCGGGGTAAAAAATATTCGCGTTTACGATGCCTCCAAAACACATGCATCGTACATTATCAGCGATATTTTCAAATACAAAGCTTTCATTATCGGAAGCGCTGCCTATAACAACGAACTGTTCCCTGCGGTGGAAAGCCTGGTGACCAAAATTGAACACATGGGCATTAAAAATCACCTGCTTGGTATTTTTGGCTCCTATGGCTGGAATGGCGGCGGCGTAAAAAATCTGCAGAAATTTGCTGAGAACATCAAATGGGAAGTTGTTTACGAACCCGTTGAAGAAAAAGGAACTTTGAAAAAGGAAAAGTTCGGTCAATGCCTTGAACTTGCCAATGCAATGGCAGACAAACTGTTAAGCTAGAGAAGCATTCACACCTGATAAATGAGGCTGTCCGTCAATATACGGATGGCCTTTTTCGTTAACTAGTAAGTCCTGAATCTTTGCATATTGTGGAAAACTATTTCTATTTTCTGAAGGAATTCCGGACTGAGAAAATATCTTTGCAAATCAAAATTTTAGGCTATGCAAACTTGGTTCGAGTGTAAAGTAAAATATGTAAAAATTGACGACGATGGTCGTGAACGAAAAGTTAACGAGGTTTACCTGGTTGATGCGGTAACTTTTACCGATGCAGAAACACGTATCATTCAGAATGTACAACAAATGGTTCGGGGCGAATTTGTCGTTGATAATATTAAAAAATCAAATATTGTAGAAATCTTCCCCCACGAAGAAGGTGAATGGTGGTACAAAGCGAAAATTGGAATTGTCACTATCGACGAAAAGGCTGGTAAAGAAAAGAAAATCAACAACTATTTTCTGGTTGCTGCCGACGATATTAAACAAGCACTCCAGCGGCTGGAAGATGGGCTTTCCTATATTCTGGTGCCCTACCAAACAACCTCACTGGCTATCTGCAATATTGTTGATGTATTTCCTTATTTTGGCGACAGCGCCAATCAACCAATCCCGTCAAACCTTAAGCCGCTGGCCCAGGTTACCAAACCCCAGGTTTTTGAGGATGAAGACCTCGATGTAGTTTATTCGGCTGACGAAGAGGAAGAAGAAGAAATTGAGGAAGAAGATACTGACGATCAGGAATAGACCGTGAAAAAAGATCATTGTTAGTTGTTGCTTAAACAGTATAACTAACAATGATCAAGTTAATTCCTCGCAGGGTAAAGTCAGTTACCGTTTTTTTCCGGTCCTGATTTAATTGTGGGCTGGTTCGATAACCGATTTTTTCAGATTAATCATCACTTTGTAGAAGTTGAATTTGTCCCGCTGAATCGGGTCAAACTCGTAATAGGCGTTTGCTATTCGGCAAATGTCTTTCACTTCGGCATAAATAGCATTAATTTCCCGCTTCAGGTCAATACTCAGTTGATCGCTTCCGTGAGAAATATCGAAGCAATTCTTTAATTCGGCCAGTTTCTCCTTATAATCCATCAAACGGAAAAGTAAATTTTTGTCGATACCACGGGCCAAAATCACCTGCTGCAATTCAGGAGTCATATTTCTCTTGAAGGTTGCCATCATTTTATATAAACTAAAATGATCGCCATTTTTTGCATCGCTGAAATAGTCGACGTACCCCAAATCCTCGAAAGTTTCTTTCAGGAATTCCTTGTCATGGCTGAAATCCACTTTCAATTCGGCACGAAAAACGGTAATATCTTTCAGTGCAGCAATCATCAAATCATAAAATTGACCATGTTTTTCCAGGTGCTCCATGAGCGATTCCGGGGTGAAATATTGATTCATAATCCTGTCAATTCGTTCCTTCAGATTGCCAGCATAATCGGGCGACCAGTTTCGCCGGATGGAAGAGAGTTCGTAGATGTTCTCGCTGAATGATTGAGCGATCTTCCTGCAAGTCAGAATAGTTGCAGTTCCGGTCAGGCAAGTTGATATGACATTCATAATCGCAAGGTTTAAATTATTGGTATATTAAAATATACGATATTTTAACCAAAAAGAATATGTTTAAAGTCTTTATTATCAACATTGTGTTGTAGAAAATAATCTCAACAACCAAGAGCCTTGCACAACGGAAATAAGCTATGGTTTAAAAAGGGATGGGGATGGAGATGTGAATAATTCGAAGGACGAAGGAATTAACCGTTGGCAAAAAAAAGTCCCAACCAGATTGAACTGATCAGGACTAATGTGTATTTGGATTACGAAAACGTATCAGCTATTTTTTGCCAAACGCTTACGTTCATGTTCTTTTAAATAAATCTTCCGCATACGAATCGACATCGGCGTAACTTCAACCAGTTCATCGCTTTTGATGTATTCGAGCGCTTCTTCCAAACTAAATTTTACCGGAGTGATCAGTCTCAACTTTTCGTCGGTTCCCGAAGCACGCATATTGGTCAGTTTCTTGGGCTTGGTAACGTTGATGGTTAAATCATCGGCGCGCGTATTTTCACCAATCACCTGTCCTTCATACACATCCTGACCAGGATCGATAAAAAACATACCCCTATCCTGAAGTTTCCCGATTGAATAAGCGAATGCATTTCCGGTTTCAAAAGCAACCAACGAACCATTGTTCCGCGTTTCGATTGGCCCTTTGTAGGGTTGATATTCAATAAAACGGTGATTCATTACAGCTTCCCCGGCAGTAGCAGTCAGCATGTTGGTACGCATACCAATAATTCCACGCGATGGAATAATGAATTCGAGGTGAATACGATCGCCTTTGCGCTCCATAGTCTGCATTTCGCCTTTACGCTGCGAAACCATTTCAACCACTTTCCCTGAATATTCTTCAGGAACATCAACGTGCATTTCTTCGATGGGTTCACATTTTTCGCCAGCTATTTCTTTGAATAAAACCTGCGGTTGCCCAACCTGAAGCTCATAACCTTCGCGGCGCATCGTTTCGATCAATACCGATAAATGTAGTACTCCACGGCCATAAACAGTATATGAGTCAGCCGAATCGGTAGGCATAACCCTTAATGCTAGATTCTTTTCCAACTCTTTCTCCAAACGATCTTTCAAATGGCGAGAAGTCACAAATTTTCCTTCTTTTCCGTAGAATGGTGAATTGTTGATCATGAAAGTCATGCTCATCGTTGGTTCGTCAACCGCAATGGGTTCCAGTGGCTCCGGATTTTCCCAATCGCAAACGGTATCGCCAATGTCGAACCCTTCGATTCCAACCATGGCGCAAATATCACCGGAAATCATTTGGTCAACCTTCTGGCGGCCTAATCCGGTAAAAGTATGAAGCTCCTTTATTTTAGTCCTTTTTATTGAACCATCACGCTTAACCAGTGAAACGTTCATTCCTTCTTTAATCTCACCACGGTGGATACGACCAATGGCAATACGGCCAACGTACGACGAATAATCAAGCGACGTGATCAAAACCTGTGGGGTTCCCGGATTTGGAACCGGCCCCGGAATAAATTCAATAATGGAATTCAGTAAGGCTTCGATGTTGTCAGTCGGAACTTTCCAGTCATCCGACATCCAGCCTTGTTTGGCCGATCCGTAAACGGTTGGGAAACTTAACTGATCTTCCGTTGCATTTAAACTGTACATCAGGTCGAAAACCTGCTCGTGAACTTCTTCAGGACGACAGTTTGGCTTATCAACTTTATTAACTACAACGATAGGTTTCAGGCCTAAAGCCAACGCTTTCGACAATACAAAACGGGTCTGTGGCATCGTACCTTCAAAGGCATCGACCAACAGCAACACCCCGTCAGCCATATTTAATACCCGCTCAACCTCGCCACCAAAATCGGCGTGACCAGGAGTATCAATAATATTGATTTTTACATCTTTATAGATAACTGATACATTCTTTGCCAGAATGGTAATACCACGTTCGCGTTCCAAATCGTTGCTGTCGAGAATCAACTCTTGTTTCTTCTCGTGTTCTTTCATGATGTTACAATAGTAAATCATCTTGTCAACCAATGTGGTCTTCCCGTGGTCAACGTGGGCTATAATCGCAATGTTTCTAATCTTCTGCATAGGTTCCAAAAATGAGGTGCAAAGATAGCCTAATAATCCAATCGAACTTGCTTTTACGGTTAGCAAGCTGTTAAGTTTTTGTAAATACTGCTCTTTTAACAATTTAGGCACATTAAAATGCAAAACGGAGGACTCCATTTTCAGAATCCTCCGTTTTACGTTGAATTGACTAAAGGATTCCATCCCTTAAAATAAGGATGGAATCCCGATCAGCTGCTCTATTTGTGACGTTTTTTCAATTCCCGTGCTAAATCTTCAATGCGGTAACCTTTGTGCGACAACAAAACGATAAGGTGATACAATAAATCGGCGCCTTCGTAAAGAAAATTTTCATCATCGTCGGCCATTGCTCCAATGATGGTTTCAACAGCTTCCTCTCCCACTTTCTGGGCAATTTTACGTGTTCCTTTCTGAAACAACGAAGTGGTGTACGAACCTTCGGGCATTTCCTGCTTCCGCTGATCGATAAAATCCTGCAAATATTCCAGAAACTGAATGTCACTTTCCTGATTTTCTTCGCCCCAGCAAGTATCATCGCCAGTGTGGCAAACCGGACCAACCGGATTTACTTTAATCAGCAATGTGTCGTTATCGCAATCCGAAGCAATCGAAACTACGTTCAGGAAATTGCCTGACTCTTCGCCCTTGGTCCACAGCCTATTTTTGGTACGGCTGAAAAAAGTAACCTGACCGGTTTCTTCTGTTTTAGCCAAAGCTTCTTCGTTCATAAAACCCAGCATCAAAACCACGTTGGTGGTATTATCCTGAATAACAGCCGGAATCAGGCCATTCAGTTTCGTAAAATCTAATTGTGTATTTTCCATATCTATTTTATTTTAAGTCTTTTCAACATTGAATTTTTCCGGATATTTCCAAAGTAATTATAAGTGAGAATCAGAGATATGTAGTTACCTTTCAGACTGGTTCCCTTCTCATTATTTAAATTCACAAAATTATACTTGGTTTGCAATCCAACGAAACTCATTCTTTTTGAATAAATTCTATATCCTAACCCAAGGTTAAGATTTAAACTTCCGAGAGTTTTACTATCGTTTTCTACTTCAGGATCGCCTTCAATTGCGTCCATAATTTCTGCTCCGATTCCTCCAAGTAGATCCAATTCTTTTTTGTAATTGTTCGTTAATTCAAACGCCCCATCTAAACCGACATAACCGCCAAATTGATAATTGGTTTCTACAATTTGATCCTTAAAAAGAACGTTATATGGATTCGCGGGTTTTCCAGGTCGAAATGCAAGCGTCAGGTCGTACTGAACTTTATTAATTTTTGCACCTACCTGAAATCCAAAAATCGGTTTTATTCCAATGAACTCATTCAGATTGGATTGAGGCAAGAAAATACCAGTTAGAATTCCTAAGTTTCCTTCAACCATTTTGTTTGTTTTTCGGATCTGCTCATTATAAACCTCCTGAAGTTTCGCATCTAAAACTTTTTGCTCTTTTAGCATTTGCCAGAAAGCATCAGCCTGATTCGAATACAGCAGACAAAATGCCTTTTCAACTGGCAACAAATCAGCCTTCTCCAGTAAGTAATTTGCCCAAATAACCGTCAAATCATCGAAAGGTGAATTCAATGAGATATAACCGAAGGGGATTTTATAACGCTCATAAACTTGTTTGGCATTGGGTTCTTTAGCGTAATCAATGCGATCCAGATAAAGAAAAATAAAGTTCATGAGGTACTCTTTCTCCATCCAAACATCGCTAAATGTTCTACCTTGAATCTGATTCAAAACTTTTAATCGAAACAAAGGCTCTGTTGTTCCACAGAATTCTTCCCAACGAGTGGAAACAACAGTAATCGAATCATAATTTTTCAATCCAAAAAAACGTTCAATCAATCTTGACGAATTGAAAGCAACATTTTCACAATTTGGAATTTGAGTTAATAGTTCTTTGTCAATATTATTTTGAGCAAAAGTTGCTGCTGAAACAAAAAATACAAGAAAGAAAACTACTTTTTTCATTGGGTATGGAGTAATTATCGGATGGGAATATTTTTGGCCCGAAGATAGGCTTTCAAATCCGGTATCGCAATTTCCTTGTAGTGGAAAATACTGGCAGCCAAGCCGGCATCAGCTTTCCCTTCTGTAAACACATCCACAAAATGCTCCATGTTTCCGGCACCTCCTGAAGCAATAATCGGAATCCGTAGCATATCCGACATTTTCGCCAGTTCCTTGTTGGCAAAACCGGCCTTGGTTCCATCATGATTCATCGAGGTAAACAAGATTTCGCCAGCACCGCGACTTTCGCCTTCTTTCGCCCACGAAAACAATTCTTTTTCTGTCGGAATACGGCCACCATTGACCGTGACAGTCCAGTAATCGTTTTCTCCACGGGCATCGATGGCCAAAACCACAAACTGGCTACCGAAGTTTAATGCCAGATCGTCGATCAGTTTCGGGTTGCGAACTGCTGATGAGTTGATGCTGATTTTATCGGCACCTGCACTCAACAGAGCATCTGCATCTTTCAATTCGCTGATTCCGCCACCAACGGTAAACGGGATGTTGATTTCGCGGGCAATGCGCTTCACAAGTTCAACAAAGGTTTTACGTCCTTCGTGGGTGGCCGTGATGTCGAGGAAAACCAATTCGTCGGCTCCCTGTTCGGCATAAAGCGCGCCCAGTTCAACCGGGTCGCCCACGCTTTTAATATTTACAAAGTTGATGCCCTTCACGGTCTGACCGTCTTTAATATCAAGGCAAGGTATGATTCGTTTTGCTAGCATTCTTATTTAGTTTCAAATTCCAAGTTCCAGGTTTAGTAAAAATCCAGTAGAACGATTTAAGTTGAATTAATACTTAATTTTTATTTTTTTATTCAGTCTTTTGTCCTTTTCATATAAAAAGCGGTCAGCCTCAGCAAATTTTACCCCACTAGAAAGACAGAATACTTTAACTTTTTCGAGGTAATCAAGGTAGATTTCAATATTTTCTTCCACTTTTTTAACAGATAATTTGAGTTCTTCACCCACAAGAATCCGATATGCCCGTTGATCAATAATTTGATAAATATTCGGATTTCTAAACCTCAAAATAGTCGAAGCCATTGGAATTCCGATTCCCGATATTTTCAAAAGAGCAGTCAAAACCTTTCTTGTTTTTTCTTTATCAATAATTTCATCAGATGGTAAAATACTATTAACAAGCTGGATTGCTTCTTCATCAACTTTTGCATATCGGTTAATTTTCCAAAGAACAATCTTATTGATCAAATTTTGATCAATATCTCCATTAAAAGAATCAAGTTCTTCGGTAAGTTCAACTTGATAGCTGTAATCTTCATCAGAAAGATTGAATTCAGGACTGTTAATTGTTTTAACGTGAGTGTCTGTCATTATTTCAATTTATTATTGTTTTTATCCCCAACCCTACCACAATCGCCGAAGTAAACGACACAAGCGTTCCCAATAAAAAGTACTCGGCTTTTTGATTTCCTTCGTGTTGTATTTCGCTAAAACGGAAAACGGATTTGGCGGCCACCAAAAATCCAATGGACTGAATCTGTCCGGTAGTTACAAATATTACAATGAGTATTCGTTCAAATATTCCAATCCATGCAGAGGCGTTCAATTGGACGGTGTTACTTTCTGCCTTGGTGACTGATTTTAAAAACATTCCGGTCAAAATTCCCAGCGGATTGGTTATCAGGATAAACCCGCATGCATAAATCCACAAGTGAACAAAACTTTCAGGAATGGTAATTTCGGTGAAGAATGTAGCCAATATCCAAAGTATGCCGATGTGCAAAAACTGATCAGTCACAAAAAACCACATGGTTTGTTTTACTTTCGATTTTACGACATCAATCAGGTAGTGCGTTAAAAAGATAACCGGCACAAACCACCAAAGTGTTAATTGTAAAGTGAATACTACCGGAAGTACAGACGCAATTAAGGTATGAAGGATCAATTTTTTCGATTTCCAGCCATTTTCTTTCTTATGCGAGACCCAGCTTGACGGTTGCAACCAAAAATCGGCGACCAAATGACCTGCAAGCATTGGAAAAAATAAGCTAATCATTGTATCCATAATTTTGATTAATCAGGGTTTTATATCGCTTCATAAATCTATCAATGACTTGCCAGTTAGCTGTTTTAAGCGATTTGCTTACAGCCGGCTGACTAACATCTATACTATTTGCAATTCCAGCCTGATCCAATCCCTGCATTTTATAATAGATAATGTTAGATTGAATTTTCGTAAAGCCGTTAATAATTACGTCGGCGAAATAACAATATGTTTCCAGTTCGTCATTCAATAACGTATTTTCAGTCTGAATCAATAGGTTTAATTTTTTTTCTTTCAATTGGTCGAGATTTTTGCCTGAAATTTCAAACGCTGAACCTGTTGAAAACAAAACATTTTCATTTAAAGTTGCAACCTGCCCAATTCCAACAGAAACACGTACGTCATTTTTTTCATGAATCCGCTTCATCTCAATTCGAATTTTGACAGCGATTTCAAGTGCATCAGCCGGTTTTGTTGCCAATTGGAAACTGTCGCCTCGGTAAAATTGAGGACGTATAAGAATCCCTTTTTCTGCTGAAGATTCTATTGTCAGCTGATAATTCTTTAATTCATCTGCGGACAACAGTGACGAATCAATGATATCGCAAGTAAGTACCGCTATTTCTTCATTTAGTTTCATGGCTCAAATATAACCCAAATTGGTTAATCATCCAAATATAACCTAAAAAAGCTATATTTTAAATTATAAATTATTTAGGTTATATATTTTAATTTCTTCCATACTAATTCTTCCTTCATAAATCGCTTTTCCGGTAATTACTCCTGGAATACCCATTTCGTCAAGTTCATAAATATCTTTCATGGTGGCAATTCCGCCACTGGCAATGAGTCCGAGTTTAGGGAATTGAGTCATTATTTCTTTGTACAAATCGATGCTTGGGCCGGTCAACATGCCATCGCGGGCAATGTCCGTAGAAATAACCTGTCGGATACCTTTGTTGGTATAGCTTTCGATGAAATCCAAAATCGAAAGTTCAGAAACTTCCTGCCAGCCGCTCACGGCAATCATTTTGTCTTTGGCATCAGCACCGAGAATAATTTTCTCTGCACCATAAGTTTCAATCCAATGCAAAAAAGTTTCGCGGTCTTTTACAGCTATGCTTCCGCCGGTAACCATTTGTGCTCCACACTCAAATGCAATGCGCAGGTCATCATCCGATTTTAATCCGCCACCAAAATCGATAACTAGATTGGTTTTTGAGGCAATCGTTTCAAGCACTTTATAGTTGACAATGTGTTTGGCTTTTGCACCATCCAAATCGACCAGATGCAAACGGGTGATTCCGGCATCTTCGAACATTTTAGCCACTTCGAGCGGATTCTCGTTATAAACCGTTTTCTGGTTGTAATCGCCTTGTGACAGGCGAACGCATTTCGCATCGATTAAATCAATGGCAGGTATAATTGTGATCATTTTAATTAACGATTAGAGATTAACGATTGAGGATTAACGATCTTAGAAGAACCCGGTTGGATGTTGATCATGAGAAATTTGATTAAAGATTGAGAATTAACGATCTCACTTTGGAGGTAGGGTACCTTGCTTTCGTTTACTTGTTTCGATGCTCTTTACAAAAATTGAAATAAGCTCGTTACTTTCAGTCTTCAAACTATACACCAGTTGCTGATCAGCATGAAGGTTTGCACCATCAATAATCCTTAGATTAATAAACGTTTCCCGAACTTCCTTAAGACATATACCAAGTTTGTGTACAAAGTCTCTCCCAGATTCAGCACTTTGTGCTTCGCCATAATTTAGGGCTGTTGATGAACTGGATCGAACAATTTGCTCTGCCAGATTTCTACCTCCAATTGATGGCTTAATACCATCCGACAATTTGATAATATTAACAGCAAAGACAATGAGCCTTTCTTCTAATTCCCGTGGTGTCATATTTAAAATCTAAAATCGTTGATCGTTAATCTTCAATCGTTAATCAGTTTCACAACTTCAAGAAATTTTCCAATATCCTTGCGCCAACGGTACCACTTTTTTCAGGGTGAAACTGGGTGGCGTAAAAATTATCGCGGTGCAGGGCTGCGCTAAAGGGATTGATGTAATTGCAAACGGCAGCAGTGTGTTCGCCAACAGCGGCATAATACGAATGCACAAAATAAACATATTGCTGGTCGAG
Organism: Prolixibacteraceae bacterium; assembly: GCA_019459525.1. Lineage (GTDB taxonomy): Bacteria > Bacteroidota > Bacteroidia > Bacteroidales > Prolixibacteraceae > Aquipluma. The sequence continues at coordinate 187,882 of JAIBEY010000066.1, forward strand.
TGACGGATCAAAAATACCACTCTTTAATTGGCTAATACTATTCCAGCCCATATGCGGAACTTTAGTTACAAACTCCATCCCTGGTTCAGGAATGAATCGTTTAACCTGTTCATCGAAAATACCCAAACAGGGGGTATCGTTTTCTTCGGAATAGCTGCACATGAGTTGTAATCCGAGACAAATTCCAAGAACCGGCTGAGTCAATTTTGGAATTAATTGATCCAAACCTTCCTTTTTCAGGTAAGCCATCGTGGTGCTAGCCTCTCCCACTCCGGGAAAAATAACTTTATCGGCAGCTTTAATTTTTTCGTGATCGCCTGTAATTTCGGCATTCACACCTAACCGCTGCAAAGCATTATTTACCGATTCGATATTTCCGGCGTTGTATTTGATAATGACGATATTCATATTGAAAAATCTAATTTTTCGAAGCCTTTCGGAGACAACGAAAGCTAAGTTGTTGTAATTTTATTCGTTGTAATCGCATCAGGCGCGTTCTTCTAACGGTTAGGAAACCGGTTTCTCAATCCGGAGATGGCAGTTCGATTCTGCTACGCGCTACAACTACTATTTCAGCAAATCTGCAATCACCGATTTCATTTCAGCAAATTCCTCTTCTTTATAAAGTCGGGTCATATAAACGATTTTCCCGGCTTTATCGATAATAACATTTCGGGTAACGCCTGCACCTTTTTCAGCAAACCGATAAAAAATACCGCCTTTCGGATCAAGCGCCAACGGATAAGTTACCGGAATCTGTTTGGCAAACTCTTTTACCTTTTCAACCGGCTCGTCTAAATCGATTCCGAATAAAGCAAAGTTTTTATCGGTTTTGTATTTATTCCATATGTCGGTTTCAATATGCGGCATTTCTTTTCGGCAGACACCGCACCAACTGGCAGTAAACTGAAGCATAATAACTTTGCCTTTCAAATCAGCTATTTTGATAGTTTTACCATCCGTCGTGGTCATCGAGAAATCGGGAACTTGTTGACCAATTTTTACCAGATAACCGTAATCTGCCGGAATTTCCTTTTGGACCGTTTGAGCCATAGCTCCTGAAAAGCTTAATCCCAGAACCAGAAGTAGAATGATTTTCTTCATGATATATTGTTTTAACTGAAAACTACTGTGCGATTGTTATAAACCAGAATTTTCCGTTCGATGTGTTTATTTACAGCCTTCGAAAGAACGATTTTTTCCAGATCGCGACCTTTGGCAATCAAGTCGTTCACCGTGTCTTTGTGACTCACATGCGCCACTTCCTGTTTGATAATTGGCCCGGCATCGAGTTCGGTTGTAACGTAATGGCTGGTGGCCCCAATAATCTTGACTCCGCGTTCGTAGGCTGCATGATAAGGTTTTGCCCCAACAAATGCCGGCAAGAACGAATGATGAATATTAATAATCCGATTCGGATAATGGGTGATAAAATCGTCGCTTATTATTTGCATGTATCGGGCAAGTACAATAAAATCGATCTTGTGCTTTTCCAGCAACGCAATCTCCTGAGCTTCCAGTTCTTCCTTGTTGTCCTTAGTCACCTGGAAAACATGGTAATCAATGTCAAACCGGCGGGCCACATCGGCCATATCGGGGTGATTGCTGATGATCAGTGGAATTTCTACACTCCATTCACCTGAAGTATAACGAGCTAAAAGATCGAATAAGCAATGTGACATTTTTGAGACAAAAATAGCCATCCGCGGTTTTTCTTCCGAGAAATGAATTTCAAACGTCATCTGGTTCTTCTGTCCGATAAGGGTTGAAAAGTAGTCCGAAAGTTTTTCTTTGGGAATATTAAAATTGCTCAAATCCCATTCAACACGCATGTAAAACAGTTTTTCTTCCCGATCAACATGCTGATCAAGGTAGAGAATATTCCCGTTATTGGTATTGATAAATTCGGTTACCAGAGCCAAAAGTCCCTGCTTGTCGGGGCAGTGGATCAGGAGAATTGCGGTCGATTTACTTTGATCTATTGTCATATTGATAGTTGTTTACCACAGAGAACACGGAGTAGATCACAGAGTTCTCAGAGTTTTATTAGTTATTAACTACTCGCTTAATTCCTTTTATTAATTGGGTAACATTAAAATTTATAAGTAATCCGACTTCACATTCTGACAATTTCAGGTAAGTCAGCATTTGAGCTAAATGAATGTTAGTTAATGTTTCGACTGCTTTAAGTTCGGCAATTACCCTATTTTCAACAAATAAATCCAATCGATAGCCACATTCCAATTCAATTTCTTCATAAATAACCGGTAGCGGTTTTTCTTTTTCGACTTTCAGTCCTGATTTTTTCAATTCATAAAACAGACATTGTTGATAAGCAGACTCCAATAACCCAGAACCTAGTGCTGAATGAACTTTAATCGCACATCCAATTATAGTTTCTGTTATTTGATTTACTGAAAGCATTTTCTCTGTGATCTCTGTGGTTAAAAAATTACAGCGTTCCTTTTGTTGTTGGCAGTTCGAAATTAAAAACATCTTTCCGGATAGCCATTTTAATTGCTCTTGCCAAGGCTTTAAAAATGCCTTCAATTTTATGGTGCTCATTCGTTCCTTCGGCCTTAATATTCAGGTTCGAAAGCGAAGTATCGGAAAACGATTTGAAAAAATGAAAGAACATCTCGGTTGGCATATCACCAACTTTTTCACGTAGAAAATCAGCCTTCCAGACAATCCACGGACGACCGCCAAAATCGATAGCTACCTGGGCTAAACAATCATCCATCGGCAGGCAATAGCCATATCGTTCCACGCCACGTTTGTCGCCCAAAGCAAGCCTGAAAGCTTCACCCAGAGCCAAACCAGTATCCTCAATCGTGTGGTGTTCATCCACATTCAAATCGCCATCAACCTGTATGGTCAGATTTACTCCTGAATGACGGGCAATCTGGTCGAGCATGTGATCGAAAAATCCAAGTCCGGTATTGATATTTCCTTTTCCGGTTCCATCCAGATTCAATTCAACCCTGATTTTGGTTTCCTTGGTGTTGCGAACAACGGTGCCCGTGCGATCAGGAGAAGCAACTTTTGCATATATTTCGTCCCAATCGTTGGTAATCAAAGCACAAAATTCGGCCAATCCTTTCTCCTGAAGTTCGTTTTTCAACGAGCCATCGTTAATCAGTATCCCTTTTGAACCAAGGTTTTTAGCCAGTTGAATATCAGTCAGCCGGTCGCCAATTACGAAGCTATTGCTCAAATCGTAACTGCCATCCATGTATTTGCCCAGCATCCCGGTACCTGGTTTTCGGTTTGGCGAATTGTCGTGAGGGAAATGCCGGTCGATAAATATATCATCAAAAACAACTCCTTCTTTTGCAAAGGCATTCAGAACTTTGTTGTGTACCGGCCAAAATGTTTCCTCCGGGAATCTGTCAGTACCCAGTCCATCCTGATTGGTTACCATCACCAATTCGTACGACAGGTTTTTAGCAATAAAATGCATGTTCCTGAAAACCTTCGGAAGATATTCCAACTTTTCGAGCGAATCAATTTGCTCATCTTCGGTTTCAAAAATCAGAGTTCCGTCGCGGTCGATAAATAATGCTTTCTTCATAAAAAACTTTTTTACCACAGAGAACGCTGAGAAAAAAGAGTTAAAAATTACCATCACTGTGACCTCTGTGAAAACTCATTTTCTCTGTGGTTAATATTATTTTAAACGTATTATATCAATTCTTTCAGCGCTTTTCTAAGTTTCTTATTCTCTTTTGGCGATCCGATCGTTATTCGCAGGCAATCATCGCAAAGCGTAATTTTTGAACGGTCGCGAACAATAATTTTTTGTTCGGTCAGATATTCGTAAATACCTCTGGCATCGTTCATTTTCACCAAAATAAAATTGGCATCCGACGGATAAACCACCTGCACAAATGGTAATTTGAATAGCTTTTTCACCATTTTACCACGCTCTTCAAGAATCGTGTTCACCCATTCTTCTTTCTCCTGAATTTTGTCCATCAACATCAATGCCTTCTTCTGTGTCAGAATATTGATGTTGTAAGGATATTTTACCTTGTTGAAAATCCGGATAATTTCAGGTTGCGCAAAAGCCATTCCCAAGCGAATACCGGCCATTCCCCAGGCTTTCGAGAATGTCTGCAAAACAATTAAGTTCTCGTATTGATCCAATTCAGGCAACAAACTGCTTTCCGGAGCAAAATCAATGTAAGCCTCGTCAACAACAACCAAACCATCAAAATCAGTCAGCAATTTAACTATTTCCGATTTATCTAACAGATTGGCTGTCGGATTGTTGGGTGAACACACGAAGATAACTTTAGTGTATAAGTTGGTGGCATCGAGTAATTTTTGAGCACTGAACCCGAAATTCTCGTCAAGTTTTACTTTGCGAACCTCTACATTATTGATGTCGGCAGCCACCTGATACATGCCGTAAGTTGGGTCGATCGAAACCATGTTGTCAACTCCCGGCTCACAAAATGCACGAAAAATAATGTCGATAGGCTCATCACTTCCGTTGCCCAGGAAAATTTTTTCAGGAGCAATATTTTTGATGGCCGCAATTTTCTCTTTTACCGCCCACTGTAGCGGATCGGGATAGCGATTATAGGGTTTATTGAACGGGTTTTCGTTGGCATCCAAATAAACGTCAGCCTCGCCCGAGAATTCGTCGCGAGCTGAAGAATAGGGTTTCAATGCCTTTATGTTGTTGCGAAGTAATTTGTCTATGTTCATATTTATATTTTTGAACCACATAGATACATAGAACACATTAAAAATTTAAAACTATGTGACCTATGTGCCTCTGTGGTTGTTATTATTTTTTCAATTCTTTCAACCGCAGTGTCACTGCATTTTTATGTCCGTCCAATTCTTCGGCGGCAGCCATTGTTTCAATAACAGGTCCGAGGTTTTTCATCCCTTCCGGAGTTATTTCCTGAAAAGTAATTTTTTTGATGAAACTATCGATATTCACTCCGCTGAACGAACGCGCCCAGCCATTGGTTGGCAAAGTATGATTGGTTCCCGAAGCATAATCGCCAGCACTTTCAGGAGTATAGTTTCCGAGAAAAACGGATCCCGCATTGGTTATCAATTCGGCCACCTGAAGATAGTTTTCCATCGCAATAATCAAATGTTCGGGTGCATATCCATTAATCAGGTCAATCATTTCCTGAACATTTTCCAGCACAACGGCCTGACTGTTTGCCAAAGCTTTTTCGGCAATGGCTTTGCGTGGCAGATCGTTAAGCTGCTTTGCCAATTCCTGATCAACTTTTTCAACCAATGATTTGTCGTTCGTCACCAATACAACCTGACTGTCGGGTCCGTGTTCTGCCTGAGAAAGCAGATCTGCAGCAATGAAAGCCGGGCTGGCGGTTGAATCGGCCATAACAGCAACTTCCGATGGGCCAGCAGGCATATCAATAGCCACATCACCCCGACTGATTATCTGTTTGGCTGCCATCACGTACTGGTTTCCGGGACCAAATATTTTATCCACTTTCGGAACCACATCCACGCCATATGCCATTGCTCCAATCGCCTGAATGCCTCCGAGTTTGAATATCTTCGTCACGCCAACCAGCTGTGCAGCAAACAAAATCGCCGGATGTATTTTGCTTTCCTTATTGGGTGGTGTACACAACACAATTTCTTTACAACCTGCAATGTTCGCCGGAATAGCCAACATCAGAACCGTTGAAAATAACGGAGCCGAACCTCCCGGAACATACAATCCAACGTTCTCGATGGCCACCGGTTTTTGCCAGCAGATTACCCCGGGAGTCGTTTCTATTTTTTTAATTGCCGGAACCTGCGATTCGTGAAATTTCTGAATGTTGTGAGCAGCCACCCTTATCGCATTTTTCAGTGAATCATCGACTAAAGAAATAGCTTCAGCAATTTCCTGCTCCTGAACGGCAAAATTCTGAATAAAAGCGCCATCAAATTTTTCGGTGTATTTGCGGATAGCGTGAACACCACCATTTTTAATCTCAGCAAGAATAGCCTGAACCTGACCTTCGAGTTCGGCCACACTAAATAATGGACGCTGAAGCAGTTCTGCCCATGTTTCTTTTGGGGGATTGATATATGTCTTCATACTCATTGAGTTTTCAATGGTTTAATTCTCAGAGCTAAAAAATTACCTGCAAAAAGTAAAAGGATACCTATTGCGGCAGCCAGACCCCATTGGTAATTTTCGAAAAACGAAGAAATTACCAATGCAATAACCGGAGCAACCAACGTTGTATATCCGGCACGATCGGGGCCAATATCGCCAACAAGTTTCAAATATAAAGTAAAGGCAACGATTGAGCCCAATATTGAAAGGTAAAGAAGCGAAGCGATGTATGGGAATGTAGCTTCGAACGAAAAACTTTTCCCGGAAAGTGGAACCATTAACATCATTGCTAAACTACCATAAGTCATACTAAAGGCATTAGTCTGAATAACAGGTAGTTTTCGTGTTTGGTTGTATTTAGAAAGAATATTTCCTAACGATGCCAAAACAATGGAGCCGAAACAGAAAAGTAATGCCTGATACCCAATAGCTATTTGTTCCGAACTCTGCAATTCATTGCTAAAAATAAGTAATGTTCCTCCAATCCCGAGCACTGCCCCTGCCATCACTTCTTTTCTGATTTTGCCCTTCAGCAACAAATAGCTAAAAAAGATATTGGTGAAAATTGAAAATGAAAAAATGATGGCGACAACGCCACTGGCTAAATCTTCTTCAGCCAAATAAACGAGCCAGTAATTAAATCCAAACAAAATCATTCCCTGTAGCATCATCAAAAGGTGTTCACGAAGAGTGTATTTTAAGTTCAGTCTCCGGATGGCACTGAAAGCCATTAACAGCAAACCCGCTATCAGGAAACGATAAACTACCGAGACCAACGGATCGACCTGCCCCAATTGAAATTTGATGGCAAACCAGGTAGAACCCCAAATAAAACAAGGGATAATAAAGTATAAGAATTGTCTGGCCTTCATTCTGTTGATTATAGAATCATTTTTTCAATCGGAATAACGAGTATTCCTGTAGCTCCGGCAGCCTTCAGTTTGCCGATTATTTCCCAGAAGTCTTTTTCCTCAATCACCGAGTGAACTGAGCTCCAGCCCTCTTCTGCCAGCGGCATTATGGTCGGACTTTTCATCCCTGGCAAATACGATTCGATCTCGGCCAACTTTTCATTCGGTGCGTTCAGCAAAATATATTTTTTCTTTTCGGCCCTTTGCACCGATTCCATCCTGAAAATTAATTCGTCCAGAATGGCTTTCTTCACGTCAGAAAGATTGGGATTGGCTACCAAAACAGCCTCCGACTTCACAACCACTTCCACCTCTTTTAAGCGGTTGCTTACCAAAGTACTTCCTGAACTGACAATATCAAAAATAGCATCGGCAAGGCCAATTCCGGGAGCAATCTCCACTGAACCGGTAATCACATGAATTTCTGCTGTGATGTTATTTTTCCTGAAATAATCTTTCAGAATTTCCGGATAGGACGTAGCAATCTTTTTCCCGTTGAAGTATTCGATTCCGGAATACTCGTCATCTTTTGGGATTGCCAAAGAAAGCCGACACTTACTGAATCCAAGGCGCTTGGCAACAACAACATTTTCCTTCTTTTCGAGCATTTCGTTTTCGCCAACAATTCCTATGTCGGCAACACCCATGGCTACTGCCTGAGGAATATCATCATCGCGCAGAAAAAGCGCTTCGAGCGGAAAGTTTGATGCTGTCGAAATCAGTTTTCGAGTACTCAGTGGGAGTTTTATTCCAGCTTCATCTATCAGTTTTAACGAATCTTCGTTTAATCTGCCTTTGGTTTGAACGGCAATTTTTAAAAGTCCTTCCATTTCAAATTCTGTTTAAATCAAAAAAGGCCTACCATTGCGGTAAGCCTTCTTTATTGGGTTAATATCTTTTTAAAAACATCAAAACAATTACTGCCTACCTTCGGATAGAATCACATGATGATGGCCGTAATGTTTAATTGTGTTGTGCATATCTGTATTATGAGTTGCAAGTATAGTTATAAATTGAAATCAAAACAAGTTATCTAATTACAGTTTTTAGAATTTTACGTTTTATTAATATTAAAAACCAGTATTTATCTGTAAAGGAATGACGTAAAAATACAATAATCAGGTTCGCTATTTATAAATTTAAAAGGAATGTGTATGTTTGTACAATCGATTGCAAAACCAACTTAAATCAAATAAATATGAAAAAAGCACTTTCAGTTGTTTTAGTTTTCATGCTTATTGGCATGACTGTATTTTCAAAAAGTAAGCAGGACAAATGTTTCAAGCCTAAGGAAATTAAAAAGGCAATGACAACTGCTGCTATGTGGCAATTAGCCAACCCCAAACACCAATTGTGGGATTGGACCAATGGTGCCTTTTATGCAGGAATCTCTGCTGCATATAAAACTACCGGTGACAAGAAATTACTGACTGCCATGATCGAAATGGGAGATAAAAATGAATGGAAGCCTGGTCCCCGTTTGGAGCATGCCGATGATCATGCCATTTGCCAAACCTATATTGATGTTTACCGCATCAAAAAAGATCAGAAGATGATCGATCCGTTCATTGCTCAAATGGATAAATTTCTCGTCACTCCATACCAGACTAAAGGAATACAACAAATCACCTGGTGGTGGTGCGATGCCCTGTTTATGGCTCCGCCGGCATTGGTTAAATTATCGATGACTACCGGTGATAAAAAATACATGGAAAGAAGTGATGTGCTATTCCATGAATGTTATGATTTACTTTATGACAAAGAAGAGCACCTTTTTGCACGAGACTTGATGTACGTGATTAAAGGTGATGCCTCAGATCGTCGTGAAGTAAATGGCAAAAAGATTTTTTGGTCGAGAGGCAATGGCTGGGTAATGGGAGGATTAACCCTGTTGTTAAGTGAACTCCCGAAAGATTACAAAGAACGTCCGTTTTATGAAAAAGTCTATAAAGAAATGGCTGAGAAAATAGCCAGTCTTCAACAGGAAGACGGCCTTTGGAGAGCAAGTTTACTTGATCCAGCCTCATACCCCGGAGGAGAAGCCAGCGGATCGGGATTTTATACCTATGCACTTGCATGGGGAATAAACAATGGGTTGCTAAGCAAGGACAAATACCTTCCGGTAGTTCAAAAAGCGTGGAAAGGCATGAATACCTTGATTCAACCTGATGGACACGTAGGTTGGTGTCAACCAATTGGAGCTGACCCGAAAAAGAACTTTACAGCGGAAAGTTGGGAGGTATATGGTACCGGAGCATTCCTTTTAGCAGGAAGTGAAATTATCAAACTTAAAAGATAAATTTCCTGAGTAGCCTTGCTGGGTAGTTAATAAATGTGAAATGCCTGTAATATTCAACTATTTTAGGTTCGGATATTTTATCAGATGATAAAAAAAATAGTTTCTTTGCATATACGATCTCAGTAAGCGTCATTCCGACGTTTACTGAGATTCATGTAAAACAAGAGTTTTTTATGTATTTCATCACATAAATTGTTCTGAAACGTGACTGACAGCTTTCTTAAAAGGGGAAAGTTAAAATCATAAAGATGCGTGATTAGCTATGTGAATAGCTAGGTTTTTATTGACCAATTTTGTTTGATTGGTTGATCTTGTTTGTGGTATGAAAAGCCGACCAGCGGGTCGGCTTTTTTTGTTTATTAATATCACCTGTAATTAAAAACATCCGCTGTATTACAAAATAAAAAAACCGCTGTTTAAGCGGTTTTTCAGGGGGTTATCCCAAATATGTTTTTAATAATTTGCTTCGCGAGGTATGCCTCAACCGGCGAATAGCTTTTTCTTTAATCTGGCGAACACGTTCGCGTGTAAGTCCAAATCGTTCCCCAATTTCTTCGAGAGTCATTTCCTGACAGCCAATTCCAAAGAACATCCGGATAATATCACTCTCACGTTCGGTCAAAGTAGCCAAAGCACGTTCAATTTCACGGGCCAGCGATTCCATCATCAATGCACGGTCGGCATTTGGAGAATCATTGTTTATCAGCACATCCAGTAAACTGTTATCTTCTCCTTCAACGAAAGGAGCATCTACCGAAATATGACGGCCTGAAACCCTCAACGTATCAGCAACTTTATCTGCTGGCAGATCCAGTGATTCAGCAAGTTCATCAGGCGATGGTTTACGCTCATGTTCTTGCTCAAATTTCGAGAAAGCTTTGTTTATCTTATTTAAAGAACCTACCTGATTCAAGGGTAAGCGAACAATTCTGGATTGCTCTGCCAAAGCCTGCAAGATGGATTGGCGAATCCACCATACGGCATAGGAAATAAACTTGAAACCTCTGGTTTCATCAAATTTTTCAGCAGCTTTAATCAATCCCAGATTACCTTCATTAATAAGGTCGGGTAAACTTAAACCCTGATTCTGGTACTGTTTAGCCACTGAAACGACAAAACGCAGGTTCGCCCTTGTTAGTTTTTCCAGTGCGGCCTGATCACCTTTTTTAATCCGCTGCGCCAACTCCACTTCTTCCTCAACGGTAATAAGTTCTTCTTTGCCAATCTCTTGCAAATACTTGTCTAAAGAAGCGCTTTCACGGTTGGTAATCGATTTTGTAATCTTTAATTGTCTCATATACCCTTCAAAAAAATAGCGTGCAAATATAGGCTTTTGAGGTCAATAATTCAAATGGTTTATTATAAAGGTTTATTATTTACAATTTTATAACTATCGCACTTATTTTGTATCTATTCCAAAAACATAATAAGCTACTTCACCATTTGGATATGTTCCTTCAACTAATATTCCACCCCTTGAATTTTTAATAATTCGTTTTAACTCGTTAACCTCAGAAACGGCATTCTTGTTCACCTGTGTAATAATAAATCCTTTCTTAATGCCTGCATCTTTAAATTTACCATTTCCAAGTTCAGTGATTTTTATACCATAGCGTATTCCTAATTCCTCTTTATCGCGGTCTGAAACTACGACAAATTTCGCACCAAAAATATCGTCGGGATTATCACCTTTCACAATTTCCGTATCTCCGTGCTTGTTACGAAGCGTTACGTTAAATGGTTTCTTTTTATTATCTCTTTTTATCACAAGAGCTACTTTATCTCCCGGACGATGTTTACTTATCTGTTCCTGAAGCTCTGCGGATGAATTCACCGCAACTCCATCAACACTGATAATCACATCATTATCTTTTAATCCGGCCTGCTCTGCGGCTCCGCCTGGCTGCACTTCACCAATAAAAACTCCTTCAATTTTATCCAGATTATATTTTTTTGCAGTTTCTGCATCAACAGTTCCTATTCGCACGTTTAAAAGGGCACGTTGTACATCGCCAAATTCTTTAAGGTCTGAAACTACTTTTTGAACAATATTGGCCGGTATTGCAAAAGAATACCCGCTATACGATCCGGTTTGAGAAGCAATAGCAGTATTAATCCCTACAAGTTCGCCCCTTGTATTTACCAGTGCACCACCACTATTCCCCGGATTTACGGCTGCATCGGTCTGTATAAACGATTCAATTCTCATCTGATCCGGGTTAATCCCGATATCACGGCTTTTTGCACTTACAATACCCGCAGTAACAGTAGAGGTCAGGTTAAAAGGATTTCCGACTGCCAACACCCATTCTCCAAGTTTAAGATCATCGGAATTACTAAACGCGAGTACCGGAAGATTGGTAGCATCGATTTTAAGCAATGCCAAATCGGTAGATGGATCGGTTCCAATCAGCTTTGCCTTGAACTCACGTTTATCATTTAAAACCACATCGATCTCGTCGGAACCATCAACCACATGATTATTCGTTACAATAAATCCATTGGGGGTAATAATTACTCCTGATCCGGCTCCTTGCCTGGCTGGTCCTTGCTGCTGATAGCCGCCATCGCCAAAAAAGTAGTCGAAAATATTGTTCGAACCATAATACTTTCCTTTTTGAGTTACTTTAATATGCACAACAGAGTGAACTGAATTCTCTGCTGCAAAAGTTAAATCAGGCAACGGAGTTGAATTTGCCGCAGGCAAGCTGGCATAACGCATCGATTGATCCTGCGGCACAGTTACTATTTTTTGATCGTCGAAATAGCGTGTATAGGCCCAAAGAGCCATAAAACCGCCAACTAAAGCCACCAACAAGGTAAATAATCCTTTCTTAAAGTTGTTCATCGCTTTTTACTTTTTGTTGTTAGAAATTTTTGACTTTTTATAATTAAATTTTAAATATAACGCGCAAGCCTCAAAAGTGTTATTGGATTTGCATTTCGTTTAAATTGTTTAACAGTTTTTAACAGCACTTAAACACGACCAATCCTTTCAAACCAAATGCCAATCAATCTTTTACGCGTAAAAAAGTGACCAATTAGCAAAAAAACGTTCTAAATATGGTCGTTCTGTTCCATTGGTCGTCATATTATATGACAGTTTTTCATTGGCACACTAAAAATCTGTCAAATATTAACCTGCGGTTTAGGATTGTTTCCCAATCAATTCTACTATATTTGCCACTTAGCCAATTAACTGACCGCGAATATTAAACTACGATCAATGTCGAGGAACTTCATCCGGAAATTAGCCATTTCATCAAACATCTCCACGTATTTAAGCCGAACACTGATCATTATTACGGTTACTACAACGCTGCTTACCGGTGGTATTCTGGTCATTATGCAAACCTATCATTTCAATAGACTGAGTAAGCAAAAAAGCCAGGAATACATCAATGACCAAAAAATCTATATACAGGAGATTGTAAAAAATGAGCTTGAATACGTCCGGATCCAAAATGAAAATTTCAAACAATCCATCAACCATAAGATAAAGCAAAATGTCACTCAGGCTATACATACTGCCGAGTCGATCTACCAGGAATATGTAGGCCTGAAATCTGAGGCAGAAATAAAAGCACTAATCATAGCTACAATCTCTTCGTTGAAATTTGAAATGGAATACGAAGAAGTATTTATCTCCACGATGAATGGGACAGGCGTTTATTACCCGCGAAATCCGGAATTCAGTGGTAAAGATATGTCGTTATTCAAAGATGCGAATGGAATGCCTGTAATCTATCAGGAAATCAAGCTTCTGAAGACCGAAAACGAAGGTTTCCTGGACTATGTTATTAATTCTGATAAGATCACCGATTCTGCTCCGCATAAAAAAATAACATTTGTAAAAAAATTTGATCATTTCAACTGGTACTTTGGCTCCAAACAATATATCGACGACTATTTTCCCAAGTTCAGAAATGAGATTGCGCAAAAAATTGCCACTGTACGATTCAGAAACGGAGGTTATGTTTTTCTGAACCACGTCAATGGAACTCCAATTGTAATGGACGGGAAAGTATATAATGGGAGCCTTAATTTTCTTCAGACAAAAAATGATATACGCCACGACGTGTTTGTACAGGAACTGGATGTCATTAAGGAGAACCCGGAAGGAGGTTTTTTCTATTACAAATGGAATAAAATAAACGACACCTTACCATCCGACAAATGCGCTTACGTTCAACAATTTAAAGAATACGATTGGTTAATTGGTGCAGGATTTTACATGGACGAGATTAATCAAGGCATCGTCGATCAGCAAAAAATGCTTAAACAAGATCAGCGGCGAAGCATTATAATAATTCTAATGATATTGATTTTGCTTTTATTTCTTGAAGCGGCCATCATTTATCATTTCAATAAAAAATACAAGTCAGATTTTGATCGTTTTTTCAACTTTTTCTTTTTATCGCAAAACAGCTTCAATAAACTTACCGTTTCCGAATTCTATTTTGACGAGTTTAAACGCGCCGGAGTTGCTGCTAACCAAATGATTATGCTACGCGAAGAAACAGAACAACGGCTGATTGAGGAGCAAAAAAAGGCCACTGAAGCCGATCGGCTTAAGTCAGCATTTCTGGCCAACATGTCGCACGAAATCAGAACCCCGATGAATGCCATTGTTGGTTTTTCCGAATTGCTTGAAGACGGCACTCAGGACGATGAAGACCGGCTCGTGTTCATCAAACTAATCCGAAAGAATGGTGAGATACTATTAAATCTGATAAATGATATTATTGACATTTCGAAAATTGAAGCCAACTTGCTCTCGATTAAGAAAAGACCTTTCCTGCTCCAGAATTTCCTGGATGAAATTGGAAACCATTATCGGGAATTACTTGCGTCCAAGCCAGATAAAGACATCCGATTTGAGATTACCAACCAGATTGAATCGGATAATTTTATGCAAACCGATGAAACAAGGCTTCGTCAAATCATCGACAACCTGCTGAGTAATGCCATAAAATTTACATCGCATGGCTCCATTTCCGTTGATGTGAGAAAAGAAGATGATAAATTGCATTTTACGATATCGGATACAGGAATAGGAATTCCGACAGAACAGCAGTCAACCATTTTCGAACGGTTTATGCAGGCGGAACACGGACAAAAGGTAAATTTTGGCGGAACCGGACTGGGACTGGCCATTTCAAAAAACCTTATTGAACTATTAGGGGGTAGTATTGAGGTAAAATCGGAACCGGGAAAAGGTTCAGCATTCCATTTTTATATCGCTTCCAATTAATTCTTCGGAACATCAAACCACTTATTTACAGCTTCTTCTGGCTTATAATTAACAATGTAATTCATTGCCTGTTCCGCATTTTCTGCTATATAATATAGCTTGCGATAATTCTCTTTCGCAAATTTTTCTTCGTAAGATTTCTCGAATTGTCTGAAAAGATCGTCGTAAAAACCGTTGGTATTGATAAAAACTACGGCTTTATTGTGATAGCTCAATTGTTTCAGCGTGATTACTTCCAGAATTTCTTCGAGCGTTCCGAAACCTCCGGCCAACGCAATAAATGCATCTGACAATTCCCTCATTCTGAACTTTCGTTCCATCATATCTCCGGAAACAATAATTTCGTGCGCATGAACCGAAGCCAGGTTGAAATCGCGAAGTTTCCGCGGAATAATGCCGATAGTTTTTGCACCATTTTTCCCGGCTTCACGAGTTATTACATCCATTGTCCCAACATTGGATCCTCCATTAATCAGGCAAAAACCAGACTGCCCAATCAGCCGTGCCAAATCAATTGCCTCACTCACATAAACATCGGCGATGGCGTTGCTTGACGAAGAAAAAACACAAACATTCATCTGTTTAATGATTTAGAATTAAAAAAAATTACGATTTACTATTGCTGAAGCTCAGACAATAGTAAATCGTAATTCGATAAATAATCAATACCCTTTTAGGCGTCGATATTGGCATAAACCGCATGGTCTTCGATGAACTGGCGCCGTGGCGGAACCTCATCTCCCATAAGCATACTGAAAATATGATCCGCTTCTGCGGCATTTTCGATGGTCACCTGGCGCAGTGTCCTTGCCTCAGGATTCATGGTTGTTGACCACAACTGTTCGGCATTCATCTCTCCAAGACCTTTGTAACGCTGAACATGTATTCCGGATTCTTTTCCTTCGCCCCATTCATCAATTAAACGGAGGCGTTGTTGTTCTGTCCAACAATATTCTTCGCGTTTACCTTTTTTTACTAAATAAAGCGGCGGTGTGGCAATGTAAACGTGTCCGCGCTGAATCAGTTCCTGCATAAAGCGGAAGAAGAAAGTCATGATAAGCGTGGCGATATGGCTACCGTCCACGTCAGCATCGGTCATGATCACCACTTTGTGGTATCTCAGTTTTTCAAGGTTAATTGCTTTCGAATCATCATCAGTCCCGATAGTGATACCAAGAGCAGTATAAATATTCCGAATCTCTTCACTGTCATAAACCCGGTGAGCCATCGCTTTCTCCACGTTCAGAATTTTACCGCGCAACGGTAAAATTGCCTGAAAATGACGGTTACGTCCCTGTTTGGCTGTACCACCTGCCGAATCTCCCTCCACAAGGAATAATTCGCATTGAGCCGCATCTTTTTCAGAGCAGTCGGCAAGTTTTCCGGGAAGCCCTGCTCCGGAAAGTACATTTTTACGCTGCACCAATTCTCTGGCTTTACGCGCAGCATGCCGCGCCTGTGCTGCCAGAATTACTTTATTAACAATGGCTCTTGCTGCACGTGGATTTTCCTCCAGATAATTGGCCAGCATCTCGCTCACCGCCTGATCCACAGGCAAGCTGATTTCGGAGTTACCAAGCTTGGTTTTGGTCTGTCCTTCAAACTGAGGTTCAGCCACTTTTACCGAAACTACTGCAGTTAAACCTTCACGGAAGTCGTCTCCATTGATTTCAAATTTCATTTTGGCCAACATACCACTACTTTCGGCATAAGCCTTAAGTGTACGGGTTAACCCGCGGCGGAACCCTGTAAGGTGTGTGCCTCCCTCTATGGTGTTGATATTGTTAACGTACGAGTGGATATTCTCGGTAAATGAAGTGTTGTAATGAAGGGCTATTTCTACCGGAACTCCTGCTTTTTCGGAGGTAATATGAATCGTCTCATCGATGAGGCGCTCGCGGGTATTATCAAGATATTCAACAAATTCTTTCAATCCTTCTCTCGAGAAAAATTCGTCGTGTTTATAATCTCCGTTTTCGAGTTTAACCCGTTTGTCGGTAATATTTAATTGAAGTCCGGCATTCAGGAAAGCCAGTTCGCGCAGGCGGGCCGATAATATTTCGTATTTATATTCGGTAACCAAAAAAATAGAAGCATCTGGCTTAAAAGTAACCGTTGTTCCTGTACGATTGGTTTCACCAACCACCTTAACATCGTATTGTGGCTTTCCGCAACTGTATTCCTGCTGCCAGATTTTTCCATCGCGGTGAACCTGTACCGTTAGCAGAATCGATAGTGCATTCACACACGACACCCCTACCCCATGTAATCCTCCGGAAACCTTGTAGCTGTCCTTGTCGAATTTTCCCCCGGCGTGCAAAACGGTCATTACCACTTCGAGTGCCGAGCGATTTTCCTTAGTATGAATTTCGGTTGGAATACCACGACCATCATCTATTACAGTTATCGAATTGTCTTCGTTAATAAAAACATCAATGTTTTTACAATAGCCAGCCAACGCTTCGTCAATCGAATTATCAACAACCTCGTAAACCAGGTGGTGTAAACCTTTTTCGTTTACATCGCCAATATACATGGCCGGACGTTTGCGAACCGCTTCCAGACCTTCGAGCACCTGAATACTATCGGCGCCATAATTATTTCCATTTGCATTTTGTACTCCCCAATTCTGGGTTTCTTCCATTTCGCTCATCGATCAAAATATTTAAATTATCCCATTAGCCTCACCCTTCAACCCTAAAACTAAGGACTAAAGTCAGTTACAGAAAACAATCACTCGCTGCTTTTCGAAATAAATTCCGGCTGAGGTAAGCTAACAGATATTTGATTTTCAATAAATTCTTCACCATTGATTTACTTCAACAAATCAGTCGCAAATATAGCAAAAAAGTCGTACCGGAAGACGTCAAAAAAGTTCATAAAACGTTAAACTTTCTAACATTTTATGAACTTTTTAAATATTGAAAAACAATGACTTACATTGCAGATTATTTCAAACACCCAAATCACCCGAAAGAATCAAATCCGACCCGGTTTTTTAGAACGAATAACTGAGTCCGGACAACCAGTTGAACCCTTTATTGGTATAACCCAGCCACTGCTCATATTTCTGAAATCCAAAATTATTGAGCCTGACAAAGAAATTCAGCTTGTCCGAAAATTGGTATTCGCCACCCAAATTCAGGTCAATAATCGGATCCATTATAATTTCATGAGCCGTTGGGAAGGTAGAAGATGAAACAGGAGAATTGTCGTTAAGAAGTGCAGTCCGCTCGCCAACCACAAAAATATCAGCAGTGAATTTTAATTGCTCGGTTGGTTTGTAAACTCCTGAAAGTGTAAGATCCAAATTCGGCATCTGCCATGCTTTTTCAATCGAATTCAGATCGTATGAATAATAGTTGCCCAACACATGCACCGAAAAATTATCGGATACGGCATGCAATACCTCCCCTGTTAGCTTCAAAACATTTACATCGTCGTACACCCAACTGAAGGTATTATTAAGCCTTTTAGAGCCTGCTTCTTCGGGATAAAACAAATTCACGCTTTCCGTGACATAGAAATGCTGATCTTTAACCACATCGTAAGATACCTGCGCCACGTAATTGGTTCTCGGGCTTAATTTTCCTTTAAATCCACCCGAAAGAACATATTCGTGCAGGGTATTTCTGATGTCGTGGTAAGGATCGGTGTATGGATTTTCGGCTGCTATGCCGGAATAGGTGCTGTGCTGCAAATAACTATCAACCCCGGCAAAAAGAGTAAGAATGCGCTCAACCGGCGACCATTCGGCTTTTATTTTCGGGTAAACAAGAAAATCGGCATTGGTGTCATCGTCGAGAAATAAAGTAGAGTTCAACCCGATCTGGAGGCTACTGTTGTCGGTTGCCCACTTTACAGCAGGGTTTGCCCGCAGCATAATCTGTTTTTTCTTTCCGTAAACATTCGACGAGGTGTTCCAGATACTGTCGAGCGCATAATAGGTAAGCGAGGAATTGAGTATCCCAAAGGCATTACCAAATTTCTTATGCATATCTCCGGATAATACAAACTGATTCTCGGTCTGCCCGGTTTTGCTTTTAAACAAATGGTAGTTAACACCAAAATCGTAATTAAAATCGTAGGCCGAAAGGGTTTCACTTTTCAAGCGTATGTTGGCTGTACCTTTCGAAAAAAACTGCTTATCCTGGTAGTACGGAATCATTTGTTCTTTCAAAACATCGATCAATTGAGTTCCGGTATAGCCATAATAGGTAAATGCTTTTCGGTCAAACGCCAGACTTCCGGATAAAGTCGATTTCTGAAAAAAATGTTTGCCAAAAATCTCCCCAAAATTCTCTGATTCAGGAGCCTTAACTTTGTCTTCGTTTAATAGTTTTACTTTCCCGTACGACGATAAATGCTTAAAGTGCATGCCAAAATTTGATTTTTTACCGGGTTTGGCATTGAAGAAAAGCTCTCCGTAAGGAGTCAGGTAATTTCCAAAACCAAGCTTTAGCAAGCCCATCCCCAACTCAGGCCTGGGTTCGCCAACCATTTTGGCAGCGGCAACCGGCGTTACATCAAACGTCGAAAAAACAGGCTTGCTGTAAATCGAATAATCGAATGTAGGTGCCTCGGTTTGTTCCGGTTTGATTTTCGGAATATCATTAATTTTTACCGCATCAATAATCGTAGGCTGATAGGCTTTGGTTACCTCAACTTCCTGCTTTAATTTAAGGGTATCTTTCTGTGCCATCGCATTGCCCCACCCCACAAACAGAGCAAGGGTTAACAAACTTCCAGCTAAATTATATCGTTTCATGTTGATCTGTTTTTATGAGCCCTGAATTCTGGTTTTTACAAAAAGGCATATTTACTTGATTAATCACTATTTTTTATCACCTCCGATATTGATTTCCAGCGGTTTGTTCTGGTTTTTAGTCTGACTGGCTTCTCCTGCTTCAATCAGTTGCAACTTCTGGCGTGTGGTGTCTAAAATACCATCATTTTGTTCCGGATAGTTTTCCTCAATACTTTTAAGCGTATGTTTGGCCTGAAATTCATCTCCGTTTTTCAGGTAAATATCCGATAAAAGCATAAAGCTTTTGGCCAGCCAGAACTGATGAGGCGAATTTTTATCGATGAAATCCATGATCTCGGTTTCTGCTTCTTTCAGCTTTTGTTTTTCGAATAAAATTTCGGCTACCAGAAATTTCGACTCGGCTCCCTCTGCCGAATTGGTATCGCCCGAAAGTTGGCGTAAAATCGGGAAAGCTTTGTCTTTGCTACCCAAATTATAATACGAGAGTGCGAGTTTGTAATTCGTCTCACGTTTCAGGATGTCCGAAACCTTCTCCGACCCCAGTATCAAATTGGCGGTCTCGGCACATGCCTGGTAATTGGCCATATGAAATTGACAACGCATAATCCCGGTGCGTGCATTCAGCAGGTTATTTCCCGAATTGGAGATTGTGGCATATCGTTCGAAGTAAACCAACGCCTGCTGGTAGTTTTTTGCATTGTATTGCAACCCGGCGGCTTTCGATAAAGCTGCTTCGGTAAATGAGTTGTCTGACTGTGCCAAAACGTATTCGTAACCCGCCAGCGATCTGGCAGTTTCCCCCTCGTTGTAAAGCATCTCAGCCAGATAAAACTGCGAATTCAACACAAAACTTCCGTTTGGAAACTGATTGAGGTATCTTTCGAATTGTAGTTTGGCTTTTTTATCACGCGCCATGTATAGTTTCTCAGCGGCCTGGTACGAGAGCGAATCCTGTTCGTTTACCGACACCTGAACTCCTGCACCTAACTTTCCGGTATAAGCAAAATAGGCTTCCACATCATTCATTTCCACGTAGCAGTTTTTCATTCCAGACAAAGCAGCCTGAACTTCAGGACTATTCAGAGAACGATCGACCACCTGTTTGTAATAATTAATTGCTGTCTGGAAGTCGTTTGCATTGTAATAAACCAGACCTAACTGTACCAATGTTTTATTCAGGAAATTACTTTGCGGATATTTATTGATCAGGTCTTTGTAATGATTGATAGCCATCGAAGGCTGGTTCATCCGTTCCTCTGTCCGACCCAGTTCATAAAGCGCATCATCCTGATACGATGAATTGGGATAGGTTTGAATAAGCGATTGCAAAGCGCTGATTTTAGCCGGATAATCGCGCAGCAACCCCAAACAAAAGGCTTTTTGGAAAAGCGAATAATCGGCGTCATACAAATTCATCATCAGTGAACGATTGTAATACGAAATAGCCGAGGTGTAATCGCGGTTCAAAAAGTTACAGTCGCCCAAACGATTATTAGCATCAGCAACTTTCTCTGTCCGTAAATCGGCTTCCAGGTTCAGGTACTTTCTGAAGTAATCGGCCGCATTGGCGTAATCTTTTAATTGAAAATAGGCATAAGCCAGGTTGTAATGCGCTGTTTTATATTCAGGAATGGAGTAAGCCCCGGGCAATCTCATAAAACTACTAAATCCTGAAACAGCCTGATTGAAATCGTTCAGACGAAAATAGGCTTCAGCGTTCCAGAAAAGCGCCAGTGCACGGTAGTTTTTATTGAAGTCTCCGGCATCAATCGATTTGTCGAAGTTTTCAATAGCAGCCAGGTAATCGAGGTTATTGAAATTTTCGAGTGCGCGGTAGTAGGCAACCCGCTGGTAAGCCTTTTTAACCGAAGGACTTTTAACCTTGATATTTTCAATGGAAGCCATGGCATCGCGGTAATTGCTGGTACTCATGTAAACCTTTACCAAATAATCGTAAGCCACGTCGTTTCGCTCCGAATTTGGGTACAAAGCCACATATTTATCGAATGCTTTAATTGTCTCGTTAAACGGCGAATACGACAATTCGTAAGTAATCTTGGCGTAATTAAACAAGGCATCTTCCTTTATTTTGGCATCAAAATCGAACTCCGATGCCGCTTCAAACGCCTGACGAGCTTTGTTTTTATCGTTGGTTGCCACATAACAATCGGCCAAATGATAGTAAGCGCTTTGTGCCAGTTCATCTTTACCTTTCGATGCTATTTCGAGGTGAGGGATGGCCTTTGCTTCCTGGCTATTCAAATAATAACAATACCCCAGCATGTAATTTTCTTCACGTCCACGATTGTTTTTATCCGACAAGAAAAATTCCAGAAACTGGATCGCTTCTTTGAATTCGCGTAAATGGAAATACGAATCTCCGAGAATCCTGGCCAACTCCGGTTGCTGATCTGCCGAAACTGTATTGATTATTGGCGCTGTATAAGCAACAACTTCGCGGTATTTGCCCTGTTTATAGTAAATCTGACTGATATAAAATGGAATCACCTTCTCGAAAACCGGATTTTTTTGCAGTTTCAAAAATTCCTGAAGGGCCGACTCGTAATTGCCTTTCAGGTAATGAATGTGACCAAAATAATACGCGGCAGGCGCTGCCCACATCGAATTCCCTTCTTTTATTTCGGCAAAATCGGTAGCTGCGGCATCCATTTTTTCCAATTCAAAATTCGAGTATCCACGCAGGTAATAAAAATGAGCGAGCTCTTCACTGGTCAACTCTCGCTTATTTAATCCTTCAAAGGTTTTCAGCACAGCCGAATATTTCTTTTTGTCGAACTGATAAACTGCCTGCTCAAACAAGGCCCGGTTCCGGAACGAACTCTCGGGAAACTGATTCATAAAATCAGCAATCTGTTCTTCAGCGTTTGCATTATCTAATTTCAATCCACACAAGGCTTTATAAAAAAGGGCTTCTGCCCTGATATCCGAATTCTCACCCGATTGCGAAGCGATCTGCTCAAACTGATTTAGCGCAGAAATATAATTCCGGGCAATAAACAATTCTTTGGCTTTTTGGATATCGTAGTTGACTGACTGGTAATAAACCGTTTGCTGCGCTACTAAAAAAGTTGGCGCCAAAACCAACAGTAGCAGAAAAATTACGAATCGGTTAGTCTTCATGTTATATCTGGATAGTTTATTTACTCTCATTTTCATCCGAAAATAATTTGTTTTTTAGTTGCCGGATGGAACTCGCATGTGAGATTTTCATCCGTGCTTGTGTTTAACGAACATGCTCGTTTCAATTTAGGTTTTGTGGATACATAAATGGTGCCACCTATTAACGACAATGTTCTTTACAACAAGTTGCTTTGGTAAAAATAAGTATTCCATCTGGCTCTTTCCTGAATTTCAAGTTGAATTCTAAACAAAAACTGATATTTCGGTTTAATTAGTATCTGGAAGAATAAAAAAAATTAGTTTTGCAACAGACCAATTCGTTATTCCAATGTCAGACGCAAATATTATTGAACTCATTGATGCCGACATCTTTCAGGGTGAACATCTGGTACTTACCGGTATTAGTCTGGAAATAAAGACGGGCGAATTTGTTTACCTGATCGGAAAAGTTGGAAGTGGGAAATCGAGCCTGATCAAGACACTGAATGCCGAGCTGCCGCTTGAAAAAGGTGAAGGAAAGGTTGTTGGCTATAACCTGGCCGAACTTAAAACCCGCGACATTCCTTTCCTCCGCCGTAAATTGGGTGTAGTTTTCCAGGATTTCAGGCTCCTGAACGACCGCAATGTGTACGACAATCTGGCATTTGTGCTGAAAGCAACCGATTGGAAAAGTGAAGAAGAAATTTTTGACCGCGTAAATGAAGTACTCGAAATGGTTGCCATGACCAGCAAATCCAAATCGATGCCCCACCAACTATCGGGCGGAGAGCAGCAACGCGTAGCAATTGCCCGGGCTTTGCTCAATAATCCTGAAGTTATCCTGGCTGATGAGCCTACCGGAAATCTCGACCCGCATACATCCATCGAATTGATGCAGATCCTCAAAGACTTAAATGATAAGGGAAAAACAATCATAATTGCCACGCACGATTATCCGTTAATCCGGCGGTTTCCGGCGCGGATCATTACCGTTGATGACCAAAAGATTTTCGAGACTGTAATCACGCGAAAAGAAAACTAGGAAACAACCGATTGTACCGCAAGCATCAAAATCGGTGGATTATTTATACGGTAGATATATCGTTTTCAGCACCCCTTCTTCGTTCTCCCAACACAATTCTTTCGCTGCAAAAGGTAGATTTTGTTTCCAGACCGTAATTTTATCCTGATCAAAAAGTGCAGTTTTAAGTATTTCGGCCAACTCTTTTCGTTGGTGCGTTTCGGCAATAGCTCCAATTTGGTAGCGCTCCACAATCCGTCTCATCTCCGGAAGATTCGAAACCAGCACCGGAACTCCGCATTGAATGTAATCGAACAGTTTGTTGGGTAAAGCAAAACGGTAATTCAAACCTAAATCCTCTTCCAACGAAATTCCTAAATCGGCTCTACGGGTAACTTCGTGCAATTGGTTAATCGGTAAACGGCCCAGAAATTTAACTTTATCTTCCAGCTTCAGTTCAGCAACCATTAGCTTTAGCTGTTGAGTAATGTCGCCATCCCCGGCCAGCCAAAGTTCGGCTCCATCCAGGTATTGCATTGCCCGTATTGCGGCTTCGATACCGCGCCCTAAATTAAGCGCTCCCTGGTACAAAATTATTTTGGGTTGCCCTGGTCCTTTTTCCTGATGATCCAGGGTTGCAGCCTGTGCGCAAACCGGCAAATTACGCACTACTTTAAAATCGACTTTATATAAATCACGGTAAACTTCGGCGATTGAGTCGCAAACCGTGTAAGCCGCATCAACTCGCGGAACCAACAGCTTTTCCAGTCCGGTCCAGATTGCCCGAACAACCGGTCGTCCAATTAATTCAGGAACTTCGGTAAAATACTCGTGACTGTCGTAAATCAATGGCTTCCGTTTAATCCGCGATGCCAGATAATTCGCCGGAAGAGTATCCAGGTCGTTGGCTACAAACAGGTCAATTCCGGATTTCAGGAGATAAAAAAAGAGCCTCAGGTTGTGCTCGAAGTAAAACATCGGACCTTTCCGAAAAAGCAGTTTCATCCGATGCGTTTGGTAATCGCGTTCCACAGCATGACTTTCAGGAAGCAAACGCCCCACCAGCACAGGTTGAAAACCCATCTTTTGCAAACTCACAGCCACTTTATGCACGCGGTTATCGGTTACCAGATCGTTGATTACGCTGAGTGAAACTTTTTTCAAGGTTTTTTCTATTTTTTGGTACTGCCAAGTTAAACGAAATAGATAGTTCTTCTGTTATATTTGCCGAAAAATAAATCAAATGATCCGCTCGTACACCGATTACCCACTCCAAAAACACCACACTTTTGGAACCAACGCCACCACCAAATATTATTTCGAATTTACCGAAACCGAAGACCTTCAAGGTTTTCTGGCAGCCAGTAAAGAATGGTCCAACTGGCCAATCCTGATTTTGGGAGAAGGCAGTAACATGCTTTTTGTGACCGATTTTCCGGGACTGATTATCAATCCAAATGTACCCGGAATTCGGATTGTACACGAAGACCGAAACAACATTTGGCTGGAAGTGGGTTCCGGAGTTGTTTGGGACGATCTGGTGGAATTTGCTGTTTTTAATCGTTGGGGAGGTATCGAGAATTTATCGCTGATTCCCGGAAAAGTTGGGGCGGCAGCCGTACAAAACATTGGCGCTTATGGAATGGAAATCCAAAACCAGATCGAATCAGTTACCGGGTTCGACCTCGAAACTCAAACCGAATATACCCTCGAAGCATCGGAATGCCAATATGCTTATCGCGACAGTATTTTCAAAAATCAGTTGAAAAACCGTTTTATCATTACCAGCGTGGTTTTCAAGCTCGATAAGTTTCCCGAGTTTATCCTGAATTACGGCGATTTGAAAGCTGAAACTGAAAAACTGGGTGCGATCAATCTTCGGAATATCCGAAAAACGGTGATCAGCATTCGCGAATCGAAATTACCCGACCCGAAAGTTGCCGGAAATGCTGGTAGTTTCTTTAAAAACCCGATCATTGAATCGTTGCTTGCCGAACAGCTTAGGGCAACTTTTCCGAATATGCCCCACTACCCTGCTCCTGAAGGCAAAACCAAACTGGCAGCCGGATGGCTCATTGAACAATGTGGCTGGAAAGGTTTTCGGCGAGGCGATGCCGGCGTACACGAAAAACAGGCTTTGGTTTTGGTCAATTATGGGAATGCAACCGGCAAAGAAATTTATGATCTGTCGGAAGAAATCAAGCAATCTGTACAGCAAAAGTTTGGTGTCGAGTTGGAACGCGAAGTAAATGTGATCGGAGAATAGTGATCAGTGGTCAGTCGCAGTTTTCAACAACTGACCACTGCGACTGACCACTAAATACTTAACTTTTTCCTCATATCTTTTTACTTTGTCTTCCGGCAAACCACCATCCAAAATTTCATGGGTTCTTCATCTGGCAGGTGTTTGATGGGTTCGTCTATTTCATGGAATTCAGCCAAACCAAACTTGCCAAATTCCCTTTTAATCGACTCAGAATCGTAGAAGAATACGTTCAACCCATTGGGAATTCGAAGCCTGTCTTTGCCGATAGATTTTCCACTTTCGTAAAGCTTTTTATACCCTTTCGAAACAGCAACAAAAACCATGATTCCATCGGTCCGAAGCTGATTGTAGCAGTTTTTCAGGAATTGACGCCGTTCTGTATGATTGAGTAAATGAATCAACGCATAACAGTAAATTCCATCATAAAGCGAATCGTCGAAAGGCATTTGAGCGACTGATCCGTGATAAATCGGAAAGTCAAGTCCATTTTCACGGGCAAGTTGAATAGCAGTTCCCGAAATTTCGATTCCGGTTACGTCAAAACCACTTTCAACAAAGATTTTGGCATTCCGGCCATAGCCAACACCGGGAATGAGTATTTTCTGGAGCTTATGCTGGGCAAATAAATCGCATACAAATAGCGTCGAATCTGCGGGTTCGAAGTGCCACATCATCCCGATTTTCTGAAACATATTATCCCAAAATTCGCTCATCACGTTTATGCTTTAACTCCAATAAAAATCAAGTCGGTAGTTAAACTGCCATCCGGTTCGGTGTAGTCTTGTCTTTTTGCCTGAATAAGCTCAAATCCATATTGCTGCAGAACTGCTTCCAAATCAGTTTGCCTGTGGTAATTGAAATAGACTTCAGCATTTCCTGAAAAGCTGGTTGTTTCAAAACCAGCGCGGGTTTCGTCGCCTTCCATGGTACTGAGGTAAAAAACACCTCCATGATTCAGTCGGGTGGCACAATCCGCAATTAGTTTTCCAGCATCAGTTTTTGATAAAAAAGGCAGACAAAAAGAACACATCACCGCATCAAACTTTTCCGGAAAAATAGAAATATCACGGACATCCATTACTTTGAAATCCACTTCGGGCAACTCTTTACGGGCAATTTCAACCATTTTAGGGGCCAAATCAATTGCAGTAATTTTGCTTTCGGGAAACCGCAATTTCAGCAATCGGGTTACATTTCCGGGGCCACAACCCAGTTCCAATAGTTGGGGTTGTTGACTTGGTATCCCATCACAAAATCGATCTATAGAATCTGAATACGAACTCAAATCCATAAACCGTTGCGCGTATTCACATGCAAATTCATCGAACCGCTGCACCGAAACATCAAAGTTTTCCATCTATTCTTTTATTCCTTCAGCCTTTTCGTATTGATCGATCACTTCTCTGGCCTTTTCATAATCCAGACTCGATACGAATATTTTCACTGACCCGGCACCTCCCCCGGCAACATTCCACGGAGCTAAAACGCCCATACGTTCGTCCTTCAGAAAAGACTCAATCTCTGCATTATCCAGAAGACTCTTTACCAATGAAGCATCCCATTGGGCACCATCAAAAATCTCAACAGCGCTAATTTCCTGATTTGAATCCATAGAATTTAGATTTATGAATGATTATTTATTCTGTCAACGAATGACGAATCCGGTTAATCCTTTCAAATACGAAGCATCCAAACTGGCCCCCAACCCCGGGGTTTCAGAAATGGTAACCAATCCATTACGGCCGTATTGAATTCCGCCGCAAACCGGATCTTCGCGAAACATCATGGGCGTATCGAAATCGCAAAACAGAACCTGATCGCTGGTCAATGCCAAATGCGCCGAAGCAGTGAATCCAATCCTCGATTCGAGAAATCCTCCGATTTGCAGTTGCAAGTTAGCCTTTTCAGCCAATTTAATAATTTTTTGTGCCTTAAATATTCCTGAAGATTTTCCCAGTTTGATGTTGAACGATTGAGCCGCTTCCAGGGCAATCAATCGCTGTGCATCGTTGTGATCGCAGCAGGATTCATCGGCCATAATCATTACCGGAACACTATTTTTAATTCGGGATAATTCCATGAAATTCCAGCGCGGAATGGGTTCTTCGCAAAACTGAATGCCATATGGAGCCAGTTCGTTTAGCACTCGAATAGCCGAATCAACATCCCAACCCTGATTGGCATCGAGCCTCAACGGAATTTCGTCGCCAATTTGTGTACGAATGGCTTTAATCCGCAAAATATCTTTATTCGGATTATCTCCCAATTTCACTTTAATAACCTCAAATCCACAATCCCTGATCGCCAGGGCATCCATAACCATCTGTTCCAGATTTCCAAGGCTGACGGTATAGTCTGTTTTCAAAACTTTGTCGTTTTTTCCACCTAAAAAAGCATACAGCGGAAGGCCTGCCTGTTGCGCAGCAATGTCGTAAAGCGCTATATCGAAGGCACTTTTGATGCTCGAATTACCAAAAATAGTGCGATCCATCGTTTCCGAACACCCCTCAATATCCAGCGGATCTTTCCCGAGCAAAGCTTTCGCCAGGTAATTGGCAACCACGTAACACGTTTCCATGCTTTCGCCATTGATCGGCATAAACGGACTACATTCACCAAAACCCCTGAGACCTTCACTGGTTCGTATGACGACTACAACGTTTTCAGCATATTCGAAAGAGCCCAGCGAGATTACAAACGGCTTTTTAAGTTTGACTGGAAATTGATAAACTTCTATTTGGGTAATTTGCATCCTGATTGTTTTTTTGATTCGAAAATAATTGGTCATACCAGAGACTGTCAAATTTAGGTTTTAATCTGACAGGCTGATGCAAATCGGGATACAAAAATCGAGAAATTGACCAATGTTAAATTCCGGGTTATTTACTTTACTTTGCCCATTCTGAACGTTCTGGTTTTCAGCTCTCCACCAACAACAGCGGCTATTTCGGCAGATAGCGAATCATTTACCAATAACGAATACGTGATTTTCTGAGGGAAATCGTGCTTCGGATTTTCAAAAACAATCGTGCTATCGGTCAGGCTGGTTTGTGCAAATACAACAGGTTGCCCTTCATTCTGATCGGGAACGGTTGGTATGTAATACAACTTACCTGTTCTCTGCTCCAAGCGGATACTTTCCAGCAAAAGGGTATCGGCTTCTGAAATCAAATAGCTTCTCCCAACGAGTGTCGAATCGTCCAACTTTCGCCATGCCTCTGTCAGAATACCTTTCTCCGATTGTTTTTGCCATTTTCCAACCAGCCAAATTACTTTACCAATTGGCTGAACGTTTTCGTTGCCGGAAATTGCATTTTTTTGCTTGCCTGCAAAATGACAGGAAATGAACGCGAAAGCTAAAATCACCAAAAATATTCCAATATTCTTCATACGTTTATTCTTTATTTCTATCCTGAGATCAACCTGAATATCCATCTCTATTCGCCCCAGCTTGCCAAAATCCGACTACCGGTTTCTTCGTGATTTTCGATGCGCAAATGTGTATCAATTTCCTGCTGCATTTCTTCCACGTGCGAAATCACGCCCACGATGCGATTTTCCTTCCGCAACGATTTCAGCGTATCGAAAACCACTGACAGCGAATCTTTATCGAGCGAGCCGAATCCTTCGTCCAAAAAGAAAAAATTTTGGTTCGAATCGGTAATTTTCTGGATGTTGTCGGCCAAGGCCAGCGCCAGGCTTAGTGCAGCCTGAAACGTTTGACCTCCGGAAAGTGTTTTCACGCTGCGAACTTTGCCGCCATTCAGGTAATCGCGGATCAGGAAGTTGTTATCTTCGGTAATTTCGAGGCTCAGTTTCTGTCGGGTAAGTTGGAAAAACCGGTCGTTGGCCGCATTGCATAAATTCTGCAGGTAAACCGACGAAATATAATTTACAAAACCGCTGGCCTTAAACAGCGACTTCATCGTTTTGATATTTTCGGCGCGTAATTCCAGATTTTCAAGCTCTTTGCGCAACTGTGCCTGACTTTCCAGATCGCTTTTCAACTTTTTGAGCAGTTGCTCCACTTTCCCCAATTCCTGATTTTTCCGGTTCAGGCTTTCTCCGATTGATGTAATTTCTATCCTCAGTTTTTGATGAGCTACAGGGTCATAAACACGGGTCCCAATCTCATTTTGGGTTTGGGCAAACTGATTCTGCAACAACATCAGCTGCTGCCTGAAATCAGCCAGCTTCTGTTTCTGAAGTTCAAGATTAATTTCCTGATTCAGAATTTGTTTAATCTCTTCGACGGTCACATAACTGCTTTTTATAATGCGGTCAGTCAGTTCATTTTGAATCGCTGAATTAGCTTCCTTTTCCTGAAAAAGTTCTTTCCGGTTGGCTTCCAAACTGCCGCTAACGGTATCTTTCGTCTTCCGAAGTTCGGTGAGTTTAGTCGTCAGTTCGTTGTACTGTTTTTCCAAAGCAGCATGTTTGTGCAAAAGCGATTGCCTTTCCGTTTCAATCTCTGCCGCAGTTTTTGTCCGGTAATCGGCAGTATTTATTTGCCTGATTTGTTCCGAAAGTGTTTTGATTTCGGTTTGCGAAACAACCAGCGAAGTTTTGATTTTTTCAATTTCAGCCTGAAATTTCTCTTTGTTCGATGCTTCTTTTTCCAGACCAGCCGAAACTTTTTCAAGTTCCCTTTCCTTTTCAGCAACAGCTTTCTGGTGAATCTCAGCCGCCACAAAAGCCTGATTAACGAAAGCTTCATCTTTGAAAGCATCCCACTTAAAAAGAGCGGTATGATTGGCTGTTTTTGTATCAAGTTCCTTCTGTTTCACCAGAGCACCATTCAGTTGATCCAAATTGAATTTCAAGCGGTTACCCGAATCTGTCAACTGATTGATTTGCTCGTTGGCCAACGAATTTTCCTTTTCCAGGCCAGACTTTAATTTCTGAGATTCCGCTAAAGCTCCGGCCACACTGGATGCGCTGAATACTGCCGGATGTTGCACCGAACCGCACAATGGGCAAGCTTCACCGTCGTGTAAATTCACGGCATACTCTTCCAATTTCGATTGAACCCGATAATGCTCCATTTCCAGATCGACGACTGAAATTTGCTGTTTCAACTGCTCGATCTTCTCTTTCAGAAACTGAACTCCGGCAGCGGAATCCGCTTCAGCAGGCATACCTGCAAAAATCGGTTCGGCAAAAAGAGCTTTTACAGAATCAACAATGGACTGAATTTCCTTTTGAAACTTCTCAACTTCAACTTTACTTTCGGCAAGTTGCTTATTCAGAATTTTATTTTCGTTGTGCCATATTTTTACCTGCGAAAGCAAAACCAAATCCGGAAGTTTGGCTTTTTCTGTTTTCAGCAAAATTTCCAGTGTTTCCTTTTCCTTTTTCAGTTTTTCAAGCGAATCGACGGTTTTTACCAGAATGAGTTCACCTTTCGCAATTCGCTCCTGATCGGTTAGAACGGCCGTTTGCAAAATATTTAGCCGAGCCATTTTTACCAGTTCGTCTGCTTGCAGCTTCAGTAAATCTCGCCGTTCGTAAGCTTCTTTGAGCGCGGCAAATTCCATTTCCGATTGAGCAATCTCTTCTTTAGCCTTTTTTAAACGAACCGCCTCCTTTTCAATCAATTCCGTTTTCTGGATGATCTTTTTATCGCTTTGAGCCAGCGCATCCAACTGACTTTTAAACTGAACGAGGCACTGTTCGTAATTCTGGATTGTTTTTTCAAGTGCGACAAACTCGGGTTCCCGATCTTTCAACTGCTTCAATTTCTGTTGAATATCTTCCAATTTTCCAGCTAACTCCTGCAATTTTTTCCATTCCAACTCTTGCTTTTGCTGATCGGTCAAGCTTTTCTGCAATTGCCCGATTTCGGTTCTAAGTTGAGTCAACTGCTCTTCGTATAATTTGATTTGCTCCGGATCAATCGCACCAAGCTGCTTCAATTGTCCATCCAGATTTTCCCTCTGCGAATTATTTTTGTTTTCGAGCGAAACCACTTTGTAGTACAATTCGAACTTTTCGAGGTTGAAAAGTTCCTTCATCATTTGAGTCCGGTCTTTGTTGCCCAATTGCAAAAACTCCTGAAATTGCCCCTGTGGAATGATGATGGTCCGCTTAAAATTATCGTAGCTCAGACCAATGGCTTTTTCGAGCTGCTCCGGTTCAATCGGAATCCAGTTGCCGCCTTCATTTCGGTAAGCCGAGCGTTCCAGCGTTTTAACTTCCTCGAACTTTTTGCCGTTTCGCCGTCCTTTCACCACCGCCTGATAAGCCGTCTGATTTTTCCCTGTTTCGAAGACGAACTCAATCAGCAAGTCGTTCGATTTCAGGTTCATCATGTTGTAATTCCGGTTGTCGCCCGACAAATTTAGCCGGTCGGTTTTGCCATAAATAGCGAAAGTGATGGCTTCAAGAATGCTCGATTTCCCGCTACCCACCGCACCAAAAATGCCAAACAGATTGGCCGACGTCAAACGGGTGAAATCAATCGTTTGCTTCTCCTGGTAGGAATACAAACCTTGTATGGTAAGCTTTATTGGTATCATAAATTCTTCAGTTCAACACTGATTTGTAATTATTTCACCACAGATTACTCAGATGAACACAGATTAAAGAACTTTTAAAAATCTGTGTAAACCTGTGATATCTGTGGTGAATTGAGTTTTTACATGACGATTCTGGTTATCCCTTTTTTCATATCCGTCACATTGAAATTCAGCAACAATCCGAGCTGAAGTTCTGATAATTTTAAATACGTTATCAACTGTGCTTTATAAAGTGGAATCATTTCTATAACAGCCTTCAATTCAACAATTACACAATCTTCGACCAGTAAATCAATCCGATAACCGGCATCCAATTCAATCTCATCATAAATTATAGAAAGTGGTTTTTGCCTTTCAACTTTGTATCCCATTTTTATCAGCTCATATTCCAGACAAACTTCATAGGCTGATTCCAATAAGCCTGGCCCTAAAGCGGAATGAACCTTATAAGCCGCACCTATGATATCGTAACTAATCAAATTCAATGTTTCCATATCTCACAATTTTAAATGAAATAACACAAATTGATTATTTTTCTATTAACCACAGCTTACTAAAATGAACACAGATTAAAAAACTTTTAATCTGTGTAAATCTGTGCTATCTGTGGTTTAATCCTCTTCCTCTGCCAAAATCTCGGTAAACAGTTTCATTACTTCTGCATTGGGTTCCTGTCCTTTTTCGTGCCTGAAATAATCAGTAAAAAGTTCTTCCATGGTTTTCGTCAAATCGATACTTTTTTTGTTCCCTCCGGAAAATTCAGATGCGTTTTTCACTTCCGGAATAATCGCAACAATTCCATTGTGTGCCGTGCTCAACTGTTTTCGTTCCTGGGCAGTGAGGTAAGTGTCGGTTACCATCGTCAGTTCAACCAAACATTCGGGGTTTTCAGTCAGCCATAGTAGCGCTTCGTCAATACCTTCGGCACGCTTGCGTAGTAATCTTTTGCCTTTAGTAAGTTCCAATTCCTGAACAGTGGCGACTTTTCCTGGCTCTACATCAACCAACAACACATACTTTTTCTGGTTGGCTTCTGCAAAACTGTACGACAACGGACTGCCGCTGTAATAAACCGGACAAGGCGCCGAATCGACCTTGTGCATCCGGTGCAAATGACCGATAGCCGTGTACTGAATCTGATCTGGAATATTCTCGGTATAAATAACCTGGGCGCCGCCCACATGCAGAATTGGTTTTTCGTCGGCTGGTTCTTCAGGCAATTCGTCTCCTTTTTTGACTACAAAAAGATGGGTAACCAAAAGATTGACACCTTTATTGTCGCAGTACTTTTCAGCCAGTTCCTTCCACTTTTGCTGAAGCACTGTCCGCAATTCTTCCTCGCTGTTCTCGTGTCCCAGATACGTTTTTAGCCGGAATTCGTTGGCATACGGAGTCAACAGCAAGCGCAAAGGAGCTTCATTTTCGGGAAGTTTCAATTCGAGAAAACCTTCTTCACTTTGCAGAACTTTCAGTCCGGACTCCAATTCAAACGTTGGAACAACCGAATTGGGATAACCCGCGAAAATAATTCCGCACTCGCGTGCCAGCGGATCGGGTGCTTCAATGCGGTCGGGCGAATCGTGGTTTCCGGCAATGGCAATCACTGGTCGACAACCATTGTGCGACAAGCGTTTCAGCGTTTTGTAAAACAAATCAACCGCTTCGGTGGGTGGATTAAACGTATCGAACAAATCACCGGCCACCAAAACAGCATCAACCTTTTCACGTTCTGCAATTTCACAGATTTCCTGCAAAACAGCCTGCTGCTCTTCGATTCTCGAAAAATCTTCGAGCCGTTTACCGAGGTGCCAGTCGGAGGTATGGAGGAGTTTCATATGTCAAATTATTTTCTTGATTCTTCCCGTATTGCTTTAAACTCCGAACCTTCGTTCCAGTCCGGCCATTCGGTGGAGTTGGCCAGGTTGAGTCCCACCTGGTAAAGCAATTTGGCATCCTGAACGACTCCTTCTAAGTCATCGCGTTCAGGTTTATATTCATCTTGAGGAGTGTGGTAAACAGTTTTCCAGTAGTTGTCCAAAATCCGGAGAGTTTCTTCCTTGCCGTGCTTTTCAGCATCAATATATCCTTTGGCAAAAATAGCCGGTACGCCTAGTTTTACAAACGGGAACTGGTCGCTTCTGAAATACATCCCGTTATCCGGATTGGGATCAGGAGCGATATACCTTCCCCGTTTTTCGGTTTCAGCTTTGACCCATTCATCCAGTTCCGATTGACCAAATCCTGTAATCGTCACGTCTTTATACTTTCCTAAAAATAAAAGCACATCAGTATTGATACAGGCTACCGTTTTATTCATCGGGAAGTAGGGATGTTCGGCGTAATAGCTGGAACCTAACAGGCCAGATTCCTCGCCGGTAACCGAAAGAAACAAAACAGAACGTTCGGGTGCAGGACCGCTTTTAAAGCCACGGGCTATTTCGAGCATCCACGAAACGGCACTGGCATTGTCGGTTGCACCATTGTAAATGCTGTCGTTGTTAATTACCGAGCCCATACCCAGATGATCCCAGTGTGCGGTGTAAACCACCACTTCATCGGGGTGTTTGCTTCCCCGAATAAGTCCGCAAACATTACGCGAAGTATTGGTTTCGAAACTACTTTTCATCCAGCCCGAAACTTTTACAGGCAAGGCAAATGGTTTAAAATCCTTTTGAACAGCTTGCTTTTTTAAGTCATCGAAAGTCATCCCGCAAGAAGCAAACAACTTTTCCGCTGCTGTTTTCGAAATCCAGCCTTCAAACGCACAGCGATCGGTGTATCCGTTTTCAGGCTTCAGGTATAGTTTGGTTGTTTCTCCGTTATTGGCAACCACTTTCCACGGGTAGCCAGCCGGACCAGTTTCGTGAATAATCAGGCAACCCTTGGCTCCGCGACGGGCAGCTTCTTCAAATTTATAGGTCCAGCGTCCGTAATACGTCATCGTATTCCCCTTGAAATAGATGTCAGATCTTCCATATCCTGGATCGTTCACAAAAACCAAGATGGTTTTGCCCGCCAGATCCATTCCCTGAAAATCGTCTCGACCAAATTCAGGAGCAGTAATGCCAAATCCGGCAAACACCAACTCCGACTGATCGAGCGACTGTTCTGCCTCCATCTTTCGCGAAAAAGTCACATAATCGACCATTTTGTCTAGTTTTAATGTGCCCTGAGGAGTTTCAAAATCGAGGGTATTCGAGATCGTAGATGACACGGCCAGCAAAGGAACTTCCTGAAAATAGCTTTCCTTATTGGCTGGTTCCAGACCAATTTCCTTCATCTGCCCGGCAATGTAATCAACTGTAATTTGCTCGGTTGACGACATGGGCATCCGCCCCAGATACTTATCGGAGGATAATTCGGCAATGTGCTTTTCGATGTTTTTATACAGAATGGCATCCTCCCCAGTTTTGCTGCTGGTTACAGCACATGCAGCAAAAAGAGCTGTCAGGAATAGTAAATAAATTACACGCATAAGTAAATGTATTTGTCCTCTGATTCGAATTAAGATGTGCTGATTTGTTGTGAGGATAAAGTTAATTGAATATTGTTTCGGTAACGGCAAAAAAAGAAAAAGCCGCTGATTGGATAACCAGCGGCTCGCTCAGATTTTTATCAGGACTATTTCTTCACTTCCCAGGCACAACGCACCGGAGACACAATTTTGTCTTGTTTTTTCAATTCATTCATGGCTTTTTCAACCACTTTTTTATCCAGTCCTGCCAACTCGGCAATTTCGCCAGCTTTCACCGGTTTCCCGGCGGCAGTCATTACTGCCAATACTTTTTCTACGCTCATATTTATCGAATTTAAGATTTAAAGAAATATATGAAGGTCCAAAATTAACGATTAGAGATTAACGATCAACGATTGGTGATGTTTTACTTCGCTAATCGTTAATCTACAATTGTTAATCATCAATCATAACCTTCCTTCAACAACTTTCCAGTCAAGCACTTTCCAGAAATCGGCAATATAGGCCGGACGAAGATTCTGTTTGTCGAGGTAATAAGCATGCTCCCAAACG
This sequence comes from Prolixibacteraceae bacterium, assembly GCA_019459525.1. Lineage (GTDB taxonomy): Bacteria > Bacteroidota > Bacteroidia > Bacteroidales > Prolixibacteraceae > Aquipluma. The sequence continues at coordinate 224,172 of JAIBEY010000066.1, forward strand.
TCGCAGGTTAAAAGCGGAGTCAATCCGTCGCGAACCGGGCAACCAGCATTGCTGGTCTGAACAATACTTAGTTTTCCGGCGGCATCTTTAACCAGCCAGGCCCAGCCTGAACCGAACTGAGTTGCAGCAGCTTTGTTGAAAGCTTCTTTAAAAGCATCCAGCGAACCGAAAGTTGTTTCGATTGCAGCCTTTAATGCTCCTGAAGGTTCAGTTGCAGGTGTTGCCGAAAATTGTTCGAAGTAAAACGTGTGGTTAAAAACCTGGGCTCCATTGTTGAAAATGCCACCTTCAGCTTTTTTGATGATGGTCTCCAGGTCGGCATTTTCGAATTCAGTTCCAACAATCAGGTTGTTCAGGTTAGTAACGTAAGCCTGATGGTGTTTGCCGTGATGAAATTCCAGTGTTTTGGCGCTAATGAAGGGTTCAAGCGCATCAATAGCATAAGGTAATGCGGGTAATGTAAAACTCATTTTGGTTATCTTTTTGGTTAAACAATGATTTTAGTTTTTTCAGAAAGATAACAGAAACTAGAATTAAAAGGTTTGGGAAATCAGCAATTCCGGGGTAATTTATACTGATTCTGAATAAGGGGCTATAAAAAACAAAACCGCCCGAAACCTCTGTTTCGGGCGGAAAAAAACCAAAAATCAACTAACCTTTAAACCGTCTGGCAACTTCATCCCAATTAACCACGTTGAAAAAGGCATCAACATAATCGGGCCTCCGGTTTTGATACTTCAGGTAGTATGCATGTTCCCACACATCCACTCCAAGTACCGGAATTCCTTTTACTTCAGCCAGATCCATTAACGGGTTATCCTGATTAGGTGTAGATGAAATCACCAAACCATCACCCTGCTTTACCAACCACGCCCAACCAGACCCAAACCGGGTGAGCGCTGCTTTGGTAAATGCTTCTTTAAAATTTTGATACGACCCAAATGCGGTGTCAATAGCTTTCAGTAAATCACCTTCAGGTTGTTTGGCACCACCCGGAGCCATCACTTCCCAAAATAAATTGTGATTAAAAAATCCACCGCCATTGTTGCGAACGGCAACAGGCTGAGCCGATATATTAGCCAAAATTTCTTCAATTGTTTTTCCTTCAGTTGCTGTTCCCTGAAGTGCAGCATTCAGGTTATTGGTGTATGCTGCATGATGTTTACCATGATGGATTTCCATAGTTTGCGCATCGATGTATGGTTCAAGAGCATCGTAGGCATATGGTAACTTCTGTAATTCGAACGCCATTTTTGTATTAAATTAAGATTAAAGACTCTTTTATCTTCTATACAAACATAGCACCTATTTAAATTGTTTCCAAATAAGTTTACAATTTTTTACATTATTTTTTTTGATGTGCTATACCCGGAATCAATAGGTAAAACTGCTTCCGCCTAAAAACTCACGGACAACCGATGTCGGCGGTATTTCCTGATCGTCAATGTCCTTAAAATAAGACAGAAACTTCAGCAAGCGGTTGCTTTCGCTGTATTCGGACTGGCTTTCGGGAACTGATTTAAGCAATGGTTCTGCATATTTTTTAAGCACAGCCAGTTCGTAAATCATGGCTGAATTAAACATGACATCGGCATTCTCCTGGTAGGGAAAAATATTTTTGTCTTCGCCCGCGCGAACACTTGGCCAACGGCGAATGGTATCCGAAGCTGAGTAATTCCGGTATTTGCTGTCGCGGATCATCCGGCGGATCATTCGGTTGTCGGTAGTTGAAATGTGGTTTTGATCGTCGATGGAAATTTGTGTAAGCGCCGACAAAAATATTTTAAAGGTATTTTCTGGATTGATGTGCGGAATCAGATTCGGGTTCATGCCATGAATACCTTCCACAATCAGGATGCTACCCGGCCCCAATTGCAGCTTTTTTTCTGAAGGGAAACGCTGCCCTACGGTAAAATTAAATTTAGGCAATTCAACCCATTCTCCATTAAAAAGCTGCACCAGTTGCTGATTAAAAAACTCAATATCAATAGCTTCAATGGCTTCAAAATCGTATTCGCCATGTTCATCTTTGGGCGTTTTTTCGCGATCGACAAAATAGTCGTCCAGTGAAATCATGGTTGGCTTTAATCCGTTTACCGCCAATTGCACCATCAACCGTTTGCTGAACGTGGTTTTCCCGGAAGCCGATGGACCGGCAATCAATACAATTTTAACTTTATCCCGCCTGTCATGCACCAAATTCGCAATCTCAGCAATCTTCTTCTCGTGTAACGCTTCCGATATTTTAATAATGTCACCGCTTGTGCCGTTCAGCGTATTTTCATTCAGGTTAGCTACATTCGGTACATTTAAAAGCTCTGCCCAATCTTTATGCTCCTGAAAAATACCAAACAACTTATCGTGTCTCGAATAAGGCTGAAGTTCGCTGAATTTGTTTGGTTTAGGAATCCGGAGCAGCAATCCATCGTAATAGGCTACCAAATCGTAAACCTTTAAATAACCGGTTGAAGGAACCATATGACCATAAAAGAAATTGGCCTGTTCGCCCATGAAATAAAGGTAAGTAAACATGGCACCCTGTTGACTAAAGAGCTTGGCTTTGTAGCGCAGATTTTGTTTGGTACATATTTCAACCGCCTCTTCGGTGGGCAACCCGATTTTTTCAAAAGGAATATCTTTGTCAACAAACTGTTGCATTTTACTCTTGATGGCAAAAATGTCGTCATCGGTAATCGACCGGTCTAATCCGGCCAGTTCGCAGTAATAGCCGCGCGACATACCGTGCATTATTTTTAATTTTACCTGTGGAAAAACCTCGCGTACCGCAGCAAATAAAACAAAGAACAGCGACCGCACATACAGGCGCAAACCATCGGGATGAGAATAATCGATAAACTCTACCTTTTTGTTTTTTACAAACACGAACGAGAGTTCTTTCACTTTGTTATTGACTAAAGCCCCAATAATGGGGTTGTTGAGGCTGACCTTAAAATCATCTTTAATTTCCATCAGCGTAACGCCCAACGGATAAACTCTCTTTTCGCCGGTATTGACGCAATAAATATCGATTGTGTTCATATTAGTTAGGTTAACTATTTCAAATTCTCAGTTCCTGATCACATTTTTCAGGTCAGGCTTGCGCCATTTCCTGTTTCAGGTATTTTGCAGTAAACGATTCTTTATTTTTAATGACTTGTTCCGGAGTGCCAAAGCAAACCACTCGCCCACCCTCTTTTCCGCCTTCGGGGCCAATATCGATGATGTGGTCGGACACTTTTATGACATCCATGTTATGCTCAATCACAATGACCGTATTTCCGCGATCAACCAGTTTATTCAGCACTTCGAGCAACACACGGATATCCTCAAAATGAAGTCCGGTAGTTGGTTCGTCGAGAATGTACATGGTTTGGCCCGTATCTTTTTTGGCGAGTTCGGTGGCCAGTTTTACACGCTGCGACTCTCCTCCGGAAAGTGTGGTTGATGATTGCCCCAGCGTAATGTATCCCAGCCCCACATCCTGAATGGTTTTCAGTTTATGGGCGATGGATGGAATATGCTCGAAGAATTCAACGCCCTGGTTAATAGTCATATCCAGCACGTCACCAATGGACTTGCCTTTGTAGCGGACTTCAAGTGTTTCGCGATTGTATCGGCGGCCGTTGCAGGTATCGCAATGCACATATACATCGGGCAAAAAGTTCATTTCAATTTGTTTCAATCCGCCACCCTGGCAATCTTCGCAGCGGCCTCCTTTGACATTGAACGAAAACCGCCCCGGAGAATATGCCCTGATTTTGGCTTCAGGCAACTGGGCGAATAGGTTCCGGATATCAGAGAAAACGCCTGTGTAAGTGACCGGATTACTTCGTGGCGTACGGCCCAGCGGTGACTGATC